>NZ_JBIAKA010000006.1:0-60749 GCF_042872225.1 Streptomyces sp. NPDC005374 | reverse complement strand
CCGGGGCGGGGGTGGCGGGCGGGCGCGGCGCCCCCCCCGATGGGCTACCCGCTCCCGCCCCGGGCGCTGGAGGAATAAGAGAACAGAAGGGGGGGGGGGGGGGCGGGGCCCGGCCCCCCCACCCCCCTTTGCCATTACTCCCGTTACCGGGTCAGGCGTTCGCCTCGTTCTGGGCCTTGATGACCTCGTTGGCGATGTCCTGGTCGGACTGGGCGATCGAGTCGCCGATGTCCTGGAAGCTCTTGCCGTACTCCCCGATGTTGCTGGCCGAGGACTTCATCTGCTTGCTGAAGGCGTCGTACGCGTCCTTGAGCGCGGGGCTGGCCTTCTCGAAGACGAGGCCGTCCTGGAGCAGGCCGCTCACCGTGGTCTCCAGGTCGGCCAGTTCGTTGGAGATGTCGGTGAGCTTGTTGCCCATGGCCGTGGCGGCCCGGGCGATCTCGTCGTAATCGAAAAGGACATCGGGATTTCCTGCTGCCATCGTGATCCTCCTGAGGGGTGTCCGACTGCTCGGGCTACTGGACCGGCGACCTGCCCGGAGGGCTACTGGCCGCTGCTGTTGACCTTCTCGGCGATGTCGTGGTCCATCCCCTTCACCGACTCCATGATCTTGCGGAACTGCTCGGCGTAGCCCTTGATGCTGTCGGTGGCCTCCTTCAGAGAGGTGGTGAACTTCTCGTACTGCACCTGGAGGGCGGGGCTGGACTCGGTGAGGATCAGGGCCGTGTCCAGGAGGGTGTCCACTTCCTGCTTGGCCTCGTCCATGCGCGGGACCAGGGTCTGGTCGACGCTCGTGTCCAGCAGGTTGGCCACACGCTCGATCTCGGTATAGGAGAGGCTGATGTTGGCTGCCATGGGGGAGGGGTCCTTTCCCGGTCTCTACTCTTCGTCGTCGTCTTCGGGGGTCACCCATTCCGCGTCCGGGCCGGAGCGGGTGGAGACGGTGACCTTGCCGTCCTGGTCGGTGCTCGTCATGGTTCCCGAGCCGTCGTCGCCGATCGCGAAGACGCTGGTGGTCTTCGAACCGTCCGCGTAGGTGGTGACCATGGTGTAGTCGCGGGCGTCGAAGGCGTCCTTGGTGCCGTTGCCCTCCGGATCGATGATCTTCGGGGCGGAGTCGTACGTGGTGACCGACGTGTACGACTGGCCGTCGGGGGTGGTGATCGTCGACGTCTCCTTCATGACGTCGTACTGGTCGTTCAGCTCGACCTTGACCTCGACCTTCCCGTTCTCGTCCTCGTAGGAGTACGTGGTCGGCGGGTCGTCGGCGGGCTTCTCCGGCGCGGGGCCCGGCGGATCGGGGGCGTCCGTGTCGTTCTGCCAGGTCTCACACCAGGAAGGGGCGCCGTCGGCCCGGCAGACCTCACCGATGTCGGCGTCCGGGTGCTGGTCGAAGTAATCACCGGCGCCGATCTCGTCGAGGTAGGCGTCCCACGCCGTCTTGTCCTCCTGCCAGTCCTCGTACGCCTCCGTGTCGTTCTTCCAGTCGTCGAGGCCGATGCTGGAGCCCATCAGCCCCGCCGCGCTGGAGAGTTGGGAATCGGCGTCGAAGAAGGTGTTGGCAACGGAGCTGAAGACGTCGGCCAGTTGGCCGAGCCCGTCCTTGGCCTGCTTCGTACGGGAGCTGGAGCGGCGGTAGAAGAGGTTGAACGCCGAGGAGAGACCGGAGTCGCCGAAGACCGCCCTGCGCTCGCTGGAGGTGTCCTCGCCCACCTCCTTGAACGCTCCGGTCGCGCCGCCCGAGTCGGCCTGGTCGGCCAGGTCGTGCATCTTCTTCTGGACCGTGTGCAGGGCCGAGTAGTCGATGGAGAAGTCCGCCACGCGTCGTACCTCCTGATGTGCCGTCCGCCTCTTCCGCCCCGTCCACGCACCAGGACCCCAGGAAGGTTCAACCGACACTGTTTTCCCGTGCGTTGAACCATCTCGGGGTCCTGGTGCGTGGACGGTACAGATGACGGCCCGTATGACGGGCCCGTACGCACGTCCCGGAAGCAGAAGGAGGCGCCCCCGATGGCTCGTCCCGCCGACTGGAGCGCGCTCGACCTCGGCAGCGACCCCACCCCGGGCGACGCCGCCCGGATCGACGAGATCATCACCTCGCAGGGCGAACTGGTCACCCTGGCGGACACCATCGACTCCGGGCTGACGGAGATCAAGAACACCACGGACGGCGCCTTCATCGGCGAGACGGCGGACGCGCTGCGCAAGGTGATCGACGGCGATCTGCGCAACTACGTCACCACGTTCCGCCGGGCCCACGAGGACGCCCAGGCCGCGCTGCGGACCTATGTCGGCGTGATGCGCACCCAGCAGCAGCGGGCCGACGCCGCCCTGACCGCGGCGGCCGCGCTGGCCGAGGACGACGACGAGGGACGCGAGACGCACAAGTCCACCGCCGAGGACGCGGGGGACATCCTGTCGGAGGCCGCCGAGACGGCAGCCTCCGCGCTGACCACGGCGGCGGAGAGCATCGCCTCGCCGATCGACGAGTGCGAGGAGTTCTGGAAGGCGCTGGGCTGGCTGGCGCTGATCCTCATCATCCCCGCGATCATCGTCGGCGGTCCGCTGGCGCTGTTCGCCATCGGGCTCAACGTGGCGCTGCTGATCAAGACGGCGGTGGACTTCTCCCAGGGCAAGGCGAGCGTCACCGAGCTGGTGCTCTCCATCCTGGGCGTCATCGCGCCCACCACCAAGGGCATCAACGTCGGCGCGGTGTTCAAGGGGCTGAAGGGGGCCGGTGTCTCCGCCTTCCAGGGCGGCAAGAACCTGCTCCTTGGCGGGCCCAACGCGTTCGGGCTGCTCGGCCGCATGACGTTCGGTGTCGACGACGCCTTTCGGGCCACCGGGGTGTGGCTGAACGGCGGGCTGCGCGGCATCAACGGGATGAAGTTCACCCCCTTGACGTTCATGCCGGGACTCAAGGGCTTCACCATGGGCGGGGCCGGCCTCGGTAAGGGCTTCGGTGTCGTCCCGTTGGCCAACGAACTGACCGTCATCAACCTGCTCGGTGCGAAGAGCTTCTTCGCGGTGCGGACCGTGATCAGCGGCCTCAACGGCATCGGGAGGCTGGGCAGTTCACTGGGCAGCACGATGCTGAACGGCGTGCGCGGGCTCAACGGGCTGCGGTTCTTCCTGCCGGTCGCCGCGGACGAGATGGGCAACGGCCTGCTCTTCGCGCTCAGGATCGGCGTCATCGACCGCGGTGTCTTCGGCATGTACCGGTACGGGGCCTTCGCCGGGGGTCAGTTCCTCGGCGCGTCGAGCAAGATCAGCGGCGCCGCCGCCTCGGGGCTCACGCTGCTGCGGCCCGGGGCCGACCTGGGCGGCCTGTCCCACATCAACGTGAGCGGCTTCACTCCCACCCCGACCGGCGGACTCGGCGCGGGGCTGGCGAGCGTGCCGTCGCTGAACCTGTCGCCCTCGATCGGGAACGTCAATCTCACCGGCGGTCTGAGCGGGCTCGGCGGGTCCTTCAACGCGCCCGTGCCGGCCATCGGCGCCCGTATCACCGATCTGCCCGCCGTCACCGGGCTCAGCGGTGTGCACATGCCCCAGCTGGGCGGCATCGGCAATGTGACCCTGCCGCAGCTGGGCCAGGTCAGTCAGATCGGCCAGGTCGGCACGGTCGGCGTGGCCGGGCTCCGGGGCGCCGACCTCAGCGTGGGGGACATCGCCGCGGTCGGCGTCGCCCGGATCGACGTACCGAGTCTGGGGTCGGTGGCATCCGGGCCGACCGCGGTGCGGGTGGACATGCCGTCGATGGACGCGCGGGTGACCGACATCCCCTCGGTGAACGGCCTCGGGTCCGTGTCCTCGCCGTCCGTCGGCCAGGTCGACGTCCCGTCCGTCTCCCAGGTCAACGTGCCCACGATGGGCCTCGGCCAGGTCAACGTGCCCACGGTGAACATGGGCGGCGTGGACGTCCCCACGGCGAGTCTGCACCAGGTCAACGTGTCGAACCCGGGGGCGCTGTCGAACGGCCCGACGACCGTACGGGTGGACGCCCCCGCGATGTCCGCGCGGATGACCGACATCCCCTCGGTGAACGGCGTCGGCTCGTCCCTGGGCCGGGTCGACGTGCCGTCGGTGGGCCGGATGGACATCCCGGCCACCGGCAGTGTGACCATGCCGTCCGTCGGCCGCGTCGACGTTCCGGCCACCGGCAGCGTGAACATGCCGTCCGTGGGCCGGGTGGACATCCCGTCGGTCGGGAGCGTCAACGTGCCCTCGGTGGGCCGGGTGGACGTCCCGGGCTCCGGGGGTGTGAGCATGCCGTCGGTCGGCCGCGTCGACGTCCCGCCCACCGGGAGCGTGAACGGGCTGAGGGGAGGCGCGTCGGATGTCAGCGCCGGGGCCGCCCATGTGGAGGTGCCGCCCGCCACGGCCCTGGGACGGGTGGACGCGCCCGTCAGCGGTACGCCCGCGGTGAACCCGGCGCCGGCGAACGCGCTGGGAACGCACCCGACCCCGACCCCGACTCCGACCCCGGGCGGGCTCGACGGCGGCCCGGGGGCGCACGTCCCGCCGCCCGGCACCGGGGGACCGGCCAAGAACGGCCCCCTCGGCCTGCTGGGCAACGACGGCCTCTTCGTCGACCTGCCGAAGCTCGGCCGTGTCGACCTGGCGGCGTTCCGCGACCAGCACCGGAACATCCAGGTCTTCATGGTCAAGACCGAGTCCCAGTCCCTGAACCTGCAGCACACCTTCACCAACATCCCAAGGCTGCCCAACGTGCGGGTCGAGGTCACCCCGACGGCCACCGGGCCGCAGGTCGTCCCGGCCACCCCGGGAGTCAGGGCGACGTTCGAGACCCTGCCGGGCGGTGGCGGCCAGTTCCTAAGGATCGAGCATGACGTCGCGGGCGGCGTCAGCCGCACGGACTACCACCTGAGCGCCGCCCTGAACCACCAGCAGATCGACAGCAGGGTCATCCCGGACATCGAGCTCCAGAACCTCACCCCGCAGGTCCCGCTGCCGCATCAGAACGCCGCGGCCGGCCCCTCCGGACTCAACAGCGCACCCGCCACCCACGCGGTCAACGTGCCCGGCCTGAACGGCGTCCGCGTCGACATCACTCCCGGGTCCCTCCCGAACATCACCAACCCGAACGGCTTCCAGGGGCTGCGCGCGGACCGAATCGGCCAGGGGAACGTCGTCCGCATCGAGCACGTCAACGGGGGCGAGACCCGCCACTGGGACTTCGACGTGGACGCGAACGGCACCCGGCTGGTCGGCGCCGAGCGCCAGATCACCCTGCAGGGCGGCCACTTCGGCGGTACGACGGTCAGGATCGACGTCACGCCGGGCGGCGCCGGCGGCCTGCGGCACTTCGACGCGGCGGGGGCGCCCCAGCCGGGCGGCACCCATGTCGGTGGCGAGTACCGTGTCCCGGGCGCCCCCAACAACCGGATCGAGTTCTACGACGCCAACTACACCCACGCGTACGACCACCTCACCCTGAACGGGGGCGCGTCGAACGGCACGGTGCTGCAGATCGACGCCAACGGCACCACGGCCCACCTGGTGGGCCAACCGACGGTGAACGTCACGGTCCTGCCGGGCGGTGGTTTCCATGTGTCGGAGACGACCGGCAGCTGGCTGCGGGTGTACGGGGCCGACGGCGCCTATGTGCACCGGGTGCTGCCGGTGCCGAACGGCCATCAGATCCGCTTTCCCGAGGCCGGTCGCACGACCCACGACCTCTTGGACGCGACCGGCCGCCATCTGCAGCGCGCCCACGTGGAGCCGCAGCGGGGCTCGGGCGGCTTCCGGATCGATCACGGCGGGGGCCAGCCGCACACGGTCGTCGACAGCGCCGGTGGGCACACCCACGACGCCCGGCCGCTCAACGGCGGTGCGGCGGGCGGCCAGTTCGTGCACACGCCGGTGGCGGGCAGGCCGCCCGGGCTCATCCGCACCGACGCGGCCGGGGTGGTCCAGACGGACGGAGTCACCCATGTCGGTGGCGAGTACCGTGTCCCGGGCGCCCCCAACAATCGGATCGAGTTCTACGACGCCAACTACACCTACGCGTACGACCACCTCACCCTGAACGGGGGCGCGTCGAACGGCACGGTGCTGCAGATCGACGCCAACGGCACTACGGCCCACCTGGTGGGCCAACCGACGGTGAACGTCACGGTCCTGCCGGGCGGTGGTTTCCATGTGTCGGAGACGACCGGCAGCTGGCTGCGGGTGTACGGGGTCGACGGCGCCTATGTGCACCGGGTGCTGCCGGTGCCGAACGGCCATCAGATCCGCTTTCCCGAGGCCGGTCGCACGACCCACGACTTCTTGGACGCGACCGGCGGTCATCTGCAGCGCGCCCACGTGGAGCCGCAGCGGGGCTCGGGCGGCTTCCGGATCGATCACGGCGGGGGCCAGCCGCACACGGTCGTCGACAGCGCCGGTGGGCACACCCACGACGCCCGGCCGTTCAACGGCGGTGCGGCGGGCGGCCAGTTCGTGCACACGCCGGTCGGGGGCGGCGTGGTCGTCCGCACGGATGCGGCCGGCGCGCCCCAGGGCGGCATCACTCCCGTCGGCGGCGGGTACCAGGTCCCGACCGCCAACAACCGGATCACCTTCTACGACGCCAACCTCACGCACGTCCGCGACGAACTCCCGCTGACCGGGGGCGCGTTGAACGGCGGACGCCTCCATCTCAACCCCGACGGCACCGGCCATCTGATCGGCAGCCGGAACGTGACCACCGTCGCCCAGCCGGGCGCCGGCAACGGCTTCCGCATCATCCGCGGCGACGACCACGTCCTTGTCGACGCCGGTGGCGTCCACACCGCCGACGTCCGGCAACTCGCCGGCGGTACCGCCCCCCACGCGAACGGCGAGTTCGTCCACACGCCGGCGGGCGGCGGGCCGGCCGTGCTCAGGCAGGCCGACGGCGCTGCCGTCCCCAACGCCAACTTCACCGTCCGCGCCGACGGCAGCTACCTCATCGAACAACCGGGCCACATCCGGGTCCACAACGCGGCGGACGGCACCGTCGACATCGACGCCGTCCGGCTCTACGACGGGGCCGGCGCGCGGCTCGGGCAGAACGCCGGCGTCCGCCCCGGCGGAGCCCTGGAGCTGCTGGATAACAACCTGGCCGCGATCCCGAACGTCAAGGTCACCGCGCGGCCCGGCGGCGGCCACCGCGTGGAGCAGGCGGACGGCAGCTTCCAGCTCCACGGCAACAACGGCAGGCTGGACCGCTCCGTCGTCGACGCCGGCCAGGGCGGCATCTTCCGGGTCGACGACGCGAACGGCACCCGCCTCTACGACACCGTGCGCCTCGGCGACGGCATCGGCACCCGCTTCCTGCGCACGGACATCAACCAGCTCCGCGTCCTGGACGGAGAGTTGGCCCAGGTGCCCACCCCGCCGCCCGGCACACCCCACGTCACCATGCAAAACGGCCAGTACAAGGTCAACGGCGTCGGTGCCCCGCACCAGGGCGAGTTCAAGCTGTACGACGCCGACGGGCGGCTCGCCTCCCAGCGGATCAACGTCATCCACGAGGGCCAGATCAAGCCCAACCAGCACATCGAGGTGACCTATCCGGCCGCGGGCGGCGCCAAGCCGACCTGGGTACGCGTCCACCTCGACGGGACCGGCACCCCGCGGCCACAGAACGCCAACCGGCCCTGGTACGACGGCGGGACGGTCGACCTCAAGGGCTTCGACCACGGCCGGCTCAGGCTGCTCGGCCACTCCGGCGCCGAGGTGTTCGAGCGCCGCCCGCTGCCGTTCGGCAACGGCGGCTCGATCGACGCGTACCACTCCTCCGCCGGAGCCGGGACCTTCGGCCGCTTCAACCAGCGTGGTGTGTGGACCGAGTTCGACGGGGCCGGCGTGGCGACCCGTCACGGCACCCGGCACTGGGGCGAGAGCGGTCGCAGCTACTTCGACGTCACCACCACCCGGGGCGTCGACACCCGCGTCCACCACTTCCAGCAGAACCCGGACGGCGGCCATGTGTTCGCGAACCTGGACCGCACGGTCTGGACGCAGAGCGCGGGCCGCAGCACCTGGCACCGCTTCGACGCGGACTACAACCACCTGGCGGAAGGGGCCAGGAAGTGGGGTCCAGGGCGGGGCTGGACCGACACCATGCACCACCCGAAGACGAACGCGTCGACCCTCGTCCACGAGAAGTTCGGCCGCTTCACCCCCACCCCGCACGACGTACGCCGCTACTTCCAGGTGGAGATGGGCGCGGACGGCATCCCCAAGCGGGACTGGATGTCCCACTCCGCGCACGGCAAGGAGAACGGCCGCGGCACGACCCTGAGCAACGGCGACTTCCTGGAGACCCAACGCCTCGCCGAGCAGCGCCCGCCGTTCTTCGCCCGCTGGGCGATGAGCGGGGACTACCGGGCCACCAGCCTGGCCAACGCGAACTGGCTGCGGTTCGACGGCAGGTACCAGATCCACGAGTGGAAGCTGACGCCCGCCGCCGGCGGACTGCCCCAGCGGGGCGTGCGGTTCGTCAGCATGAGCGGCGTCACGACGGACATCGCGAGGAACGGCAGCGTCGTCCGGGTCACCGGCAAGGTGGCCAGCGGCAACGACCTCACCGTCGGCAACGTCCCGCTGCCCGCGGGCGCCAACGTCCCGCCGCGCGCCGGCGCCAACGCGGGGCCCAACTACCTGCCCTGGTCGGAGGGGGCGGGCAAGCTCAACGGCCACCGCACCTACGTGCAGGGCGACTTCACCGTGCAGCCGGGCGCTGGCTACCAGCAGACCGACATCCTCTTCCAGGACCGCTTCACCACCAACCGGGCCAACGGCGACTGGTTCTCGCCCGACGCGACCAAGCAGTGGCACGTCACCAGGACCGGGCTCAACGACGGCTCGGTGGTCGAGTACCGGCCCGCCCCCGCCGTCCGTCCGGACGGCCAGGCGGGCAACGGGGACATCGCCTCCCGGCAGAACATCCACGCGGGCAACGGCGACTGGACCAGGTACGACCCGCACGGCATGGTCGTCGCCCGCAAGGACACCTGGCCCGACCCGGCCGCGGGCGGCAACAACACCGTCACGATCACCGCCACGGGCACGGCAGGAGCCAAGAACCTGGAGTGGCGCGGCCCGAACGGCACGCGCGGACCACGGGTGACGGAGAACAAACGGGGCATGGAGACCTGGGCCTGGGACAAGGAGTCGTTCCAGGACTTCGAACGGATGACGCCGACCGACGAGCTCCGGCTGATCCGCGAGCACCGGCTGCTCGGGGACGGCACCACCGTCGACGCCTGGCGCGTCAGCCGGGACCCGGTCACCGGCATCGAGACCTGGCAGTGGAACAAGATCGACCGGCACGGCAACGTCATGGACTTCGGCGGCGGCGCCGCGAACCGGATCCGCAGCTGGATCGACTCCAACGGCAACCCGCTCACGGCCTGGCGGCAGGACGCCCGCTGGCGGGACGAGGTGGCGACCCCGGACCCGAACAACCCGGCCACCATCAACCACATGACCGTGCAGGAGATCCCGGCCCGCCCGGCCACCGGCCCGATCCACTCCTGGGCCACCGACGCGCCGTTCCGGGTGCGCGAGTACGTCTCCGACGTCGGCGGCACGTTCAACTCCAACGTATGGAAGGAGTTCGACAACGGCATCGACATCCGCCGCAAGACCGACCTCGGCGACAACACCTTCCTGGAGAGCGAGGAGTGGCACAAGCAGTGGCGGCGCTACGGCGGCCCCACCGGCACGACGCTCCTCGAACAGCGCGCCATCTCCGGATACATCTGGAACACCGACACGTTCGGCCGGACCACGCTCATCGGCCGCGAGACCAACTACATCGGCGCGCTCGGCGAATACCGCGGCTTCAGCCGGATGTGGCGCGAGCCCAACCGCTGGGACTTCGGCCGCAGCGTCGGCGGCGAGTCCGTCTACACGCCGTTCGCCGGGAAGGCCGCCCAGATGCTCGCCGTCGAGATGGGCCAGGAGTGGCTGCTCGACTTCAGCATGAACCTGGTCGTCTACGGCATCGTCGCGGCCGCCACCGGCGGCGAGTTCGGCTGGAACGACGTAGCAAAGGCGGCCTTCGGCGCGACCGTCAGCGCCGGCGTCAAGGGCACCCTTTCCGCCGGACACCTGGCCACCTTCCGGGGCGGCCCCTGGAAGACGGGCCTCGGCCAGATGGACATGGGCCAGCCCTACTCCCGGCGCCCCAACGACGACGGCTGGCAGGGCGAGTTCGCGGGCAACGAGAAGGTCACCCGCTGGCGCTCGGGCACGTACGACTTCGGCCTCGGCATCTTCGGCGGCGCCCTCTCCGGCTTCATCGGCGGCAGCGCGAGCGCGGCGATCTTCGGCGTCAAGGACAAGGACGGCAACACCGTGCACCTGTACGGCGCGGACGCGCTGCTGGTGGGCGCGGCCGGCGCGGCGGCCGGTGTGATCGGCGGTGTCAGCACCGGCCTGGCCCGGACGATCATCACCCAGAACATCGCCGGGCGTTGGTACCACCGCCAGGGCTTCTTCGACATCTTCGTGGTGGCGGGGATGGGCAAGATGGTCGACAAGATCTTCTCCAACATGTACTTGAGCGGTGTGGTCCGCGACTCGGTCGTCGGGGGCAACGGCTGGAACGGCGGAGGCGGCACGTGACGGACCAGGTCATCAGGGTCGCGCCCAAGGGCCGGGGCGCCCACCGCAGCATCGCCTCGGCGCTCGCCGCCGCACCCGCCGGGGCGGTCGTCACCGTCGCGCCCGGCGAGTACGAGGAGACCCTGCGGCTCGACCGGCGCGTCACACTGGAACCGGAGTACGGCCCCGGCTCGGTCGTCCTGCGGGCCCCCGCGGGCACCGCCCTCACCGTCACCGCCCCGGAGTGCCTGCTGACCGGCCTGGTGCTGCGCGGCGCCGACCCCATGGAGGCGCTGATCCGGGTCGAGGACGCCGCCGGGCTCAGCCTGGAGGACTGCCGGCTCGGCCACGGCCGTATCGAGGTGCTCGGCTCCCCGGACGGCTCCGGAGCGGTCGCCAACGCCGCTCTGGACCTGGACAGCGACCTGGCCGCCGAGCTGGCGGACCCGCTGGGCGGCGGCGTCCTCGTGCTGCGCAGGACCCGGCTCAGCAGTGCCCAGCACACCGCGCTGCACCTCGCCGGGGACGCCCGCGCCCGCGTCGAGGACACGGTGATCGAGTCGGTCGACGGCATCGGCGCCGTCCTGTCCGGCACGGCCGTGCTGCTCGCCGAGCGGCTGCGGATCCAGGAGAACTCCGGGTCCGCGCTGCGGGCTCGTGGCGGCTCCCGGCTGCTGGTGCGCGACGTGCGCCTGGTGGGCGCGGGACGCAACGGCGTCCTCGTCCAGGACACCGCCGAGGCGCTGCTCGCCGACTGCCGGATCGAGGGCGTGGCCCGCTCCGGTGTCCAGGTCTCGCACGAGGCACGGGCTGAGCTGACCGACTGCCGGATCACCGGGGCGGGCGGTCACGGCCTGGAGGCCGGCGACGCGGCCCGGCTGACGGCACGCGGCTGCCATGTGCTGGACCCGGGGGGCCACGGGCTGCTGGCGGCCGGCGGTGCGACTGTGGCGCTGGCCGACTCGCTGTTCGCCCGGACGGGCGGCTCGGCCCTGCACCTGGACGAGCGGGCGGTCGCGGTGGTGACCGGCTGCCGGGTGACCGGCAGCGGGGAGCACGCCTTGTCGGCCGCCGGGAGCGCGCAGGCCGAGGTCACCCGGACCACGCTGGCCGGTGCGCGGGCGTGCGGAGTGCAGGTGGACGACGAGGCACAGGTGGTGCTGGCCGCCGTACGCGTGGAGGACGGCGAGACGGGCGTACGGGTGCGCTCCGGCCGGGAGTCGCAGCTCCTGGACTGCTCGGTGACCGGGCAGCGGCGCGGCGGCATCGAGCTGACCGCCGACGCGGTCGCCGTGCTGCGGGGCACCCGCATCGCCGAGGTCGGCGGCGCGGGCGTGACCGTCGACACCGGGGCCCGGCTGGTCATGGAGGGCGGCGGAGTCTCCGGGGCGGGGGCCGGCGGCCTGGTCCTGGGACACAAGGCACAGGCCGAGGTGCGGGGCGTACGGATCGAGGGCACCGGCAAGAACGGGATCCTCGTCGGCGAGGAGTCCGGCGGCACCTTCGACCACTGCGACGTGTCGGCAACCGCGTTCCCCGCGTTGCACATGGCCCGGGGCGCCACCCCGCGGTTCCGGGGCTGCCGGGTCTTCGACTGCGGCCACGACGCGCAACTCGCCGAGGGCGCCGTGCCGGTGTTCGAGGACTGCGCCTCGATCCGGGTCGGCACGGCCCTGCTTCCGACGCTCTCCGACCTGCCGACGGCCCCGGCCGCACCCCGCACCCCCGCGGGAACCCCGACCACCCCCGCCGTGCCGGCGGCCGGCACCCCGGGCCTGGCCCAGCAGGGCGAGCCCGAACCCGAGCCGGAGACCCTGGAGGACCTGCTCGCCGAGCTGAACGAACTCGTCGGCCTGGACGGCGTCAAACGCGACGTAGGCGGCATGGTCAAACTGATGCAGACCGTACGGCTGCGCGAACAGGCGGGCCTGCCCGCCCCGCCCCTCAGCCGCCACCTGGTCTTCGCCGGCAACCCCGGCACCGGCAAGACGACCGTCGCCCGCCTGTACGGCCGTCTCCTCAAGGCCCTCGGCCTGCTCGCCCGCGGCCACCTGGTCGAGGTCGACCGCAGCGCGCTGGTCGGCGAGTACGTCGGCCACACCGGCCCGAAGACCACCGAGGCTTTCCACCGCGCCCGGGGCGGCGTCCTCTTCATCGACGAGGCCTATGCCCTGGTCCCGGCCGGGACCGCGAACGACTTCGGCGGCGAGGCGATCGCCACCCTGGTCAAGCTGATGGAGGACCACCGGGACGAGGTCGTCGTCATCGCCGCCGGATACCCGGACGACATGGACCGCTTCATCGGCTCCAACCCCGGCCTGTCCTCCCGCTTCACCCGCAGCCTGGTCTTCGCCGACTATTCCACGGCCGAACTGGTCAGCATCGTCGAGCACCACGCCCAGCGCCACCAGTACGAACTCAGTACGGGCGCCCGCAAGGCGCTGGCTGAGCACGTCGAACTGATCCCGCGAGGCGCCCAGTTCGGCAACGGTCGCACGGCCCGTCAGCTCTTCCAGCGCATGACGGAACGGCAGGCCATGCGGGTCGCCGAACTGAACGCGCCCGAGGCGGCCCAACTCGTGCTGTTGGACGAGCAGGACCTGCCCCAGCCCGCCACACCCGTCTGACCGGCCCCTGTCCGTCCTACGGCCCCCACTCCCGATTCCCCGGAGCAACCTCCATGCCCTCGAAGCCCCCGGAGCCCTCGAAACACCCGCAGCGCTTCTCGGAGACCTTCGCCCGCAAGCCCGCCCGCTCGCCCCGCGGTCTTGTCCCCGGGCGCCGGGTCTGGGCCGGTCTCGGCTGGGGAGGCGCCCTGGTCGGCGTCTGCGCCCTCGGCATCTCCCTGGCCAGTAGCGGAGTCTTCGCCTCGGGCGACGACGAGGTGCCCGCTGCGAGCAGCGTCCGGGTCGCGCCGCCCACCCCGTCGCTGACCCCCACCCCCACCCCCACACTGTCCCCGAGGTCAGCGCCCCCCGCCAGGACGCCGGCGAAGACCCCGCGGAAGACCGCGAACCCGGCCGCGCCCCAAGCTCCGGCCAGCCCGGGCGCCGTCACCACCGTCACCGCCGCCCCGAAGACCTCGGCACCCGCCGCCAAGAAGACCGCCGCCGCCAAGCCCAAGGCCACCGCCGCATCCACCCCGAGTCAGGACTTCTCCCGCCCCGTCGGCCAGATCTCGGGCCACTACGACGGGTTTGTCGGTAAGTGCGTCCAACTCGTCGACAGCGTCCTCAAGTTGTACGGCTGCGACGGAGGCTCGGACCAGAAGTGGAGGTTCGCCGCCAACGGCACCCTCCAGAAGGGCGACCGCTGTCTGTCCCTCGCCGGCCGCTCCACCAACGACGGCACCCGGGTCGTCATGGCCGCCTGCGACTCGACCACGGTCACCCAGTGGCGGGTCAGCGGCGCCTACGACATCGTCAACGTCGCCGCCGACAAGTGCCTGGACGTCGCCAACGCCAGCACGGCCAGCGGCTCTCCGCTCCAGATCGCCTGGTGCTCGGGCAACGCGGCCCAGAAATGGACGGTCCCCTGAGCGGGGCGTGCGTGACGTACGAGAAAGACGATGCCCGACTCACCGTCCACGATTCCCGGAGCAACCTCGATGCCCGCACAGTCACCGAAGCCCTCGAAGTCGCCGAACGGCTTCTCGGAGACCTTCGCTCGCAAACCAGCCCGTTCACCCCGCGGTCTCGTGCCCGGACGACGGGTCTGGATCAGCCTGGGCTGGACCGCCGCCGCTCTGACGGTCGTCCTCGCCGTCGGCGTCCCGCTGGTCGGCAGCGACGTCCTCACCTCGCAGGACAGTAGCGAAGTGGTCACCGCGGAGAGCCTCCCCGCCGCGCCCCCTCCCCCTACCTCGCCCTCACCCACGCCCACCAAGACGAAGATGAAGGCCACCCCCACCGCCAAGGCCGAGGTCAAGGCCCCTCCGGCCGTCGTCACCCCAAGGACCTCGTCCGCGGCACCGGTCACGTCGGCGCCGGCGGCCGCTACGACGGAGAAGGCGGCCAAGCCGCAGGTGAGGACCGCCGCGGTCGCCGTGCAGGCGCTGGCCACCCGGAATCCGGGCCGACACATCTGCTACCGGGCGTATGTGGAGAACCTCGGCTGGCAGGCCGCGGTGTGTGATGGCGCCACCGCCGGCGCGGCGGGCCAGGGCAGGCCGATCAAGGCGCTGAACATCGCGGTTTCCGGCACCAACGGTACGGCTGCCACCGCCTTTGTCCACAACCCCGACTCGACGGACGGCAAGGGTCACTACAACGCGCCGTGGAAGGGCGCGGTCGACGGCATCGACAACTACATCGGCAGCGGCAGGAACAGCGCCCCGGACATGCTGGGCTTCTCCATCAACGTCGGCAACAGCACGAGCGTCATCTGCCAGACCTCGTACGTCCACAAGGAGGGCTGGCACGGCATGGGCTGCGACGAACCCGGCGGCGAGAACCTGATCTTCGGCGGCACCCTCACCAACGACCTGTGGCTCGAAGCCGTCAGGTTCACCGTGTGAGGTGACCTTGACGGCGGGCAACAGGCGCGAGGAGAGCAGTGTGGCGCCCCCGGCAGGACTGAGTAATTGTCAAGACCTGTGGATCGATGACTGTCTGCGGTATCGACTTACCCGTCGTTGTGGCCGAGCGGGAGTTGTCAGGCGAGTTCGTTGAGGAAGTCCGAGAGCAAGGTGTGCAGAGTCCCGGGCTGTTCCAGGTGTAGGTCGTGGCCGGTTCGGGGGATGCTGACGGCCACGGTGGCGGGGCGTCGGCGGAGCATGTCGTCGGCTTCCAGCGGCGGGATGATGCTGGACTGGGCCAGGGTGACCAGGGTCGGGCACTTGACCTGCTCCCACTCGTCCCAGAAGGTACGCCGGGCATTTTCCGCCAGTGAGCGGACCATCACGTCCCGGTCGAAGCGCGGCCACCAGCCGCCGTCGCGTTCTTCCAGGCCGGCTGCCCAGCCTTCGCCGACCGGTCCGCCGCCCAGGAACTGGACGGCAACATCGAGAGAGGCGAACGGTGTCGGCCATGAGTCCAGCCATCCGGCGATCTCGCCGGGAGTGTTGGGGTTTGCACCGCCTGGACCGGCCTCGATGAGCACGAGCGCGTGGATTCGCTCGGGGTGTGCGGCGGCGGTCAGCATGGCGGTGTGCCCGCCCAGGGATTGGCCGACCAGGATCGGCCGTCGCAACTCCAGCTGATCGACCACGGTGATGACATCGGCGACGTAGGCAGCGCGGGAGACATCCTTTGGGAGGCGTTCGCTGTCGCCGTGCCCGCGTTGGTCGACCGCGACGACCCGATACCCGGGGCTCAAGCGCCGGGATGTCGCATCCCATTCGCCCGCATGGCCGGCCAGACCGTGCAGCAACACGATGGGCTGTCCCGGCCCACCCCAGTCCCGGCAGACAAGTCGGACGCCGTCGCGCACCACGATGCGCTCGGACCAGGTCACGCGAGGTCTCCAGGGGATCGACTGACTTTGATCATGCCGCAAGAGCCTCCGGGCGTTCAATGAGGCGGCCGCGTTCGAAGCGGGCTCCGGCGCGGACGAGCGCGACAGCGTGGGGTGCGTTCACGGCCCGCCAGCGGGCCGGGGCGGACTCGATCAGCTTGAAGACCATGGCGAGTCCGGCGGCGCGGCTGCCCGCGCCCTTGGTGACCTTGGTCCGCAGTCGCACGGTGGCGAAGGTCGACTCGATCGGGTTGGTGGTCCGCAGGTGGATCCAGTGCTCGGCGGGGAAGTCGAAGAACGCCAGGAGCTCGTCCTCATCGTCGGTGATCCGCTTGGCGACCTTGGGGTACTTCGCCCCGTAGGCCCGTTCGAAGTCGCGGACTGCTTTGGCCGCGTGTTCCTTGTCCTCGGCGTTGTAGATCTCCTGGATCGCGCGCTTGGCCGCGGGCTGGGCGGATTTCGGGAGTGCGTCGAGCACATTTGCGGTTTTGTGAAGCCGTAAGGAATCAACCTGTCGGTGTGTCGTCTTCGCTTCGTGCGGCGGCGAGGAGTTTGGCGGCGGAGCGGTAGCGAGTGCTGGCCGGGGGTGGGAGGAGTCCGGATTCGGCGAGGAGGGGGCGGATTTCGCGGATCGTGTTGCCGATCGAGGACCTGCTCACGTCTCCCAACGCGTCAGCGAGGACGTCCATGGTGCACAGCTTCGGCAGGTAGAGGAGGGCGAGCACGACGCGCTCTTCGTCGCCGATCTTCTTGGGGAAGACGCCGCCGCGGCTGCCCGGCTGGCGGTCGGCGCCTCGGCGCTGGTAGGAGGCTCGTTCGGTCTGAGCGAGCTGGCGTGGGGCGAGCCGGCGGGCGAGTGCGCTCAGGTCTTCGCGGGACATGCCGGTCAGACGCGGATGGGACAGGTCCTCCATGACCTGAGTGCGGGGCGGGGTCGTCGCGGTGTCGAGGAAGGCCAGCAGTTCGGTCGCCGTGGTGAAGCGGGTCGGCGCGTATCCGGGCTGGTGACGGTGGTCCTCCAGTACTCGTCGGGTTTCGGCGACGAGTTGGCCGATGCATTCGGGAGTCACTTCCAGCATGTCCGCCAGCAGTCGCATCGAGCAGACCTGCCGCTGGTAGAGGAGGGTGAGCATGACCCGGGTCGGGTCGTCGAACAGCGGCCTGCTGCCGCGTAGCTTGCCAGTGGCCCGACGGGCGCGTCCGCCGCGTTGCTCGCTGTAGCGTTCCTGAGCCCGTGCTGCCTGGAGTGGAGCCAACTCGGCGCACAGGTCGGCGAGTTCTGCGCTGTCAAGCCCGGTCAGTCGCGGATCGGCCAGGCGGGCCAGGAGAGAATTGCGCCGGTCGGCGACGCCGAGCGTCTCGCATGTGACGGGTGGGGCCGTCGGCTCGGTGGGTTCGGGCAGCAGGCTGTAGTTCCACTGCCCGTGGGTCTCGTGCTTGACCAGGGGCAGGGCGGCGAAGCGGTCCTTGCTGATCGCGATGCCGGTGGGGTAGTCGCCGGTGTCGAGGTGGGCTTCCACCGTCAGCCCGGTTCGGGTGCGGGTGGCCGCGATCGTCTGCAGTACGACGTCGTGGCTCGTGAGCGGCCTTCCGCGCCAGTTGTGGGTGATGTGGGAGAAGAGCCGGTGCTCGATTTTGTTCCACTTCGAAGTACTTGGCGGGAAGTGGCAGTGTGCCTTCCCGGTTTTGGCGCGAGGTCTGGAAGCTCATGACGTGGAACATCGGCTCTGGACCTGGATTTCTGGGTGAACGGTGACAGGTCATCTGACAGGCGCATACTACGTACCGTTCATGTTTGGCCAGAGATGGCAGCGCTGTGACCTTGTTAGACGTGATAGAGCTGGAATGTCGCTGATACTTCGGGAATCCTGATGAGTTCTACTGCATGTGTGCAGGTCAGGGAGCTGTAGAGACGTGGTGGCAAGTCGCTTGCTGTCGGCGACCACCCTGGGGGAGACGCTAACGTCGCTCACTGCCACTGTCATGAGCCACAGTGCCACGCACCTGGCGGCGATCGGCGCTAGCTGGGTCCTAACAGGCGCCGTATCCACAGCTCCCACCGCCCGCCCGTTGCGCCGCGGCCAGCGTGACGGCCTCTCCCGCCGTTTCAGCGACAGTGCGAGCTGCTGTTATGCCGCTTCGGGTGGTGTGTCGCTTCCTGAGGCTGCGTCAGTGCTGTGCTGAGCATGAGGCTGTCGATGAGAACGGTGCGGTGGTGGGGCACTGAGCTCTTGTGCTCCACCACCCGAGGCCGCTCCCGCGGTGACACTTCCCCGACTGGCCGGGCCGGACGAGGGCGAGGCGGTGAGAGAGGACGAGCTTGCCGGGGCACATGATGAGTGAGCTGTAGCTGTGGGACGACAACCCGACGAAGGTTGACCTTCTGGGGTTCACCTCGATCCCCGACTTGGGATGATCCGCTGGCCGCACCGCTGTGCTAGTTGTACGGGAAGTCGTTCCTATCGGCCGCATGACCACGGACACTGAGGATTCCGGAGTGCACCCAATTATCTCGTCTGGCTGCGGCTGCTGGAGTTGATGGACGCGGCGCGCCATCCTCGTGCAGTCAACCGGCAAGGACTCTTTGGTCGCCGAACCCGCGCGGGGGCACAGTCGTACCACTTCTACGCGAACGTGCGCATGGACCGTTCGTGGATCCGGGCGCATCCTTACCTTGGCAACGGACATACTGCGGGTCGCACGAGCAACCAGCTCGCTTGGGCGCCGGAGCCGTGGCTCCAATCCGGAGTGCGCACCCGCGGAGGTCGCTCATGGACGGACAGAATTCCCTGGCGGATGTTTTCCGGTTCGCGCAGCTGCGACCAGCGCGACCTGTCCGGGAATCGAACGGCGTCGCGCTTGTGATCGGCGAGGTGAGCCAGCAGTTGGGCGACGCGACCACCGTGGATGAACGCATCGTGCTCGCCAACGAAGTGCTGAGCGACGGTGAGCGGTCGGTGCGCAACGTGGGGGAGCTCGCGCTGGGACCCGAGATCCTTGAAGCCTACGGGGAGATGGGCAGCAAGGAGACCCCGACGGTGGGTACCCTCGTCGCCGAGATCAGCGACGTCGAAGCGCTCGTCGCGCGGCCGGAGTTCGAGGACGACCGGACGCGGCTGTCCAACACGCTGCTGGCCTCGACCTACGGCACGCGTGACGCGGACCTCAACCTGCGGAGGCTCGCCCTGGTGTACCGGCTCTACGCCGCGCTCCGCCTCGCGGCGAGCGGCGACGGGCACAACGTCACCTTGGCGGAATTAGCGGCCATCCCTGTGGTTGGTCCGCCCCCGAGCCCGCCCAGCGCCGCAACGCCCGCGAGCCTGGGGACGGCCATTGACTCGCTCCCCGTGGTCGCAGGAGGCGGGGCGAAGGGCGCGCCCGCGGTGCTCGGCAACGCCATGGATGCGGCGGGCGAGATCGCCCGGTTCGACGTCGGCGGCCACCTCGTCCAGCCCGACGGGAAGGGCCGAGCGATCACGGGATCGGTGCCGTTCACGCTGACCGCGGCTGCCCGGGCCGGCCTTTCTACTGGTACGACAGCGGTGCTGGCGAGCCATTCCATAGACCTCACCAAGACGCCCGCGTACGCCGCGGTCAGCTTGCTGCACGACCTCGCGGAGACACCGGTCCGGCAGCCGTTTGGCGCACACGGAGAGCGCATGCTGGGCACGCCGGGCATGGTCGTCGCACGAAAGGGTGCGGTGCTGCAGGCAGGCCACAGACCCAGGGTCAAGGCGGTCGGCATTGCCTCGCTGCTCGTCGTGAAGCAGCAGATCAAAAGGTACGAGGCTGCTGAGATCGCCCATGTGGAGAACGTCATCGCCGGGGAGCGACGGGTGCGTGAGCACCGCCGTCTTGAGCGTACCGAGGACATCATCACCATCGAGACTGAGCGGTCCAGCGAGAGGGAGAACGAGCTCGAGACAACCGACCGGTTTGAACTCAACCGCGAGACCTCACGCACGTTACGGGAGGACCGGCAGGCGGGGGTCGAGCTGAGCTTGTCCGGCAAGTATGGCCCGACCGTGGAGTTCACCAGCAACGCCGAGATGACCGTGGAGCAGGCCAAGGAGGAGTCGACAAGGAACGCCACGACCTTCTCGAAGGAGGTCGTCCAACGCTCGCTGGAACGGGTCGTGGAGCGGGTACGCGAGGAACGGGTCCGACGCATCGTGCAGGAGACCGAGGAGCGCAACCTGCACGAGATGACCAACTCGACCGACGACCACCACAGCGCGATCTATCAGTTCCTCGACAAGGTCTACGAGGCGCAGGTCTTCGACTACGGCATTCGTCAGATGTTCGACTTCATGGTGCCCGAGCCAGCGTCGTTCCTGTGGTTCCGGGAGCAGGCACCCGTCGCGGGTCCACGGCTCCCCGTCCCTCCGCCCCGCCTCGACAGCTATGCCCCGAACGCCGGCTACGTCGACGCGACGAACTTCCGCGAGCTAGCGGCCCTGTACGGTGCTACCGACGTGGAAGCGCCGCCGCCGCTTTACGTCACCGTCACGGCGGTCCTCGACCATGGCCCGGCCGACGGAGCCACCGAGGAGGGTCGGCTGCGCAGCCGGGGGCGGCTGGACCTCGCCGTCCCGGCGGGCTACACCCCTTGGCACGCGGCCTTCACTGGGATCGCCATGACCGACGACCTGCCCGTCATCGCGATCAGCACTGGGTGGCACTCACTGCTATTGCGCGCTACGGCCGGCGACCGCGAGGTGTTCGACAGCGCTAAGGACCACAAGCTCTACAGCTTCCCGTTGCGGCTGTTCGCCGACTTCTCCTCAAACCCTGTCGACGCAGTCGCGGACACCAAGCTCGCCTTCACCGTCATCGGTTACGAGACCAACGCGTACACGGTCAACGCCGAGTTGGTCTGCCGTCGCCGTGAGCCGATCCTCACACAGTGGCGGCTCACGACGTACGCCAAGATCGAAGCTGCTTACCAGGACCGGCTGCGCGAGCACCAGCAGGAGGTCGCCGACCTGGAGGCACGACAGGCCAGCCCTGTGTCGCCGTACGGCGCGTCGCCGCAGCAGAACCGAGCTACAGTGCGCGACGAGCTGAAGAAGCACTGCCTAACCATCGTGACCGGGCAGACGTACGACGCCATCAGCGCGCCCCAGGACGGGGCACCGCCGACCTTCGACCTCGAACGCGCCGCGGCAGAGGGGGCGTTCGTCCGGTTCTTCGAGCATGCCTTCGAGTGGGACCAGTTGCAGTACGTCTGCTACCCGTACTTCTGGGCGCGCAAGGAGACGTGGGCCGAGCGCTTCGGCCGGCAGGATGCGGATCCGGAATTCCGCGACTTCTGGCGAGCCGGGTGGGCGCGCGTCGTCGTACCCGCGCGGCCGGGCTTCGAGGCAGCGATCCGTCACTTCCTGCAGTTCCGGACACTGCCGCCCTCGGCGGTGGACCCGGAGGTCGAGTCGGAGACGTATCTGCCAATCGTCAAGGAGATCAGCGAGCGCACCGGGCGCGGCCAGGGCGAGCTGCCCGTCGGCGACCCGTGGGAGGTACGGATACCAACCTCCATGGTGCTGGTGCGGGCAGGGAGCGACCTGCCCACCTGGCGACGGACCGACGCGGACAGCTGGGCATGGACGCCTGACGACGCCCCAGCGCCCGCAACGGATGGCGCCGCAGCCCCCGGAACCGACCGATAGCCGCGCGTAATGAACGGAGAGCAGTTACCCGCCGGGCTCGAGGCGTCGACGATGTCCATGATTCAGCAGGCCCGCGACCGCGACTTGCTGTTCGTTCACACCGTCCGGGACGCAGCGACGCTGGCCGGCGAGCAGGTGCAGGACGTACGCCTCAAGCTGCTCGAGAACCCGCCGCCCACTGAGTCCGACAGCTTCCTCATGGACGTGTTCATCTCGCTCGCGCTCGGGCCGGCCGCCGCCCCGCTCGTCCGAGCGCTCAGCACCAGGGCGGTGGGCTTCGCGGTCGCCAAGAGGCAGCTCAGCACCGCCCTCGACGCCGCAGGGCTGAACGTGGCCATCGGGCTCACCGAATCGACGACGATGGCTGACCGCTTTCTTGCACGCAATGACGCCGTCCGCGACCTCTGGACGGGATTCGCCGAGCAGTCGCTCGGAGTCGTCATCACGCAGAGCCAGGCACACTGGCCCAAGCAAGGAGCCCTGCCGAGCCCCGTTCCACTGGAGGGCGACACCGCGAGCGTGGCGATCCGGCGGGCGGCCTACGCGCACGCCCGCGTTCATGAGCTCACGGCCCTTCGCACTTACGACAACCTGGTCACCGGTCTGCAGAGCGGCACTGTCACCCCTGAAGCGGCCAAGCAGCTGTCGACGCTGCTGGCGAAAGACATCGACAAGGACCGTGACGACCAGGCCTTTGAGAAAGGGCTGAGCCTGCTCTTCGAGGCGTCCATCTGGGTCATGCACATCAACGACGCCGTGCGCGCGCCGAGGACGCAGTGGCGTTACCTGTCCATCCCCGCCAAGTTCGACAAGCTGTTCGCGTACTTCATCCGCCGCTTCCCGCACGACCAGGGCAACGGCAACGACAACTTCCTCAGCCACGTCATCCGAACATCGAGCCAGCGCGGAGGATTCCTCGGTGTGGCGGCGAAACCCCTGGCTGGCCAGCTGGGCAAGTATTCCGTCGACGAGCAGGCAAGGGTGGATCTGCTGATCTGGTTCGAGAAGCTGCGCGCTGGCCATGAGGTCGCGCGGACGGCCTTCCAGGGCATCGGGTACGAGAACCTTGGTCCGGTCAAGCCGAAGTAGGCCCGTCGGCCGCCGTGGGCGTCCACGGATCCGTAACTCTGGAGGGGTGCTGCGGCATCGGAGAGCAGCGCTCTCGCCTCGCCCGACTGACTGCTGCCGCCGACCCGCTCCAGCTCGCTCGAGAACTCACCGCCTAATGGACGCGGCTGCCGGAGTCCTCCTCATCCTGTCGTCGAGATCGTCCATTCGGTGGGCTCGCCGCTGCCCGGTTGGTACACGAGGCGCTCCGGCTGCTTACCGCTTGGCACGGGGAAGGCGACGAGACCGCGGGCACACCGCCCGGACGTGAGAGTCTTGTCCATCGGGTACTCCGGCTTCGGCATGTCACCGCCTGAGGAGCCGGTCACCTTGATGGTGGTTCCGTCCTCGTAGGCCAGCGACCATGGGAACTGGTCGACACTGGAGCTGGCGCCCTCGATGTTGCAGACCTTCACGTCGGCGGTCGCCCAGATGTCGCCGCCCTGAAAGGCCTCGGGCTTCGCGGGCTGGGGGCCCTTGTAGGGCTGCTGATAGGCGAGCGCCTGGACGGTGGCATCAACGTCGCTCTCGGCATCAACGATTGTCTTCGTGGCACCCATCTTGAGGACGCTGGTGTCTGTCGTCGATGCGCTGTCGGTGCTCGGCGACGCGGTGACGGTCTGTGTGACAGTGACGCGGATGGTCTTTGGTTCGCCGCTGCCTCCGCAGGCGGTGGCGCTCGCGCTGATCAGCAAGACGGCGGCGATGGTAATGGTGCGCGTGGTCCCCCCCTGGTCGTTCCTGTCGAGGGGGGCATCATGCGTGTCGTGGAGCATGAACGTGGTCGGTGTGTCCGTGTTGTGACCCGATGGGGTGACCTCACGCATCGCACTGCCGCGAAGGCCGGCCGGGGCGTATCTCGCGCGCCGGATCACTGACCCGGTGCCGGACGCCCGCGCTCAAGTCCCGCATACCGCGCGTACAGCACTTCGGCGACGGGCGGCTTGGCATCAGGGCGCGGCTGCTGAACCATGGCCCCAGTATTCCGCGTGGGCCTGTGAGCCGGGTGCGGGCCAGGCTGACGGTATGGCTTCCTGGCTACCTGGTGTGATCGTGGGCCCCGCCCTCCCCGTTGAGGTCGGGGCTCGGTACCGCGCTACGCCATGGCGGAGGCAAGCGCGTAACCGATGGCGCTCACGGCTACTGCGGACGACCCGAGCGCCGCGCCTTGCTGCCGAGGTACGCGCTTCCGACCAGGGCAACCACCATGGCGACTGCCGCCTTCTCCTTTTGCGACATCTCCTTCACCTCCCTCCGCGCAGAGTTGGGGGGAAGGATGGCAGGTGGGTCTGACATTCAGCGGCTCGTCGCGCTGATCAAGTGGCGCGGGCGGCTAGTCAGAGAAGGTCACTGCACGCTCCAGCCAGCCGACCGCCTGCAGATCTCGGGCGAGCCAGCGGTATGCGAGGTTCGTTGCTTGGCGGTCGTGGTAGGGAAGCAGCGCCTCCTGCTGGGTCATGCCGGGGAGACGGAATGCTGTGGAGCGGTCCTCGCGCACCTTCGCCCAAAGCGACTCTTCGGGAAAGACCGATTTGTCGGACAGGCACAGATCGACGACGGGTCGGTCCTGCGGACCGGACGTCTCATCAGGACGCAGGGCGTACGTGACCGTGGCGGGCTGGGGCTCTGACTCGTCGGAGGGTACGACGACCAAGCCTTCGACACGGATGGGGAAGACGCTGTACAGGCCGAGCGCGGCCCCGAACCGCGGGAAGTTGACCTCGACCAGATCGCGGTAGCCGGTGAGAGCGTCGCGGAGCACGTCGGCGGTGATGGACCGGGTGAGCGCGGGGGAGTAGGTCTGCCAGAAGTAGCGGGGAGGGGGGCTCGTCCGGTCGGCGGGCGGTCTGGGGCTGGCGAGGGTGTCCCCCTGAACGTGATGCAGGTGCACGCTGAGCCAGCGGACATCGTCGGAGTCGATCTTGCGGCCGGCGCCCCACTGCCACGATGCCCGCACATAGGTTGCGGACTGATCCTTGAGGATGTCGAGCTCGGTCTGTAGATCGCTGAGACGGATGTGCTGGCCGACCCGCGAGTACTGCCCCTTGGCCATGATCTGCCGTGCGAGGAACCACGCGCGTTCGGCGGCGAGAGGTGACGTGGGCGCCACGGGCAGGGTGCGCTGCCGCATCCGGTCGGCCAGAGCCTGGCGCAGCTGGGAGCGGGCCCGCTCCCAGCAGGCCAGGCGCCCGTGCGGAGCCGGAAAGCTCGTCCGGTGATGGAACCGGGCCAGGGGATTGGGCAACGACGCGAGGTCAGGCCACGCGACGAGGTCTTCGTCCAGGACGCCGGGCCGTGCCTGTGCCACGGTCAGCCAGTCATGGCTGGACCGCCCACGGGATGAGCCGGCCCTGCTCGTGCCGGGCCAGAAGAGGGCCGAGGGACTCAAGGCCCGCGAGCCAGCACAGAGTGGCATCCCGCAGTCGGCGTGCCACCGCGGGCACCTGCTGCGGATCGTCACCGTCGGCGGACGCTTTACCCGCCGGTACGGCCGGGGATAGGGGCCTTCGCCCGTGGGCTGTTGCGATCTCGTCCAGGACCCAGGAGGCTGCTGCCGGGTTGGTGTGCGTGAGGGTGCGCATGAACGCCTCGGCCTCCTCGTCCGGCGCGGCCGCCATGACGAAGGCGATGGCGTAGCGCCAGTCGGGGAAGGACTTGGGTGCGGCGGCGGATTCCAGCGGTGTGTGGCCCTCCCGCAGGGCCTGGGCGGCGAAGTGCTGCTCGAACAGGGGCAGTGCGAAGCGCAGGAGATCGCCGTCGTGGACGACGAGGCCGGTTTTCTCCAGCTCCCAGACCAGATGCTGTGGGGCAAATGAACTGGCCTGAACCGGACCGTGCTGGTTCAGGATGTGCGCGGCAAGGCGGGGCAGGGCCTCCCATACCTGCGTCGAGGCCTGCGGGCGCTCGCGCTGGAGGATGTCGGCAGCGAGCCCGGAGAGCAACTCCCGGGCGGAGATCTGCGTGTCGCCGCCGGCACGCAGACGGCCGGCCAGGGCGTGAACCTGCAGTGGACTGGTCAGCAGCTGCCACGTCTCGTGCCGTTCCGGGATCCTGGCATGGTCCTCGCCCAGCACAGTGCGCAGCAGTTCCAGGCCCCGACGAGAGGACCAGGGCGGCACGGGCAGACGCTCGTTGTCCTCCACACGCCCCGCGCCCGGCCGGGTGGTCGCCAGCACACTGACACGAGGCCATACGAGGACCAACTGCCGGGCATCGAACAGAAGTTGGTCCGCCTGGCGAGGGCTGACCGCGTCGAGATTGTCGACGACCACCCGGCAGGTGCGCACCGGGTCGTTGCCCAGCGCGCCCTGGACTGCCTGGGCCAGCGTGGAGGTGATCTCCCGGGCCTCCAGCCACAGCGGGATGTCGATCTCCGGGTCTGCCCACGCCTGGGTCAGACCCTGGCTCCACCAGCGTTCGGCCTCCTCGCTCTTGCCCGCTCCCATGGGGGCGACCAGGACACGAAGGGCGCCCTCGGGCACGATCACCGCCGGACCGGCATGCTCTGCCATCCACACCAGGACGGCACGCACACGGTCGGCAGGAGTGCTGCGCAGGCGTACGCGGCTGCGCGCCCGGCAACTGCGCAAGGCCAGGTCGAGGCCTTCCTCGCGGGAGCGAAGGCGCGGCGTAAACGGCACGATGGCGCTCAGACGCTCCGTAAGGTCGTCCATGGTGAAGGAGACGGCAGCGGCCTGGGCCACCTCGGCGTCGCTCAGCGCCAGGCCCACCGCGCGCGAGCGCGTCTCGATCTGCTGCTCTTTCCAGGCACGCAGCCGATCTGCCGGATAGTCGTCCGGCGTGGCATCGATCTCGGAAGCGTGCCGTTCGCACAGCAGGATGAGATTGCCGAAGCTGCGGTTGTCTTGCTCGCCCATCGCCGGGTCCCACCGCGGGCCCCCTTGGCTGCGGGCGTGAATATGCGCGATCCGGCTGTTGAGCAGGCGCTGGCCGGTAACCGGGTTCTCCCGGTACAGCGGCTCCCCACACGCGGGGATTCCGCAGGCCAGGGCTGTGGCGTACAACTCCTTGACGGTGCTGTGGGTCGGCGGGGCATGCCGAAGGGGTGTACGGCTGGCAGGCGTGACGTCGGCACCCATGAGCACAGTGTGGCGGTCCGCCGCCACCGGCGCAGGCAGGGTCCCCAGCGCACGCGGGCGGCCCTACTCCAGGCGAGCCTGGCCAGAACCCGTTCCAGGGCTTTCCCGGCGGGCTTCGTGAGCGGCGACGGCGGGTTCATGGTCGAGCCAGTACTGGCACGGTCCAGCGGATGCGAGGACTGCCCGCATCGCGGAGGACGACCTCGGCGACGAGGTCGCGGGCGCAGCTTCTTCTTCCGCGTGCGCTGCATGCGGTGCCCTCGCGCTGCGGCTGCGGGGCATCCCACCGCACGATCTGCATGATGTGCGACTTCATGCCCGACACCGTAGCCGGGCACCGGGCCCCGCCGTGCCGGACAACCACCCCGCCTGCGCCCGGGCCATCATGGGCCGGGCGCAGGGTCGTTGTAGGCCGCCTCGATCGCACCGGCATTGATCAGCGCGATCCGTAGCTGCTCGTGCTCGGCTGTGCCCTGCGCAGTGCTCTGGGCAAAGAGCCGGGCCGCATGCCGCTGGATCTCCTGCCGGTGGAAGGAGCCCACGTCAACGCCGAGCATGGCCGCGGCGATCAGCAGGGCATCGGCCGAGTCGGGGTGGCGCGCGGCCCGTTCGGCGATTGCGTCAGGCGCCTCCAGATCCGGCTGGCGGGCCACGGTGCGGGCGGTCAACTCCAGCCAGGCGGCATCGTCGAGGTGGTCGGCGTAGGCGAACCGGCCCGCGCCGGACAGAGCAGCGGGCTCCAGTGGTGCCTCGAGCGCGGAGCGCCACAGCGCTGCTGCACGCTCGGGCCACGGGCTCGACTCACCGCAGCCAATCACGGCCTGCGCGAGGTGGGACAACAGCTCGGAGACCGCCTGCAACCCGCCGTCCTGAGCAGCGAGCTCTGCCAGCAGGGCCGGGGCCGGGCCCAGCACCTGGGAGCCGTCGAGGAACGACAAGATGATCTTGCCGAGGACCGGGGCGTTGTCCGGGCCGGCCGCCGCCTGCAGCAGCGCCGCACGGTCCAGGCGCGCCAAGACGCCGGCGTGCGGCCGCGGTTGACGCAGCCAGGCCGCGGCGGGCCGCCAGGGGGCGTCGAGTGAGTAGAGCGGCTCTGCGTGCTCCTCGACCCACGCCCCATCGACGTCTGCCAGCTGGCCCAGACCCAGGCCGATGACGGCCAGGGCCTGATCGTCAGGCTCGTCCGCCAGCAGACGGGCCAGCACACCGCGGGCCGGCTCCGGCAGGGCCTGGCCGCTACGGTGAGCCTGCTGGAGAGCCCAGGCGATCAGCGAAATCAGCGCCGTCCCGCCCGGCTGGTCGAAGGCCGCCCACAGCGGCTGCGGGGTGTCCGTGCGGGGCCGTGTCCAGCTGGTGACCAGGTTCTGCAGCCACTCGACGGCGCCCGCTGCCTCCCCGGACGCCATGTCCAGCAGCAGGCCGCTCTCCCACGCCCGGTGCAGCAGATTGCAGATCACCTGCTGCAACTGCAGCGTGCCCGCACCGTCCTGCCCGGCTGCGGGGCGGGCGGCGAAAGCGGCCAGGGCGATCGCAGCGAGTTCGCCCTGGGAGAGCTTTTCTTCACGGGCAGCCCGGTGCAGGGAGTTGAAGTAGGCGGCCAGCACACCCGGGGCGCCGGCCGCGGCCACCGCCACACCGTCAGGGTCGCGGGCCCACAACTGCGGATCCTGGGACACCAGGTCCCCCAGCAGACCGGCGCGAGCGCCCTCGGCGTCGACGTCACCGCGGGCGACGGGCGCGACGGCCAGCTGGCCGACCGCGGCGGCCGGCCCGTCCTGCGCCGCCTGGGCGGCGAACCCGTCCGCGGGCAGACCGCCGTGCCTTACGACCCAGGAGGTGACCTGCAGGCGCGGGACGGGACGCGCGGGCGCGGGCTGCCCGGTCAGGCCGGTGAGCATCTCCAGCATCGGCCGCCACGGCTCCAGCACCTGCGGGGCAAGAACCGCAGTCAGGTCCCAGACGGTCCGCCAAGCATCCGGCAGCGGCTCGGACGCCGTTTCGTAGGCGTCCTTCCAGGCAGAGATCTCTGACGCGGACGGTGCCTCTCCCAGACCCTGGGCCAACACATGGTGCAGATCGGCACGGTGCTCGTCGGGGCAGGCGCCCTCGAGCAGGGCGAGGAAGTCCGCGACATCCGCCCGCGCAGATCCGGCCGCCACCAGCCGGCCCGCCAGCGGCAGGGCACGCTCCCACCAGGCGGCCAACGAGACCGGATCGGCCCGGTCGTCGTCATACGATTCCAAAAGGACGACCGCGCGCAGCCGGTCAGCCGCAGCACCGGCCGGCAACTTGCTGTCCAGTACCCGCCAGCGCTCCGGCAGTGGGACACCGAGCCGTGCGTCCTGCCGGGCCAGGTCGAGCACCGCCCGCATCAAAGTGAACAGCACGTCACGTGGCGGATCGGCGAGGGAAATCTCCCGCAGGTCGTTGACCATGCTGGTCCGCCACGCGTCGGCCTCCGCCAGAGGCACGGCGAGCACAGACGCCAGCACGGACCGGATGATGCCCCCCAACCGGTCCCCGGCCGGACGCAGCCGGCCTCCCGGGTGGGCCGTGTGGGCCAGTGCCTGTGCCAGTTGCGCGGCCTCCCAGGACTCCGCGGTGCCGAAGGACGGGGTGCGCAACACCGTCTCGACGACGGGGACCCACTGTCCGTTGCGCTCGGACATCGGGACGTCCCGGGCCCAGAAGCTGATCCGCAGCAGCACATGGCGGTCCTGCTGGTCCCGGGCGATCTGCTGCAGCAGTGCACATGCCGTCATGCCCGTTCCGGCCACCAGGCTCACCGCGGTGCCCACCGCGCCCGGGCCGCGTTGGGTGATCGCGGTGAGACGATCTGCCACCCACCCGCACATCTGTGGCGGGTCGGCTTCCAGCAGCCGCCGCAGATAGGGCAGGGCCGGCCAGCGGGAGGCTTCCGGCAGAAGCCGCTCCAGCGGCAGCAGGTCAAGCCAGCGCGGGCTCACCGCCGCACGGAAGAAGTAGCTGCCAGCGCGCGGATCCGACATCGACGCGACCTCGTCCGCATCCTCCTGTGAGGGCTGCTCGCTGAGCGCAAGATGCCTCAGCCGTTCGGCACGCTCCGGCAACCCCAGGAAGAGCTGCTCGAAGGCGGCCACCACGCCCTCGAACCGCTCGCGGGACTGTTCGGGCGTAGCGCCCGAGCCGTGCACGACGCCGGAGGTGTCCCGGTAGAACCGGGTCCAGGAGTTGCGCACGGCCTCCACCTCGGCCAGGCCCATTTCCTGCCGCGTCAGTTCCTGCACCAGGTGCCCGATCTGACGGATGCGCCGCCCGCCCGGATTGGCCTCCTCCGCGCGCAGTGCGTCGACCGCAGCGGCAAGTTCCTCCAACAGCCCCTGTGGGACGGAGCCGCTGGCCCGGCAGGCTTCGACGGCGGCCCTGGCTGCATCCGTGACCGCGTCCCTGGCTGCCTCGATACCCAAGATGTCCCTCGGCGCCAGGTTGAGGATGCTGTCGATCGCTCCCCGGCAGCAGGACTGCGCGACCTCGTAGGGCGCGTTCCACCGGCCGGGATCGGACAAGACCGACGCCGCATCCAACAGGAGGTTCAACGCACGCTCACCGTGGGGCCCTTGAGCGGCCAGCGCCGTGGACAGTTCGGCGGAGACAGCGAAACCGGTGGGGCTGGCATCGCCGCCCGAGGGATCGTTCTCGACACTCACCCGGTCACCGTAGCGAACCCGTTCGCGACAGCAGCCCTGCGAGCATGGAGGGCGTGCCCGCGGACTCCTGTGCTTGCGCACTGCACGCGGGCTGGCCAACGGGCTGCGTGGGGCACGCCAGTCTGGCGTAGCAGCAGAACCCGGCTCGCGGTGGGCTGGGTTGTGGCTTGCCTAGCCGTACACGCAGCTTCGAACCGCCCGGCTCGGACGTCCCTCGTACGGCGCTTCCGGGGCCCTCAGGGCGCCGTTGCAAGTGCCGAGGCCGGATGCGGTACCCAGCGCATCGCGGGTCAGTACAGGAACAGGAGCTGAAGGGACCGGGGTCTGGGAAGGACCGCCTACGCACCGGCACCCCTTCCCGCGCTCTTGGCCTGGGAGCGGGACCCACCGGTCCGCTGTTGCGGCGGCACGTCGTGTCTGCCGGGAGGTCTCGCTCGGGGCGACTGTCCCCGGCCTTGGCCCCGGGGTGCATGGAATGCCTGGTGAGGCCGCATTGTCAGTGGCGCGTGGTAGATGTGAAGTCACAGAGAACTCGGGTGATTTTCCTGCTAGTTGATCAATGGCGAGTGAAGAGGCAAGGGCATGGTCGAGACGGAACTACCCGAGCGGGGAGTGGTGTTCTGGCCGGTCGGCACAGGCGACTCCACCACGCTCGTGCTCGGCGGCGACCTGGTCCTCCAGGTCGATCTGCGGGACATGAAGCAGGCCGACGAGAAGGACGCGGTGGTCGCCGCGGTCATCGACCGTCTGGCGGATACCTTGCCGCGCCCCGACTGGCTGGACGGGGAGACCCCCTACCTGGCGGTGTTCGCCCTGACCCACGCCGACTCGGACCACTGCTGTGGGTTCGGGGACTTGCTGGACAGCGACATTCTGATCGGGGAGATCTGGGCGACCCCGCGGCTGTGGCGGGAGATCTCCGAAGACAAGACCATGTGCGAGGACGCCCGCCTCTTCCAGAACGAGGTCGAACGCCGCGTCGCCGCCACCCTGGAGGCCATCGACAACGGTGAGGAGCCCGCCAGCGGCGACCGGGTGCGGATCATCGGCTATGACGACGACCGCGACCAGCACTCCTACAAGGATTTGCCCGACGAGTACTTCACCTTTCCCGGCGAGACGATCACGATGATCGACGGCAACGACCTGTCGGCAACGTTCGAGGCGTTCGTCCATGCCCCGTTTAAAGACGACTGCGCCGACGAGCGCAACGAGACCTCCCTCGCCCTGCAGATCCGTATGCCCACCGGCACCGGCACGTCGGGCCGGCTGCTCCTGCTCGGCGACCTCGCCTACCCCACGATCAAGAAGATCCTCGACAACAGCGAGTACTTCGGCAACACCGACCGGCTGGGGTGGGACCTGCTGCTCTCCCCGCACCACTGCTCGAAGAAGGTTATGTACGCCAAGGGCGAGGACGGCGAGGAGGAGCGCAAGCAGGACATCCTCGACCAGCTCGAGACCTACGCCAGCGCGGACGCGCGGGTGATCGCCAGCTCCCGGCCCTTCAGGGACCAGGACGAGAAGGGCCACAACCCGCCCCACCTGCTGGCCCGGGACGCCTACGAGGAGATCACCGCGCTGCCGGTGCTGTGCACGGGGGAGTACCCCACCAAGGACGAGCCGCGGCCGGTGGTCTTCGCCCTGGACCCGCTCTTCGGCTTCGAACTCGTCGACGTCGCCGAGCTGGAGAACAAGTCCCTGGTGATGAAGGCCGCGGGCGGCGGACGGCGGATGCTGGCCGCGCTGGGCACCACCCGCTTCCCGGCCGCCGCCTTCACCGCCACCGCAGCTGTTCCCTCCCCGCGCGCGGCCACCGCCGCTCGCAGCGCCGTCGAGCAGGCCCGCGGAGACAAGGCCGCTCCCGCCACGCCCCTGGGATTCGGTGACGCGTGAGCGAACGCACCACCACGCCCATCACGGCCGGCCAGAACCTCGCCCTCGACCAGCTCCGGCAGATCGCCAGCTCCGACCGCGGCGGGGTCTTCCTCTCCCATATGGACACGGCACCCGCCGCCCCCAAGGGCTTCGTGGAGGCGCGCATCAGCGTGGGATGCGCTGGCCTGCCCCACGCCGAGGGCGGGCTGCGGCTGCGCAGCGAGGAGCCCGTCACGCTGTACATCCCGCCGGACTTCCCCTTCGAGGTCCCGCTGGTGTACACCCGGCACACCCGCTTTGCCGGGGCCCCGCACGTCGTCTGGGCCCGCTTCCCGTGCCTGTACCGCTCCACGGCCACCGAGTGGGACCCGGCCGATGGCATGTACGGGTTCATCACCCGCCTACTGGACTGGTTCAAGGCGGCCGCGGCCGGAGAACTCGACGCCCCCGGAGAGCCGTTGCATCCCCCGCATGCGGTGGGCGACTACGCGGACGGTCTCCTCGTCGTCCGCCGCGACGCGCCCACCGCCGAGCACGACGAACCTTGGCTGGGCGCAGCCCTCCTGCACCGCATCAGCACCGACCGCAGCGACGTGGTCGGCTGGCTGCCCTTCGGCCAACCATGGCCGGGCACCCTCTCCCAGGCCCTCTCAGAAGCCCAACTCCCCGACGATGCCGAGGTGTTCCTCGCCCCCGTCGCCATCACAGCAGATCATCTGACCTTCGAGTACCCGAGTACGGCCCGCAAGCTCATAACCGCCCTCGCCCGCGGCCGTATCACCGCACGCATGGTCCTCGGCCTGGTCGGCGTGGTCGCCGACCACAACCGCCGCCTGCGCCCCACCGGCCAGAGCGGGCCGGACGGTACGTCGCACCCGCATGCCCCGGTCCACCTCTTGTTCGGCACTCCCTCCCGGGGCACTGCCGGTCACGGTGCCCGCCGCACCCACCTGGTGGCCTGGCACCTGCCCGACTTCGCCGAAAAACTCACCCGCCGCGCCGTCAGCGCCTACGTCGACCGCCAACTGCCCGAACTCGGAGACGAGCTCATGCAGATCGGCGAGGAATGGCTCGACACCCTCACCACCCAGTGGATCCCTCTCTACGAGGCCCGCCCCGAAGTCACCGTCCGCCGAGACCACCACACCCCGGCAGCCTGGCTGCACGGCAAACGCATCCTCGTCCTGGGCGCCGGGGCACTCGGCGCGCCCGCCGCTGACATCTGCGCCCGCGCCGGGGCCGCCCACATCACGGTCGTCGACCAGTCAGTCGTGCACCCCGGCATCCACGCCCGCCAGCCCTACACCGACGCCGACATCGGCCACCCCAAGGCCGACGTCCTCGCCGCCCGCCTCAACCAGATCGACCCGCACGCCACCCGCGTCGAGTCCGTCGTCGCCGACATCACCCGCGCCCTACCCACCCTCGACGTGCACTCCTTCGACCTCATCTGGGACTGCACCGCCAACCGCGTCGTGCGGGCCTACCTCGAACGCACCCGCCACACCGACCCGACCGCCTGGCCGCACCTGGCCACCGTGATGATCGGCCACCAGGCCACCCTCGGGATCGCCGCCTTCTCACCGCACGGGGCCACCGGCGGCGGCACCGACGTGCTGCGCCGTACCGCCCTGAGCGCCCGCACCGATCCCACCGGTGCTCTGAACGACATGGTCGAGGACTTCTTCCCCATCCAGCCCCGCACCGAGCTTTTCCAGCCCGAACCCGGCTGCTCGGACGCCACCTTCACCGGCTCCGCCGCCGACGTCGCCGCCCTGGCCGGACAGTTGGTGACCGGCATCCTCCACGCTTTGAACGCCCCCGCCGACCAGCACACCATGGCCGCGCTCACCGTCCGCACGCCCAGCGGCCCCACCGACCCCCAGCCCGCCGGGCCACGCTGGCTGACCTGGCCCAACGACACAATCATCACCGACGACGCCACCGGCTACGACGTGCGGATCGCCCCCGCCGCCCTCGCCGAGATGCGGGCCGAAGCTCGCCGCGGCGCCCGCGTACGCGGCCCCCGCGTCGAAACCGGCGGCATGCTGCTGGGCACCATCGATGACGCCACCGGCATCATCTACGTCGACGAGGCCACCGGCCCGCCCCCGGACTCCCTGCTGAGCGAGGCCTACTTCCAGCACGGCCTTCAGGGAGTCACCCGCCACCTCGCCGCCCGCCGCACCGCGACCGGCAACACCAGCCGCTTCCTCGGCCTGTGGCACACCCACCCCCACTCCCCGGCACAGCCCAGCGCCACCGACCGCACCGCCATGGAGCTGTTGACCCTGCCCCTGGACGATGCCCCCGCCCGGGCCCTGGTCCTCATCGCCGGAGGGCCGCAACCCGTCTGGGACACATGGCTCACCACCGCAGACGGACCCGACCTCTACGCACACCTCGCCACCCGCACCGCGTCCTCCGCCTCGACCGAGCCGTCCCCGCCACAACCACCCCCCCGACACGGCTCCGGTACGTGGTGGCCCGGCGGCTACGCCACCCGCCCCGCCACCGCAGACCGCCCCACGCCGATCGGACGATGCCCGCCCATGACCCGCACCATCGGCCTCGCCCTGTCCGGCGGAGGCTCCCGCGCCGCCGCCTTCCACCTCGGCTGCCTGCGCGCCCTCAACGACCGCGATCTCCTCGACCGCATCCGCGTCGTCTCCGGCATCTCCGGCGGATCCCTGCTCGCCGCCCTGTGGGCCTACGGCCCGCGAGACTTCGCCGACTTCGACGCCCACGCCACCGACCTGCTGCGCCACGGCCTGCAACTGGACATCGCACGCCAGGCATTCAAGCCCTCCGCAGCCGCCCGCAACCTCACAGCGGCCGCCCGGGCAGGAGCACGCCACCTGTTCACCCGCACCACCGACATCAGCGTCGCCCGACCCGCCAACCGCACCGACGCGCTCGCCGCCGTCCTGGCCCGCAAGGCCTTCACTACCGCCACCATGGCCGACGTCACCCACCCCGGCCTGGACGTCGTCCTGACCGCCACCGACCTCGCCACCACCAACGCCGTCCGCTTCGGCAGCACCTGCAGCGGCTGCTCCCGCTACGGCACCATCACCGAACCCATCCACGTCGCCACCGCCGTAGCCGCCTCCGCCGCCTACCCCGCCCTCCTGCCAGCCCTGGAGCGCACCTTCACCTTCCGGCACCGCGACGGGCACAGCCAGCAGCACACCGTGCTGCTCACCGACGGCGGCGTCTACGACAACCTCGGCCTGTCCGTCCTGGAACCCGGACGCTCACCCCACCACACCCAGCACGTCTACGACGTGCCCTTCATCATCGCCTGCGACGCCGGCCAGGGCGAACTGGCCCTGAAAGCACCGCACTTCATGGCCGGCCGTCTCAGCCGCTCCTTTGCCACCGTCCACCGCAAGGCCCAGGACTCCGCACGCTCCCGCCTGCACGAATGGGCCGCCAACGGACGCATCGACGGCTTCGCGCTGGCCTACCTCGGCATGAAGGACGACCGCCTGCCCGCACCGCCCGACGACCTCGTCCCGCGCAGCGCGGTAGCCACCTACCCCACCGACTTCCGTGCCATGAACCGCACCCACTTCGACGCCATCACCACCCGCGGTGAACAGCTCATGCGTACCGTCCTGCCCATGTACCTGAGCCATCACCACCCGCGGTGAACAGCTCATGCGTACCGTCCTGCCCATGTACCTGCGCCATTTCCAGCACTGACGCCAGGCAGCACGGACTCCTCGCTCGTGACACCTGGGTGGCTTCAGGGCGGGGAGAATCGGACGTGACGGCTTGTGACACGCCATAACGCGGGCGCACCGCATCGGGGAGGAACACGACGTTGAACACCGTATGGGCTCGGGTGTGGCAGTTCCGGGTGCAGGGGCCGATGGTGACCGCCACACAGGTCGGACAGGGTGACCTGGGGGTGGGGCTGGCCCGGCTCATCCACATCAATGCGCTCGCCTGCGATCTCAACCGGGTCGTCGACTACCGGACCAAGCAGCTCGAGGTCCGCCTTCTGGCCAGCTATCTCGATGCCCCCAGCGCCGGTGCCCCGCTCCAGGTCGATCACCGGGCATTTGTGGCGAGCTCGCGGCACATCCGCAGCTTCGTCACCGAAAGCTCAGGGCTGGGCATGCTGACGGCGGCCAGCGAAGCCCTCTTCGCCTGGGACAACGCGGCGCACGCCCTGCACAGTTTCGACGCATTGCCCGGCCGAATGCTGACGGGCTATCAAAATGGCGGTGTCAGGCCGGACTTGCTGTTCCATCTGCCTGGCGGCCGAGTCGCGGGAGAGGCCCGGGGTCGGCATCGCCGCGCCAAGACGCTCCTGCCGACGCGGCCACTCGCCGAGCAGAAGAGGCGACTGCAGGAACTCGCCCTGTGGTCGGCGTCCCACCGCGACCACGCCTACTTCATGAGCTGGGTCTGGATCGGTCGCTCCGGCGTCGCCGTAGACATCTTCCTTCCTCAGGACAAACGCTGGGACGGTGCACTGGACGCCCGCTGGAAGCGGCAGAGCGCAGGCGACCAGTGGCGCTTTCCCGTGCGTGAGCGACGGCGCAGACCGCCCGAGGACCCCTTTGAACAGATGCCGGCCGACGATCCCGAGCCGCCGCCCGCCACGCCATCCACCACGCCGCTCGACACGCTGCAGCCGGTGATGTCGGTGCACGCTGCTGCCCCGACACCACCCAGGGTCGACCCGCTCTCACGGACCGGCCGCATGGTGCAGCGGTTGTACGACACCGCCCCCGAACTCGACGCGGAACTCGCAGACATTCCCGTCCGCGGCACCTGGGTGCCCGCCGACGCGCTGGGACCTGCCCAGCACGAGGTGCTGCTGGCCGTCCTGGCCGAACAGCCCCCACCTCAAGTCGGTGTCCGAGAGAGACTCGCACGGGCCGAAGGCCGCTTCGACGCCTGCCTCGACGGGCGCCTGCTCACCGTCGTGCGCTCAGCGGCCCAACCACCACCAGCCTGGCAGGACTTGGAACAGGCGCTGTTGAGGCCGGCGTGACACACCGAGATACCACTGGTCCATAACGAGGCTGGGGCGAGGAGGCAGTGGCCATGCGACGGCCGCCTGACGTCATCGTCGGCAGTCCAACGGGAACCGCCGCTGTCACCGTGCACCTCCAACCCCCGAGGGGCGGCAGCACGCTCGAGGATGCCTGAACTGCCCGCACCGGGTCTACTGGATGACGTGTTCCAGCCGGTTCGACACCCTCGCCTCGGTCGGCAACTTCAACGCCATGCCTCCCGTCTTGAGCTGCGACTGCTGCTCTGTGGTGAGCGGGACGACGTAGAAATATCGATGAGAGCCGACCAGGGCGTCTTCGAGGTTGACAGGGAACGAGTGGGATCCGGGCCCCGTCACCTGCAGCTCCCCCTTTGGATAGAACTCGGGATGACTCTCCCCGGCTCCATCGGGATCTTCGCGCTCAGCGATGACCACGTAATGCTTGCCGGCCGGGAGTGGGCGGCCGCAGTTGACGGTGTATTCGAGGTCGAAGGCCCGCTGTGACTTCTGCGGACCGGTGAGGGTGACTGGGTAGCCAGAACACGCAGAGGAGGCGCCCGCTGCAGAAGCCACAGTGGCGGGAGTGGACGAAACGGTGTCCGGAGAGGCGGCGGGGGCGGACGAGGGCGAGGCGGACTGGCTCGGGGGGACTGCGGGTGGGGGAGTGCCGCTGGTTGAGCTGGGGTTGTCGTGGCTCTGCTGAATGAGGGCAGCGATGATGCCACCGATGGCAGCGATGATCGCGAAGATGATGCCCCCGGTGAGGTAGACCTTGTTGTTCGGCCCCCCACCGGCTCCGCCCGCCCCACCTGCTCCGCCCGCCCCACCTGCCCCGCCGATTCCGCTGTTGCTGCCTGCGCCACCCTCTCCACCTGCTCCCCCCGCTCCACCGGCGCCAGAGCCGGGAGCGGAGGCGGGAGGATCGCCGGGAGTGAAGCTCACGTGAACGACCTCCAGCGTGCCGTGTATGACTGTCTTTACCGAGGAGACGGGTGGTGACGTTCGGCTAGTTCCACGAAGAGGATGAGCGAACGGATTTCCGATTCATCGCCCGATCTACCTCAATCATCGCTAAAGGCAAGACATATGAAAATCCATCAGGCAAGCTGCAGCACGGACTCGTCAGGGCGAGCGATGCCGCGGCACTGCTCCAGCATCGCGGATTCTCCCCGGCCGAACGTGCGGATCAGTATCTGTGATCTCCCCGCCAGCGGTACCCTTCCCATGGGCCGAGCGCATCGGCCCAAGCCGGGGCTGGCCCATGAACAGCCCCACACCGGCAAAGGTGCCCGGGCCTCGTGCACGGCATAGCTGCATCAACTGCGCGCACCGCCAGAGCTGTTCAGAGCGATCAGCAGATCCGCATGTGCCCGCTATCCGCGCACTCGGATCATGGGGCCGGAGCGCAGAACTCGAGGCCATGCCATGAGCAAGGATCACGCCCGCAAGCGCCGGGTGCGGCGTACCGCGCAGAACACCGGATCGTCCTACACCTCCGCCAACGCCGGAACCCTGCACACTCACCCCGCCCCCACACTGGTGCCTGTCAGCGGCGCACCGTTCGGCGTGCCTCACACCGCCGACATGACGGCCGCCTCCGCGGCCATCGGCGCCGGGCTGGCCGACTGTGACCCCTGCCGGGCCTCCGCCATGGCCCGGCTCATGCTGGGCAAATCACTGGTCCTGGCCGTGCTGGCCGCCTCCCTGCCACTGGTGCCGAACCGGGAATTCTCCACCGTCACCCACGTCTTCTGGGACGAGGTTCAGCCGCACGCACACCACCCGTACACCTATGTCTTCACCGCTGGTCTGGGAGCGGTCGACCGCCAGAACTTCCTCGAGGACCTGATCAGCATCTGGACCATGGTGGTCCCGCACCTGGGAGGGGGCGGCAGGACGTTGACAGGGGCCGACCTCACCTCCATGATCATCGATCTGGCCCCGGCCCCACCGCCGGTCTACCGGGCCGGCCGCACGGGCTTCGTCCCCACCCCGCAAGGGCCGTTCCCGGCCCTCACCCTCGCGTCACCGGACATGAGCGGCAGCATCCAGGAACTCGCCGAACGCTACGGCTTCCCCTGTTATGCGTGGGACACGCTGCCTGACGTGAGCTCCTGGATCCTGCAGCAGCATTCGGCGACACTGCGCCCCTGGGGCGTACGCCAGGGGGACGGCGGTCGGAGTTTGACCCTCGGCTCGGTGGAGCATCCTGCCGAGGCGACCAGCGAGTGGATCGACGCGGCCCAACGTGCCGGCTCGGTCGTGGTGTTGGGCCTGTGGACCGGAGACTTCACTTCGCTCATCCATGCCGTGCAGGCACAGGAGATCTTCGCTGTGCGAGCACGACTGCAGCTCTGAAGGAGTGACGGCCCGGTGACCGCGGGGGCCCCAGGTCCCCAACGGCCCCGCTGCGTGCGGGGACCGACAGCACCAGGGCTCGTGTGACGCGGACCGGTACCTGGTGGCTGGCCATTAGTTGGGCCAGCGCATCGGTCTCCTCTGGCTCTGCGTCAGGCCGGGCGCCGTTGTCACAGGCGCCCTCTAGGGTTGTCTTTCTGCACGGGAACAAGGAGTTCGAGCGGGGGAACAGGGTGGCGGACGCCGGCACGGGGCAGGGCAACTATCTCTACGAGCGGCTGACGGAGAAGGCGTTTCAGCGTCTGTGCGCAGCACTTCTCGCCCACGTCTACCCAGGCGCGCGCTGCTATCCGGTGGGGCACTCCGACGGCGGCCGGGACATGACCCGCACCGATGGCGATGAAGCCATCGTCTACCAGGTGAAGTGGGCCAGCCGACACGACCAGAACCCGGTTGCCTGGCTCCGCGCAGCGGTGAGGCAGGAAGCGGACAACATCCGCCGGCTGGTGGCCGACGGCGCCACCCGGTACGTGCTGATCACCTCGGTGGCCGGCACCGCTGTCCCGGGCCGCGGCAGCATGGACCGCCTGGATGTCGAACTTGCCCGGCATGCACGCGACTTCGGCATCCCGATGCACGTGTGGTGGCGCTGCGACATCGACGCGCGCGTCGACGCCGCGCCCACCGAACTGAAGTGGGCCCACGCCGACATGCTGGCCGGGCACGACCTGGTGCGCTACTTCGTCCACGGCACCCAGGCCACGGCCAGGGACCAGGCACTGCGCACCCTGGTGATGAAGGTGATGGCCACCCAGTGGGAAGAGGATTCCAAGGTCAAGTTCAAGCAGGTCGAACTGACCACTCATGACCTCGACGACCTGTTCATCGACGTCGAAGCCACCCGCGCGTCCGAACCGCGCAGCCTGCGTGCCCGGACCGAACAGCTGGAGCTGGGCGAGGAACCAGCCGACCTGACCGGCGCCGCCCAGTACCTGCTGCACACCTCCCGGCCCTTCACCCTGGTGCGCGGCGAACCCGGCCAGGGCAAGTCCACCCTGAGCCAGTACGTGTGCCAGCGCCACCGTGCCGCTTACCTCAACGAAACAGATGACACGGCCCTGGCCCCGGCGGCACAGGAGGGCGCGGCCAATGCGCGGGTTGCCCTGCGGGTCGACCTGCAGGATTACGCGGCCTGGCTGGTGGGCCAGGAACCGTTTGCCGACGAACCGGGAACGGCCGAGAAAGGGCTGCGCCGCGACGGGCATCTCGAGCACTTCCTTGCCGTATTCCTCACCGCCCACAGCGGGGGCCTGCCCGCTGACACCACCGTGGTGCACGATCTCCTGGCCCGGCTGCCCGTGCTGGTCGTCCTCGACGGACTCGACGAAGTCGCCAGTGCCAGCACCCGCGCATGCGTCGTCAGCGAGATCGACGGCTTCGCCGCCAGGCTGAGCATGGCATTTAGCCCACAGATGATCGTCACTACCCGGCCCAACACGGCAGAGCTGGCCGAACCGTCCGGGTCACTGTTCGAAACCATCACGCTGACCCGCCTCAGCCCCGAACTGCGCAGCACCTACCTGCACAAATGGGCGCGGGCCCGAGCCATCACCGGACAGGACCTGACCGAGCTGGAGCGCACCTTCAAGCACCGCTCCGCCGAACCACACATCGCTCAACTGGCAGACAACCCCATGCAGCTGACGATCCTGCTGTACCTGATGCAGCGGCGCGCCAACTCCGTACCCAACAGCCGCACTGCGCTCTACACCTCCTACATGGAGACCTTCCTGGACCGGGAGGCGGCGAAAACTCCCGCAGTGCACCGACACCGGGCCGACCTGGAGGAAGTCACCGCGTTCTTGGGATGGCATCTGCAGGCACGCGCTGAAGCGGAGAACGGCAACGGCCAGTTGCCGACCCGTGAGCTGCTCAGAGCCATCATGAACTACCTGTTCGACGTGCAGAAGGACGCGTCGATGTTCAGCGACCTGTTCACCGCCGTCACCGACCGGGTCTGGGCCCTCACCAGTAAAGTGCAGGGAACGTTCGAGTTCGACGTGCAACCGCTGCGCGAATACTTCGCAGCCCGGTACCTCTACGAGTACGCCGGTGCCGACCAGCGGGGCTTCGACACCGGCGAGGTCCTGCGCAGCATGGTCCGACGCGGATACTGGCTCAACACCCTGCGCTTCTACGCCGGATTCGCCAATCCCAACGAACTCGGTGGGATGGTCGAGGTGCTGGAAGAGGAACGCGATGCACGCATGCACCCCGGCCAGGTCCGCACGGCTGCCTGGAACCTGCTGGCCGACGGCGTGTTCACCGGACGCAGGAGCTCGCAGAACCGGGCCGCTGAACTCTTCCTCGACGATCTGAGCGTCCGCCTCATCGAGCACGGCCTGACTCACCGGGCACTGCCCGACACGGCAGGTGACCGCGGCGGCAACCACCTGGCAGCCGAACTGAGAGCGCTCGTCGCCAAGGAGCCGGACTGCCGGGCGACCGCTGAACGCGTGCAACTGGCATGGCGCCTGGACCCCGCGGCTTTCGACGCGTGGTGGCACCCGCACATGCTCGCTGCGGTCGGCACCGGCCATGAGCGCACCTGGCTTGGCATTGCCTCGACCGCACAGAGCCTGAACCGCGTTGGCGCAGCAATCGTGCCTCGTCTCGCCCTGGCGGACGCCGCCACCGCAGCGGCGGCACTCGCCGCCGGCGCCCAGCCGGAAGAAGGCTCCGCGGCAGAACACACGCTGCTGCGCACCGTCCTCGCCGGTCACGCCAGCGCCATCGACCACCCCGTCCCGGGATATGCCGGAGATGTGCTGCAGGTACTGCACCCCGCCTACTTCACGCGCAGAGCCCGCGCACGGCATGAAGCCCAACGGTCGCCCCTGGGCTACGGGCGGCCGCAGCACCTTCGAGCGGATGCCTTGCTGCGCCTTCGCGAAAGAGATACCCGCTTCTCCCGCCTGCGGCAATCGAAGATCTCCGCAGGGCAGACCAACACGACGGCGCTGTGGGGCGGCACCGCCCGAGCCGTCGGCGAACTGTTCGGTCCGTGCTGGCTGGGTGCTGAAATCGCCATCATCGGAGCCGCCACGGACCCCAAGGTGGTCGCGACTGATGGCGAATTCCCTCTCCCGGCCGAGGCCTTCGGCCCTCACCCCGACTACGGACACCTGCTGCACGAGGTGCGTGACAACCGCGCGAACAGCCCGTGGTGGACACACGCCTTTGCCACCCACACGGACTCGCTCTCGCGCGCGACCTGGGTCCTGGCATTGATCAGCGTCGCCGACCAGGACATCGCCCTCGAGCATCTCGAACGTCTGGACGATGCCGTCAGCAGGCTGCCCGACGAAACGTTGTCTGCATTGCGTCTGAGCTCCAGCCGCATCGGATCGGCGGCCTACAACCGGCCGTTGTCCGCGGACGTATTGGCCACGGCCGGCGACCGAAGCCTTGCCACCGTCAATCTCCTCACCCATCACGTCCGCCGTGACCGGCGACTCTCCGCCCTGGACGAGTCAACGCTTGCTGCCATGGCCCGCTATGGTCGCGCTGCGTGGCCTGCTCAGCACGCCTTGAGCGAGCGGATGAAACAGGCGCCCTCGCGGTCCCTGCTGGACGGATTGAAGGCCTTCGGCCCCCGGACGCAGAGCCCGTCCGTCCCGACACACAGCCCTTACGCCGCGCAGCCCGGCCCCGAGCGTGCCGTCATGTCCCTGGGTGATCCCGACGCGGTCGCAGCCGTTCTTGACGCACCGTTCGACTATCCCATGGACTGGCTTCTGGCGGCCGTGGCGGCGGCTGAACGATCAGCTCTGCATTCCGACACCGCCCACTTGAGGGACGTGGCCTCCATCCAGAGATGGTTCACCCCTCACGACCGTTGACTGGTACGTCCGTCCCCGGCGCATGCGGGGACACACCGCGAAGGATCATATGCCACGGACTGGTACCTGGCGTCCGAGAGACCCGAGGCCGGGAAACACCCCGAACAGCAGCCTGCAGACGCTAACCTCTCCACAGGCCAAGCGCATCGGCCCAAGCCCGGGGTTGGCCCATGAACGGTCCCATACGGCAAAGGCGCCCGGGATATCGAGAGCGGCCAGCAGCATCAACTGCGCGTAACCCCACTGCTGTTCACCAGCTTGACCAACAGGTCCACATGCGCCCGATCCCGCGCACCGGATCATGGGGCCGGGAGCGCAGACTCGAGGCCCTCGCCATGACCAAAGAACACGCCCGCGAGACCGGGCCCGGCGCACTGCCCGCCGCACCGCCGTCTCACCGTGGTCCCCGAGCACTCAGCCGACGCCAGCGAGCAGTGGATTCAGGCGGCACACCGCGCGGGCTCGGGACTGGTCCTGGGCCTGTGGCACCGGGAGGTCTCCTCCACCAGGGGGTCGGCCGAGGACCATGAGATCTTCGCGGTGCCGGTACAGGTACCGACCTGACCGCTGTCTCCTGCGGCTGCCCGGCAGCGTGCAGGTTCGCCATCCCCGGTCCGCGCCCCGCTGGGCGTTCGGCCCGCCCCCTGGCCGGCACACCGGCGCGCGGGTGTGTGGAGACAGGCCGCCCGAAGGGTCATGCAACCCGGACCGGTACCTGGCGGCCGGTCAAGAGCCGCGTGAGCGCATCAATTTCCTCCTGGGGCAAGGCGATGGCGGCCAGGCGGCGGGCGCGGGTGACGGCGACATACCAGACACGCAGTACCTCGTCGGTGGCCGGGTCCGCGGTGGCCCAGCGCTGGACGCTTCCGGCATCGGGCAGCAACAGTAGGACGCCGTCCGCTTCGTCGCCCTTAAGCTGGTGGACGATGTTGGTGCGTATGCCGGTGGCCGGCTGGGGCCGGGACAGGGTGGGTTTCCCGGCGAGCCGGCCCTTTCCGCCTTGCGGAGCCGCCCCGGGCAGAGCGGGCCAGGTCTTCATGGCCTGCCATACCTGCGCCCCCCACTTCTTGTGGGGGAGGGGCAGGCTGTGCAGGAACGCGAAGGCCGTGCGGTTGACCTGGTCGGCCGGGAGGCGGTGGGTGGCCATGATGCGGTCGGGGCCGCCGGATTGGCCCGGGTACCAGTAACCGAACAGGACACGCACGGCGATCGCGCAGGCGCGCGCCAGGTCGTCGCCCGAGGCGCCCGGAGTGTGGGCGACGGTGCGGGCCCAGGCCAGGCTGGTGATGGCGTTGGTGTTGGGCTTCTCCCGGCTGATGCCCGGCAAGGTGGCGTACCTGTAGGCGGTCACCAGGCAGTCCTGTGCCGGGACGGCGTACTCCTCGGTGAGCGTGCGGAAGGCGTCGACGATGCCGGTGCCGGTCGGGGCGTGGATGTGGCGGCTGCCCTTAGCGGCGAAGTGGGTGGGCAGCAGCAGGACGGGGATGTCGTCGTCACGCCTGACGGACGTGTCCGGAGGGCGCTGCCCCGTGCGCAGGGTGGCCGCCAGCCGGCAGATGACCGGGGAGCTGCGCCAGTTGCCCGTCAGGCGGTGCGGGGTGGGGGACAGGCGTGCCGCGAAGGCTCCGAGTGCCTGGGGTTCGGCGCCCCGCCAGGCATAGATGGCCTGGTCCGGGTCACCGACGAGGATCAGCGGCAGGCCGGCGTCGTGCAGCATCCGGAGGATCGCCAGGTCGGCGGCGGAGCAGTCCTGCGCCTCATCGACGATGATTTCCGCGAACCGGGACCGCAGCGGCGGCAGCAATGCGGCGGCGGCCTTGGCGTTGCGCAGGTTCCACAGGGCCACGGCCCGCACTTCGTGCCCGGTGAAATACCCCTGCTCGCACCACGACTTGCGGGTGGTGAGGATCTTCTCCTCCCACACCGAGCGGCTGCAGGCGCTGGCGTCGATGAGCTGGCGCGTGTCGTAGTCGAGTTTGTCCCAGGCCACCTTCCCGTGCGCCGAGTTGTGCGAGGGGTCCAACGTCATGGGGAAGCGGTGCAGGGGGATCTCCCGGTCCACGCCTTCTACCGGGGCCTTGATGCGTGCCCATGATTCCAGCAGGCGGGGCTCCGGATCGGCTTTCCGCCGCGGTTTGACCAGGAACTCCCACAAGAACGAGTCGAGCGTGCCGATGAAGTGCGGCGCCTGGACCAGGTCGGCGCGGCCCGCCTGGCGGCAGCGGCGGGCCATCTGATCCCGCGCCACCCGGGTGAAGGAGATCAAAGCCCGGCCCTTGCGCAGCGGCCGCCGGGGCGACTGCAGATGCCGGTTGGTGATCACATAGGTCTTGCCCGCCCCGGGGCAGGCGGGTACGAAGGCAGGCGCGGTCACGGCCACGGCTGCCTGCTGCTGCGCCTCAGCGGCCTCCCGCACTGCACTCTTCTGCTCCGCAGGGGTCACGGCGCGCCCACCGTGGGGGAGCCGGCGTCAGGAGCGGTGATGAAGCGGATGGCATCGTCGAGGTAGGCGGGCACGGTGAACGGCACCGTCCAGTCGGCCAGTACGTCGGCGAGCTGCTGCGCGAACTCCCCTTTGGAGATGGGCGTGCCCTTGGCGAGCTCTCCGTCCGCACCGGTGACGCTCCGGCCGGCCTTCGCAACGAACAGCTCCCCGAAGGCCAGCGCGGGGTCCTCTGCCTGGACGACCTGCTCCCAGCGTTTCTCCGAGCGGGGCGCGCACCGGATGAACGCCGCCCGCAGGGCGGTGACGTTGCCGTCCGACCACAGGGCCGGCTCCAGCGTCCGCGGGGCCGCGGCCAGGTGCAGCACGCCAGGAGAATGCCAGCGTTGCGGCAGCTTGCGCAGCGACTGAAGCCGTGTCGGTTCCGGCTGTCCGGGTGCCACGTCCGTATCGGTGATCAGTGCTACCCGCCGTCCCAGACAGATGCCGTCGACGGGCGCCAGCAGCACCCGCAGATAGACCTCGAACCCGACACCGTCGACGATCACCCGGGTGGTGCCGAAGAACCGCTCCACCGCCTCGAACGCCTCCCGCACAGCCGGTGCGTCAGCGCCCTCGCCAGCCGCGAGAACCCGCTCAGCCAGAGCCGGCAGCAGCAGAAGCTCGGAAATGCCCTCCACAAGAATCGCCCGGGAGGCGAACAGCAGGGCACTCTTCGTGGCATCCAGATAGCGGTCCAGATGCCGCACCCGTTCCGGGGTCAACTGCAGCCGCGGGATGGGCAGCGGACGCGCCTGCCAGCCGTCCGACAGTCCGCTCGGGCAACGCGCCATGACCACCAGGTCTTCCACGCTTGCCGCGGCCGACAGGATGGGGGAGTGGGTGGTGACCACCACCTGCAGATGCCCGGCCGGCTCCGCTGGATCGCCCGCAGGCCGGCGCCGCGAGGCCCGCGCCCGCTGCTGCAGATACCGCAGCAGCAGAGTCTGCAGCTGCGGGTGCAAGTGCGCCTCGGGCTCCTCCACCAGCAGCACCGTCAGGTCGGCCTCGGCCGCCGCGTCCAGCTCCGCCATCACCGTGGCAATGAACAGCGTGTTGGCATACCCCAGCCCCGACGCAGACAGCGGAAACGGCTGCGCGGAGGCATCACCCAACAGCACCCGCAGCGACCGGGCAATCGACGCGAACGTGGGCTCGGCCAGGGCCAGTTCACTTTGCTGGGGATGCGCACCGACCGTCAGGTCCCGCAGCGGCTCGTTGATCTTCTCACCGACCCTCACCACATCCGGGTCCGCGGCCACCTTCTTCAGCTCGCTGCCGATCCGCTCCACGAAGGCATCGACCTGCTCGTCGTCCCCGAGCAGCCCGCGCAGGATCATCCGCACCCGATCCCCGCCAGCCGACGCCAACTCCCGCTCCGCATCACGCAGCGCCGGCAGATAGACATGCCGCACACCACCCCGCGCGGCAGGCTCGCCCGTCACAGGAAGGCCCGCGCCCTGCGTCCAGACCGTGCTGCCGCGCCGCCTGCCCGTCTTCGGCGGCGTCCAGGACACCTGCCACCGCGCGGTACGGCTCTCGGGCGCCCCCTCAGGCAGCAGCGCCTCCAGGTACGCGCCGCTCTGCTGCGGGCCGATGGCGGCCACGTCCAGCTGCAGACTGGGACCGCCCTGTTCGGCGGCCACAGCGAGGACGTCTGCCTCCTCGAAATAGCGCATCCGCCGCCCGTCCAGAGGATCCGTGAGCAGCCGCACCGCATCGATCACGCTCGACTTGCCCGCGTTGTTCTCCCCGACCAGGACCGTTACTTCCGGCCGCAGCGGCAGACGGACCCGCTCGCACGACCGGAACCTCTCCACCAGTACCTCGGACACGTACACCGCCCGCCCCCCGTCCCCGACACGTCACCCTGAGCGATGATGATCAGCAGACGATGGTAAGCGGAATATGCCCCACATGCGGGCGTGTGCAGAATTCGCCGTGGACCGACGCGCCCGCTTCCCCCCACATCCCTTCCCGCAGCGCCGCGTCCGGTGGCGTCTGCGGGCAGGCGGGTGTCCGCGGTCAGAACTCGTCGTCGTCGGGATCGGTGAGCAACCCGAGTTCTGGATCGTAGAGCAGCGGGGAGCGCACATAGCCGTTGTGGAACTGCCAGCCCTGCCGCAGCACCGCCCTGACCGGCGCGAACGCGAGGTTGCCGACCCTGCTTCCGGCGCCCAGCGTCGGCACCGCAGTCTGCCGGGGTTCAAGAAAGGGGATCTCCACGATCAGACGGTGCCCGAGATCCGGCACATAGACGTGCCACGGCTCCAACGCTGCCGGCAGGGGCCACGGGTAGGGCCGCTCCTCCAAGGCCGTTCCGTCCAGCTGAAGCTGGCGGCGCAGGATCTGCGCCAGCCCTGGCCGCTCGCCCCCGCTGGCCGGGATCACCCGGTGCACCGGCCGGGACTCCACACCTGTACGGCGCAGGTGCCCGCGGATGTCCTGGCTGGGAGTCACGGATTCGCGGTACACCAGCAGTCCACAGGAGATCGCCATCCACGTGAACAGCAAGGCACGAAACCGCAGGTGCCCCGGCTGCGCGGGGTCATCGGCCTGCACCGGCCAGAAATCGGGCTCGGCGTAGACCTCCTCGTGGAAGGTCAGCCCGCCGTTGACCATCAGCATGCTCGGCACGGCGATGCCGGCGCGCACACAGGCTGCCGTATCCGTCCACCAGGACCACCAAGTGCCGCCATCGTAGGAGGGCCCCCAGGACACGGCCCGCAGCACCACACCCCTCTCGATGCAAACCGGCGGCTCTTCCCACACCAACAGCCCAGATGGTGAGGGCACGATGCTGGCGATCTGAGCGATGCACGGGATGCCCGTCAGGTCGGTGACGCTCTCGGCGGCTTCCCTGGTGATGTAGAACAGGTCCGCCTTGCGCAGCCGGCGGCATTCCGCGTTGGCCAGGGCGGCGGCCTGATCCTCTGCCCGCTCAAGCGCTGCCACAGCGGGCGGCATCAAGAAGGTCACTCCCTCCTTGCACAACATGTCCGCCCACGTCTGGGGCGCATTGCAGCGCAGGAAGTCCAGCGTCTGAAGCCACAGGGCATGGACATCCTGGATGCCGGTCCGATCCACGCTCATAGCGGGTGTCCTCAAAGGGATGCAGGCGAAAGCGGGCTGTCATGCGCTGGCACCGTGCCGAAGTCCTGCAGGCAGCCGGCGCGGGCGGTGCGCGGCCGAAGTGCGCAGTCCGCTCAGTTCCGGGGCAGGATCTCTTCGCGGCCGATGCGGACGGCCTCCAGGTGCTTGCGGGTGATGTCCTCGGTGCCGTCGAGGATCGCGTTGACGGCGGCGCCGCAGATGAGCTGGGACAAGTGCAGGAAGTAGCCGCCAGTCCGATCGTGCAGATACCCCGCATGCTGGGTGAGCACGTCTTTGCTCAGCTTACGCATGCGCAGGTTCTTCTCGTAGCCCTTGAGCACGGTCAGGAAGGGGGCCTGGCCCTCGGCGTCGTCGCTCCAGGGCAGCGGGTCTACCCAGGTGACCGGCAGCAGGCTGCGCACGTTCTGTTCCTTGGCCAGTGCTGCCTTCAACTGGGCGGGGGTGGCCTTCGGCTGCAGCCGCTGGTGGGCGGTCCACAGGGCGTCGTCGCGGCGGTCGCAGCCTTTGCGGGCGGCGTGGACGATGTCGGTCGCGCCGGTGCCGCAGAAGATGGTGGTGATGCCCAGCCGGGTGCGCAGGTAGTCGAAGTAGTGCAGGACCGGGGCGAGTTGGCTGGGGGAGACCCGCTGGATGTCGTCGACCAGCAGCAGGCGGGTCTGCTTCCTTTCCATGACGGTGTGCACGGGCAGGGACAGGTCGGGGATGCGGCGCGGCTGACGGGCTTCCGCCTCGCTCTTGGGCTCGGGGGTCAGGGCAAGGAAGGACGCGATCTCCCAGATCCAGTTGAGTTTGTTCTCCGGGTCGTACGGGACGGTGATGTGCACGACCGGGACCCGGTCGTCGAAGTGCTTTTCGACCCTGCGCTGCAACTCCCGGCCGATGAGCCGCAGCAGGTACGTCTTACCGGTACCGGCCGGGCCGTCGATCACCATGTCGAGCAGGCCCTCATACCGGTTGCCGTTGACGCCGAAGGTGCCTCGGGCCCGCACCAGACAGTCCTTCAGGAACGCGGTGTCGATCATCAGCAGATGGCGGTGGTAGTCCACCCGCGGGTCGTCCTCGTCGACGTCCACGTCTGCCGGTGCGCAGTCCAGCAGGTCGGGCGGCTTGAACTCGGTGCGCACATACCGGTCCCAGCCTTCCCAGGAGAAGAGCCATGCGGGCAGCGGCGGCGCGGTGCGCACCAGGTGGGCGATCTCGGCCCGGGCATCGGATGAGGCGGGCACGGTGGTCTTCATTCAGCTCTCCTCGGCGGGTGCAGTGGGGGGCGGGTTCATGCGGGCGCAGCGGTGCCGGCCGGTGGCGGGTCGTCCTCGGAGTCGGCCGGGGCAAAGGAGGGCAGGGTGTAGCGGCCGTTGCCGACGTCCCGAGCCGGCACGGGCAGCGAGGGTGCGGCGGGAACGGTGTCGGGGTCCAGCGGCGTGGCCGGCGCCCCGGAGCCGGACGTGTCGCCCGTCTCGAGGCGGAGCACGCCGCGGAACGGCAGGCGGGGTTCGGCCGCCTGCCGGGCGGTCGGCCCGCGGCGGGTGCGCCGGTGGCGCTCCTTCACGGCCAGGGTGATGGCCACCTCGTCCTCGCGGCTGCCTCCGCCCAGCGCCCATTCCTCGGCGGCGTCCTGCCAGTGGTAGTGCGTCCACGGCAGGTCGGCCAGCATGTGCCGGTAGAGGAACTCCACCGGAATCCACCTGCCGCTCAGCCGGTGGTCGTACAGCCAGGCGACGTCGGGATAGTAGGGGTTGTAGCGGGCCTCCCACCGGCCGTTCTTGCCCGCGATTCCGGAGTCGAGGCCCTCCAGGTCCCACAGCGGTCCCTCGAGGGAGCGGTAGGTACGGTTCTCGATCTGAACGCCCTTGTCGGTGACCTTGACCCAGGCCGGCACCAGCAGCTTGCGGTTGTCCTCGGCCGTCAGCTGCCGGGGCCGATAGCCGTAGCCCGCCACCAGCAGGTCGTACATCTGGTTCGGGGAGAGCACCATCCCCGGATACAGAGGACTGCGCAGCCCCTCGTGCGGCCGCTGCTGGTAGTCGAGCGCCACCCATTCCTCGGCAAGGGCCTGCATCTGATTGATGCTGAACAGGCGCTGGCGCTCGACGCCGTAGCCGCGCTGTTCGAAGCTGCGGCCCGTCCAGCCCTTCACGTACTGGGCGCAGGTGTCGGCGAAGCCATGGAAGAAGGCCTCGGCCAGTGGCTTGTCGGTGGGGGTGTCCTTGCGGGCGTATTCGATGCTGATGCCCAGGAAGCTGCACACCATTTTGAAGTGGTCGCTCAGATAGGGGCTGCCCTGGTCGATGACGATGGTCCGCGGGTGGATGACCGGGCGGGCCGCGACGGCCTCGGCGAAGCGGGCGTCGGCCGCACACAGCCCGCCGTAGGGCAGGGCCGAATCGCGTGCCGCGGTCAGCGGGTCCCAGCCGGGCCGCATGGGCAGCGGTGCGAAGCACTGCGCCAGCAGCAGCACCAGATCGAAGGCCTTGGTGGCGCGGCCTCCGATACGCCGGCCGGGCGGCCCCTCCCCGGTCACCACGGGAACAATCATGAGCGCCATGCAGGAGCGGGAGGCGACATCGATCGCGGCGGTCAGCTCGGCCGAGACGGCGCGGCCGTCGTCCCCGATCAACTTGACCTTCAGTGGAGAGGTATCGATCTGCACCACCTGTCCCGGTCGCAGCGCCACCGACGGCGTGTAGGGGCGCTGCGGCTTGCTGTCCTGGCGTGAGCGCCGGCGCGTGGTCTTCTTGAGCTGCTCGGTCAGCCCGAGCTCGTGCATCCGGGTGTAGAACGTCGAGCGGGGCAGCAGCAGCCGCTCCACCTCCCTCGGATCCTCCAGCTCCCGGCTGTAACGCTCACGGACGAGGGTTTCCACGTCCTCGTACACGCGGTTGACCCGGCCGCCGGACTCGCGGGCATGGCGGGCGGTGACCTCGTGCATCAGCGCGATGACCCGCTTGTCGGTGCGGCCACCCGGGTCGGGGGTGCGGGTCTTGCGGCCGTCGTACAGCAGCACCAGCGGATTCTCATCTGCCGCTTTCCAGGCACGGCGCCGGTCGTCCAGCGCCCGCCAGCTGAACTCGATTCCCGCGGCGGCGAGTTCGGCCGACTTGGTCTGGCAGCGCTGCTTGAACGTGGTGGTGTCCGGGTCATAGCCGGGACGTGCCGTCGTGCGGCCGGGCCGCAGCCCGGTGTGGAGTTCCTTCATGTGCTCGTGCCACCACAGGGCCTTCTCCCGCTCGGCGGGGGTGGCGGCTTCCAGCAGCTCGCCCAGCGCAGGCAGCCGCCGGCGGGCCATGCTCTGCCCGTTCTCATCGAGGACGGCGAAGTCCGGGGCGCTTTCCACCTCCCGCCACAAGGTGTCCACCGGCGCCTGGTCGCCCGACAACGGCCGCAGGCTGATCTGCCGCCCCTGAAAAGCAGTGACCTCCCACACGCCACCGCGCCAGTGCACCAGATCCCCCAGGCGGACTCGGTCGGTCTCGAACGAGCCCGACACCGTGCCCGTCATCGCCGCCTCCCCGTCGCCCAGACCGGAGAGAAGGGCAGCAGCGGCTGGCGCCAGTCGATGTCCAGGCGGCGACGCCAGATCAGCCGGTACGCATGGTCGAAGCCGAGGAAGTCAGGCACGCCGCTGACGGTGACGCCCTCCGCCAGCGGCCGCGGCCGCCGAAACGCAGCCAGCAGGGCCCGCTCATGCGCGTCCTCGCACACGGCCGGCTGCCGGTAGTCCGCCACCAGCAGCAGGTTCTCCCGCCGCACCCCATGCGGCACTACTCGCACGCACACGCTCCAGCCGGCCTGAGCGGCGACCTCGCCCAGCGCGGCCAGGCGCTCGCGCCACTGCGGCCCCATCCGGTGCGGTGCGAGCACCACGGCCTGCCGCGTCCCCTCGCGCGTCAGGGCGATGAAGTCCGGCCGCCACCGGTGCCGGACGCGACCCTGCTCCCAGTGCAGCTCGACCGGCTCCCCGGCGAACCGGCGGACCGCGGGATCGAAGTCCAACTCGGTGGCCACATACGTGCGCCGCTTGGACCCGCACACCACCAACGTGCCCGTCGTCGCCGACCACCAGTCGCTGAGCTTGCCCTGCCGGCCGTGATAGGCGACCGGATCCGAGGGCGGCTGACGTTCCTCCAACGCCACTCCCCACAGCGCCTGCGGCGCGACGCACACCAAGCGGCCGTCCTCGTCGAGATGCCACGCCTTCACCTCACGCACCCGCCGCCTCCCGCCCGCGCACCTCCCGGCCGAAGTTTGTCGCCCCGCGCCGAGCCGTGGCGCCAGCCTGGCCGTCTGGCGTCGGCGACTGACAGCACAGCGAAGCAGGTGTCACCCGAACGAGTGACACCTGCTTGACGAACCCCCCGGCTTCCGCTTCGGATCAACTCGCCCTTCACAAGGATCAGTTGTCACACCATGCAGGAGCGATCCCCCAACGAACCGGACGGCTCGGCGAGTTGACCGTGCCCCACGGCCAGTACCCGCCGACGTCGCCGACGGATTCCACCGGCACCGTCGGAGAACGGGACAGCGGCGGGCTGAGCGTGATGATCCAGCCACTGCACCAGCTCACCCCAACCGTCCACATCCTCCAGCCCCCACCCGGCCATCAGCTGCTGAACCTCCGCCACCCATACCGCCCGTACTGCACGCGTGCGCTCAGCGCACTGCTCAAAGCGCAGCATCTCCCGCGCCAACTGGATGGCCTCCGGATAGATCACCAACGGGGCGGTGCGCAGCTCCTGCGCCTCCAAACCCGCCCGCCAGGCCCGCTGAGTCCAGCACCACGCGGTGGGCATACGGGCCCACCAGCGCGTCACGACCTGGAAGCTGTCGGCGAACAGCTCCGCTCCCGCCGCGCCGAAACGGCGCTCCAGCCGCAGCCGCTCGCTGTGCGCACGTACCACCTCCGCCAGCCCGTCCAGCCGTACCACGCAGGGGCCCTGGCCACGGTGATCGTCGGTGAACCGCCGATGGCGCAGGCACACCCGCCACTGATCCGGCCACAGCAGCCACGCCGCCTCATCCACGCCCCGGGCCCGCGCACACAGATCACAGCAGCGCACCACGTGCCCCTCCCGGACCTTGAACGGCCACTGCCATCGGGCCGCATCATCACCCGACAGCAGAAAACGGCCCTGGAGATTGGTCAGGGCCAGCTGCAACTGATGCGGCGTCCTCCCGGACAGTACCGCCAGGTTGTCCAGCGCCGCCCGGTTGACATCCAGCTCCGCCAGCGCCGGCAGCCGGGGATTGACCGGCTGGCGGCCCGTACCCACCCGGTCCAGGAACGCCCCCAGCTCCAGGCCGTGCGCATGCGCCAGACGATTGGCGAACGACCCAGCCGACTCGCCGGCCAGAAACGGCACGACCCCCTTCAGCCGCCGCTGCGGCCCCCACACGCCCGTCCTGTCTGCCATCCCCGTCTCCCACCCCGCCAGGCCACCGGCGCATTTTCGGCTCGGCCGCACACCGCAGCCCCGGCGGACGCAGCGCGCGACGAAACTTCCGTATCCCAGCCCCCGGGTGTGCATGAGCGCAAGACGCCCTCACCCGTTCGAGTGAAGCAGCCGCGTCTAGCCATCACCGACCGTCGCACCGTCCTCCCACCCTCGAAACAAGTCCTGGCTCCTCCCAAAAAAAGAAGCCGAAAGGAGCACAGTCATGGCCCAACTGCCTCAGCTCCGCACCCCACTTCGCCCCTACCAGCAGCAGGCCGTCGACAACGGCGTCACCGAATTCCTCCTCGGCGCACCCCGCTGCCGCATCGACGCGCCCCCCGGCAGCGGCAAGACCTTCATCGCCCTGCACATCGTCAACCGCATGGCGCCCGCGGGCACGTCCATCGTCGTCGTGCCCACCCTGGACCTCCTCGAGCAGACCGCAGGGGAGTGGCACAAGGAAGGCCGCCCCGGCCGCTACCTGGCACTGAGCGGTGACCGGCACCTGCCCAGGAACCCGGCCCTGCGCGGCACCCTGACCGCAGTCACCGACGCAGCGACACTGGCCGCCGAGGTCTCCCAGGCCGACGGCCCGGTCAACGTCTTCGCGACCTATCACTCGCTGACAAAGGTCGCCGAAGCCCACCGGCTGTTCCACATGCCGCCCTGGGACGTACTCGTCTGCGACGAGGCCCACCGCACGGCAGGCAACCTCCACAAGCCCTGGGCCCAACTCCTGGACAACCACCGGATCTTCGCCCACCACCGCCTCTTCACCACCGCGACCCCCCGCAACTTCCAGCCCACACCGGGCCAAGACCTCCCCGTCGACATCGAGGTCGCTTCGATGGACGACTTCAACCTCTACGGGCCCCCCGTCTTCCGCCTCTCCCTGGCCGACGCCATCGACCGGGGACTGCTCGCCGACTACCGCATCGTCGCCGTCGACGTGGACGACGCCGACCTGCGCACCATCCTCAACCGCAACCCCATGCTCGCCGCCGACTCCGAAGGCCTGCGTGTGGCGGCCGCTCAGGTCGCCCTGCAGCGCGCCATGCACAAACACGACCTACGACGCGTCCTGGTCTTCTGCCCCCGCATCGCCGTCGCCGAGATCTTCGCCGAAACTCTCCCGGAAACGGCCGCCCTGATGCCCAAACGGATGCAGGGCCCGCTCCAGGTCGGCACCGTCAACTGCAACCAGAGCCGCTACGAACGGCTCAACCAGATCAGCGCCTTCAAAGAAGCATCCCTGACGTCCAGCGACAAGAAGCCGCTGCGGGCCGTCCTGACCAACTGCATGATTTTCGCCGAAGGCGTCGATGTCCCCGCCATCGACGCCGTGCTGTTCACCAGCCCGAAGAGCAGCACCTACCAGATCGTCCAGGCCGTCGGCCGCGCCCTGCGTCCACTGCCCGGCCAGGCCAAGGTCGCCCACATCATCGTCCCCATCTACAAGGCCCCCGGCCAAGACCTCGCCGATGCCGCCAAAGGCACCCCCTTCCACATCCTCTACCAGGTTCTGTTCGCCCTTTCGCTCTACGACGAGCACGTCTTCCACCGTGTCTTCCAACTACGCCACTCCATCAGCAACCCCCTGCATCCCGCCGCCCGCCCCGAACGCGCCGACGAACTCATCCCCCTGCTCCGGCCCTACGCTGAAGACCCGCACAACAGCGTCTGGAAAATCGGCCTCGAGTGCGCACGGCGCTATCGCGAACAACACGGCCACCTCAAGGTCCCCAGCACCTACTGCGGCCCCGACCGTTTCTACCTCGGCTGGTGGCTGGGCAACCAGCGATCCCTGCGCATGAACCACAGCCTCAAACCCGAACGCATCGAGGCCCTCGACGCACTGGACATGATCTGGGACCACCCCCGCACCAGCATCGAGCACCGACTGAACATCGTCCGCGATTACCACGCACAGCACGGCCACCTCGCACCCCTCAGCAGGGAACGCTACGGCGGAATCGACATCGGCCACTGGCTCAATACCTGCCGTAAGAAAGCCCTGCGTGGACAACTGCCCTACTGCTACCAGCGCGCCCTCACCGACATCAACCCATGGTGGAACGCCGGATGGGACAAACGCGGAGAATGGAGGCGCAGCTATGCGCGCGCCCTGGCAGCCGCCCGCCGCGGCGAACTCACCTTCCCCGACCTCGCCCCCGACCAGGACGACTCACCACTGGAGTCCTGGCTCGACGAGCAACTGTGGGCCCTGCCAACCCTCAGCCATGACCAGCACAACCTCCTCGGCGCGCTGCCACTGGAGCATCCCCTCGCCCTGCTGTTACGCCCGCCCCGCAGCCAGAGCGAACGCGCCTTCGTCCACGGACTGCGCTACGCCCACGCATTCTGGCGAACCCATCAACACCTCAACGTTCCCTACAACCATGTCGTCTGGGACCGCGGCAGGTCCTTCCACCTGGGCGAGTGGATCTCCGACAAACGGCTGCGGCCCTACCGCCTGAGCCGCGAACAACTCGACGCACTCGAGGCTCTGGACATGCGCTGGGCCCGCACATCGGCATAGACCAGCCGAAGCCGAAGGACAGCCCCGGCGCCGGCCCTGCCGACGTGAGCGACCCGGGTGTTTCGCCGCGCCAGGCTCCGGCGGAACCACGCCCGCACCACGGCAGCGCACAGCACCTCCCAGCTCGGCGCAGATGATTTCACCGGACACCATCGGACTGATCCGCCTCACTGCGCTTGCCGTCTCAAGGCTCAACTTCACCTCAGGGATGGACTGTTCATACGTGCGCTGCAGCGAGTTCGGTCCATCATGCACAGCATGAAGCCGCAGACCAGGCGCATTGTTCTCGCCGCAGCGAGCACGGCCGCAGCCATCGGGTATGTCCTGCTCCTGTGGCGCGGACCGTGGTGGATCGATGGCGCCCACCTTCGCGAGAAGAACCTCCAGCCAGCCGACGGTGTGGTCATCACCGGCTTCCGGACCATGCTTGTCGCAGTCGGCGCAGGGGCGATCGCCGGCCTCGGCCTCTACTACACCCACCGTAACCATCGGCATGCCGAGAAGCTGTACGAACACAGCCAGGAGCAGTTCACGCACCTGCGTGAAAAGGACCGTGAGCAGGCAGAGCTGACACGGGAGGGACAAGTCACCGAGCGATACGTCGAAGCGATCAAATTGCTCGGATCCGGCAATCTTCACGAACGGCTCGGCGGTATCTACAGCCTCGAACGCATCATGAACGACAGCGAGAAGGACCATCAGACGGTCATCGAGGTCCTGTCGGCATTCGTGCGCACCCCAGCACTGGACGCCAACAGGCCGCACCATGGGACAAGAGACGACGCGGATGAGGACTCGGCGCAAAGACCCCGCACGTTTCTCACCCCTGACGTCACTGCCGCCTTGACAGTTCTTGGGCGCCAGCCGCCGCGGCAGGGCCAACTCGTGATAGACCTGCGCCATGCCCGCCTCACCGGAGCCACCGTCCACGACATAGACCTCCAGGACGCGGATCTGCGCGGCGCCGAACTCACGGGTGCCCGACTGCAAGGCGTCGTCCTGACCGGTGCCTCTCTCGCATCGGCGACGCTGACCGGTGCCACGCTCGAGGAAGGCGATCTCTCCTACGCGATCGCCCCGGATGCCAACCTCACCGCAGTGAACGTCGTGGGCACAAAGTTCACGAACCCAATCCTGACGAGAGCGATTCTCGTGGGGGCGGACCTCTCCCACGTTGACTTCAGCCATGCAGAGTTGTCCTCTGCAACTCTGACGCGCGCACACCTGAGGACGGCAGTCTTGCGTCATGCAAGACTCGAGCATGCCGATTTGAGCGGGGCGGTCCTGGAGGGAGCGGACTTGAACAGCGCTGACCTTGTCAGCGTGAAACTCCAGGCAGCAGACCTTACCGGGGCCGAACTCGGCGCAGCCGACCTGACACACGCCGACCTCGCACACCCTGACCTCACTGCTGCCAACCTGAGGACCGCCAGAGGACTGAGCGTCCGCCAGCTCATCAAGGCACACATCACCCGTGATACGGAACTTCCCGAGCAGCTGGCCGACCACCCGCAGGTCAAAAAGCGGATTGATGAATGTGAGGCCCCAGGAGCCAAGCGGAGCCCGGCGTAAGAGGCCTCGGTGCTCGCGTAGGCAGCCCGGCTATCAAGCAGTTCGGCAGCTGGTACTCCAGTGCGAACGCCGACCTGGACACCGCCGAAGCCGAACTGGTGCGTCCCGACGGCACAGTGCTCCTCACCATGGACGTCGGCGGCGACACCGAGTTCAAGGCGTGAGCAGCCCCATCACCAACAGCTCCACGCCAGGCGTGCACGTCCCCTTTCGGGAAGATGAAGCAACCGCACGGACCGGCGTCTGACGAAGACCGCTGAGCCCGGACCAGACAGAGCAGCACCATGAGGCGGGTTCGACGACGTCCCGTGCCTGCTGGGCGCCGCAGGGAGGTACGGGCACGGCGACAGAGCACCGCGGAGTCTCCCGGCGTCGATCGGCGAAAGCGGACGCAGATTACCAGCAACTCTTCGGTTTCTGAGGCGAGTTCGCCACCTCGCTGAGGCGGCTGCGCATTTCGTGTTCCTCTGGGAGCCCGAGCCCGAGCCCGAGCCCGAGCCCGAGCCCGAGCCCGGCCGTGGGCCTGGACGCCATATCGGTGGACGATGCGGCACAGCCGTCCTTGGCTGGCGGCCTGCCTCTTGGCCCGACCCATGAGGAGAAGACACATGAAGTGCCCACTGATCCGGCCCTGCACTATGCCGACGAGCGTGCCCTCCCTGCTGCTCGCGGGGGTCCCTGCAGCGCACTGCCACCGCCTGGGTGGGGGAGCGGAGGCGATCGCGTGAGGCTCCCCGTCGCTCCCGCCGAACCAGTCGCCGGCGGGCCTGTTTCTGAGGAGCGGGCTGCCGCGGCTCTCGAGGCCTTGGTCGCCAAGCATTGTCTGACGATCGAGGAACGAGACTTCACGCAGCTCGTCGGAAACATCGGCGACCGCGTTATGGCTCTCCACGACTCCCGGGACGACCGGACCATCGCGGTTGCCGTGAACCAAGATCCCAGCCTGAGGCTTCGGGCCGTCTGCCGGATCCTCGAGGAGATGGGAGTGAAGCAATGACCACCGTCACGCGCTGCTGGCTCAGCCTCGTGCCCGTCCGGGTACGCCGCGGCACGGCGTGGCCTGACAAGCCCGTCGTGCTCCACCACTCCGCAACCGGGGCCATTGTCGAGTACGACCCTGAGAGGGCCTGTCTGGAAACGGCCACGATGCTCACCCGTGTGGGCCTGCGGATGAGGGGCTACACGCTCGGCGAGATCCTCCTCGAAGACCACGACCCGCAGCTGACCGCCCTGTACGGTGCCTGCTCCAGACTCCACCTGGACGTGGAACACACCACAGGCCCGCGCATCACCGAACCGACCGTCGTCAACCGTGAAGGCGACTGGGCTTAGTACTGCAACGGTGTCTACCGTGACTGCTGGCCAGCTCGGTCGTTGGTGTGGTTATGGGTGGGGACCTTGCTGATGTGCGTGTGTGGGCGAGTGAACTGGATGCGGTGCACGGGCGGTTCGTGCACCGTTTCAACAGGTCGGAGCCGCGTCAATCGGCTCTTGCCTATATGCGGGGGCTGATTGCTCCGCTGGAGCGCAAGAACGGCTGGACGCTGGCGGAGGAGGCCGGCCATGACGGGCCGGACCGAATCCAGCGGATGCTGAACCGGATCGAGTGGGACGCCGACGAGGTCCTCGACGACGTGCGCCAATACGTGGTCGACAACCTCGGCGACCGGGACGCGGTGCTCATCGTCGACGACACCGGCTTCCTGAAGAAGGGCACCCGATCGGCAGGAGTGCAACGGCAGTACTCCGGCACCGCGGGGGCTCGTATTTCAATAAGTGCTCGGTAGAGGGGCGTTGGTGGGAATCTGAGATATGACCCCGCGTCTGCCAGGCCGCGCTGCCA
>NZ_JBIAKA010000005.1:0-546927 GCF_042872225.1 Streptomyces sp. NPDC005374 | reverse complement strand
CCCCCCCCCCCCCCCCCCCCCCCCCCCCCCCCCCCCCCCCCCCCCCCGCCCCCGACCCACCCACCCACCTCAGGGGCGCGGGGAACTGCGCAAAACGCCCGCCCCCACCGGACCCGCAGTCACCCGGAGGCCCCCGCCCCCAACGCCCCCCGCTGCGGCCGAATCCCCGCCGGCACCGCACGCGCGCGTGCCGGGGTTCCCGTCCAGCAGGTGCCGCGGCGGGCGAGCAGGCGGCCCAGCCAGAGCTCCAGGGAGACCAGGTCCGCCAGGCCGTCCAACGGCAGCGGCTCCCCCTCCGCAGCCCCGCGGAGGGCCTTGCGGACCACGCGCGCCTCGACCAGCCCCGCCTGCGCGAGCAACGGCGTCCCGAACAGGGACATCAGGGAGTCCGCCGCCACCCGCAACCCCGTCCGGGTCGCCGCGGCCGAGGAGGCATGGGAGGGGGCACCCCAGCCGGGCGGCAGGTCGGAGACGCCGGCGCCCTCCAGGACCGTACGGAGGATCTCGGCCCGGGCTCCCGGCCGGACCCGCAGCGCCTCGGGCAGGGCACGGCAGGCACGCACCACCTGGTTGTCCAGGAACGGCGCGTGCAGCCGCTGGGAGCGGATCTCCGCGGCCTGCTCCAGGACCCGGAGATCGGACGCGTGACGCGCGAGCGCCGCACGCGCGCGGAAGTCACCGGGATGCTGCCCCGGACCGACTCCGGAACGGTGCGTGGCACCCTGGAGGCGAACCGATACTTCAGCGAGCGCCTCCCCTGTCAGCCAGCGCGCCGCAGGCCCCGGCCGGGCCCAGGTGAGCGCGGCGAGGGACGCCCCCACCGCCCCTCCGGGCTCGTCGAAACGCTGGTTCATGAGCCGGTCGGCCAGCATCTCCAGACCGACCCGGTACGGCGTGCGGGCCAGCCTCCGCGCGGCGCCGTACACGCGCGCGGGGACGAACACGGAGCCGTCCGCCTTGGCCAGCGCGGCCACCGGCCGGACCAGATGGCGTCGTTTGCGGTCCATCAGCAGGTCGGCGAGCCGTGCCGGATGCGCGTCCAGCACCTGCCGGGCCCCGTACCCCGTGAAGTGGTCGGCGCTGCCCGCGGCCAGCCGGGCCCGGTGCCGCGCGGCCGTCACCAGACTCGCGCCGGGCTCGTCCGTCAGCGGCCCGTCCAACTCGGCGTACGGAAGCGTTTCCTCGCCGCCCGTCACCACCACGTGATGCAGCCGGGGATTCGCCGCGAGCGTCCCCGCCCGCTCCAGCTCGGCCTCCCGCCCGCCGACGGCGAGGTCGTTGAAGGTGACCGCGAGCAGCCGCTCACCGGCCCCGGTGCCGTGTCCCAGGACCGTGCCCGGCATCCCGGGCAGTCCGGCGGCCAGCAGGGCGAGCGTCCCCGACGCCGGTCCGCCGGACAGGTCGGCCCCGATCCCCGGCACCGGCATCCCGCGCGCGGCACGCCGTTCGGCGGGCCCCATGCCGGGCACCGGACCGGGGTCGATGTCGGGCACGTGCCGGGGCGCGGACAACCGGGCACGCACCGCCTCGATGAGGGCGTCCCGCACGCCGTCGACCGCGCTGTCCGGATCGGCGGTGGGCGCGGCGACCGCGAGGGAGGCGACCGGGTCGTACCCGGCGATCTCGCGCGCGCCGTTGCGCAGGATCAGCGCGTGACCCGGCGGAATGCGCCGGACGCCCTCGTAGGGCGTGGAGTCGTGGAGCGCGGCCGGTACGTCGGGGGCGGCGAGCAGCGCGGCGAGGTGCCCGAAGTCGAGGTTGGCCTCGATGAGGTCGGCGAGCGGCAGGGCCGCGGTCGCATAGGCCGTACCGCCCGCCCAGGGTGTGTGGAACACCGGGCGCGCGCCCGCCAGATCGCCGCCCACGGTGATCCGGCGGCCCACCTGGACCACCGCCGTGTACGCCCCCGGCCAGGCCGTCAGATGCCGAAGTGCCCCTCCGCGCGCGGCGAGCAGTCCGATCCTCAGCTGTTCGTCGGAGGCCCCGCAGGTGCCGAAGACGGCGATGCGGGTCTGCGCGTCGACCTTCACCACGCGCACCTCGTCGGGCCGCCAGTCGCCGACCGCCCACAAGGGATCCGGGTCGCCCCACAGGAGTTGGGAACCCACCGGGTGCACGGTCTCGCCGTCGCTTCCGGTGGCTCCCGCGGACCCGATCCCGGAAACACCTGCGGCGGTGCTGCTCCACCCCACCAACCACCGCATCGACGCCTCCACAGGCTGTGGACAACCAGTGCACCGCTCGAACCGGTCACCATGCTGCCATGAAGGAGGCCTGCCGGAGGGCTGGTGGAGTCGCTTGAGATGTGGGGAACGCGCCCCTGTGAACAACCGCGTACGCCTGCGGGCACCCGCTCCGGGCAAGGGGCGTGCGACGCGAATGCGCCCCCGATACGCTCCCCAAAAACGCCCAACGCGCCCTCAACTGCCATGGTGAGAGGGCTGATCGCTTGCGGAGACCGGGGTCGATTTTCGGCCAAATCGGCGGCATCGGCGCAGGCTCACGCACGCTCCGTACACGTTCCGCGCGCCGCACGACAGGCGCGCAGCCCGGGAGACGCCACTTCGCCCCCCGGGCCGTTCCGCCGCCCGCGGGGATGTAGGCGGCGGTGTCCCCCAGCCCACTGGATCCAGTACAGCGGGCCGACCCACGCATCATCCATGGAAGCGCTCCCGCCATGGCCGGAGAAGAGCGCACGGACGGGCGCACGGCCACACAACAGGAGCACGACGCAACTGCGCGTATCGGACCCGCACTTCAGTACGGACCACAATCCCGCCATCCGGAACAATGCCCCTTAACGCTTGGGATGCGGCGAACTACGCTGGGTTTACGAATGCCGGGTGGTTATGCCAGCGCGGCAGCCGTCTGTGTCGAGGGGTGGCGCATGTCCAGGGAGCAACGCGGGCCGAACGAAAAACTCGGCACCGTTCTCGCCCTCGCGGGAATCAGCAACGCAGGACTCGCGCGTCGCGTCAACGATCTTGGCGCTCAACGCGGGTTGACTCTTCGCTACGACAAGACGTCGGTGGCGCGCTGGGTGTCGAAGGGCATGGTGCCGCAGGGCGCCGCGCCGCACCTCATCGCGGCCGCCATCGGCCAGAAGCTCGGCCGCCCGGTGCCGCTCCACGAGATCGGCCTGGCGGACGCGGATCCCGCGCCTGAGGTGGGCCTCGCCTTCCCCAGGGACGTCGGACAGGCGGTCAGGTCGGCGACGGAGCTCTACCGTCTCGACCTCGCCGGGCGCAAGGCCGGCACGGGCGGCATCTGGCAGTCCCTGGCCGGTTCGTTCGCAGTGAGCGCATACGCAACGCCCGCCTCACGCTGGCTGATAACCCCGGCCGACAGCTCGGTCGCGCGTGAGGTGAACCACTCCGAGGGCTCGGGCGCACCGCTCAAAGTCGGCCACAGCGATGTGCTGAAGCTGCGGGAGGCCGCCGAGGACGCCAGACGCTGGGACTCCAAGTACGGAGGCGGCGACTGGCGTTCGTCCATGGTGCCGGAGTGCTTACGAGTGGAGGCGGCACCGCTGCTGCTCGGCTCGTACTCCGACGAGGTGGGCCGGGCCCTGTTCGGGGCCAGCTCGGAGCTCACCCGGCTGGCCGGATGGATGGCCTTCGACACCGGGCAGCAGGAGGCGGCGCAGCGGTACTACATCCAGGCGCTGCGGCTCGCGCGCGCGGCGGCGGACGTCCCGCTCGGCGGGTACGTGCTGGCGTCCATGTCGTTGCAGGCGACCTACAGGGGCTTCGGCGACGAGGGCGTCGATCTCGCGCAGGCCGCGCTGGAGCGGAACCGGGGGCTGGCGACGGCCCGCACCATGAGTTTCTTCCGGCTCGTCGAGGCACGGGCACACGCGCGTGCGGGAGACGCCGTGGCGGCCGGGGCGGCGCTGAAGGCGGCCGAGGGCTGGCTCGAACGTTCCCGGGAGGGGGACAACGACCCGTCGTGGCTCGGGTTCTACTCCTACGACCGGTTCGCGGCGGACGCGGCCGAGTGCTACCGCGATCTGAAGGCGCCGCGCCAGGTGCGACGGTTCACGGAACAGGCGCTGTCGAAGCCGACGGAGGAGTTCGTACGGTCGCACGGGCTGCGGCTGGTCGTCTCGGCGGTGGCCGAGCTGGAGTCGGGGAACCTCGACGCCGCCTGTGAGCAGGGGGTGCGGGCGGTGGAGGTCGCGGGGCGGATCTCCTCGGCCCGTACCACCGAGTACGTGAAGGATCTGCTGCACCGGCTGGAGCCGTACGGGGACGAGCCCCGGGTGGTGGAGCTCCGGGAGCGGGCCCGGCCCCTTCTGATGGCTCCGGCGTAAGCCCTGGACAGCGGCACCGCCCCCCGCGTTTGAAGCGACTGTCAGTGGTGCAGTGCACTATCGGGGGTGGGAGGTGGTGCAGGTGTCATCGGAGATCGCTTACGACTGCGACGTGCTCGTCGTCGGTGGGGGCATTGTCGGGCTGTCGACTGCGTATGCGATCACTCGTGCGGCGCCCGGGACCCGGGTGACCGTGCTGGAGAAGGAGACCGGGCCCGCCCGGCACCAGACCGGGCGGAACAGCGGGGTGATCCACAGCGGGATCTACTACCGGCCCGGATCGCTCAAGGCGCGGTTCGCCGTGCGCGGGGCCGCGGAGATGGTCAAGTTCTGCGCGGAGTACGGCATCGCTCACTCCGTCACCGGCAAGCTGATCGTGGCGACCGAGCGGAGCGAGCTGCCGCGACTGCACGGACTGGTCCAGCGCGGCCGGGAGAACGGCATTCCGGTGCGGGAACTGGGGGCCGCCCAGATCGCGGAGTACGAGCCCGAGGTGGAGGGGCTCGCCGCCATACACGTCGGCACGACCGGGATCTGCGACTTCGTCGGGGTCGCGCGCCAGCTGGCCGAGTCGTCGGGGGCGGAGATCCGGTACGGGGCCGAGGTGCGGCGCGTCGACCGGCGGCCGGAGCTCGGGGTCGCCGTCCTGACAGGTACCGGGGATGTCGTCAGGGCGCGGGTGCTGGTGAACTGTGCCGGCCTGCACTGCGACGAGGTGGCCCGGCTGACCGGGGACGACCCGGAGATGCGGATCGTGCCGTTCCGGGGGGAGTACTACACGCTGGCGCGGCCCGAGCTGGTGCGGGGACTGGTGTATCCGGTGCCGGACCCGGCGTTTCCGTTCCTCGGGGTGCACCTCACGCGCGGGATCGACGGAGGGGTGCACGTCGGACCCAACGCCGTGCCCGCGCTGGCCCGCGAGGGGTACGGATGGGGCGTCGTACGGCCCCGGGAGCTCGGCGGGACGCTGGCCTGGCCGGGGTCGTGGCAGATCGCCCGGCGGCACTGGCGGTACGGGGCGGGGGAGCTGCGTCGGTCGGTGTCCCGGCGGGCGTTCACCTCGGCCGTGCGGAGGCTGCTGCCCGCGGTGACGGCGGATGATCTGGTGCCTTCGGCGGCGGGGGTGCGGGCGCAGGCGGTGCTTCGGGACGGGACGCTGGTGGACGACTTCCTGATCCGGGAGGGGGTTCGGGCGGTGCATGTGCTGAACGCGCCCTCGCCTGCGGCGACCGCTTCGCTGCCGATCGGGCGGGAGGTTGCTCGGCGGGCGTTGGAGGCGTTGCGGGGCGTGTGAGGGTTCGCGGGGGCGTGTGAGGTTGGGGTGGCTGCTGGTGCGGGCGGTTCTTTTCGCCCCCGCCGCCCCTACCCGTCCCGTCCTCAGGGGGCTCCGCCCCCCTGGACCCCCGCTCCTCAAACGCCGGAGGGGCTGGATTCACCGGACGCCGGAAGGGCTGGATTCATCGGACGCCGGAAGGGCTGGAACCCTCAATCACCCGATGGCCGTAAAATCGACCCACTGTGTCTGACTCCCTCAATGCTCCCGAAGCTTCCCCGCCCCCTCACGCCCCCGGTGTCTCCGTTCGGCACACCCGGGCCAAGGGAGAGCCGCGGTTTCCCGACGGGCCCAGTGCCGATCCCGCGGGGTCGCACTTCGAGCGGCGGATCCGGAGTTTCCAGCCCCGGCGGAGCCGGGTGACGTCGGGGCAGGCGGACGCGTTGCAGCGGATGTGGCCCACATGGGGGCTCGACATCGACGGGCAGGACACGATCGACCTCGGCGAGATGTTCGGCAACGATCACCCTGTCGTGCTGGAGATCGGGTTCGGGATGGGCGAGGCCACCGCCCAGATGGCCGCCGCGGAGCCGGGAACCAACATCCTCGCCGTCGACGTGCACACCCCCGGGCAGGGAAATCTGCTCAACCTCGCCGAACAGCAGAAGCTCTCCAACGTCCGTGTCGGCAACGGCGACGCCATCATCCTGCTGCGCGAGATGCTCACCGAGGACTCGCTGGCCGGACTGCGCGTCTACTTCCCGGACCCCTGGCCCAAGAAGCGGCACCACAAGCGGCGGCTGATCCAGCCGGAGTTCCTGGACCTGGTCGCGGCCCGCCTCAAGCCCTCTGCGCTGGTGCACTGCGCGACCGACTGGGAGCCGTACGCCGAACAGATGCTTGAAGTGCTCACCGCGCATCCCGACTTCGAGAACACCCAGGCCGACGGCGGTTTCGCGTCGCGTCCCGACTTCCGGCCGCTGACCCGTTTCGAGGGGCAGGGACTGGAAAAGGGACATGTCGTGAACGACCTGCTGTTCCACCGCGTACAGCACGGCGACCGAACCGACCGACCCGCTCAACCCCCCACCGGCGCCTGAGCGTCCTCGCCCTGCTGCGGGCGGCGCCTCTGTCTCGTTAAGGTCGATGCTGTGGCCACCTGTCCCCCGTATCCGACACGCCCCGGTGATCCCACCGGCGGCGATCCGCTGCGGCATGCCCACTGGTGGCAGCGGAAGTCGGTGCGCTACGGCGCCCTGATCTCCCTCCTGGCGCTGTCCGGGCTCGTCATCCTCGCCCTGGTCCGCCAACAGACCGGCACCGAGGGGTTCCTGGTCGGGCTGGGCCTGGCCGTCCTGCCCGTCCCGCTGCTCATGGCCGCCTTCCGCTGGCTCGACCGGGTCGCGCCGGGCCCCTGGCGCAATCTGCTGTTCTGCTTCGCCTGGGGCGCCTGCGCGGCCGCGCTGATAGCGATCATCGCCAACAGCTTCGCCACGAAGTGGATAGCCACGGCGACCGCCGACCCGACCAGCGCGGACACCCTCGGCGCGACCGTGATAGCGCCCATCGTCGAGGAGTCGGCCAAGGCCGCCGCCATCCTGCTCGTCTTCCTGTTCCGCAGACGCGACTTCACCGGGATCGTCGACGGGGTGGTGATCGCAGGGGTCACCGCGACCGGGTTCGCGTTCACCGAGAACATCCTCTACCTCGGTACCGCCTTCGGGACCGACCAGCTCAACGGCGGCCGGGGCATCGCCTCCGTCACCGCCGCGACCTTCTTCGTGCGCGTCGTGATGTCGCCGTTCGCGCACCCCCTGTTCACCGTCCTCACCGGCATCGGCTTCGGCGTCTCCGCGCTCTCGGCGGAGCGGCAGCACATCCGGCGGGTGCTCGTCCCGCTGACCGGGCTGCTGCTCGCGATGGGCATGCACGCGACCTGGAACGGCTCGTCGACGTTCGGCGAGTACGGGTTCTTCGCGGTGTACGCGATGTTCATGGTGCCGGCGTTCGGACTGCTGACCTGGCTGGTCATCTGGACACGGCAGCGGGAGCTGAAGACCGTACGGGAGGAGCTGCCCGCGTACGCCGTCGCCGGCTGGCTGGCCCCGACCGAGCCGTATGTGCTCGGCTCGATGCGGGCGCGGCGGGTGGCGCGCGACTACGCGCGGCGTCAGTTCGGCGGGCGGCCCGCAGCGCGGGCGGTCGCGCAGTACGAGGCCTACGCCACGTCACTGGCGTTCCTGCGGCACCGGGGCCGGCTCGGGAAGGCGAACGCCGACTTCGTCGTACGGGAGCGGGAGTTGCTGCAGGAGCTGTGGCGGCGCCGGGACGTGGCGCGGCCCGCGCTGGACCACGCGGCACGCATCACGGCACCGCCGGTCCCGGTAGTCGCGCCGCCCTGGCCGGTGTACGGGGTGTACGGGTATCCGGCGCAGCCGGCCCAGACCGTCCAGCCGTTCCAGACCGTCCAGCCGTTCCAGGCCGCCCCGCCGGTCCACTACCCGACGACGCCGTATCCCGCGTACAACCCGTACCGGACGTAGTAGGTCAGGCCGACGCCTGTGTCAGGCGCGTCAGTTCCGCCTCGGTCAGCACCAGGTCGGTCACCCCGACCAGCGCCGGCAGCTGCTCCACCGTGCGGGCGGACGCGATCGGCGCCGCGACCGTCGGCTGGGCCGCGAGCCAGGCGAGGGCGACCGTGGCGACCGGGGCTCCGTGGGCCTCGGCGACCTCGTCGAGCGCCGCGAGGACCTTCCGGCCGCGCTCGGTGTCGAGGTGCTTGCCCGCGCCGGCCTTGGCACGCGCGCCCTCGACCGTGGCGCCGGGACGGTACTTGCCGGTGAGGAAACCGGAGGCGAGGGCGAAGTACGGGACGGCGGAGAGGCCCTCCCGGTCGGCGACGGCCTGGAGTTCGCCCTCGTAGGTGTCGCGCGAGACCAGGTTGTAGTGGGGCTGGAGGGCGACGTACCGGGCCAGGCCCTCGCGGTCGGAGAAGGCGAGGGATTCCGAGAGCCGCTCGGCGGAGATGTTGGAGGCGCCGATGGCGCGCACCTTGCCGGCCTTCACCAGTTCGTCCAGCGCGCCGATGATCTCCTCGACGGGGATCTCCGGCTTGTCGAAGTGGGTGTAGTACAGGTCGATGTGGTCGGTGCCCAGGCGTCGCAGCGAAGCCTCCGCCGCCGCCTTGATGTTCGCGGCGGACAGGCCCGGGAAGTCGGGGTGCTGGCTGACCTTGGTGGCGATGAGGACGTCGTCGCGGTTGCCGCGGGCCGCGATCCACCTGCCGATGACGGTCTCGGACTCACCGCCGGAGTTGCCTTCGATCCACGCCGAGTAGGAGTCCGCGGTGTCGACGAAGTTGCCGCCCGCGGCGGTGTACGCGTCGAGGACGGCGAAGGACGCGGCCTCGTCGGCGGTCCAGCCGAAGACGTTGCCGCCCAGGGAGAGCGGGAAGACCTCGAGGTCGGAGGAGCCGAGCTTGCGAAGAGAAGTCATGTTTCACGTCAACGCAGGCACCGGACCCTGTTCTTCCGCTACGGCCGCAAAATCGCCGTAAACCTCAGGGGTTGAGCCCCTTGCTGCGCAGCCACGCCATCGGGTCGATCCCGGTGGCCGCACCGCCGGGGTGGACCTCGAGGTGCAGGTGCGCGCCGGTCACGTTGCCGGTGGCGCCCACGCGGCCGATGACGTCACCGGTGGCGACCTTCTGGCCGACGCTGACGCTGATCGAGGACTGGTGGCAGAACCACAGCTCGGTGCCGTCGTCGAGGGTGAGGATCGTGCGGTAGCCGTAGGAGCCGGCCCAGCCGGCCTCCGTGACGGTGCCGCTGTGGATCGCCTTGATCAGCGTGCCCGTGGGCGCGGCGAAGTCGAGGCCCGTGTGGTAGCCGGAGGACCACAGGGAACCGGCCTGCCCGAAGGTCCCGGTGATGGTGTACGACGAGGTCGGCAGCGTGAACTGCTTGGCGAGCTCGGCCAGACGCGCGGTCTCGGCCTTCTTCGCGGCCTCCTCCTCCGCCTTCTTCTTCGCGGCGGTGGCCTTCTCCTGGGCCTCCTTCTCCGCCTTGGCGGCGAGCGCGTCGGACTCCTTCTGCGCGGCGTCCGCGACGGCCTTGGCGGCCTTGGAGTCGATCTGGTCCTGCTGCGTCTCCGCCTGGGCCAGGATGCGCGAGCGCAGTGCCTCACCGGCGTCCGAGGCAGAGGAGCTCTTCGCGGTCTCCGTGGAGGGGGCGCCGACACTGCTGAAGGCGCTCGTGTCGTCCGCGGAGGAGCCGGAGTCGTCCGAGATGAGCGAGCCCACGGAGGGCAGGTCGGGGATGGAGATGGAGACCGGCGGCTTGCCGGTGTTGGCGCTGGCCATCCCGCCGGCGCTGACGGCGGCTATGACACCGACGCCCAGAACCGTGGAGCTGCGGGCGAATCCCCCGCCGCGCTGCTTGGACACGCGATGCCGGCCGCGTACCGGAGCCAGGGACTCCGCGGTCGGGTTCCACTCGCCGAGCGGGGCCTCGTCGTCGGCACGGTAGCCGTCGTACACGAGGGTGTCGCTCGGGACGTAAGGCGCCTCGGGGGCAGGCGGGTTGGACGCCACGTGGGCGTGCTCCTTTCCTTCCTTCTCGCCTACCGGGTTAGCTGACGGGTTCGGAGCAGGAAGGTCTCCTACGCGCGTATACCGACCGTGTTGCCACGGCGAAATACGAGCGATTCACCCCAAGTTGGTGGTTCCCCGGTTCCCTTGCGGAATTCGGCGCATGAGCACGGAGCCATCTCTTGTGACGGCTGGGACGACCGCGCTGCGTTATCGAACGTTAATAGACGTAGGGGCTCGATTCCAAGCTGTTCCGCTTGATCATTAACGAAATCCCGCAGGACCAACGGCCCATGACCGGCGAAAAACGGGCGAGTTGACCTCGCCTCGGACAACACACAGGTATTGACGGTATGTCAGGTGTTGTGCGGAGGGCGCTCGCCTGCTCACACCACGTGACGCAGTCCGTCGCAAGGCCTGACGGGAAAACACTCAGGGCCGGATTCCATGAACTGGAATCCGACCCTGAGTTTCAGTAGCGGGGACAGGATTTGAACCTGCGACCTCTGGGTTATGAGCCCAGCGAGCTACCGAGCTGCTCCACCCCGCGCCGTTGTGTTCACTACTGTACGCCATCCGCGGGGTGCTTCGCGCCAGCGGTGTCTCAGGGGCCGGGGTTCCCCGCGTGGGTGAGGGTCTCCCAGGAGACGAAGAGGCCGTCGGTGCCGGCGGGCCGGGTCTTCACCGCGAGCTTGTGCGCGGCCGGGACGGAGACGTCCAGCCGGTTCTCCAGGTGGTTGAGGGCGACCTCCAGGTCCGGGCCCATGTTCCGGTCCACCTTCCCGCCGCACAGCCAGGCGGGCGCGGTCTCGCCCGACTGGTAGCGGGCGTGGAGAGCGAGCGCGGCCTTCAGCCGGTCCTTGACCTCGCCGTACAGGTCGACGCCCTGGTGCCAGGCGGTCTCGGCGACGTGCGCGGTGGCGGCGAGGGAGTACCCGACGTGCTTGAAGTTGCGGCAGGTCTCCTGGGAGACGCCGTCCTTGAAGACCGTCTGCTTGAACCAGTAAGTGGTCAGCTTCTGCGGGGTGTTGACGGTGGAGCCCGGCGGGGTGAGCGGGACCTTGCCGTCCTTCTCCAGATAGAAGTACGCCGGCACGCGCTCGCGGAACCGCTGCAGGGCGTGGTCGAAGGCCTTGTGGTCGTTGAGGAAGACGGCGATGCCGATGGCGGCGTCGGTCATCACGAGATCCCAGTTGCCGTTGTAGTCCGGGACCTTCTGGGTGACGGTCGGCAGGTAGGCGGTCCGCAGCATGTGCTCGAAGCGCCGGACGCGGTCGGCGGGCCACCCCGCCCCGTCGCCGTACCGGACGATCTCGGCGGCCCGGGCCCAGGTGGAGCCGGCCCACCCGGTCTGCAGCCCGGAGTCCTCCTCGGTGTGCCGCCGCATCCTCGCCGACCAGGCGTCCATGATCTCCCTGGCCTTCACGGCGTGCTGCTGCTTGCCGGTGACGCTGAACAGCAGGGCCTGCGTGTAGGCGGCGATGGCGTCCTCGCGCTCCTCCACACACCCCTGCGCCGGGCGGACGGGATGGTCGCCACCGGGGCAGTCCACGCTCGCGTACGCCTCGGGCCGGTACTTGTACGACCCGTACTTGCTGTCCCGCATGGCCAGATACGCCGACAGCCACGGCTGCTTCCCCGCCGTGACCCGCTCCCGTACGGCGTCCAGCTGCGCCTCGCCGACGAGCACACCGGGGTGGGTGAAGCCCACGTCCGGGGGCAGGGCGCGGGCCATCGTGCGGGTACCGGTGTCGGCGGTGCCGCAGGAGGCGACGAGAACGGTGAGCAGGAGCGCGAGCAGCAGGGCGGGGGCGCGTCGTGGGGCCATGGGGCCAGGGTCGGACGGCGGGGGGTGCGACGCAGGTCCGGTTGGGCCGAACGGCCGGGTGGACCGGGCGTACCGTGGCGCCCCTCACGGGAAACGAGGAGGGGTCCATGACGGCAGCCGAGGAACGCCCGACGAAGATCGGCGAGCGGGACATCCCGCTCACCGGCGGCCGGACGCTGCGGGTGACGGAGTTCGCCAACGGCAGCCTCCGGCTGGCCGTGCACGCCGGGTCCCCCTATGTGGTGACGGTCCTGGAGCAGATCGACGACGGGGTCATGCTGAAGCTCTCCCCGGGGCGCGAGGGCTCGAACGCCCACCGGAACTGGGTCCGCGACCACGGTGGGGACGGCCCGTCTTAGTACCGTCGCCCCCATGTGCCGTCTCCTCGGCGTGGTCACCCGCTCCTCAACTGCCTGCTGCTGACCGGGGAGGCACTGTACGCGTACGCCGACGAGGACCCGGGGTCCGAGGTCAGCCGGCGGCGCGGACCCGACTTCTTCCGGCTGCGCCACCGGGCCGACGGCGAGCGGGTGGTCGTGGCGTCGAGCGGGGTGCCGCAGCCGGACGGGGCGTGGCACGTACTGCCGTACCGGCGGGTGCTGGAGATCCGGCGCGGCGACCGGCTGGAGCCGATGCGTGCCGCCGCACCGGCGGGACGACCTGGGACGCCGTGTGCACATGTGACCGGCAGACGGGGGGCTGGGCCGGGCAGATGGTGTAGCGGGCTACACCGTGCGCCCGGGGGTGGATCATCTAGCGTGAATCGCATGTGGAAGACAGTCCAGCGGGCGGCGATGGCGACCGTGCACCTCGTCGTGGCCGCGGCGATGTGCTTCGGCATCTACATCTTCATCACCGTGCTGCTGATCGCCGCCATCGGCACGGTCGCGGTCGTCGGCTGCTGGCTGCTGCCCGAGGCGGTGCTGCTGATCCGCCGGATCGCCGGCGCCAAGCGCAACCTGACCGCGCTGTGGACGGGCAAGGACATCCCCGAGGCGTACACGCCGATCACCGGCACCCTGCGCGAGCGGCTCCGGATCTCCGTGAAGGACCCCAGCACGCTCACCGACGTCCGCTGGATGCTCTGCTACTACCTCTACGGCGCCCTCCTCGCCCTCGCCCTCCCGCTGTGGCCCGTCGGCCTCGTGGTCGACGGCGTGTGGGCCGGGGCGCTGCGGCGCAGCCCGGTCGTCCTCCCGCTGATCGTGCGGCTCGCGGACACCGAGGCCCGCTGGTCGACCCTGCTGCTCATGCCCTCCCCGAAGGCCAGGCTGGCCCGGCGGGTCGAGGAGCTGAAGGAGACCCGGGCCGACGCCATCGCCGCCCACGAGGCCGAACTGCGCCGCATCGAGCGGGATCTGCACGACGGCGCCCAGGCCAATCTGGTGGCACTGTCGATGCGGATCGGACTCGCCAAGCGGGCCTACGACCGCGACCCCGACGCCGCCCGCAAACTGCTGGACGACGCCCAGGACCAGGCCGAGCAGGCGCTGACGGAGCTGCGGCAGGTGGTGCGCGGCATCCATCCGCCGATCCTCACGGACCGGGGTCTCGTCGGCGCGGTGCGGGCCCTGGCGTCGAGCAGCGGGCTCGCGGTGCGTGTGGAGGACGGCGGCCTGGAGGCGGGCACCCGGGCGCCCGCGGCGGTGGAGGCGGCTGCCTATTTCGTGGTCGCCGAGTCGCTGACCAACGTCGCCAAGTACAGCGGTGCGAACCGGGCCGACGTTCACCTCACCCGCACCCGGCGCGGTCTTACCGTGCGGGTCCGGGACGAGGGCCGGGGCGGTGCCGACGAGTCGCAGGGCTCGGGTCTGCTCGGGATGCGGCGCAGGGTCGCCGCCCTCGACGGGACACTGGAAGTCAACAGCCCGGTCGGAGGCCCGACCGTGATCGATGTGGAGCTGCCGTGCGTGTGGTGATCGCCGAGGACAACGCCCTTCTGAGAGAGGGGCTCGTCCTGTTGTTGACGTCTTCGGGACACGAGGTCGTGGCCGTCGTGGGCACCGGTCCCGAGATCATGCCCGCCCTGCTGGAGCACCGGCCGGACGTGGCCGTGCTCGACGTGCGGATGCCTCCCGGATTCCGCGACGAGGGACTGCGGGCCGCCCTGGAGGCCCGCGAGAAGATCCCCGGACTGCCGGTCCTGGTCCTCTCGCAGTACGTCGAGGAGTCGTACGCCGCCGAGCTGCTCGGCGGGGGTACCAGCGGCATCGGCTATCTGCTCAAGGACCGGGTCGGCCGGGTCGACGAGTTCCTCGACGCGCTCGAGCGGGTCAGGGCCGGCGGTACCGCTCTCGACCCGGAGGTCGTCACCGAGCTCCTCACCCGTCGCCGCGACACCCCCCTGGACTCGCTCACCCCGCGCGAGCGCGAGGTGCTGAAGCTGATGGCCGAGGGCCACGACAACACGACCATCGCCTCGACCCTCGTGGTCACCGAGCGCGCGGTCAGCAAGCACATCGGCAACGTCCTCCTCAAGCTGGACCTGCCGCCGAGCGACAGCGGCCACCGGCGGGTGCTGGCGGTACTGACGTATCTCGCGCACACCCCCAAGTGAGGCCGCGCGCTCACAGCGCCGACCGCGTCCTGCGCAGTACGGCCTCGGCCATCCCGCGCTCGCCCCGCTCGTTGGGGTGCACGGCGGCCGCGGGGCTCTTCGGTACCAGCGGCTCTATCCACCGTGTGCCCTGCGCCGAGCAGGCGTCGCGGCCCTCGGAGGGCGTGTACGTGTCGACGTACCCCGCCCCGGCGGCTCCGGCGCGCTTGCGCAGCTCCGCGTTGAGCCACTGCAATGCGTACGAGGTCCGAGTTAGCTCGATCGGGTGAGGGTTGCCGTTCGGGCTTGTGGCGCCCTGGGCCGTTTGGGTTAGCGTGGCTGTGCGACCTGGGACACCGGGTACGGCGTTCAGCGTGCGGTGCCCCTGCTCCACCAGAGGATGGTTCAGGGCCTCTCCGCCGCCTCTGGCCGTACCCATCCGGCCAGGTCGCGCAGGGAACTGGCCTCCCGGGCCCGGACCACGCACACGATGCGTGTCGCCACCCGGGGTCGAGTACGCCGGGGACCAGCTCGCCCAAGACCGTTCGGGGCGCGCGGCTGAACGGACCCACTCCCGCTCAGTCCACAGGAACGGTTGGTGCCGTCCTCGGTGGACTGTTTCCCGGTCAGGTCGGCGATGGTCGCGCCGGAGCAGCTGACGTCCTTGAAGTCGGCGCCCTTGATGTCGAGTCCGGCGGCGACGAGGGAGGGGTAGTTGCGGTCGGAGCGGTCGCAGCCGGCCGGGTCGCCGTTCTGGTCCGGGATCTTCGGCCCCGCGGTGTAGGAGTCCCCGAGGGCGACGTAGGGGCCCTTTCCCGGGGGTGCCGGGGAGTCGCCGTCGTAGTGGGTGACACCGACGGCGGTGGCGAGGGTGGCACCGGCGAGGAGGAGGCCGGTGAGCAGGATGCGGGGGTGGGAGGGCATGAGGGAGTCCTGTCTGCCGTACGTGAGGGAAAGGGGAGGTGGCCGCCTCCGGGGGGAGTGAGGCGGCCACCGGTTCAGGGGGTCAGCGGCTGAGCGCGGGCTCTTCGAGCACGTCGGCCGGGACTGCCGCGGTGTGGCGAGCGGTGAGCTTCTCGCCCTCGACATCGACGTTCGGCAGCACCCGGTCCAGCCACCGCGGCAGGTACCAGGCCTTGTGACCGAGCAGCGCCAGCACGGCCGGCACCACAGCCATCCGCACCACGAACGCGTCGAACAGCACCGCGACCGCGAGCCCGAAGCCGATCATCTTGATCATCGACTCGCCGGCGCCGATGAACCCGGAGAACACCGCCATCATGATCAGCGCGGCGGCCACCACGACCCGGGCGCTGTGCCGGAACCCGGAGACGATCGCCTGCTTCGGCTCGTCCCCGTGGACGTAGGCCTCCCGCATCCGCGAGACCAGGAACACCTCGTAGTCCATGGCAAGGCCGAAGACGATGCCCACCAGGAAGATCGGCATCATGCTCATGATCGGACCGGTGGTCTCCACCCCCAACAGCTGGGCGCCATGGCCCTGTTGGAACACCGCGACCACCGCACCGAGCGCGGCCAGCACCGAGAGCAGGAAGCCGAAGGCCGCCTTCAGGGGCACCAGCAGCGAGCGGAACACGAGCAGCAGAAGCACGATCGCGAGGCCGACGACCACCGCGAGATACGGGATCAGCGAGTCCTGCACCTTCTGCGCCACGTCGATGTCCAGCGCGGTCTTGCCGGTCACCTCGAAACTCGCGTCCGCCTTGGCCTCGATGCCGGGCCGCTCGTCACGGATGGTCTGGACGAGGTCCTTGGTCCGCTCGTCGGTGGGCGCGGTGGAGGGCGTCACGGCGAGCACCGCGGTGTCCCCGGCCTGGTTGAAGCGGGCGGGTGAGACGGAGACGACACCGTGGGTCGCGGCGATGTCCTTCGCGACCGTCGCCACGGCGGTCTCGGCGTCCGGGGCCCCCTTCGCGTCCACGACCACGGTCAGCGGCCCGTTGAAGCCGGGCCCGAACCCGGCGGCGAGGGCGTCGTACGCCCGCCGTTCCGTCGTGGACGTCGCCTTGGCCTCGTCGCCCGGCATCCCGAGCTGGAGGTCGAGGGCCGGGGTGGCCATGGCGCCGAGGCCGACCACGCCGAGGAGGAGGACGGGCAGGGGATGCCGTACGACGATCCGCGCCCAGCGGGAGCCGCCGTTCTCCGTCCTGCGCTGCTTGCGGCGGTGGCGTTCGGAGTCGCGGCGGGCGCCCCGGGCCAGGACGGCGTTCGGCCAGAAGCCGAGGAGCGCCGGGACCAGGGTCAGGCAGATGAGGACGGAGACGCCGACCGCGGCGGCCGCGGCCAGGCCCATCTTGGTGAGCATCGGGACGCCGACCACCCACAGTCCGGCGAGCGCGATGACGACGGTGAGGCCGGCGAAGACGACCGCGGACCCGGCGGTCCCCACGGCGAGACCGGCGGCCTCTCTCGGCTCGCGCCCCTTGGCGCGCTCCTCGCGGTAGCGGGAGACGACGAACAGGGCGTAGTCGATACCGCAGGCCAGGCCGAGCATGGTGGCGAGGGTGCCGGTGTTCTCGGAGAGGCCGAAGGCCTTCGACAGCGCGAGGATGCCGGTCATGCTGATGCCGACGCCGATGACAGCGGTGAGCAGCGGCAGCCCGGCGGCGGCCATCGAGCCGAAGGTGATGAGCAGGACGACGGCGGCGATCGCGATGCCGATCACCTCGGCGGCGCCGCCCGCGGAGGGCTGAGTGGCGAGGGCGTCCCCGCCGACCTCGACGCGCAGACCCGCGTCCCGGGCCACGTCGATCGCCGACTCCAGGTGCTTCTTGCTGGCGTCGGTGAGGCCGTCGGCCTTGACCTTGAAGGAGACGGTCGCGTAGGCCGTCGTGCCGTCCTCGCTGACGGCCTTCGCCTGGAAGGGGTCGACGGCGGAGGCGACCTGCGAGCCGTCGGAGGCGGACCCGACGAGCTTCTCGATCGCCGCCTTGTTCCCGGCGGCGGTGACCTTCTCGCCGTTCGGCGCGATGAACACGATCCGTGCGCTCGCCCCGTCGGCCGCGGCGCCCGGGAAGCGCTGCTCCAGCAGGTCGAACGCCTTCTGGGACTCGATGCCGGGCATCGTGAAGCCCTCGTCGGCGGGGGTGGACGCCTTGGTCGAGGCAAAGCCGACGGCTCCCAGGACCCCGATCCACAGCACGGCGACGAACCATCGCCAACGGAAGGACACACGGCCCAGGTGGTAAAGGACAGTTGCCATGGCTCGGGAGGCCTCCACGATCAGCGGTCGGAATCGACGTGATCCACGATTCCGTCGGCCGGCCGGCCCCACGAGGGAGCACCCTCCCGAACCGGGGTGTAGCGGGCTACACCCCCGTCATCCCCGTCATCCCCGTCAGCCGACGCTGAGCTCGCTCAACTCGCCCAGCGGCAGCGTGTGGTGGGTCTGCAGGACCTTCGCGCGCAGGTACCGGACGTTGTGGGCGGTGGTGAAGACACCGGTGGGCACCCGGTCGTGGACGTCGATGCCGAGGTCCCTCAACTGGCCCGCCTTGTCGGGGTTGTTGGACAGCAGGTCGAGCTCGCCGATCCCCAGGGCCTGGAGCATCTGGGCGGCCGCCGTGTAGTCCCGGGCGTCCTCGGGCAGGCCCAGCGCGGTGTTCGCGGCGTAGGTGTCGAGGCCCTGGTCCTGGAGGGCGTACGCGTCGAGCTTGTTGTAGAGGCCGATGCCGCGGCCCTCCTGACGGAGGTAGAGCAGGACGCCGCCGCGCTCGGCTATGCGCTCGACCGCCTCGCGCAGCTGGGGTCCGCAGTCGCAGCGGGCGGAGCCGAAGACGTCACCGGTGAGGCACTCGGAGTGCAGGCGTACGAGGGGGACGGGCCCCGGGTCGCCGAGGACGACGGCGAGGTGTTCCTGACCGTCGGCCAGGCCGTGGAAGGTGACCAGATCGGCGTCGACGTGGTAGCCGTCCCCGAAGCGCAGCGGGACGCGGACGCGGGAGCGCTCAGTGGCGGCGGGGGTCTCGGTCATGCGGATACTCCGGTCCATAGGCTCCGTGGAGGTATCTGTTTCAGATTTTCTGCTTCAGATTTGAAGCAGCTCCACGGGTCGAGACCCTACCCCATGTTTTAAATTTGAAGCAATAGGATTATGGCGCTCGTCACGAACAGGACGGGGACGACCGTCGGCGCCACGGGACCTCTCCGGAGCCGCCCTCGTCCCCCTGGAGCCCCTCGGTGACGCTGGTGAAGATCTCCTCCAGCTGCCCCACCTGCTCCGGGGTGAGCCGGTCGAAGAGCGAGGCGCGGACCGTCTCCACATGCCCCGGCGCCGCCCGCTCCAGCACCGCCATGCCCTCGTCCGTCAGCACCGCGACACTGCCGCGCTTGTCCCACTCACAGCTCTCGCGCAGCACCAGCCCGTCCTTCTCCAGCCGGGCGACGGCGTACGTCAGCCGGGGCCGGGTGATCTTCAGCCCCTCGGCGAGATCCGTCATCCGCAGCCGCCGCTCCGGCACCTCGGAGAGGTTGGCCAGAATGGAGTAGTACATGTGCGGCATGCCGGCCTCCTGCTGGAGCTGCCGGTCGATCGTGTCCTCAAGGAGGAGCGAGGCGGCGATGTACGCGCGCCAGGCGCGCTGCTCGTCGGGGGTGAGCCAGCGGGTCGTCATGCCCCCAGTGTAGGTTTGTTTCAAACTTGAACCAAGACCCGCTGTTCCCGAAGCTCCAGCCCCTGCCGTTCTCGCAGCTCCCGCACCCGTCTTCGAGAGGGACCGCACCGATGCCCCACCCGTACGTCCTCCTCTCCGCCGCCGTCTCCCTCGACGGATATCTCGACGACACCGGCCCCGACCGCCTCCTCCTCTCCAGCCCGGCCGACTTCGACCGTGTCGACGAGGTCCGCGCCTCCGTGGACGCGATCCTGATCGGCGCGGGCACCATCCGCGCCGACAACCCCCGCCTGCTGGTGAACTCCGAGGAACGCCGGGCGGCCCGGGTGGCGGCCGGGAAACCGCCGTACCCCCTGAAGATCACGGTCAGCGGCTCGGGCGACCTCGACCCCGCCGCGAACTTCTGGCACACGGGCGGCGAGAAGCTCGTCTACACGACGGAGAAGGGCTCGGAACGTGCCCGGGCGGCGGGCCTGGCGGCCGACGTGGTCGCGCTGGGCCCCACGCTGGACTGGCGCCGCCTGTTGACCCATCTGCACCAGGTGCGCGGAGTGGACCGCCTGATGGTCGAGGGCGGCGGCCGCATCCACACCCAGCTGCTCCAGCAGGGCCTGGCCGACGAAGTGCAGCTGGTCCTGGCCCCCTTGTTCGTCGGCGATCCGCACGCCCCCCGACTCTTCGGCCCGGGCGCCTACCAGCCGGGCCGGCTGCGCCTGGTGGAGACCCGCCGTATCGAGGACGTGGTGCTGATGCGCTACGAGCCCACGGCCCCCGGCACGGGCCTGTGGTCGTCCGCCGCGGACCACCACTGGCTCTCCCTGGCCTGCGACCTGGCGGACCGGTGCCCGCCTTCGCGGACGGCGTTCAGCGTGGGCGCGGTCGTGGTGGCCGCCGACGGCACGGAACTGGCGCGCGGCCACTCCAGGGAGGGCGGCGACCCCGTCGTGCACGCCGAGGAGGCGGCCCTGGCGAAGATCGCCAGGGCCGACCCCCGCCTCGCCACCGCCACGGTCTACACCAGCCTGGAACCCTGCACCCACCGCGCCTCCCGCCCCGCCCCCTGCGCCCGGCTGATCCTGGACGCAGGGGTGAGCCGGGTGGTGACGGCGTGGCGGGAGCCGGACACGTTCGTCGAGGGCGCGGACGGGACGGGGCTGCTCACCGGCGAGGGCGTGGACGTGGTCGTGCTGGGCGAGTACGAGGAGCGGGCGAAGGCACCGAACCTGCATCTGCGGTGACCGGTGCCGTGCGCCCTGTCCTCAGCCGATGGCGTACGCCCGGTACACCGTCTCCACCGAGCGGTCCCCGGCGGCGTCGGTCACCTCGGAGCGCAGGGCGACCGCGCCGGAGGCCGGGTTGTGGACAGCCGCCTGCCAGGTCGTGCCGGAGTGCTTGACGCCCGCCGCCTTCCAGGTCTTGCCCCCGTCGGCGGACGACCAGACCTTGACGGACGTGGCGGTCACTTTGGTGAGCTTCGTGTCGGGGCCCTGGGAGCCGCGCCCGGCACTCACGTCGACCGTGGTGGTCGTGCTCGCCGCGGCCTGGTTGTGGCTGTTGAGCCCGGTGGGCAGGAAGCGGGTCATGAAGACGGGCGCGACGATCGCCTTGGCCGGGTCGGCCACCTTGAAGTGCCAGTCGAGGGTGACGCGGGGGGACAGCATGCCGGCGGGGAAGGTGATGCCGGGGCGGTAGCGACGGGCGTCGATGGCGAGGTCGTACCAGCCGGCCGAGCGGGCGGGGGCGGAGAACGTGGCGTAGCCGGTACGCCAGTCGGTCAGGGTCTGCTTCTTGACGGTGGTGCCGCCCTTGGACAGGACCAGCGTCTCCTTCGTCACGTCTCCCCAACCGCCGCCGACGTCGGGGTCGTTGATCAGGGAGTCCGCGAGGAAGCCGACGGACTTGCCCCCGAGAGTCGGCAGGTCGTGCGTCGGACTCCACGCGGCCCGCCCGAAGAACTGGGTGAAGCTCTGTCCCGCCTTCAGTGTCCTGACCTTGGGGAAACCGCCGCCGACGCCGTCGCCGTTGTCCGCGATGACCCCATTACGGGGCTGCCAGGTCCCGGGGGTCACATGGAGGGTGACGCTGTACGGGGTGCTGTCGTCGCGCACGTCGGTCATCAGGTCGGTCGTGCAGTCGTCGGTCTTCGGCGCCGCCTGGAGCGCGGTGGTGTTCTCCGTGCCCATCTGCGGGCCAGTACGCACGGACAAGCGCATCGTCGCCAGCTTCGACCGCTTGTACGACCCTCCGGGGGAGGCCGGGATGCCCGTGGTGTTCTTCACGGCGACATAGCTGTCCTTGCCCGACCACTGCGCCAGGTACCCGAACTGCAGCAGCCTGGAGGAGTTCGGGATGGCGTACAGGGCCCCCTGGTAGTTCCAGCCGCCGGTGCTGAAGGCGGAGGGCATGTTGCTGACGGTACCGGCGCACACCTGTGCGCTGATCCGCGGCGGGTCGGTCACGTCGGCCGGCGTGTCGAGCGACACCTTCACGGCCTTCCCCTTGCGCGCGTCAAGGGTCACCGACCGGTTGCCCGACACCTTGACGTCCAGGGCGCCGACGGTGTCCGTGCCCAGCCCCTCCGAGCCGTGCTCCCAGATGTCGGTCATCGCGAGGTAGTGCCCCGCGGGCAGGCTGAGCCGCTTGCCGGACTTCACGCTGTACCTCTGCCCCGACGGCACGGCGACGACGGTGACCGTTGTGGCGACCTTGGCGCCGTGCCGCCCCAGCGTGGTGACGGTCAGTGAGGCCGACGCCGCCTGCGCGGACACGGCGGACGCGACCAGCGGCACCAGCGCGGCCACCCCGACGAATGCGAGCGATCTTCGTCCCACCATCTTCAACTCCCCCTCAAAATCCACAAGACGGCCAAGCCTAGGCAGCCCGCGGACACGGCAGATCAAAGCGAGGAGCTACGTCTGATCAAGCTGTGACAAAGGAGGTCTCCGCAGACGGTCGCCGACCCATCGGCCGAAGCAGCCCTCCAGATCGGCGACGCCACCGAGCGAGCCGAGCACAGCCCCGCCTGTCCGACTTACGACGCCGACACCAGGTATTGGCCGAAACCTCAACTCATCACACCTGAAACACAGTTGTCGCACAACATGCTCGTTGGCAGACTCGCCTCGCCGACGGAAACAACCGGACAAGCGTGCGAACGCGCATGCGAAAGCACCACGTCGGCGGACGGGACCTACGCCATCTCACCAGGGGGAACACCCATGAACCTCAGTCTGCCCAGACACGTCCTGGCCCGTGCCACCGCCACCCTCGCGCTGGCACTGGCCATGGCCACCGGCACCACCGGCCTGCTCTCCGGCGCCGAAGCACACGCCCTGCCGGTCACCGAGGGCTCCTTCAGCTTCAGCGGCGACGAAGGCGACTACATCAGCGGCGGTCAGTCCTACGCCTACGCGACGGCGTCCCAGGACCAGATGAACGTCTCCGGCAACACCGACAACGGGGTGGTCACCGTCTCCGTCGACGGAGCGAACGGCGACTGGTGGACCCTGGACCTCGCGGCGCCGTCCGGCGAGGCACTGACACCCGGGACCTACACGGGAGCCACCCGCTACCCGTTCAACGAGGCGACCGAACCGGGCCTGTCGCTCAGCGGCAACGGCCGCGGCTGCAACCAGCTCACCGGCACCTTCACCGTCTCCGCAGTGGAGTTCGGGCCCCAGGGCTACGTGAAGAAGCTCGACGCCGCCTTCGAGCAGCACTGCGAGGGAGGCACCCCGGCCGCGCGCGGCGAGGTCCACATCGACAACCCGGCCCCGCCGGCCGAACTCGGCCTCGGTCTCGGCATCGCCCTGGACGGCACCGCGAGCTCCCTCAACGGCAAGGCCGCCTTCCACGGCACGGTGACCTGCAACAAGCCGGTGCAGGTGACCGTGGCGGGCTACGTCACGCAGGTGAAGAAGCGGGACCTCATCCGCGGTTCCTTCTCCACGTCGGTGTCCTGCACTCCGGGCTCCCCGGTCGCCTGGACCGGTACGGCCGTACCCACCGGCGCGGTCCCCTTCCAGAAGGGGGACGTCGAGGTAGAGGGCCACGCGACGGCGACGGACCCGGACTACGGCCGGCCGGTGACGGTCAGCGAGACAGTGGCGGTCCGCCTCACCCGGATCTGACCCCCGGCACCCTGACGCACAGTCACACCGCCCGGCCCCGGAAACGAGACAACGCCCGAGCCGACCGAAGCCGACCCGAGCGCTGCACAGCAGGTCAGAGGGGTTGCCCCCGCCACCCGCACCGTAGGCCCTGTGGGACTCGAACCCACAACCAATGGATTAAAAGTCCACTGCTCTGCCAATTGAGCTAAGGGCCCAGGCGATGTTGCCTCCCCGAGCATAGCCGGACGCGGCCGTGTCTCCGATCGGGTATCGGGGACACGGCCGCGTCGTCGGGACGGAACGGGTCGGAAGGTCAGGGATCGACCGGTTCGGGGGCGCCCGCGCGGGCCGCCGCGCGGGCCTTGGTGCGTTCGTGATCGGGGTTCAGGAACCAGTGCCGGGCCGAGGCCTGCCACCAGATCCAGGCGAAGCCCAGGACGACCAGGACGGCGACCGGGGCGTAGTTGAAGGTCTCCCAGGTGACCGGGGAGACCTGCGGGAGCATGAACAGCACCGTGATCACGCCGACCCATGCCACCGACACCACGCCGATCGGGCGGGACCAGCGGCCCAGATGCCACGGCCCTCGCCTGAACTCCTCGCCCTTGCGCAGTCTCAGCAGCGTCGGGATGACGTACGCGATGTACAGCCCGATCACCGCGACAGACGTCACCGCCGCATAAGCCGCGTAGTTGATCAGGTACGGCAGGCCGAGCAGCAGTGCCCCCACCGCCGCCAGCCACACCGCCGCGACCGGGGTCCGGGTGCGGGGGCTCACCGTGTGCCACACATGCGAGAACGGCAGCGCGCCGTCGCGTGAGAAGGCGTAGATCATGCGGCTGTTGGCGGTCACCGACGCCATCCCGCAGAACAGCTGGGCGCCGATCACGACCAGCAACAGGAGTTTGCCCGCCGTCGCTCCGAGCGCGTCGAGCAGGATCTGCGCCGGGGGCGCGCCCGTCGGGGACTTCAGTGCGCCGTCGTACGACTGGATCGCGAAGGTGAAGCCGAGGAGGAGGACGAGGCCGGCTATCCACGACGTCCAGATCGACTGGACGATGCCCTTCGGGCCCGCCGTGGACGCGTCGTGGGTCTCCTCGGTCATGTGGGCCGAGGCGTCGTAGCCGGTGAACGTGTACTGGGCCATCAGGAGGCCGATGAGGACCACGTAGACGCTGCTGCCCCAGCCTGTGTTGTTGACGAACTCACCGAAGACGAAGGACGCCGACTGGTGCTTGTCGGGGGCGAAGGTCAGCGCGCCGACGATCACGGCCACGCCGACCACGTGCCACCACACGCTCACGCTGTTCAGCAGGGCGACGATCCGCACGCCGAAGGTGTTGAGCAGGCCGTGCAGCAGCAGGATGGCCGCGAACAGCAGGACCGTCCGGCCCGGGGTCACCCTGAAGTCGAACTGGAGGTTCAGATAGGCGCCCAGGAAGGACGCCGCGCCGAAGTCGATGCCCGCCGTCACCGCGACCTGGCCGAGCACGTTGAACCAGCCCGTGAACCACGCCCAGGCGGCCGCGGTCCGCGAGGGGGCCAGCTTGTACGCCCAGAAGTACAGGCCCGCCGAGGTCGGGTACGCCGAACAGATCTCGGCCATCGCCAGGCCGACGAACAGCGTCATCAGGCCGACGGCGACCCAGCCCCAGGTGATCACGGCCGGGCCGCCGGTGTTCATGCCGAACATGTACAGCGTCAGGCAGCCCGACAGCACCGAGATGATGGTGAAGGAGACCGCGTAGTTGGAGAACGCCGACATGCGGCGGGCCAGGACCTGCGTGTAGCCGAGCTGGGCCAGTTGTTCTTCGTCGGACAGTGCCGAAGGCCCGCTCGCTCTGTCATCTGTCATGCCCCCAGCGATTCCCATCCCGGGGGCGTGACACACGTCACAACTTGGCTAGAAAAGGCCCAACCGTATTCCTAGAAGACGCCCTTGTAGCCCTGCCAGCCGCTCGCGATCTTCGTACGCCCGCCGAACGACCCCTTGCCGTCGCCGTTGTTGCGGTAGAGGTTGCCCGCGGTGTCCCGGACGACCAGGTCGTTCTTCCCGTCCCCGGTGATGTCACCGACGCCGACGACCGCGTTGTACGAGGTCCCCCAGTTGGAGAAGACCTTCACCCGCTCCTTCACCTGACCGGTGCCGGTGCCGTCGTAGCGCCACAGCGTCCCGGCCTTGTCCTGCACCAGGACGTCCCCGAAGCCGTCGCCGTTCAGGTCACCGGCGCCGACGATCTTCTTGTACGTCCCCCAGCTGCGGATCTTCACCCCCGGCTTGAGCTTGCTCGCCCCGTCGTTGGCGAAGAGATAGACGTCCCCGGTCGAGGCCTTGCGGGCCAGCAGATCGGTACGGCCGTCGCCGGTCAGGTCGCCGGGGGCGGTCAGGACGTTGTACGCGTTCCATCCGGTGCCGAGAGAGGTGTGGCTGCTCGACGGGCCGTACGATCCTCCGCACTTGCCCGCGTAGCGGCGCAGCTCGCCGTTCGGCATCCGGACCAGCATCTCGGCGCAGCGATCCTTGCCCATGTCGCCGAAGGGAACGGCGACCGTGCCGGCGGGCCAGCCGGACGCGCTGTCCTTGAAGTCGAAGGTGCCCTTGCCCCTGGTGTACTGGAGCGTCAGGGCACCCGAGGAGTTGAGGGTGACGAGCTCGCCGTAGCTGTAGCCGCCCTGGTCGTGATGGCCCTGGCGGCCGCCGGTGAGCCCGAACTTGCCGGTCGTCGTGTACGTGCCCGCGCCGTCGGCGGCGGTGGCGGTCAGCGTCCAGGTCTTCGGGCCGTTGTACGCGTACGCGCCCGACTCCGTCTTTCCGTCCCAGGCCAGGTCGATCGCCGTACCGCTGCCCCTGAGGGTGCGGTCGGTGCGGCCCTGGGCGTCCTTCACCGTGAAGGTCCAGTCGGCGGGCTTGTTCAGCTGCCAGACGCTGTTCCAGGTCATGCTGCCGCTGTAGCGACCGGCGGCGTCGAAGTCGCTGTCGTCCAGGTCCGCCTCGATCTTCGCGAGCGGCTGCGCGGGCACCCCGCTCGGCACCACCTGGATCGAGCGGTCCGTACCGACGTAGGCGACGCCCCCGCCGAACTTGTCCACGGTCCAGGTCAGCCGCCGTTGGTCGGCGGTGTTCCCGCCCGGCAGGTCGGCGATCCCGCGCGCGGCGGCGGCCGTACCGGCGTGGAAGTCGGTGAGCATGAGCTTCCCGGCGCTCCGGTCGTGCTGGACGAGGTAGCCGTCACCGACGAGGGCGGGGCCGGAGGGCACCGTGATGTTCTTCTTCGCCGTGCGGTCGTACACGCCCGCGGCGCCCGTGGGACCGCAGTTCCAGTAGATCCAGCGGCCGACGACCTGGAGCTCCTTGACCGTGCAGGGGGCTCCGGTGGAGACGGTCGTGACGGTCTTCTTCGACTCCAGGTCGTACTGGGTGACGACGCCGTTGCCCGAGCCCGGCGTCCACAGCGCCGAGCCCCAGACGGAGGCGGCGGTGACGGAGCGGGTCAGACGGACGTCCTCGTCGCGGTACCGGTTGGCGGCGTCGACGTACTGCTTGCCGGTGGAGGCCGCGTTGTAGACGAAGTAGCGGCCGGTGGCGTCCACGAACCGGCCGCCCGTGACGGCCGGTTCCGTCCCGTGGTAGTTGTTCCGCGTCACCCAGACCTGGGCGCGCTCCTTCCCGTACTCATCGACCTGGAAGTAGCCGACGCTCTGGTTGCCGGTGGAGCGCAGTGGCACGCAGTCGCCCGCGTCACACGGCACCCGCTGGAGGTGTGTGCCGTCGGCGAAGTCGCCGGCGTAGCCGCGAGTGGCCTCGTTCAGCACGGTGGAGCCGTCGGGTGAGAACTGCCGTCCGACGACGTACTGTTCGCCGCTCGGCCGGTACTCGACGCTGGTCAGATAGCCGGCGGCGTAGTCGATGCCCCACACGCCGTCCGTGGCGATCGGTGTCGGGGTGATGTCCGCGGCGGCCGGGCCCGCGGTCGTCAGGGTGCCGGCGCTCAGCGCGGCCAGCGAGACGAGAGTGAGTGAGATCCGGGCACGCCGGGTCAAGGGTCCCTCCCCAGGGAAGTCAGAAAAGTCGCGGCGGCAGGCCTTGTCTTCCCCCTCGGCCACACTCCGTCACGCGATCAACGGATGTTAACAACTGCCCCACAGGGTCCGGTAGTCGAATACGGATACGAAAAGGGGCCCGCACGACCGAAGTCGTACGGGCCCCAGCTCAGCTCACGCTGTGTCAGCCGTTGCGCTTCCAGCGCGGCTTGTCGTCGCGGCGGCCGAAGGAGGAGCCGGCCGGACGGTCGTCACGACGGCCGTGCGGGCGGTCGTGGCCGCCGGAGCGGAAACCACCGCCGGTGGTGGGGCGGTCGCCCTGACGGTCACGGTTGAAGGGGCGGTCGCTGCCCCGGTGGGTCGACGGACGCTCGTCGCGGCGGTCGCGGTTGAAGCCACCACCCGACGGGCGGTCGTCACGACGGAAGCCACCACCCGAGGGACGCTCGTCACGACGGTCACGGTTGAAACCGCCGCCGGTGGGACGGTCGCCCTGACGGTCGCGGTTGAACCCGCCCGACGGGCGGTCGTCACGACGGAAACCACCCGAGGGACGCTCGTCACGACGGTCACGGTTGAAGCCACCGGTCGGGCGGTCGCCCTGGCGGTCACGGTTGAAGCCACCCGACGGGCGGTCGTCACGACGCTCGAAGGAACGGCCACCCCGGTCGTCCCGACGGTCGTCACGGCGGAAGCCGCCCGAGGGACGCTCGTCACGACGGTCGCGGTTGAAACCACCGGAGGAGCGGTCGTCACGACGCTCGAAGGAACGGCCACCCCGGTCGTCCCGACGGTCGTCACGACGCTCGTAGTTACCCCGCTCGTCACGGCGCTGACGCGGCTCCTCGTAGGCGGGACGCTCGACCGGCTGCTCGGCGACCACGGCCTCGGCCGCCTCGGCCACCACGGCCTGCGCCTCCGCGACCGCCGTCTCCGGGTCCTCGCCACGCTCGCGGGCGGCGCGGGCGACCAGACGGTCGGCCTCCTCGCGCAGCTCGGTCGCGCGACGCTGCGCCCGCTCCAGCTCCTTGGCGAGATGCGAGACCTCACGCTCGGCCTGCTGCGCCGCGTTGGCCGCGGACTCGGACTGGACCTCGGTCATCGAACGCGCGCCCGTGATCTCGGCGACCTCGGGCTCGAAGGCCGTACCGGTGTTGATGATGTGACGCCCGGCGTCGACGCCCGCGTCCTCCATCAGCCGGAAGATCTGGCGGCGCTGGTGCGGCAGGGACAGCGACACGACCGTGCCGGTGCGGCCCGCGCGAGCGGTACGGCCTGCGCGGTGCAGGTAGTCCTTGTGGTCACCGGCGGGGTCGACGTTCAGGACGAGGTCGATGCCGTCGACGTGGATACCGCGGGCGGCGACGTCGGTCGCGACGAGCGCGTTGACGTAGCCCTTCTTGAAGTCCTCCAGCACGCGGGTGCGGGCACCCTGCGTCATGCCGCCGTGCAGCGCGTCGGCCTTCACACCGGAGTCGCACAACTGCTCGGCGATCCGGTCGGCGCCCAGCTGGGTGCGGACGAAGATGATCGTGCGGCCCTTGCGGGAGGCGATCGCGGCCGTGACCGGCGCCTTGTCCTTGGGCTTCACGATGAGGATGTGGTGGGACATCGTCGTGACGTTGCCCTGGGCGCTGTCGACCTCGTGCGTGACCGGGTTGCTCAGGTAGCGCTTGACCAGCGTGGAGATCTCGTTCTCCATCGTGGCCGAGAACAGCATGCGCTGGCCGCCGCCCGGGATCTGGTCGAGCAGCTCGGTGACCTCGGGCAGGAAGCCCAGGTCGGACATCTGGTCGGCCTCGTCGAGGACGGCGACCTCGACGTTGGCCAGGGAGCAGGCGCCGCGGTTGATGAGGTCGCGCAGCCGGCCCGGGGTGGCGACGAGGACGTCGACACCGCGCTCCAGGGCGTACATCTGGTTGCTCATCGACGTACCGCCGCAGACGACCTTCATCTTGAGGCCGAGGACGTCGCCGTAGGGCTGGAGGGCGTCCGCGACCTGCATCGCGAGCTCACGGGTCGGCGTGAGGATGATGCCGCGGGGCTTCTTCTTGTCGGTGTGGCCGCCGGACAGCTTCGTCAGCAGCGGCAGACCGAAGGAGAGGGTCTTGCCGGAGCCGGTGCGGCCACGGCCCAGGATGTCCTTGCCGGCCAGGGCGTCCGGGATGGTCGCGGCCTGGATCGGGAAGGGGGAGGTCACGCCGTTCTGGGCGAGCTTGCGGACGACACCCTCGGGGAGACCGAGGTCCGCGAAGGTGGTCTCGGGGGTCTGGGAGACCGCCTCGTCGGTGCCCTCGTTCTCGGGCATGACGATGTGGTCAGAACTGGAAATGGACATGCGTATGCGAAACCTTCCGGAGTCTCGTCGGCACGCGCCCGTCAACTCCGTGATTCGCAATACGACCGCCTCTATGCGGTCAGCCACGGCAAGGGAGAGAACGCGCCACACGGCGCGCTTCTGCGTTGGCGCCGGGCAAATGATCAAACGATCTATAACCATACGCACCCACCACCCCCGAAGGCAAACCGATCCCCGCGCATGTATCCGAGGTCACTCGGCGGCCGGACGGGGCGCTGGTGTCTGGTGTCACACCGGTGATCCGGCGGTGGGCGCCGGCTCCCGCTGGCTCAGCTGCGGTCCCGTCTCCGGCTGCGCCGAGGACGACGGCTCGGCCGGAGGCGGTGACGGCGTGGTCGACGCGGGCGGCGGCTCGACGGGCGCCGACGGCTCCGGATCGGCCGTACGGGTGGGCGTCGGATCGGCCCTGGTCGGCGACGGCACCCCCGGCTGCACCGACTGCCCGGGCTTCGCGGGGTGCGACGCGCCGGCTCCCGCCGAGGCGGACGCCGACGGCGAGGCCGACTCCTCGCCGTCCTTGCCCTTGCCGCGCTTGCCGTGCTTGCCGTCGGAGGCCGCCCCGCCGAAGCCGGCGGAACCGCCCGAGAGTGCCGTTCCCCCGTCCGGCGCCTCGCCGCCCCGCTCACCGGCCGAGTGCGACGGCTTGGCGCTGCCGCCTCCGTCGTCCCCGCCCACGCTCATGCAGCCCGCTGCGGCGGCGACGGCCATGACCGTGGCGGCCAGACGGACGGGTACGTACAAGGGGCGCACGAGCAGCCACCTCCGAGGGCGGTCGTCAAAGAGTCAACCTGCCCAACTCCCGCCGCCCACAAGAGGACACGCGAACCGCTCAGCCGTACCCGAGTGCGTGCAGCCGCGCGTCGTCGATCCCGAAGTGATGGGCGATCTCGTGCACCACCGTCACCTCGGTCTCCGCGACCACGTCCGCCCGGGAATCGCACATCCGCAGCGTCGGCCCCCGGTAGACCGTGATGCGGTCCGGCAGCACCCCGGCGTACCACTCCCCCCGGTCCGTGAGCGGAGTGCCCTCGTACAGCCCGAGCAGCTCGGGATCGTCCGCGGGCGGCTCGTCCTCGACGAACACCGCGACGTTGTCCATCAGCCGCGTCAACTCCGGCGGAATCCGGTCCAGCGCCTCGGCGACCAGTTCCTCGAACTCCTCGCGCGTCATCTCCAGCACAGGCCCATTCTCCGGTACAGAACGCCCGTACGAGAGTCAGGGGCGCGCCCGCATATCCGCGCGTGGACTTGGGCATACGGGACCAATGGCCCGCGTCCCCCTCGCAGCCCTGACCATCCCGAACATCCTCAACGCCCTCCGCACACCGCCACGCGCCCTCGCCCGCCACTACGGCAGCCGCCGCTCTCACCCGTCCGCCGAGCTCGTCCACCCTCCACACCCCTGGACCCGTGCCCTCGGCCTGGTCGCCGTCGTCCTCATGGGCGCCTGGCTGGGTCTGCTGATCGTCGGCAACGTCCGGGTGCCGGTCGGTCCGATGAACACGACGATGACCCTGCGCCCGTCCCTGACCGGCGGCACGAAGATCAACATCTCACCGCTGGGCGCGCTCCAGCTGAACAGCCACCAGGCCCCCGTCCGCCTCGACGTCAACGTGGACCAGCTCGACCCGGAGCGCTCGCAGGCCCTCGTCGACCACCCCGAACGCCTCTCCGGCCTCCAGGACGAGGTCGCGACGGACGTCGAGCACGGCACCCTCGACCTCGCCGTGCGCTCCTGCGTCGCCGTGGTCGCGGGCGCCACGGCCCTGGGCCTCGTGGTCTACCGCCGCCCCCGCCGGGCCCTCGCGGCCGGCGGCCTCGCCCTGACCCTCCTGGCCGCGTCGGGCGGCACGGCATACGCCACCTGGAACCCGGAATCGGTCCTGGAACCGAAGTTCTCGGGGCTGCTCTCCTCCGCGCCCTCCCTGGTCGGCAACGCCCGCAGCATCGTCACCGAGTTCGACGTCTACCAGCAGGAGCTGGCCCGCCTGGTGACGAACGTGACGAAGCTCTACGACGCCACGTCCACCCTCCCCGCCTACCAGCCGGACCCCACCACCATCCGGGTCCTGCACGTCTCCGACATCCATCTCAACCCCGCGAGCTGGAAGATCATCGCCTCGCTGGTGGAGCAGTACAAGGTCGATGTGATCGTCGACTCCGGCGACACGATGGATCACGGTACGGCGGCGGAGAACGGCTTCCTGGACCCGATCCCGGACCTCGGGGCGCCGTACGTCTGGGTCCGCGGCAACCACGACTCCCTCACCACCCAGCGCTACATGGAGGGCCTCAAGCACGTCCACGTCCTGGACAACGGCACGGCGGAGACGATCGCCGGGCTGCGCTTCGCCGGCATGGGCGACCCCCAGTTCACCCCGGACCGCTCCACGAACCCGGGCGCCGACGAGTCCCAGGAGGCCGCGGGCACCCGCCTGGCCGCGGCCCTGCGGGAACAGCGGGCCGCCGGCACCCCGGTCGACCTCGCGATCGCGCACGAACCCTCCGCGGCCCGCGAGGTCGACGGCGAGGTGCCGATGGTCCTGTCCGGCCACCTCCACCACCAGGAGATGGAGGTCCTGAAGGGAGGCACCCGGCTGCGCGTCGAGGGCTCCACGGGCGGCAGCGGACTGCGTGCCGTCGAGGGCAAGTACCCCGACCCCATCGAGGCCTCGATCCTCTACATGGACCGTGACACCCGCCGCCTGCAGGCCTGGGACGAGATCAAACTCGGCGGCCTGGGCCTCACGACGGCGGAGGTCAGCCGCCACCTTCCGGAGGACAACCAGCCGGGCGCCACACCCTCACCCTCGGGCTCCCCTTAAACCGTTTTGGCGATAGCTCCCGGCATCCCATATGCTTCTGACGTCCCCGACGCGCTGAGAAGCGCCCAGGATGGCCTGTAGCCCTCATCGTCTAGTGGCCCAGGACGCCGCCCTTTCAAGGCGGTAGCACGGGTTCGAATCCCGTTGGGGGTACGCAATACCGTGTGCGAGAATGTTCGCGCACAAAGCTTGGTCCTGTGGAGCAGTTTGGAGTGCTCGCCACCCTGTCAAGGTGGAGGCCGCGGGTTCAAATCCCGTCAGGACCGCTGAGGTTTCTTCGGAAATCTCTCGGCTGGGTAGCTCAGTTGGTACGAGCGACCGCCTGAAAAGCGGTAGGTCGCCGGTTCGACCCCGGCCCCAGCCACAGCACAGACCCCGATCTCCGGATCGGGGTCTTGTTGTATCTGTCCCGAAGAGGACGAAGAGGGCGGGGACGATGAAGCGGGACGACGCTCTGGAGCTGGCCCGGGCCCGGTACGGGCTCTTCGCGGTGATGCTCAGCAATCTGGCGATCGCCGGGGTGGCGGTCTTCGGAGTCTGGCGGCTCGACGGCGACAAGGCGGTGATCGTCGGTGTCCTCACCGCCGCCTTCACCGCGGTCAGCAGCATGACCACGGCCTACCTGGGCATCAAGGCCGTCTCCAACACCGCGAGGTCCATCGCCCTCGGCGAGAACCGGAGGGACGCACCGGCCGAGATGCCGGCCCCGCGGACCCCGTGATGGCGCGGCTGCACCGCTGCTCCACGGTCGGAGACAAAAGCGTTAGCCACTAATTTCCCCGGGATGAGATCCTGGACCGCGTATGTCTACGCATCCTGCCCCCGCCCCCGGCACCCCCGCTTTCGGGGAGCTCGCCGCCCGCCTGACCGAGCTGTCCCTGCGTGACGCGCACCGGCTCGGGCGCAGGCTCGAAGGTGCGCGCAAGATCCGCAAGCCCGAGGCGCGGACCGCCGTACTGAACGAGATCGAGGCCGAGGTCGGCAAGGGCGCTGAGCGGACCGCCGCACGGCGTGCGCGCGTGCCCGCGGTGACCTACCCCGAGCAGTTGCCGGTCAGCCAGAAGAAGGACGAGATCGCCGCCGCCATCCGTGATCACCAGGTCGTGATCGTGGCCGGTGAGACCGGGTCCGGCAAGACCACGCAGATCCCGAAGATCTGCATGGAGCTGGGCCGGGGCGTCCGCGGCATGATCGGGCACACCCAGCCCCGTCGTATCGCCGCCCGTACCGTCGCCGAGCGGATCGCCGAGGAGCTGGACACCCCGCTCGGCGAGACCGTCGGCTGGAAGGTGCGGTTCACCGACCAGGTGAACCCGGAGGCGACCTTCGTCAAGCTGATGACGGACGGCATCCTGCTCGCCGAGATCCAGACCGACCGCGAGCTGTACGCCTACGACACGATCATCATCGACGAGGCCCACGAGCGGTCCCTCAACATCGACTTCCTGCTCGGGTACCTGGCGCAGTTGCTGCCCAAGCGGCCCGACCTCAAGGTCGTCATCACCTCCGCGACCATCGACCCCGAGCGGTTCTCCCGGCACTTCGGGGACGCGCCGATCGTCGAGGTCAGCGGCCGGACGTATCCGGTGGAGGTCCGCTACCGGCCCCTCCTGGAGGAAGACTCCGAGGACTCGGACCGCGACCAGATCACCGCGATCTGCGACGCCGTGGAGGAGCTCCAGGACGAGGGCAAGGGGGACATCCTCGTCTTCCTCTCGGGTGAGCGGGAGATCCGGGACACCGCGGACGCGCTCACGAAGAAGGCGTACCGCTTCACGGAGGTCCTCCCCCTGTACGCCCGGCTCTCGCACGCCGAGCAGCACCGCGTGTTCCAGCAGCACACCGGCCGCAGGATCGTTCTGGCGACCAACGTTGCCGAGACCTCCCTGACCGTCCCCGGCATCAAGTACGTCATCGATCCCGGCTTCGCCCGCATCTCCCGCTACAGCCACCGCACCAAGGTCCAGCGGCTGCCCATCGAGGCGGTCTCGCAGGCCAGCGCCAACCAGCGCAAGGGGCGCTGCGGCCGTACCTCCGACGGCATCTGCATCCGGCTGTACAGCGAGGAGGACTTCGAGGCCCGCCCGGAGTTCACGGACGCCGAGATCCTGCGGACGAACCTCGCCTCCGTGATCCTGCAGATGACCGCGGCCGGGCTCGGCGACATCGAGAAGTTCCCGTTCATCGACCCGCCGGACCACCGCAACATCCGGGACGGCGTCCAACTCCTCCAGGAACTGGGCGCGTTCGACCCGACGCAGAAGGACGTACGCAACCGGCTCACCCAGACCGGCCGCAAGCTCGCCCAACTGCCCGTGGACCCGCGGCTCGCGCGCATGGTCCTGGAGGCCGAGAAGAACGGCTGTGTCCGCGAGGTCATGGTCATAGCGGCCGCGCTGTCCATCCAGGACCCGCGCGAGCGCCCGGCCGACAAACAGACCCAGGCCGACCAGCAGCACGCCCGCTTCAAGGACGAGACCAGCGACTTCCTCGCCTACCTCAACCTGTGGCGGTACGTCCGCGAGCAGCAGAAGGAGCGGGGTTCCAGCTCCTTCCGGCGCATGTGCAAGCAGGAGTACCTCAACTTCCTGCGCATCCGCGAATGGCAGGACATCTACACCCAACTGCGCACGGTCGCCAAGCAGATGGGGATCCATCCCAACGAGGACGACGCGGCCGAGCAGAGCGTCCACGTCTCCCTTCTCGCCGGTCTGCTCTCGCACATCGGCATGAAGGACGTGAAGGACGGCAACAAGAACGAGTATCTCGGCGCCCGCAGCGCCAAGTTCGCGATCTTCCCGGGCTCCGCGCTCTTCAAGAAGCAGCCGCGTTTCGTCATGTCGGCGGAGCTGGTGGAGACCTCCCGCCTGTGGGCCCGGGTCAACGCGAGGATCGAGCCGGAGTGGGTCGAGCCGCTCGCGGAGCACCTGCTGAAGCGGACGTACTCCGAACCGCACTGGGAGAAGGACCAGGCGGCGGTGATGGCGTACGAGAAGGTCACGCTGTACGGCGTGCCGATCGTCGCCCAGCGGAAGGTGAACTACGGCCGGATCGACGCGGAGGCCTCCCGCGAGCTTTTCATCCGCAACGCACTCGTCGAGGGCGACTGGCGCACCCACCACAAGTTCTTCGCCGACAACCGCCGACTCCTCAGCGAGGTCGAGGAGTTGGAGCACCGGGCGCGGCGCCGGGACATCGTGGTCGACGACGACACCCTGTTCGACTTCTACGACCAGCGGGTGCCCGAACACGTGGTGTCCGGGGCGCACTTCGACTCGTGGTGGAAGCGGAAACGGCAGGAGCAGCCGGAGTTCCTGGACTTCGAGCGGGCGATGCTCATCCGGGAGTCCGCGGAGGCGGTCACCAAGGACGACTACCCCGACTCGTGGCGGCAGGGGCCTTTGAAGTTCCGGGTCACGTACCAGTTCGAGCCGGGCGCGGACGCGGACGGCGTGACCGTCCACATCCCCCTCCACGTCCTGAACCAGGTGACGGACGAGGGCTTCGACTGGCAGATCCCGGGCCTCAGGGAGGAGCTGGTGACGGAACTGATCCGTTCCCTCCCCAAGCCGATCCGGCGCAACTACGTGCCGGCGCCGAACTTCGCGAAGCGGTTCCTGGACTCGGCCGTCCCGCTCCAGGAGCCCTTGACGGTCACGATGGCGCGCGAGCTGAAGCGCATGGTCGGGGTCCCCTTCGACGCGGAGGACTTCGATCAGTCGAGGATCCCGGAGCATCTGCGGATCACGTTCCGGATCGTCGACGAGCGGCGCCGCAAGCTGGCCGAGGACAAGGACCTGGAGGCCCTGCGGCTGCGGCTGCGGCCGAAGGCACGCCAGGCGATCTCGCAGGCCGCTGCGGCCACGGCGGAGCGCGAGGGCGGGGAGTCCCTGGAGCGCAAGGGCCTGACGGACTGGACGATCGGCGCCCTCACCCGGGTCTTCGAGACGCGCCGGGCCGGTCAGCCGGTGAAGGCGTATCCGGCCCTGGTCGACGACGGCGACACGGTCTCCGTCCGTCTCTTCGACACGGAGGCGGAGCAGGCCGAGGCGATGTGGAAGGGCACGCGGCGGCTGATCGTGCGCAACATCCCGGTGAACCCGGCGAAGTTCGCCTCCGAGAAGCTGACGACCCCCCAGAAGCTGGCGCTGTCGGCGAACCCGCACGGCTCGATCCAGGCCCTGTTCGACGACTGCGCGACCGCCGCGGCGGACAAGCTGATCGGCGACTTCGGGGGCCCGGCGTGGGACGAGGAGTCGTACCGGAAGCTGTACGACAAGGTGCGGGCGGAGATCGTCGACACGACGGTGCGTACGGTCGGGCAGGTGCAGCAGGTGCTCGCCGCCTGGCAGGCCTGTGAGCGGCGCCTGAAGACCGTGCGGAGCCCGGCGCTGCTGGCGAACCTGGCGGACGTGCGGGCGCAGTTGGACGCGCTGGTGAAGCCGGGGTTCGTGACGGCGACGGGTCTTCGGCGGCTGCCGGACCTGATGCGGTACCTGGTCGCCGCCGACCGCCGGCTCCAGCAGATGGCGACGAACGTCCAGCGGGACACGACCCGTATGGAGAAGGTCCACGAGATGCAGGACGAGTACGCCTGGCTCCTGGAACAGCTCCCCCAGGGGCGGCCCGTCCCGCAGCAGGTGCTGGACGTCCGCTGGATGATCGAGGAGCTCAGGGTGAGCTATTTCGCCCACGCCCTCGGCACCGCGTACGCCATCTCGGACAAGCGGATCGTGAAGGCGATCGACGCGCTCGCTCCGTAACGCCTCCCGTACACAGGGTGAGTTCGACCAGGCCCGCCCGCTCCTGTACAGTCCTTCTCGCAGCGCAACGCAGCAATAAGCGCCGCGAAACCTGGTCCTGTGGAGCAGTTTGGAGTGCTCGCCACCCTGTCAAGGTGGAGGCCGCGGGTTCAAATCCCGTCAGGACCGCAGTTGGAGCGAGGCCCGCAACCCGGCGACGGGAAGCGGGCCTTCTTCATGCGCCGCCGCCTTCATGTGACGCCGCACCGGCCGAGTGCGGCCCGTCGGTGTCCATGCCGTCTTGACGGCGTCTCCGGAGCCCGGTACCCAGAGACCAGGGCCCGTTCCTCGCGGAGCCTCTGGAGGTGGCGTATGGCGACGACGGCCAGGCACGAGACGCGGGCCCTGCTCCGCGCGCACCTGTCAGCCGCGTCGTCGTATCGGCATCTGACCCGCCACTGCCCCATCTGCCACCGTCTGCTGCGGCTGGCGATGGACTCCGCCCCGCAGGCCGCCGCGGCGCCGGAGGAGGCCAGGGAGGACGAGAGCCCCTCCCCCGCGTGACCCCCTCTAGCGCACATGAACCAGGAGCAACAAGGACCCTGGCATGTGACGGGAGTCACCGCATGAGTTTTTGAAACCGTGGAACTTACCACTCTCCTACAACTGGTCAATTTTATATGTGCAATTGCACTACTGATCGCATCTCCGTCAGGGTCCGGTCAGAAACGGTCCCACAGGAGATCCGACACCCCTCCCCAGACTCCGACAAGCCCGCTCACAGCGGCGCCGGTCCCTCACGGTTCGCGCACAAAAAAGATCGCGCTGGACTCGGCGGAGTCCAGCGCGATCGACGACGAGGTTGAGAATGGGCCCTGTTGGGGCAGGACCCGCGTCGTGTGGAGCAAGGGTTCGGACGCCTCGACCAGTTGGGGGACCAGCCGGTTTGCCCGGTTATTCAGTTGTTCAGGCCTCGCTGCGCTGCTGCGGGATGCCCGCGAGCAGAGCACGGACCTCCGCCTCGCGGTAACGGCGGTGCCCGCCGAGCGTGCGGATCGACGTGAGCTTGCCGGCCTTCGCCCACCGCGTGACCGTCTTCGGGTCCACGCGGAACATCGTGGCGACCTCAGCCGGGGTCAGCAGCGGCTCGGCATCAGGGGTGCGAGCGGTCATGAGCGGCCTCCTCGGGAGAACCGATCGTTCTCGGTTCATTCCTCTAAATTCTGCACCTTGACCCGCGTTGCCCGAAATGGCGGATGCGGGTCGAGTCGGTTATAGGACGAACGGCTTGTCCTCGGCACTACAACTACACCATCTGTCCAGCCGCGTCGGCCAAACCGATGGAATTGCCCCCCAGGTGTTCATCGGCGACGGAAGCCGATGGACCATGCCATAGCGGACAGTCACGCCACTGTGACGATCAGTCACAGAGCGATCAGGAGTCAACAGACCCCCCAAAGCGGAACCTCCCCCGGGCCCCTTGTCCTATTTTGGCATGAGGAGGGGCAAGAGATGCAAGAGCCGGGTACGTGCGGTCCGTCACGCTTGACACTTCGTGAGGCGTACGCCCGGAACGGGACCTACGTCCCTTGTCGGCGAGACTTCAGGGAAAACTGGGACACCTTGAGCCAGGACGAAACCCCAAAACGGGCGTCAGGTCAAACGCCAGTTCGTGACATGGCGCACAGCGAGCCCGTTCAGTTCGCCGAGCGACGGTCCCTGACGGCCCGCCAGCGCTCCACGAGCCGCCCGTAGGCCTCACCCGCCGCGGCCCCGTCACCGTGCCTGAGCGCCTCGACGCCCTCCGCCACGTCCGCCGCCGAGTGGTCGTCCTCCAGGTCGCCCGCCGGGAGTACATGCACCAGACCGCCGTAGTCGAGCTCGACCAGCGCGCGCGGATGGAACTCCTCCAGCCAGCGCCCTACGTCGATCAGGCCGTCGATGAGCGGCCCCTCGTCGATGGTGTCCCTGAGGGTCCGCAGGGCCCGCGCCACACGCCGCCGGGCCTGCACCATGGGCGTGCGGTAGCGCAGCGTCGGCGGGGTGTCCCCGGAGCCCTTGTCGAAGTGCCGCTCCTCGTCGACGACCAGCACGAACCAGTTCAGCGGCACCTGCCAGGTCGCGGTGCGGATCCAGGGCCGGGCATCGGGGTTGCGGGCGAGCCAGCGCTCGTAGTCCTGGGCGCTCTGGCGGCGTACGAGCTCGGGCAGGACCGCGTCCAGGACCGGCCCCGGCAGCTCCTCCCCGAGCTCCTCAAGGGCCAGCCAGCCGCGCAGCCGGGTGCGCCACGGACACACGCACACCACACCGTCCACGTCGAGCACGAAGGCGTCGGCGCTCTCCTGCACCGGCACCGCGACGGGCGGGGTGGGCAGCAGGTCGGCCAGTGAGCGGCGCAGTTCGTCCTGGTACGACGGACGGTCCGGGCGGCGGGCGTAGCGGGCCCAGTGGCCGCGCTCGGGCTCGGGGAAGGCAGCCAGTGGTTCGTACACGCGCAGATAGGTCGCGTACGGGACGATCACCGAGGACACCTTGGGCACGCCTGCTCTCTCCCCCGCAGCCTGCCGGGAAAACCTGCGAAACCCGCACACAAACGTGCGGGAAAACCATGCGAATCGTCGCACGCCCGTGCATCTGGAGAAGGTGATCCTGAGCACTGCACGGCCTCGGGCCGTCCCAAGCCCTAATCTCGTGCTCACCGGCCCCGCCACCTACACGGGAGCCGGTGCCCCATCGCCGCAACTTACCCAGGAGTCACCACAGTGACCGACGTAACCGGCGCCCATGCTGATGTGCTGCACACCCTGTTCCACTCGGACCAGGGCGGCCATGAGCAGGTCGTGCTCTGCCAGGACCGCAGAAGCGGCCTCAAGGCCGTCATCGCCCTCCACTCCACCGCGCTGGGCCCCGCGCTCGGCGGGACGCGCTTCTACCCGTACGCGACCGAGGCGGAGGCCATCGCCGACGCGCTGAACCTCGCGCGCGGGATGTCGTACAAGAACGCCATGGCCGGCCTCGACCACGGCGGCGGCAAGGCCGTGATCATCGGGGACCCGGAACGCGACAAGAGCGAGGAACTGCTCCTGGCGTACGGCCGGTTCGTGGCCTCCCTCGGCGGGCGCTACGTCACCGCGTGCGACGTCGGCACGTACGTCGCCGACATGGACGTCGTCGCCCGTGAGTGCCGCTGGACGACGGGCCGCTCCCCCGAGAACGGCGGCGCCGGGGACTCCTCCGTCCTCACCGCCTTCGGCGTCTACCAGGGCATGCGGGCCAGCGCCGCGCACCTGTGGGGCGACCCCTCGCTGCGTGGCCGGCGGGTGGGCATCGCGGGCGTCGGCAAGGTCGGACACCACCTCGTGGAGCACCTCCTGGAGGAGGGCGCCGAGGTCCTGATCACGGACGTGCGGCGGGAGGCCGTCCAGCGGGTCGCCGAGCGCCACCCGTCCGTCGGCGTGGTCACCGACACCGGGGCGCTCGTCCGGAGCGCGGGCCTCGACATCTACGCCCCCTGCGCGCTCGGCGGCGCCCTGAACGACGACACGGTGCCCGCGCTGAGCGCTCGGATCGTGTGCGGGGCGGCCAACAACCAGCTCGCCCACCCGGGCGTCGAAAAGGACCTCGCCGACCGCGGGATCCTCTACGCGCCGGACTACGTGGTGAACGCCGGCGGCGTCATCCAGGTCGCCGACGAACTGCACGGGTTCGACTTCGAGCGGTGCAGGGCGAAGGCCGCCGAGATCTACGACACCACGCTCACCATCTTCGCACGTGCGAAGGAGGACGGGATTCCGCCGGCCGCCGCGGCCGACCGGATCGCCGAGCAGCGGATGCATGAGGCGGCCACGGAACGGGCCCGCTGAAGTCAGGCCGGTACCCGTCGGCGCACACTTGGAGAGAACTCTCACGTTCGTCGGCGGGTCGGCCGCCAAGAAGTGGTTAAAATCGCGGTTGACCAGCGGGGACGGGGCTCCCCGAGGGTTCTGGGTTCGGGCACGTCCTGCGGGCGACGTACCGTATGGGCGTGGGCTCAGGTACCGTGGAAGCCCTACGGACCGGTCTCTCCGCGGAGAGCCCGTTCCAGATCATGAACGCGTGTCAAGACTCTGGGGCCGCCGGGCCCCGTATCCGAGGGGGTCGAGCCATGGGGCGCGGCCGGGCAAAGGCCAAGCAGACGAAGGTCGCCCGCCAGCTGAAGTACAGCAGCGGCGGGACAGATCTGTCGCGTCTGGCCAATGAGCTGGGCGCTTCGACGACTTCGAGCCAGCCGCCTAACGGCGAGCCGTTCGAGGACGATGAGGACGAGGACGACCCGTACTCCCAGTACGCGGATCTCTACAACGACGACGATGAGGACGAGGACGACCAGTCCGGTCCTTCGTCGCAACAACGCCGCGGCGCGTAGTGCTTGCAGCGGCCTAGCCGTTGGCTCACCCGGTCCGGAGCTTTCAGCGCCGGACCGGGTTTTGTGCTGCCGTTACGGGGGTTGCGCCCCGGGCCCCGCCCCTCGAACGCCGGAGGAGCGGGTCCTGGGCATAGCCGCCTACGCGTAGTCGCCCACCAGCTCCGCGCCCGTTCCCTTGTCGCCGCGGTCCGTGATCTCGCCGGCGATCCACGAGTCGACCCCGCGGTCGGCCAGGGTCTCCAGGGCCACGTCCGCCGACTCCTGCGGGACGATCGCGATCATGCCGACGCCCATGTTCAGGGTCTTCTCCAGCTCCAGGCGCTCGACCCGGCCCGTCCTGCCGACGAGGTCGAAGATCGGGTCCGGGGTCCAGCTGGTGCGGTCCACGACGGCGTGCAGGTCGTCGGGGATCACGCGGGCCAGGTTGGCGGCGAGGCCGCCGCCGGTGACGTGCGAGAAGGCGTGCACGTCCGCGGTGCGGATCAGGGCCAGGCAGTCCAGCGAGTAGATCTTGGTGGGCTCCAGGAGCTCCTCGCCGAGGGTGCGGCCGAGCTCGTCGATCCGGGCGTCCAGGGCCAGGCCGGCCTCGTTCAGGAGCACATGCCGCACGAGCGAGTACCCGTTCGAGTGAAGACCCGAGGCCGCCATGGCGATCACGGCGTCACCCTTACGGATGCGATCCGCGCCGAGCAGCCGGTCGGCCTCCACGGCACCCGTCCCGGCCCCGGCGACGTCGAAGTCGTCCGGGCCCAGCAGACCGGGGTGCTCGGCCGTCTCACCGCCCACCAGGGCGCAGCCGGCGAGCACGCAGCCCTCGGCGATGCCCTTGACGATCGCGGCGACACGCTCGGGGTGCACCTTGCCGACACAGATGTAGTCGGTCATGAACAGCGGCTCGGCACCGCACACCACGATGTCGTCCATGACCATCGCGACCAGGTCGTGGCCGATGGTGTCGTAGACGCCCATCTGCCGCGCGATGTCGACCTTGGTGCCGACGCCGTCGGTGGCGGAGGCGAGGAGGGGACGCTCGTAGCGCTTGAGGGCGGAGGCGTCGAAGAGGCCGGCGAAACCGCCGAGGCCGCCGAGGACCTCGGGGCGCTGCGTCTTCTTCACCCACTCCTTCATCAGCTCGACGGCGCGGTCGCCCGCTTCGATGTCGACGCCCGCGGCTGCGTAGCTGGCACCAGTTGTCTCAGACATGGCAGTAGAGGACCTTCGTGTCGTACGGCAGGTATGGCGGGCTGTCTACGGGCGACGGATCGCGTCGGCCGCGGCCGTGGCGGCGGGCCCCGCGGCCAGCTCGGTCTCCAGGAGCTGCTTGCCGAGCAGCTCGGGGTCCGGGAGCTCCATCGGGTACTCGCCGTCGAAGCAGGCGCGGCACAGGTTCGGCTTGGCGATGGTGGTCGCCTCGATCATGCCGTCGATGGAGATGTACGAGAGGGAGTCGGCGCCCAGCGAGGTGCCGATCTCGTCGATGGTCATGCCGTTGGCGATGAGCTCCGCGCGGGTGGCGAAATCTATGCCGAAGAAGCACGGCCACTTCACGGGGGGCGAGGAGATCCGGATGTGGACCTCCGCCGCGCCCGCCTCGCGGAGCATCCGTACCAGGGCCCGCTGGGTGTTGCCGCGCACGATCGAGTCGTCGACGACGACCAGGCGCTTGCCCTTGATGACTTCCTTGAGCGGGTTCAGCTTCAGGCGGATGCCGAGCTGGCGAATGGTCTGCGAGGGCTGGATGAACGTACGGCCGACGTAGGCGTTCTTCACGAGGCCCGCGCCGAAGGGGATGCCGGACGCCTCGGCGTAGCCGATGGCGGCCGGGGTGCCCGATTCCGGTGTCGCTATGACCAGGTCGGCGTCGACCGGGGCTTCCTTCGCGAGCTTGCGGCCCATCTCCACGCGGGAGAGGTACACGTTCCGGCCGGCGATGTCGGTGTCGGGGCGCGCGAGATAGACGTACTCGAAGACACAGCCCTTGGGCTTCGCTTCCGCGAATCGGGAGGTGCGCAGGCCGTTCTCGTCGATGGCGACGAACTCGCCCGGCTCGATCTCGCGGACGTAGCTCGCGCCGCAGATGTCCAGGGCGGCGGACTCGGAGGCGACGACCCAGCCGCGCTCCAGGCGCCCGAGGACCAGCGGGCGGATGCCCTGCGGGTCGCGGGCGGCGTAGAGGGTGTGTTCGTCCATGAAGACGAGGGAGAAGGCACCCTGCACCTTCGGGAGGACGGAGTGGGCCGCCTCCTCGATGGTCAGCGGCTTGCCGTCCTCGTCGACCTGGGCCGCGAGGAGCGCGGTGAGCAGGTCGGTGTCGTTGGTGGCCGCCACACGCGGGCTGCGGCCTTCCTGCTTGGGCAGGTCGGCGACCATCTCGGCGAGCTGCGCCGTGTTGACCAGGTTGCCGTTGTGGCCGAGCGCGATGGAACCGTGCGCGGTGGCACGGAACGTCGGCTGGGCGTTCTCCCACACGGAGGCGCCGGTGGTCGAGTAGCGGGCGTGACCGACCGCGATGTGACCCTGGAGCGAACCGAGCGAGGTCTCGTCGAAGACCTGGGAAACGAGGCCCATGTCCTTGAAGACGAGGATCTGTGAGCCGTTGCTGACCGCGATTCCCGCGGATTCCTGGCCTCGATGCTGGAGGGCGTAGAGCCCGAAGTAGGAGAGCTTGGCGACCTCTTCGCCCGGAGCCCAGACACCGAAGACGCCGCAAGCGTCCTGGGGGCCCTTCTCGCCGGGGAGCAGGTCGTGGTTGAGTCGTCCGTCACCACGTGGCACGGTTCCGAGTGTAGGCGAGATCGACCACTGGGCCGAATGCGCGGAGAGTGGGCTTTCTTACTCCGCGCGGGCCCGAAGATCCTCACCCGCGGCTGTCGTGAGCGTCAGAGAATCACGTTCCTGCTGGTAGGAGACCTTCCCGGAGAGGATTTCGGTGAGCTCGCGCTCGGTCTTCATCACCGGACCGGAACACACCATGCGTGTGGTCGCCAGGCGCCCGAACTCGATGGTGCCGCTCCTCACGGTGGCCTTGCCGTGGAACGTGTTGCAGCCGAGGCTGCCGGTGACGGTGTTGTCGCCGGTGAGCGTGAGATACGCCTTGGTGTCCGTCTTCGTGTCTGCCGTCGTCTCGACGGCCCAGCGGGTGCCCTTGAGGGGCGGGGTCGCCGCGGGTCCGTCGCGCAGGGTGATGCTGTCGCCGTCGGGGCTGGTCAGGGTGAGGGTCCGGGCGCCGTCCCGCTCCTCGATCGCGGCCTTGAGGTCGTTGTCGAAGACGCCGATGAACTTCTCCTCGAACTCGCCCACCGGGCCCGGGCAGCCCATCGTGGTCATCGCGAGGTCGGAGATCTTCACGGTGTCGCCCACGATCTCGGAGTCTGCGCCGAAGCTGTTGCAGCCGACGCTGCCACCGGAATCGCCGCCGCTGATGTCCGGCTCGGCCGCGCCGGGCTTGAAGGTGATCTCGGCCTCGCCGTGCCGGGAGCCCTTTCCTTCCGGGAGGAGATGGTCCTTGCCGTCCACGGTCACCTTCTGGGGGATCCAGCGGGTGTCCGCGATGGCCGCCGCGATGGCCGGGGCCTTCTTGGTCTCCCCTTCGCCGACAGCGCCGCCTCCGCTGCCGGACTCCGTGCCGCAGGCGGCCAGGACCGCTGTCCCGGCCAGGGCTGCGGCGGCGTACTTCACGCAGGTCGTCCGCTTCATGGCTCTTTGACGCACGAGGCGGGCCACGGGTTCGGTGTCGTTATCAGTCCGTTGTCATGCTCGCCGTCAACTCATCAGGGGCAGCAGCCCGCCCAGGTCCGCCCGCTCCCCGCTCGCGCTGACCCTGGCCTCGCCGAGGGCGTCCTGCCAGGTCAGTCGCCCGGTGGCGAGCCGGATCCAGGTCAGCGGGTCGGTCTCCACGACGTTCGGCGGGGTGCCCCGGGTGTGCTTCGGCCCCTCGACGCACTGCACGACGGCGTACGGCGGGATCCGCACCTCGGTCGAGCCGCCGGGCGCCTTGACGGCGAGGGCGTCGGCGAGGAGGCGCGTACAGACGGCGAGGGCCTGGCGGTCCTGCGGGACGTCGAGGCCGGGCACGGCGGCGTTCAGGTCGTCGGTGTGGACGACGAGCTCGACGGCACGGGTGACCAGGTAGTCGGCGAGGGGCAGCGCACCCGCGTTGGTCTGCAGGAGCCGGGTGCCGGGATGCGCGTCCAGCAGCTCGGTCAGGATCCGGTCGACGTCCGTGAGGTAGGCGTCGAGGTCGGGGTGCTGTTCGGCGAGGCCCCGGGTGAAGTCGGCGATGGCCGCGGAGCTGGCCGCGGTGGCGAAGGGCCAGTCGAGGACCGTGGCGTCCTGCCGCGCGGGCGCCGGCAGCTCCAGGGCCCGGTGGACGGCGGTGACCGCCATCCCGATGTGCGCGGCCAGTTCCCGTACGGTCCACCCGCCCAGGCGCGTCTTCAGCGCCAACTGCTCCGGGCTCAGGGTGCGTACGGCCTCCCGTACGTTCCCGAGCTGGGCCTCGACGGCCTTGCGGACCTTGAGGGGGTCGTAGGTACGGGCGCGCTTCCTGACGGTGGGCATGGCGGCGAGCCTAAGGCCTGTCCGGCGGATCATGTCGGCGTCGCGGGGCCTGGCACACCGATCTGCCGCGTTGTCGTCCCTCTCCCCCACTCTCGACTTCGCTCGAGCGGGAAGGCCCCCTCGCCGCGTCGACTCCCTCCTCCGCCTTGCAACTCGACGCACCAGGCCCCGCTCATCTGCGCTGACAAGGCCAAGCCCCTTGGAGCCGGCCTGATCCGCCGGACAGGCCCTAGTCGGCGCGGAAGGCGGAGGCGGCCGGGAAGGTGACGTCGGTGCAGCCGCGGCGGTGGGCGACGTCGTCGACGTAGGCGCGGAAGACCTCGGCGAGTTTCGCGGTCATCAGACGGTCGTAGCCGTAGGCGATGGTCATGGTGTGGATCTGGGGTGCGCCGTCGCAGACGGAGGAGGCCCACCAGATGGGGTCCTCACTGCTGCGGCCCGCCTTGCCGGGTTCGGCCGGTTCCGGCGTCTCGTTGCCGTCGGTGCTGGTGAGGTAGACGTTCTTGGCGTCCTCGCCGGAGTAGGTGTGCAGGGAGACGAACCACTGGCCGGGGCGTTCCGGGCGGACCAGGTGGTCGCCGGCCTCGGATCCCGCGGTGTAGAGACCGGTCGCCCGGCCGGTGCTGACGAGAAGGCCGCACTGCTCGTCCCAGAGCCGGTCGTCCGTGCGGCTTTCGAGGACCTGGTCGGGGAACTGCTCCTGCTTCGCGAAGCCCGCCCTGCCGTACCAGCCGCAGGTGCCCTTCGCGTCGGCGGCCGGTGTCGGGCCCGCGGGCAGCGCGGCGATGTTCCGCGGTGCGTCGGGCAGGCGCTCGGTGCAGCCCAGCCGGTCCGCGAGGTTGTTGGCGGTGAGCACGGCGATCTCGGCGAGGGTGTCGCGGTCGCCCGCGCTCAGCTGACCGTCCTCGCTGAACGGTCTTCCGAGATTGGCCAGTTCGGCTCGCGCCCACAGGCCCTTGACGGTCTCGCGGCCCGACTCGCCGTCGGCGCAGGGGAGTTGGACCGTCACTCCCGAGTCGCCGACCAGGCCCGTGATGCCGCCGCCCAGCGGCTGGGCGGGGTGGGTGGGAGCGCCGGACGGATCGACGAGCTCCTTCATCGGGTCGTCGGCGAGCACCCGCGAGTCCCCGGGAACGAGGCCCACCGCGCCGGTGAAGAACCAGCGTTCGCCGCTGCTCGTGCCGTATTTCTCGCCGGCTCCGGTGCTGAATATCTCGCAGTCCTGGCCGCCCGAGAGGTCGCCCATCTGAATGGTGCCCTCGTCGGCCACGCGGTGGGTGATGGTGCCGCCCGCCGGGGAAAGCGCGAGCACCCGTCCGGCCGGGACGAGTCCGGCGCAGGCCTCGTCGATCTGGTGGCGGCCGCTCAGGACCTGCCAGATCTCCTTGCCGCCCCAGATGGTCCCGGCGACGGCGACCAGACACACCAGCACGTTCGCCGACTTCCGCACACGCTCAGGTACCCGCACCGCTCCCCCGTCCCCCGTACACCTGCGAACACCCCCGAACCTATCAACCGCCACTGACATCGATACACGTACACGGGTTCCGGCGGCGGCAGGACGAAGGCCCCGCCGGTGTGAGAACCGACGGGGCCTTCGTCGTCGTACGACTACTGGCGACCGACTACCGGCTACTTGAGCAGCGCCGGGATCGTCTCCTCGTAGGCGACCCGCAGTTCCTCCAGCGACAGCTCGAACTCGCCCTGGAGCTCGACCGAGTCGCCGTCCACGACGCCGATGCGGGTGACGGGCAGGCCCCGCGCGCCGCACATGTCGTTGAAGCGGAGTTCCTCGGAGCGCGGCACGGCGACGACCGCGCGGCCCGCCGACTCGGAGAAGAGGAGGGTGAAGGCGTCCAGACCGTCCGGGACGATCAGGCGCGCGCCCTTGCCGCCGAGCAGCGCCGACTCCACGACCGCCTGGATCAGGCCGCCGTCGGAGAGGTCGTGCGCGGAGTCGATCATGCCGTCGCGGGAGGCGGAGATCAGGATCTCGGCCAGCAGCCGCTCGCGCTCCAGGTCGACCTTGGGCGGCAGGCCGCCGAGGTGGTCGTGGATCACCTGGGACCAGGCCGAGCCGCCGAACTCCTCACGCGTGTCGCCGAGGAGGTACAGCAGCTGGCCCTCCTCCTGGAAGGCGACCGGCGTGCGGCGGGCGACGTCGTCGATGACGCCCAGGACCGCGACGACGGGGGTCGGGTGGATGGCGACGTCGCCGGTCTGGTTGTAGAGCGAGACGTTGCCGCCGGTGACCGGGGTGCCCAACTGCTGGCAGGCGTCGGCCAGTCCACGGATGGCCTCAGCGAACTGCCACATCACCGCCGGGTCTTCGGGCGAGCCGAAGTTCAGGCAGTCGGAGACGGCGAGGGGCTTGGCACCGGTGGTCGCCACGTTGCGGTAGGCCTCGGACAGCGCCAACTGGGCGCCCGCGTACGGGTCCAGCTTGGCGTAGCGGCCGTTGCCGTCCGTCGCGATCGCGACACCGAGGCCGGTCTCCTCGTCGATGCGGATCATGCCGGAGTCCTCCGGCTGGGCCAGCACCGTGTTGCCCTGCACGAAGTGGTCGTACTGGGACGTGATCCACTTCTTGGAGGCCTGGTTGGGAGAGCTCACCAGCTGGAGGACCTGCTGCTTGAGCTCGTCGCTCGAAGCGGGCCGCGGCAGCTTGTTGGCGTCGTCCGCCTGGAGGGCGTCCTGCCACTCGGGGCGGGCGTACGGGCGCTCGTAGACCGGGCCGTCGTGCGCGACCGTGCGCGGGTCGACGTCGACGATCTTGCCGCCGTGCCAGTAGATCTCCAGCCGGTCGCCGTCGGTGACCTCACCGATCACCGTGGCGATGACGTCCCACTTGTCGCAGATCTCCAGGAACCGGTCGACCTTCGACGGCTCGACGACCGCGCACATGCGTTCCTGCGACTCGCTCATGAGGATTTCCTCGGGCGAGAGCGTGGAGTCGCGCAGCGGTACGTCGTCCAGCGTCACGCGCATGCCGCCGGAGCCGTTGGAGGCCAGCTCGCTGGTGGCACAGGACAGACCGGCCGCGCCGAGGTCCTGGATGCCGACGACCAGCTTCTCCTTGAAGGCCTCCAGGGTGCACTCGATGAGGAGCTTCTCCTGGAAGGGGTCGCCGACCTGGACCGCGGGACGCTTCGACGGCTTGGCGTCGTCGAAGGTCTCGGAGGCGAGGATGGACGCTCCGCCGATGCCGTCGCCGCCCGTACGGGCCCCGTACAGGATGACCTTGTTGCCCGAGCCGGAGGCCTTCGCGAGGTGGATGTCCTCGTGCCGCATCACACCGATGGCACCGGCGTTGACCAGCGGGTTTCCCTGGTAGCAGGCGTCGAATACGACCTCGCCGCCGATGTTGGGGAGGCCGAGGCAGTTGCCGTAGCCGCCGATGCCCGCCACCACACCCGGCAGCACGCGCTTGGTGTCCGGGTGGTCGGCCGCACCGAACCGCAGCGGGTCCACGACCGCGACCGGACGGGCGCCCATCGCGATGATGTCGCGGACGATGCCGCCGACACCGGTGGCCGCGCCCTGGTAGGGCTCGACGTACGAGGGGTGGTTGTGCGACTCGACCTTGAAGGTGACGGCGTAGCCCTGGCCGACGTCGACGACACCGGCGTTCTCGCCGATGCCGACGAGGAGGGCATCGCTCTGCGGGGCCTTCTCGCCGAACTGGCGTAGGTGCACCTTGGAGGACTTGTAGGAGCAGTGCTCCGACCACATCACCGAGTACATGGCGAGCTCGGCGCCGGTGGGCCGGCGGCCGAGGATCTCCACGACCCGCTCGTACTCGTCCTTCTTCAGGCCGAGTTCGGCCCAGGGCAGCTCGACGTCGGGGGTCTCGGCCGCGTGCTCGACCGTGTCCAGAGGCGTCCGGCTCATGCGTTGACCAGCTTCTTGAGGATCGAGGTGAAGAAGGGCAGGCCGTCGGTGCGACCCGTGCCGATCAGCGGCTCGGTGGCGTGCTCCGGGTGCGGCATGAGGCCTACGACGTTCCCGGCCTCGTTGGTGATGCCGGCGATGTCGCGGAGCGAGCCGTTGGGGTTGAAGTCGAGGTAGCGGAAGACGACCCGTCCCTCGGCCTCCAGCTTGTCCAGCGTGTACTCGTCGGCGACGTACCGGCCGTCCATGTTCTTCAGCGGGATGTGGATCTCCTGGCCGGACGCGTAGTCGACGGTCCAGGCGGTGTCCGCGTTCTCCACCCGCAGCTTCTGGTCGCGGCAGATGAAGTGGAGGTGGTCGTTGCCGAGCATCCCGCCGGGAAGCAGGTGGGCCTCGGTGAGGATCTGGAAGCCGTTGCAGATGCCGAGGACCGGAAGTCCTGCCTTGGCCTGCTCGATGACCGTCTCCATCACCGGCGAGAAGCGGGAGATGGCGCCGGCCCGCAGATAGTCGCCGTAGGAGAAACCACCGGGGAGGACGACCGCGTCGACCTGGTGGAGGTCCTTGTCCTTGTGCCAGAGGGCGACCGGTTCGGCGCCCGCGAGGCGGATCGCGCGCTGGGTGTCGCGGTCGTCGAGGCTGCCGGGGAAAGTGACGACGCCGATACGAGCGGTCACTTCGCCGCCTCCGCCACTTCTTCGACCTTGACCGTGAAGTCCTCGATCACGGTGTTGGCGAGGAAGGATTCCGCAAGATCGTGGATGCGGGCGAGCGCGGCCTCGTCGACCGGTCCGTCAACTTCCAGTTCGAATCGCTTTCCCTGACGTACGTCGGAGATGCCTTCGAAACCCAGTCGCGGCAGTGCTCGCTGCACCGCCTGGCCCTGGGGGTCGAGGATCTCCGGCTTGAGCATGACGTCGACTACGACGCGTGCCACTGGCACTCCCGGTGGTGTGGTGCTGAGCAGGTTCCTTCAGACTACCCGCACAAAATTTCTACGCGCGTTGAGTTGTAGGAATCTACGTGACGGCCATCACGGGCCGACACAGCGGAGGACGTCCGCGAAAATTTCCGGGAAAGATCTCGGATCGACACCCGATACCTATTGCGCTCGGACACGCGGAAGGATTTAGTCGAGCTTCACAATGCATTGTCGGGCACTGTACAAATGAATTGGCAACGTGCCGTACGAAGGGACCGATATTCGTGGCGCAGAAGGTCGTGGTCACTCTCTCTGACGACATCGACGGCTCGGAAGCGGCGGAAACGATCGCCTTCGGACTCGACGGCAAGTCGTACGAGATCGACCTGAATCAATCCAATGCCGAGAAACTGCGTAAGGCGCTCGAGCCGTACGTGGAGGCCGGCCGCAAGCGGTCCAGGTCGGGCAAGGCGTACAAGCAGACCGAGGTCGCTCCCGACCCGGCGGCGGTCCGGGCCTGGGCCCAGGCCAACAAGATGGACGTCCCCGCCCGCGGACGGATCCCGAAGAAGGTCTACGAGGCGTTCGCCGAGGCTCAGTGAGTCGAGGGCCCGAGCGTCCTGGTCCTGAAGGCCTCGCCCGCGTGCCGGGCCGACGCCGGGTCACCCGCCCCTCGGGACAACCGACTTGCGTTGCACCCCACCTGGTCAGCTAGAGTCTGGAGCACGCCGAGGGGCAAGGCCGAAAGGCCCAGCTCACGAAGTACACGCGGGTGTAGTTCAGTAGTAGAACATCCCCCTTCCAGGGGGAAGGCGCAGTGTGCAATTCCTGTCACCCGCTCTGCACCGTCGATCCGACCACTGCTGTGGATCAGGTAGGCTGGTGCTCGCGCCGATCGGTGAGAGCCGGTCGGAGGCAATGCGGACGTAGCTCAGTTGGTAGAGCGCAACCTTGCCAAGGTTGAGGTCGCCAGTTCGAACCTGGTCGTCCGCTCCACAGAGAAGACCCCGGTCATCGCGACCGGGGTTTTTTCATGCCCTCCCACTCCGTCTGACATTTGTCATACGGAGTGGTGACACCGCGCACTGCTGTCGCGCCCGGTCCGCCGGGACGCTGAGTTCATGAACACCGACGAACACGAACACGTGATTGCGGTCACCGGCCTGCGGCGTGTGTACGGGGGCGGGTTCGAGGCGGTGCGCGGAATCAGTTTCTCCGTGGCACGAGGAGAGGTCTTCGCCCTGCTGGGTACCAACGGGGCCGGCAAGACCTCCACCGTCGAACTGCTGGAGGGGCTCGCCCCGCCGACGGACGGACGGATCAGCGTCCTCGGACACGATCCGTACACGGAGCGGGCCGCCGTACGCCCACGCACCGGGGTGATGCTCCAGGAGGGCGGTTTTCCGTCCGAGCTGACCGTTGGGGAGACCGCGCGGATGTGGGCGAGCTGCGTCAGCGGGTCCCGGCCGCCGCTGGAGGTGCTGGAACTGGTCGGGCTCGCCCGGCGGACCGGTGTACGGGTCAAGCAGCTGTCCGGCGGGGAGCGGAGGCGCCTGGATCTGGCCCTCGCGCTGCTCGGCGACCCCGAGGTGCTGTTCCTCGACGAGCCGACCACCGGCCTGGATGCGCAGGGGCGCCGGGACACCTGGGAGTTGGTGCGGGCGCTGCGGGACCGCGGCACGACCGTGCTGCTCACCACGCACTACCTGGAAGAGGCCGAGGAACTCGCAGACCGGCTGGCGATCCTCCACGAGGGGCGCATCGCCGCCACCGGAACGACGGCCGAGGTGACCGCCGGACAGCCGTCCCGGATCTCCTTCCGGCTGCCCGACGCCTACCACCTCGGCGATCTCCCCCCGCTCGATTCGCTGGGCGTGTGCGGACACGAGGTCGACGGGCGGGTCGTACGGCTCAGGACCCGGGAGCTTCAGCGGGCGGCCACCGGGCTGCTGGTGTGGGCCGAGGCGGCCCGGGTCGAGTTGCACGGTCTCGACGTGCGGTCGGCGTCCCTGGAGGAGGCGTTCCTCGGGATCGCCCGGGAAGAGAAGGAGCGGGTGGCATGAGCGGGAGCGCGATCGGGAGTACGGCGGCACGTGTCACGGAGCGTGCGCTCACCACTCCGGCCGGGCGTGTCACCGCGCTCGCGCGGGCCGAAGTGACGCTGTTCCTGCGGAGCAAGGGCATGATCCTCTCGGCGGTGTTCCTGCCGCTGGTACTGCCCTTCAGCCTGCGGGCGAGCATCCCGGAGGCGGACCTGAAGGACGAGGGGCTCAGCCTCGGACTGCTGCTGATTCCCGGGGCCGTCGGCTTCTCGCTGCTCTTCGCCGTCTACCTCGCCCTGATCGGCGTGTTCGTCGGGCGGCGCGAGGAGTTGGTCCTCAAGCGGCTGCGCACCGGGGAGCTGCGGGACCACGAGATCATGGCGGGGGCGGCGCTGCCGGCCGTCGTCACGAGCCTCGTGCAGTGCGTGCTCCTCGCCGTGGGGTGCTCGGTGCTGCTCGACGTGGCCGCGCCGAAGGCACCCCTGCTCGCCGTCCTCGGTGTGCTCCTCGGGCTGCTGATGAGCGCGGCCCTCGCCGCACTCACGGCGGGTTTCACCCGGACCGTGGAGAGCGCGCAGGTCACCGGCCTGCCGTTCGTCATGATCACGATGATGGGCTCGGGGGTCGCCGTCCCGCGGGAATTCCTGCCCGACCGGCTCGCCTCGGTGTGCGAACTGCTGCCGTTCAGCCCGGTGATCACGCTGGTCCGCGGTGGCTGGAGCGGCGGCCTCTCCACCTACGAGGCGCTGGGAGCGGTGCTGACGGCGGTGGCCTGGACCGCGCCGGCCGTGTTTGCTGTACAGCGGTGGTTCCGCTGGGAACCCCGGCGCTGAACGTACGGGGGCAGGCAGATGCGTGGGTCGGGCGAGGTGGGCGGAGCGGGCAGGGTGGGCGGTTCGGGTGGCTGGTGGCGGCGTAAGAGCACGCCGGCCAAGGTGGAGACGTACACGCGCTGGTCGTTCCACTTCTTCGCGCTGATCGAGGTCGCGGCGATCGGGCTGCCGGTCCTCGGGCAGATGCCGGGCGCACCGGCCGCCTGGCTGCTCGCGCTGGTCTGCGCGCACGCCCTGGTCTGCGCGGTCACCGCGTCCCGGGCGCTCGACTGGACCCGGGGGCGGCGCGAGCAGCCGGTGCGGATGCTGTGGGTGCTCGGCGCGGTGACCATGCTCGTCGCCTGCGTCACGATCGGGATCGCCGAGCGGGGTCCGGGCGGCGACGACGTCGACGCCGCTGCGGCGTCGGTCTTCGCGGGTGTGCTGGTCTTCGCGGGCGGCACCGGTGCGCTGGCGATCCGCCGGCGTCGGAGGGCTGCCGCGTCGGTGTGTGGCTTCGCAGCAGGCGCCGTGATCGGCGGGTTCCCGCTCGGCATGGCCCTTCCCGGCGCGCTGGCCCTCGGGTTCGGCGTGTTGGTCGGCGCCGCCTTCCTCGCCTTCACCTCCGTCTTCTCCGTCTGGCTCCTCGACGCCGTCTACGAACTCGACGTGGCGCGCGAGACCCGCGCCCGGCTCGCCGTCGCCGAGGAACGGCTGCGGTTCGGGCGGGACCTGCACGACGTGGTGGGCCGGAACCTGGCCGTGATCGCGCTGAAGAGCGAGCTGGCCGTGCAGCTGGCGCGGCGGGGCCGGGACGAGGCCGTGGACCAGATGACCGAGGTGCAGCGGATCGCGCACGAGACACAGCGCGAGGTGCGGGATGTCGTACGGGGATACCGGGAGGCCGACCTGAGGGCCGAACTGGCTGGAGCGCAAGGGGTGTTGACGGCTGCCGGCATCGACTGCCAGGTCACCGGGGAGTCTGCCGGGCTGCCTGCCGAGGTGCAGTCGGCGCTCGGCTGGGTGGTCCGGGAGGCCACCACGAACGTCCTGCGGCACGGCGACCCCCAGCAGTGCACGGTGACCGTGCTCATGGAGCAGGAACGGGTGGTGCTGACCGTGGAGAACGACGGGGCGCTGCGGGCGACGGGTACCGGCGGTTCCGGTCTCGCCGGACTGCGGGAACGGCTCGCCGCGGTGGCCGGGACGCTGGAGGCGGGCCGGGTGCGCGAGGGTGTGTTCCGGCTGGTGGCGGAGGTGCCGTTGACGGCGGGAGAGGCGGTCTCGTGAGGGCCTTCGGTAGCGAGGGAGGTGGCGCTCGGTGAGGGCTCCTGGTGGCGATGGGGTCGGTGGTGCCGTGACGGGTGGCGGCCGAGGTGGTCCCGTGACCGTGCGGGTGCTGCTCGCCGACGACGAGCATCTGATCCGGGGTGCGCTGGCCGCGCTGCTCTCCCTGGAGGACGACCTCGTGATCGTCGCGGAGGCGGCGACCGGTCCCGAGGCGCTGGCGATGGCCCGGGCGCACGAGCCCGACGTCGCCGTACTCGATCTTCAGATGCCCGGCGCGGACGGTGTGAAGGTCGCCACATCCCTGCGGTCCGAACTGCCCTCGTGCAGGGTGCTGATCGTCACCAGTCACGGTCGGCCGGGGCATCTGAAGCGGGCCCTCGCGGCCGGTGTGCGGGGGTTCGTGCCGAAGACCGTGAGCGCGCGGAAGCTCGCCGAAATCATCCGCACGGTGTACGCGGGAAACCGTTACGTCGACCCCGAGTTGGCCGCCGACGCGATCTCCGCGGGGGACTCGCCGCTGACCGCCCGAGAGGCCGAGGTGCTGGAACTCGCCGCCGACGGCGCCCCCGTCGCGGAGATCGCCGAACGGGCCGCGCTGTCGCAGGGGACCGTCCGGAACTACCTGTCGTCGGCGGTGTCCAAGCTCGGAGCCGAGAACCGGCATGCGGCGGTGCGGCTCGCACGGGAGCGAGGTTGGGTATAGTGGTTCTCGCGCCACGGCGCATGCGAACGTAGCTCAGTTGGTAGAGCGCAACCTTGCCAAGGTTGAGGTCGCGAGTTCGAACCTCGTCGTTCGCTCCACTGCAAAGGCCCCCGGTTCCCCGGGGGCCTTTCGCGTTACGCCTCGCGTTAGGACTCGTGTTACGACCAGCTCAGGCCCGTAAGACGCTCGTACGCCTCGACGTACTTGGCGCGGGTCGCGTCCACGACCTCCTGCGGCAACGGCGGCGGGGGCTGCTCGCTCTTCCGGTCCCAGCCGGACTCCGCCGAGGTCAGCCAGTCGCGCACGAACTGCTTGTCGTACGACGGCTGCGCGCGCCCCGGCTCCCACTGGTCGGCCGGCCAGAAGCGGGAGGAGTCCGGGGTGAGGACCTCGTCCGCGACGACGAGGGTCTCCCCGTCGAAGCCGAACTCGAACTTGGTGTCCGCGAGGATGATCCCGCGGTCCTTGGCGATGTCCCGGCCGCGGGAGTAGACGGCGAGGGTCGCCTGGCGCAGCTGGGCGGCGGTGTCCGCGCCGACCTGGCGGGCGACCTCCTCGTAGGAGACGTTCTCGTCGTGCTCGCCGACGGCGGCCTTGGTGGCCGGGGTGAAGATCGGCGCGGGAAGCTCGCTGCCGTCGACCAGGCCCTCGGGGAGGGCGAGGCCGCAGACCGTGCGGGACTCGTTGTACTCCAGCAGGCCGGAGCCGGTGAGGTAGCCGCGGGCGACGGCCTCCACCGGGACCATCCGGAGCGACTTGCAGACCATGGTGCGGCCCGCCCAGTCGGCGGGGGCTCCCTGCGGCACCTCGGTGCTCAGGACGTGGTTGGGCATCAGGTCGGCGATCTGGTCGAACCACCAGAGCGACAGCTGGGTGAGCACGCGACCCTTGTCGGGGATCTCCGTCGGCAGCACCCAGTCGAAGGCGGAGATGCGGTCGCTGGCGACCATCACGAGGTCGCCCGCCTCGTTCTGGTACAGCTCGCGCACCTTGCCGGTGTGCAGGTGCACCAGACCCGGAACCTGGAGCGGCTCGGGCTTTTCTACGAATCCGGACACGGTTCCTCCCCGTGGTTATTTCCAACGGGTCGATTGTCCCGTATGGGGCGCTGACCTTGGACCTGGGGTGTGGTGCGGCTGTTTCTCGTGGGCTCAGTCACGCTTGCAGATGCGGTCCAGGAGGTTGGCGGTGGCGCGCTGGACGCGGGTGTCGACGTGGCCCGGGCGGTCCAGCGCCGGGGACCAGGCGAAGGTGCCCGCCGCGAAGACCAGGGCGCCGGAGGGGGCGCGATACAGGGACGTCTCCTGGTGGCGGAGGGCGCCCTCGCTGTCGGCGTACGGCGAGTGGGCGAGCAGGATGCGGTCGTCGTGCTCGGGGAGCGGGGTGCGCGGGAAGTAGCGGTCCGCCTCGCCCGCCACCAGGCCGGCGAGTTCGTCGCCCTCGTGCGCGCCGGTCGCGTCCCACAGCCAGTGCTCGGCGTTGCGGACGATCAGGGGATGCGGCTTGGGGACCCTGCCCGCGTACTGGATGCCGACCAACTGCTGCTCGGGGCGGTCGACTTCGCGCCAGAGCACCGGTTTGCCCGGGCCGCTGCGCTTGCGGCAGGTGAGCAGGCGGTCGGGGACTCCGGACGGCGAGGGGCCCAACTCGACCTGCCAGTACATGGTGTTGGCGGACAGGAAGACCAGGGAGGTGCCGCTGTCCCGGGCCCGCTCGACCGTGCGGCGCATGTCCGTGGACCAGTACTCGTCGTGGCCGGGGAAGACCAGGCCCCGGTAGCGGGTGGGGTCGAGGTGGCCGGCGTGCAGGTCGCGGGCGTCGGCGTAGGCGAGGTCGTAGCCGTAACGCTCCGCGAAGCGGATGAAGTCGTAGGCGTGCCCGACGTGCAGGGGCAGCCCCGCGCCCGCGTACGGCCGGTCGAAGGAGACCGTGGTCGCGGCGTCGGCCTCGCCGAGGAGCCGGCCCTGTTCGTCCCAGGCGTGGTAGAGACTCGCGCCCGTGCGGCCGTCCTCGGGGTAGAGGTTGTACGCCTGCCAGGTCACGTCGGGCAGGAGGAGCAGTAAGTCCGCGGGGTGGTTGTCGCGGACCGTGAAGGGGATGTGGGAGCGGTAGCCGTCGGCGGTGGTGAGGACGGCGACATACGCCCCGATGCTCCAGTACGACGGGATCTGCAGCCGCCAGGACAGCCACCAGTGGTGGCAGGAGACCGTGCGGTCCGCCGCGAGCGGCTTGGGCTGGACGATGCCGGAGAGGCGCGGGCTCGTGGTGATCTTCGCCGCACCGTCGCCGCCGTAGTGGCCGATGCGGTAGATGTCGACGCCGAACTCCTGGGGCGGGTCGACGGTGATGTGGAAGTCGACGGCCTCGCCGGGGGCCACCGCGCCGGTGGAGGTGAAGCCCTTGATCTGGCGGTGGACGTCGTCCGCGGAGCGGGGGCCGCCGCCGGCGCCGGGGGCGGCGGTACGGGGGGAAGGGACGCGCGGGGCGCCCTTCGCCGCGGTGTGGGCCGGGTCCTCCTCGACGTACCAGGGGACCACCTGACCGGTGTCGTCGAAGTACGTCTCGCTGCCCCGCAGCCAGGGGACGGGGCCCTGGCCGAAGGGATCCGTCACGGCGTGCGCGAGTGCTCCCGACTCCCAGCGGCGGATGTGCTCCGGTTCCGGTCCTGGGCTCATGGGTCGCTCCCCTCCCTCGTGCCCCCGTGGTCGTGCGTGTGCCTTCGCGCGCCTGCGCGCGTATCCGGCTCTCGGCGTGTGCGGTGCCCTGTGCGGCTGTCGTGCGGCTGTCGTGCGGCTTCCGTGTGGCTGTGCGTGCGCCTGTCCTATGGCGCGAGCCCTTGCCATGTGCGCGAGCGGTCCCAGCACATCACATTGCGCATGCAGGCTGTCACTACTCGTTGCGAATTGGCCGAAAGTGGAATTGATGGGTCCGCTGAAGGGGCGGGGCGGGACGGTTGCCGGGCGTTTGATCCCGGCCGGGCTGACCAGCGGGGCTTGTCGGAGGAGGCCTGTGGGGAGCTCGTGGGAGGGGGCTTGGGGGAGGGGCTGGGGGAGGGGGCCTGTCCGGGGTGCTTGTCGGAGGGCTCTCCGACGGGGTCCCTCAGGCGAGCGGGCGGCCGTCAGACGAGGCGTACCGGCTTCTCGGGGCGTATCCCCGACTTGACCAGCCAGGCGCGCAGGGGGACCGGGTCGCCGTCCTCCACGAGGCTGAGGACGCGGGGGGCGAGGTCCGCGGCGCGTTCGCCGTTGAGGAGGAGGGACGGGCCGTCGAGCCAGTCCAGGCCGGGGACGGCACCTGCGGTGTCGATCGCGGCGCAGCAGACCATCGCGGTGACATGGTCGGTGAGGAGCTCTCGGGCGGTGCGGGGCGGCTGGAGAGGGAAGAGGGGGAGGGCGGTGTCGTCCCACGGGGTGGCGTCGGGGGCCCTGCTGGTCTGGGGAGCGGCGGCTTCCTCGCGGGCGAGCTCGGCGGTGAGTGCCGCGGCGAGGGTCTCGGCTTCGCCATCGACCTTCGTGATGCCATCTGCATCGCCTGTGTCGTTTTCGGCGTCGGCTGCGGCTGCGGGCGGTTCCTGACCATGTTCAGCGCCGGCGTCAGCTGTGGCTGCGGACGGTTCCGGACGGGGCTCAGCCTTGACGACGGACGCGGATACGGCTGCGGCTGCGGATACGGGCTCGGTCGGTGCATCCGGTACGAGGTCTGCTGCCGCCCGATCGTCCTGTGCGGTCGCCGGGGCGGGGGCTGTGGTCACCTGATCGCCCGGCGCATCCGGTACCGGATCTGCGAGAGCCAGGGTGTCCGAGTGGGCGGGTGTCGGTGTCCGGGGCTGTGGCGGGGGCTGTGTGGGCTGGGGGGTCGACAAGTGGTCCAGGACTCGGGAGAGGGTGGGGCCGTGGGATTCCGGGGGTGTGGCTCCCGGGGTGCTGCTCACGCCCTCGGCGTCGAGGACTCGGTGGAGGCGGGCCGCGTCCAGGCGCCACTTTCGGTCGACGACCTCCTCCGGGTACTCCTGCCAGTCCACCGGGGACCAGTCCGGACCCGTCTCCGCAGGGCCGCCGTGGAAGAGGCGGGCGGCGAGCAGGGAGGCCGCCTCGTCCACCGCGCCGGGCTCTTCCAGCAGGTCGCACGCGGGACGCTCACCCAGCCGGGAGGCGAAACCCTCGGCCAGGCGGTCGCGGCGGGACAGCTCGGTGAGGGCGGCCACCACGCCGGCGTCCAGCCGGGAGGGCCAGCGGCCCATTCGCCAGGCGGGAAGCGCGACCCGGGTCAGCAGGCGGTCCCAGCCGGCGTACGCGAGGCCCACCTGTTCCTGGGCGACGATTCTGAGGCCGTAGTCCACAGCCTGTGCGCGCTCGGCGGCCGCGGCGGCGACACCTCGCTCCATCTGCGTCGCGTGCTCCCGGCAGCTGCGCAGGAGGAGCCGGGCCACCCAGGCGACGCCCGCGCACGGCACACGCGTGACAGGGCCGCGGCCGGAGGTGGAGCCGACGGCCACTGCCGCGTCCAGGCCTCGCACGAAACGGCGGGCCGCGGCTATGTCCGGGTGTGCCGAGGGGCCCGTACCGGCGACGACCGGGGCGAGGACCGCGCGCAGTTCACCGACACGCATCCACCACAGGAACGGGGAGCCGATGACCAGCACCGGTGCGGCCGGGACACGGCGGTGTGAGCTGCGGACGCCCGCGATCTCGTCGTCCCGGCCCTCCTGAGGAGGCGGGCCGTGGGCGGGGTGGGTGCGGTCCTCCAGCCAGCTGTCGCAGTCCGGGGTGAGCGCTATCGCGGAAGGGGCGGGCACCTCCAGGCGGTCGGCGAGGTCGCGCACCATGCGGTACAGGTCGGGCGCGGACTCCTCGGCGATCGCGACCGTCGGGCTGACCGCCGGCCGGGCTCGGGCCACGACCAGGGCGACAACCCCGGCGGCGAGCAGCACGAGAACGCCGAGAACGGTCATGACCGGCCGGGCGGCGTCCCAGAACCCGCCCACCAGATGGCCGGTGGACCCTCCGGCGAGCAGCACCACGGCGACGGCCGCGGGCAGCAGCGCCACCGCCAGCGCACGGCTGCGGATGCGCAGCACGGCGAGGGCCCGGGAGCGCGCTGCCTGCACGCCTGCCTCCACACTCATACCGGTCACGACCGGACCTCACCCCCTGCCTGCCGTCCTGAATGCCCAGCTGTCCTGGCGTTGCTCACTCCCCCACTGTGGCATCCACCACTGACATCGCAATGCCGGTGGGCCAAGTGCCGGACCGCTTGCGCCGCACCCTAGTTGGGCCCCGGGCCCCCGTCAGCCGTATGGGGCCCCGGTCACTCGATGGAATGGCTTTGGGGAAAGGTGGATGACGTACAGCAAAGATCAGGCCCCGAATCCTGAGACGGATCCGGGGCCTGCGGGGTTCAGCGTTTGCTGTGGTTTTCCTGTTTTCGCCGGATTACTCAGGCGTCGGACGCCGCCTTGGCCGCGATGTCCGTCCGGTGCTGGGAACCGTCGAGCCGGATACGGGCCACCGCGCGGTACGCGCGCTCGCGGGCCTCGGTGAGGTCCTTGCCGGACGCCGTGACCGACAGGACCCGGCCGCCGGCGCTGACGACGGCGTCGCCGTTCCGCTCGGTGCCGGCGTGAAGGACGTATGCGTGCGGGGCGTCCTGGACGGCCACCTCGTCGAGGCCGGTGATCGGGTCGCCGGTGCGCGGGGTGCCGGGGTAGTTGTGCGAGGCGAGAACCACGGTGACCGCTGCGTCCGCGCTCCAGCGCAGGGGCGCCAGGTCCCCGAGGTTGCTGGTGGCTGCCGCGAGCAGGACGCCGGCCAGCGGGGTCTTGAGGCGGGCCAGGACGACCTGGGTCTCGGGGTCGCCGAAACGGGCGTTGAACTCGATGACCCGGACGCCTCGGGAAGTGATCGCGAGACCGGCGTACAGCAGACCGGAGAAGGGGGTGCCGCGGCGGCGCATCTCGTCGACCGTCGGCTGGAGGACCGTCTGCAGGACCTCGTCCACCAGCTTGGGGTCGGCCCAGGGCAGCGGGGAGTACGCGCCCATGCCGCCGGTGTTCGGGCCTTCGTCGCCGTCGAGCGCGCGCTTGAAGTCCTGGGCGGGCTGGAGGGGCAGGACCGTGTCGCCGTCGGTGATGGCGAAGAGGGAGACCTCGGGGCCGTCGAGGAACTCCTCGATGACGACCCGCTCGCAGGAGTTCGCGTGCGCCGCCGCGGCCTCGATGTCGCTGGTCACGACCACGCCCTTGCCCGCGGCGAGACCGTCGTCCTTGACGACGTAGGGCGCACCGAAGGCGTCGAGGGCCTCGGCGACCTCCTCGGGGGTCGAGCAGACGTAGGAGCGGGCGGTCGGAACCCCGGCCGCGGCCATGACGTCCTTGGCGAAGGCCTTCGAGCCCTCGAGCTGCGCGGCCTCCCCCGACGGACCGAAGACCGGGATACCCACCTCGCGTACGGCGTCGGCGACTCCCGCGACGAGCGGGGCCTCCGGGCCTACGACGACCAGGTCGGCGCCGAGTCGCTGCGCGAGCGCGGACACGGCGTCGCCGTCGAGAGCGTCGACCGGGTGCAGCTCGGCGACCTCGGCGATGCCGGCGTTGCCGGGAGCGCAGTGCACGGCGCTGACGTCGGGGTCGAGGGACAGGGAGCGGCACAGGGCGTGTTCGCGGGCACCGGTACCGATGACGAGGACCTTCACGGGGTCAGCCTAACGGGGTTTTTGTGGAGGGCTCCCAAGGGGTGGAGGGAGGTGGGCCGTAGGTTCCTCCAAGGTGGGGTCCTCCGCTCACTTCCTCACCTCCCGCTCACTGCCCTACTCGTTGGTGAACTCCTCCACGACCGTCGCCCCGAGCTCTCGCACGATCAGTTCGTGACCGGAGAGGGCCGACTCGTTGAGATCGGGGTCGTCGTCCTCGGGGATGTCGTCCTCGATGGAGACCGGCGGGGGTTCCGAGGCGGAGGGCTGGGGGGCGGGAGCCGGTGCGGGGTTCGGTCTCGGCGCGGGCCGGTCCGAGGCGGGCGCGGACTGGGGGGACGGCGGGGTCTGGGGGGCGGGGGCGCCGTAGCCGCCTGTGTTGCCGGTGCCGTAGCCGCTGGCGGTGCCGCCTCCGCCGTAGCCACCGCCACCGCCGTTGTTGAAGCCAACGGATGCCGGGGATGCTGCGCCGCCGCCCGAAGGGTCGACGAGCGCCTCGACCTTCCACTGGACGCTGAACTGCTCGAAGAGCGCCTGGCGCAGCACCTCCTCGCTGCCGCTGCTCACGAAGTTGTCGCGGGCTCCGGCATTGACGAAGCCGAGCTGGAGGGTGGTGCCGTCGAAGCCTGTCACCTGGGCGTTCTGGCTGAGCAGGATCCACGTGAAGCGGCGACGGTTCTTGACCGCTTCCAGGATGTTGGGCCAGAGCTGGCGGGGGTCGAGGCCGCCGGCCGGGGGCGCGTAGGCGGCCTGGCCGGGACCAGGGCCGGGGGCTGCGGGGGCGGCTTGGGCCGGCGCCGGAGTGGTCGCGGGCTGGTGCGATGCCGCCGGGGGCTGGCCGCTGCCGGCCTGTGCCGGAGTGGGCCAGCCACCGGGACGGCGGCCGCCACCGGCGGGGGCGGCGGCCGGCCAGGCGCCGGGTGCCGGGGCCGACGGGGCGGAGGGCGGGTCGGACGGCGGCTGGTGGGTGGGGAGAGACTGGTCCGGGTGGGGTGCGGGGGCTGCGGGGGCGTGGCCGGAGGGTGAGTCCGGGGACGGGCCCACGTACGCGGCCGGGTCGACGGGTGTGGCTGGGCCGCCTGTGTTGCCTGTCCCGCTTGCTCCACCCGGAGCGCCGCCGCCCGGGATGCCGCTGCCGGGTCCTCCGTCGGCAGGTGTGCCCGCGCCCGCGGCTCGTACCGCCGCCCGGGCCGCGGCCGGTCCGCCGCCCGGCGGGACCTGAGCCGGAGCCGGTGACACCGGCACTGACGGTGATGCTGACGGTGACGGTACGGAGGCCGTCGAGGCGCCCGGGGCCGCTCCCCCGTGCGCCTCCGGTCCGGGCACGTACCCCATCGCGGGGGCACCGGCGCCCGCCGAGAAGTTCACGCCCCGCTCGATGCGGTCGAGGCGGGCCATGAGGGCACGCGCATCGCCGTAGGCCGCCGGGAGCAGCACGCGCGCGCAGATGAGCTCGAGCTGGAGGCGAGGCGAATTGGCGCCGCGCATCTCGGTCAGGCCTTCGTTGACGAGGTCCGCAGCGCGGCTGAGCTCGGCCGCTCCGAAGGTGCCCGCCTGGGCCTGCATCCGCTCGATGACGTCGGCGGGGGCGTCGATGAGCCCCTTCTCGGCGGCGTCCGGGACGGCAGCGAGGATCACCAGGTCGCGCAGTCGCTCCAGCAGGTCGGCGACGAAGCGGCGCGGGTCGTTGCCGCCCTCGATGATGCGGTCGACGACCTCGAAGGCGGCGGCGCCGTCACCGGTGGCGAAGGCCTCGACGACGGAGTCGAGGAGGGAGCCGTCGGTATAGCCGAGGAGGGAGGTGGCCATGGCATAGGTCACACCCTCCTCCCGCGCTCCGGCGAGCAGTTGGTCCATGACGGACATGGAGTCACGCACGGAACCCTGTCCCGCCCGCACGACGAGAGGCAGGACGCCCTCTGCGACGGGGATGTTCTCCTTGCCGCACACCTCGCCGAGGTACTCCCGCAGGGTGCCGGGCGGCACGAGCCGGAAGGGGTAGTGATGGGTCCGGGACCGGATCGTCCCGATGACCTTCTCGGGCTCGGTGGTGGCGAAGATGAACTTGAGGTGCTCCGGGGGCTCCTCGACGACCTTCAGCAGCGCGTTGAATCCGGCCGACGTGACCATGTGGGCCTCGTCGATGATGTAGATCTTGTAACGGCTGCTCGCGGGCCCGAAGAAGGCCTTCTCGCGCAGCTCACGGGCGTCGTCCACACCACCGTGAGAAGCGGCGTCGATCTCGATGACGTCGATGGAACCGGGGCCGTTGCGCGCGAGGTCACGGCAGGACAGGCACTCGCCGCAGGGGGTCGGTGTGGGTCCCTGCTCGCAGTTCAGACACCTGGCCAGGATCCGCGCGCTGGTCGTCTTCCCGCATCCGCGCGGCCCGCTGAACAGGTACGCGTGATTGACCCGGTTGTTCCGCAGCGCCTGCTGCAACGGGTCGGTGACATGCTCCTGCCCGATGACCTCGGCGAACGACTCCGGGCGATAGCGGCGGTACAGCGCGAGAGACGACACGCATACGAGGTTATAGGCGCCCACTGACAACCCGGCCCGTGCGCGCTCCACCTGTGCGCTCCGCACCCGGGAACGCGAGCGCCCCCCACGCACCCGCCAGAGCCAACCTACCCTTGCTGCCTTCCGGCCCTGGGGGAGTTCAGTCAGATAGCGCCGCGTGAGGGGCTGCCCAAACAGTACCCGATGGCAGGGGTCGGGAACGAGTTCGCGAGCACTCCTCAACGTCTTGTATTGTTTGCCGCGGAGGATTCGCCTAGTGGCCTAGGGCGCACGCTTGGAAAGCGTGTTGGGGGCAACCCCTCACGAGTTCGAATCTCGTATCCTCCGCCAGTGCCTCACCGGGCACGATGTCGAAGGGCCCCACCGTTCGCGGTGGGGCCCTTCGACGTTGTCCGTCTCAGTTTCCGTCTCACTGGCTCCGAGCCAGCACCGGCATGCAGAAGCAGAACCACGAGCCGGCCTTTCTGCTCGGCCAACGCTGACAGCGCACGTCCGGCCTGACGGCCCTCCGGGTCACCTACGTGGCTGTCTCGCCGTGCACGGCCGTATCCCCGGAACTACCGTCGCCATCAGGTAACGACGCTCCGACGCTCCACTCCTCAACCAGGAGATCCCCATGGCAGCTGACGCTGTGCAGGTAGCACCTGATGTGTACAAGATCCTCTTCGAGAACGATCGGGTACGGCTTCTCGAGGCCCGGCTCCAGCCTGGCGCCACATCAGCCATGCACCACCATCGTGACAACCTCGTCTACGGCCTCGCGGATGGGAATGTGACCTTCACCGATGAGTCCGGTGAAGCCATCGAGGTCTCGCTCGTGGCCGGCGAGGCGATGTGGAGCCCCGCCGTGGACCACTCCACGCACAACACTGGGAGCGTCGAAGTCCGCGCGCTGCTGTTCGAGTTGAAGTAGCGGCCCGCACCCCCAACGCAAACACCGAAGGGCGCGGCCCCCGGGAACCCAGGAACCGCGCCCTTCGGCGTTGTCCGTCTCAGTTGGCCTTACGGCCGATGCCGGGCGGCTCCCAGAGCGCGTCTCCGATTTGTCGCGCGACCTTCCGGAGCATGGGACCCGTGATGTGCATGTAGCGAGCGCGCATCCTCGCCGCTCCCCCAGGCTCCCAACCCATGATCGCGTCGATCACAACGTCCGGGACGCCGAGGATCAGCAGCACCGTCGCGGCCGTGTGGCGAGCGTCATGGAGGCGGCCGTCCCGGACGCCCACGTCCCGCAGCAGCCGCTTCCAGATGTGGAAGTCCGTGTCCGGGCTCAGCGGGCCGCCGGTCGGGGAAGCGAAGACGTATCCCTTGTCCTCCTAGTCGGCACCGGCCACTGCCCTCTCCTTCTCCTGTGCCTCCTGGTGTTGGCGGAGGAGCTTGATCAGCGGGCCGGGCAGACCGATCGTGCGACGCCCGGCGCGGGACTTGGTGGACTTGTGCTCGCGGCGAGTCTGCTGCTTCTGGGGGCAGTAGCCCGCCTTCCGGCCGCACGGGGTGTCTCCGCAGCCGTGGGCGTACTTGGGGCGGAGACGGTTCTTGCGGATGCGGACGTATCCCGCCGCCAGGTCGACGTCTTCCCAGTGCAGCCCGAGCGCCTCCCCCTGGCGGAGACCGAGCGCCAGGGCGACGACCCAGGGAGCGCTATTGCGGAGCTTGGCTGCTTCGACGAGCAGGCTCTGAACCTCCTCGATCGTGAACGGCTCGATGTCCTCTTCTTCGAGACGCGGAGCGCTGGTAGCTCCTCGAACGGTGCAGCGGGCTCGCTGGCTGGCGACCAGGTTCGCGGCGGCGGACATGAACGTCCGCACCGCCAAGGTGACGGCGCGACTTGGCTGCATCTCGCGCGAGAGCCCATCGCAGATGCGGCCGTCACGCAACTCTAGGCGTGGCTGATCAGGGCCAACCTGGTAATCACGGTCGCAGTTTTGGTCTCGTTCACCCCCATCCGGCGCCGCCCGAGATTCCCACTGTGCTCTGCTCCGCCGCAGGTCAGAACGCCCCCATCCCTCACCGAACGCCCACACGAACATTTAGAAAGCCTGGTGGGGGCAACCCCTCACGAGTTCGGATCTCGTCTTCTCCGCAGCTGCCCACCAGGGCAAACGAGGGCTCCGACCGCCAGGCGGCCGGAGCCCTCGTCGTTGCGTGGTCTCAACTGTGCGGTACGGGGCGCGATCGTCCGCAGACACCTCGGCAGACCAAGCAGATCCAAGGGATGCGATGCGATCTTCGGCTAGCAGAGCGCGAGTTGAGCAAGTCTGGCAACCCCAGACAGCACAGCATGTGATCTGAGCCACAATCCAGATGCTGTCCCAGGCGACACCTTTTCCGCCGCCGCAGCCCAAGCACGTCCGCCATCAGCGACTTAACTCCACGATGTCTGCGCAGTACCGCTGCGCAGACATCCGATCAAGCGAGGGCAAGGGAGCACTAGCCGCACACCCATCGCCGTCCACTGCTAGATTTCACATCAATTCACCTCTAGTGCAGGGCCCAGTACAGCCACCGTGCAACTAAGGCCCCCCACTTCAGGAGATGCGCAGTGCTACTGCGCAGAGACTCAATCGAGAGTGACAGGGGGCACCACAGAGTGAAGTCGTTCTTCGAGCTGCTGGGTAAAGCGATGCAGAGCACGGGCATGACGCTGCGTCTATGCCTGCTGATGGTTGTCGCCACAGCAGCGGCGTACACCATCAGCCAACTGCAGTAAGTCGATGTGGAGCGAGGAGACCTGCAAGTGGGAAGCACGGAAACGAAGAGCGCATCTGCTGACGTTGTGGACCGGCTCTGGCGGGCATACGCACCCTTCCAACGGGGCCGGAAAACGTTCGACGACCTCACCTCTATGACCACGATCCTGCTTCTTGCAGGGTTTGTTGAGTCGGTCGGTGAACCGGAGGATGAGTTCGTCAAACGGTGGGCTCGAGCAACCGCGGAGGCCCAGATCGGCATCTCGCCGCTGGTGGACCTGCGCGCCGCCTTGAGAAGCGCGAGTAGGCATCAGCTTTTTCCTGTGCCTGACATCGACAGGCTTGACGTCGAGTTCCTCGACGGGAGTGAAGGAGCAGATGACGTTCCCTGGGCAGCCGCGTTCATTGCTGCCCTAACGCAGGGTCCGGCGCTAGCCAAAGCAAGCTTGGCGGAAGTCCATGAGTTGCTCCTCGAACGCCACGTTCAGGAAGGTGCTTTTCTGGCAGGAGAGTTCTACACACCGCGCGACGTCGTGCGCCTGCTTGTGGAGACCGCAGCCCCGCGGCCGGGGGATCGAATCCTTGATCCGGCTTGCGGGACCGGTGGCCTTCTTGCAGTCGCAGCGGAGCGCATCGCGGAACACGGTCGGCTGGACGGCGCTTCCTTCGAGGCTCATGCCACAGATCGCAGCAATCCACGGCTCGCGATGATGAACCTGGCCATCCACGGAGTGGATCAGCCCGTCGTGAGTGCCTCCGATCCGGTGTCGCTCTTTCAGCACCGGGGTACGGGCCTCGTCGACCTGGTGCTGAGCAACCCGCCGTTCAACCAGCGCATCACGGCTCACCACACAGTCGACTGGCCCTTCGGGCAACCGCCCGAGTCCAGCGCGAACTTCGCCTGGCTCCAGCTCGCGTGGAGCCGACTCAGCGAGGAGGGGTTCGCGGTAATGATCATGCCGCCGGGGGCCGCCTGGTCCGGCGGCCGTGAGGCGCTGATCCGCAGGAGAATGATCGCCAGTGGTGCTCTCCTAGCTGTCATTGCGTTGCCGGCGAACCTTTTCGCACCCCACACCGCCATTCCCGTGCACATCTGGGTGTTGGCTCGCGACAAGTCCCGCCACCTGCCGGTAGGCGATACCGAATCCGTCCTCTTCATCGATGCAAGCAGACTCGGTAAGCAGGTTCCACGGCAGCCATGCACCTTGACCACCGAGGACACTGATCGCATCAGCGCGCGGTTTCACGCGTGGCGGCTGTCACCTTCCGCAACGCCTGATGAACCAGGATTCTCTCGTTCGGTTCCACATGCCGAGATCGACGAGAACGACGGCAGCCTCGATCCGCGCCGGTACGTCCACTTCGACCCTGAGCAACAGCCAGCACCAGACCTTGATCTCATGCTCGATGCCCTGGACCGGCATGACGGTGCGACGTCGAGTTCGAGCCGTGCCGTCCAGGGAAGTCTCAGCGTGTGCGAGCGGTTGACTCGCAGCGGGGTCGAACTCCCCCGTGTGTCTCTTGGACTCCTTGTGAAGGGCACTCGAGCTGACTTGTTCGAGGGATCTGAGCCCGGCCTGCTCTTCGCCGGACCCTCGGGAAGCCTCATCCGTGCCGAGGACTACGTGGACGTCGGCATCCCCGTGGTGATGCCCAAAGACCTCACCAACAATGACATCAACACGGCGAGCATCAAGTATGTCGCCGAGCGTCAAGCCAATGATCTGGAACGTTTTCGCCTCCACCTCGGCGACGTGGTGCTGGCACGTCGCGGAGAGCTGGGGCGATGTGCGGTCGTCCGCGAGGAGCAACAGGGATGGCTCTGTGGAACCGGCTGCTTCGTGCTTCGGCCGCCCGCTGAGCTGAACGCTGACTACTTCGCGGCCTACCTCCGCAGTACGGAGGCACGCCAATGGCTCGATGCCCACTCCACGGGGAGTATGACCATGAAGACCATCTCTCTCAATGCTTTGAGTGAATTGCCGGTTGCACTGCCAGATCTCGGAGTGCAACAGGCGGTCGCCGACGCGATGAGGCAGCTGGATGAACATGAGCGACGGCTGCAGGAGCAGCTCGCGCTCACACAACAGATCCGCCGCGACTCGCTCATGGGGCTCCTGCGAAGTTGAGTACGACGCAGGGTGTTCCGCTCAGATCTCCCAGTCTGCCAGCGATGGCCCTGGTAGCTCCTCCGGCGCCACTCGTATGGGCACCGAGGAGAGCTGGCCGAATACCGGCCTGCGCCCCTCATGCGTACTTGATTGCGCTCCCTTGCCCCGTCCTACCGTCCTGCGGCTCACGCCACATGACGTCGACGGAAGGGCAATCGGTGAACAAGGACGAATCCAAAACCGTCAGCGAGATTCTCCAGGAGCTGAGCAACGCCTCGCATGTTCAGGTCCGCTCGTCCACCGAACTCGCCGCCCACGTCTCCGAGGCCGCGGAGGACGAGGACGAGAAGCGGATAGACGACGGGCGGGGCCCGCTGCGCAGGCGCACCGACTACAGAGCCGTTCGAAAAGCGCCGCGATCACTGTCACTCACCCCCTGGCAAGTCCTGCACGCCATCGGCCTTGGCGCTGCGGCGGCCCGTCAGGGAGCCGGCCGAGGACTCGCCGAGCACTGGGGCAGCCTGCGCTACAGCCAGGCACTGGAAGCGAACCGGGGTCGATTCCTGCAGTTGTCGTCCGAGGGACGCGACCTCCTGCGCTTCTACAAGGCCACGCAGTCTGGAGAGATCGGCACCGGCTTCGCCTCGCTGCTGGCCGAGCACATAGTCAGGTCCCGGTACCCCGACCACGCGGTTTCCGTGATCCCGGCGGACATCGCCCTGAAAGCTGGGTGGACACTGCGCAGCTCCGGAACCGGGCCTCGCCCGGAGCCGTTGCAACGACGCCCCCACTTCTTCGTCGAAGCCTGGCAACCTGGACAGCCGTCCAAGATCTTCCTGATGTCCTCGAAGGGGACGCACAGCAGCGTCCACCAGGTGTACAAGCAACTCAGCACCGCCAGTGCCCACGTGGAGTCTGTCCACATCGGCCCCTACGGCACCGTCCCCTACCTCCTCATAGGCACCGAGATCCCAGCCAAGGAAAGTCTCGCCCTGCACGTTCTGGAAGCTCCAGGCACGACTCTGCTCCGCCCTCCCGGCGAGAAACCGGGAATCGACCTCGACCTCGCACTCACGCAGGAAGAATTCATGCCTGATGTCCTGCTGGCCGCCGAAGGCGACAGGACGACCATTCCCGGGTTCCAGGTACTGCCCGGCTCCTTCGCCTGGTTCAGCGTCGTGCTGGCTCGGACGGAAGCAGCCGCACTCACCGCCTTCACCGGCGGTGGCAAACCCACCGCTCAGTACCTGACCAAAGAACAAGGACGACGACACTTCCAGCACGACACCCACGCCAACACGGCCAGGATGCGAGACGCGGAGCACCGCATCCACGACATCGACTTCGTCGGCACCGATCACATCTACCGCCTCAACGGCACCCGAGTAGAAGCGTTCTCCGGGCTTGAGAGAAGCCTCTACACGCATCTCCACCACGGACACGTCAACGAGTACCGTCGCCAGGTGCACGACTCGCGAGGACAGTGGCCGCCTCGCAGCACAGCGAAGTACTGGAACACGGTGTCGATCCGAGCCGACGGGCCAGTACTGGCTATCCGCCTCCGGGACGAGTGACCCAGGCGCCAGCGAAAACGCCTGATCCGCGCCGGCGGCCTGCTGGGTGGAGGTGCGGCTGAGCCACCTCCTCGACACGACTCTCGTTGGTCTCAGTTCTGGTCTCATTCACCCTGGTTCGGCCCCGTCCACGCGCGGTCTCACCTGAGGCTTCGCCGCAGGTCAGAACACCCACGTCCCCCGCCGGACCCTCAGACGAATATTTGGAAGGCGTGTTGGGGGCAACCCCTCACGAGTTCGAATCTCGTATCCTCCGCCAGTGCCTCACCGGGCACGATGTCGAAGGGCCCCACCGTTCGCGGTGGGGCCCTTCGTCGTTGGCCGCCTCAGTTTCCGTTGTCCTTTATCCACAGCGGGTGCGCGCGGCCCGCTCTCCGATGTCGCACGCGGCACGGCGGGCGGCGAGCCCTCAGTCCCATCTCCTCGCGAACTCGGCTCCGGCCAGCAGGTCGGCGATCCGCACGATTGGATCATCGAGCCCCATGGCCACCAATACATCGGCGGGAAGGACTACGTACTTGCCTTTCTCCTTCGTGACACGGCAGGGGAAGCGGCCCGCCCTCACCAGTCCGCACGCCTTCGCTGCGTCGACCCCGAGGAGATCTGCCACCTTGCGGAGGGGCATTGGCTCGCCCAGCCACTGTGACAGTCGCCTTGCGCTCGGGTTCACTCGGCTTCCTTCCGTAGTCCGTCGAGTTCGTCGGACCCGCCCCCGGGCACCTGGCCCGAACCCGAGGCAAGGAACGCGGCCAAGAGCCCGAGGCGGTGCAAGGTAGCGCCCATGCGTTCGCCGCTGATGCGCTCCCCCAGCAAAGAGTCCACCTCACCGACGGCCTGGATGTCTGACTCGTTGCGGATGGGCGAGTAGTTTTCGTCAAGGACGCTCGCACGGTCGACAAGACTGCGCGGATCCGTCGTGCGCTCGGCCGGATCAGATCGCTCCACCGCCCAGCCGGCGGCATTGGCAGCCCGGATGACCTCATCACGGACGTCGTCGGCTTCAGCGGCCAGTGCCAGCCCGTACAACGCGCCGACGAGCATGGCTGACCTCACCTCTGCGACATCGACGCAGAGCCTCCTTGAGACTCTCGCGGCCGACTTCCGCAGGTAGGGGATGATGAAGTACAACGCGAGCAACTGGCCGCGCTGAGCCAAGTTCGGCACGTCGCTACGGGCGTCGCGCCCCACGCACCGCCACAGCGCATCCCGCACAGCAGCATCAGCGGCATCGCGTGCCGCCGCTTCCTTCGCCTCCGAGAGCGTGAGGTGCTCGCCGACCGAACATCTCTCCCCGGGTACATGTGGACAGACCAACTGTCCACCGAGCAGCTGCGGAACCTTCAGCTCGATCGACCTGAAGACGTCTGCCGAAGGCAGCAGGGACATGGGCATTCCTCCTGTCGTTCCGTCAACGGCAGGAGGCTCACCATCGCGAAGGACAACCATCCTCATCCGACGCAGCATGCGCTGATGAGAGTGAACGGCACGGGGTGGCCGAGTGAAGCGGTACGAGTCGGCGATCACACATGGGCAGGGATCACGGATTGGCCATTGACCTCCTTGCCTACAGGTCGCAGCAATCTGGTAGGGGCGTTCACACCAAGAGTATGGTGACTTATATGGCAACCAAGAAAGTAACGGTGACGATCCCCGAAGATCTCCTGGACGAGATCCGCGCCGAGGCGGCTGAGCGGGGACTTTCGGCGTACGTCGCCGAAGCACTGCGATTCAAGCGCGATCGGGACCGACTGCTGGAACTGGTCGACTGGCTGCAGGAGGAACACGGCGCGGTCACCGAGGACGAGCGCGCGGCAGCACTCTCGGAGCTGGAAGATCTCGACGCCGAGCACGAGCGTCACCTCACCGCTGGAGGACACAACGCCGGCGAGGCCGCGTGACCAAGCGAGCCGGTGAGCACGGGCAGCGGCCACTGCGCGTCTTCGTACTCGACTGCGAAGCCCTGTCCCTCGCCGTGCGTGGCGACCGGAAGATGATCGCCTGGCTCGATCTCGCAGCACGGGGCGAAGCCGAAGTGGTCACGTCGCCCATGACGCTGGTGGAGGCGTACGACGGCAGAACCACCGAGCAGCGCTGGGACTGGGTGCTCTCCCGGCTCAAAGTCGCCGACATCGGGAAGGACGAGGCCCGCCAAGCCCGCCGGCTTCTGTCCGACGCCAAGCTTCACGGCCACAAGTACGCGATCGACGCGGTGCTCGCCATCATCGCCCGACAGCAGAAAGGGCAGGTCACCGTCTTCACCTCGGACGTGGATGACCTGGAGAAGCTGGTTCCGGAATCGATCGTCGTCAAGCGAGTATGACCGGCGCCCTGGTCTCAGTTCTGGTCTCATTCGTCGCCGTCCGGCGCCGTCCACCATCCGTCCGATGGCCTACTCCACCGCAGGTCAGAACGCTCCCGTCCCGCCCCGGACCCCCAGACGAACATGTGGAAAGCGTGTTGGGGGCAACCCCTCACGAGTTCGAATCTCGTATCCTCCGCCAGTGCCTCACCGGGCACGATGTCGAAGGGCCCCACCGTTCGCGGTGGGGCCCTTCGTCGTTGGCCGCCTCAGTTTCCTTCTCAGTCGGCTTCTACCGAGTACCAACCAGGAGCGCTCTCCTTGGTGACAACCGGCTCCGCCCAGGCCGCGACCGCGAGGACATCTCGCTTCTCCATGTGCCCGTCGACAACGTCGTAGAGGAGCCGCCGCACACGTGGGCCAAGCCGGATCACGTACCGAACACCCTCGATGTCCACCGCGCCGATTTCACCCCGGTCTCCTTCGGCGGCGAAGCCGTCAGCCTCGACCACCTGCCACCCGGCCTTCGAGGCGAGATGGACCCAGGTACCGAACGCCCGCTCGCGATCCGAGTAGGGCGTCACGCCACCCGCCCGCGCGATGATCTCGACAGGATCCGTGCGCTTGTCCATGGTTCCTCCCCCGGATGCCCGCCCGGACGGGGACACCGACCCTGGATCATGGCAGATGCCGTCCATCGGTACCCCAAAGGGCCCCACCGACCTGCTGAGCAGTCCTTTTCATCGGTGGTCCCGGCCAGGTCTCCGTCGTGGCGTCGGCCGATGTCACAGCCGCAGGTCAGAGGCCCTCCTGCCTTCGCTTTCGCTGCGACAGCGACGGCGACGGCGACGGCGACTGGTGGAGATGGCCGCCCGTCGACACACGTGCCGTACCTGGGCGGGTGTGTGCCCCTGTCCGACCGGACTCACGCCCCGCAGTCGTCCCACAGGGCGGCAAGCTGGGGCGGGATCTGGGCGATGGCCGCGCACCCCTGGGGGTCGGCGGGGAACGCGTCGCTGGCCGCGTAGCGCCAACCGGTGCCGGGGCGGTCGACGAGGTACTTCATCGCTGCTCCGTCGTCCTGCAGGGCGACCTGTTCCGCCTCCGTGCTGCCGGAGGTGAGCTGGAAGCGGGTTCCGGCGTAGCGGGTTCCGTCACAACTGCCGTAGTAGAACGTGCCCTTGACCGGGGTGATGTGGCTGAGGCGCGGCTCGGCCTGCTTGCCGTAGGCCGCCGTGACGTCGGCCTTGACCGCGGACGATGCCGGCAACGACCTGCAGCCGCCGGACTTGGGTGGGGAACCGGCGGTGGTGTGCCCGGCCGACGCACCCGCCCCGGACGCACCCGCCCCGTCGGACCCCCCGGGTCCCACAGACACCTCGGATCCCCCAGATCCCCCAGATCCCTCTGCCGTCGTGGCCGACGCGGATGGCCTCTGTGTTGCCTTCACGGGGCCGCTGTGTACGGTGCCGCCGCTGTGTGTGCAGCCTGCCAGCAGGGTCATCGCCGCGGCGGCCATGCCCAGAGCGGCACCACGGGACAGTGAACGGTTCCGACGCACCATTTCGAACCACCCTCTCCGAATATGTTCGCAAAGGCCGGAGTTGGCGTAAGTCGGATACGTTCTGCCGGTCTTGTACATCAAGACGCTGCGTCAGGCGCAGTGGTTTCACCCGGCAGGGGCGTTGAGCACCCTTCGCGTACCGAATCCACCCTGGCGGCCTGGCTGTAGGGCGTCGACACCGCGCGGCTGGAGCGAGTCCTCGTGATGAGGCCCGAGGCGCTGTCCCCTCCGGAGTTGAAGTCGGTCGGCGAACTGGCGGAGCGCCTTCAGCGGCCGGGAGCGGTGGACGGTGGGCGCGCTCGCAGGCTGGACGCGGCGCTTCGGACGCCGGCCGATCACGCGCTGGTCCGGCCGGACAGTGCGGGGCTGCTGCACATGGCGGCACCGTCGACGCGGGCCGGTCGGTCACCATCTAGTACGTCGCCGCCTCGGGCACAGCCGTACCGTGCGCACGCGCAGCGAGATCGATTTCGACCCGCCCTACCTGTACGCCTGGTGCCACCGGCGCGACGGCGACGGCGACCGCGTCTTCGCCGTCGCCCGTGTCCACGGCGTCCTGCCCGCGTGACCACCACCGCCGCCGGCCATGACACGGGCCCCGTCCGGCTTCGGCTTCAATGCACCGACAACCCGCCGTCCACGAAGATCGACTGACCGGTGACGTAGGCGGAGGCGCCGCTCGCCAGGAAGACCGCGGCGCCCGCGAAGTCGTCGGCGAGGCCGTTGCGGCCGGTCATGGTGCGGGCGGCGAGGGCCGCGACCTGGTCGGGGTCGGAGGCGAGGCGGGCGTTGAGCGGGGTCATCACGAAGCCCGGGACGAGGGTGTTGCAGGTGACTCCGTGCGGGGACCAGGCCTCGGCCTGGGAGCGGGCCAGGGACTCCAACCCGCCCTTGGAGACGCCGTAGGCGCCGCTTCGGACGAAGGCGCGGTGGGCCTGCTGGGAGGTGATGTGAATGATGCGGCCGAACCCGCGCTCGGCCATGCCAGGGCCGAACCGCCTCCCCAGGAGGAAAGGCGCCTCCAGATTGACCGCCATCGTGGTGTCCCACACGTCGTCGGTCAGCTCGTCCATCGGCGGACGCAGGTTGATCCCGGCCGAGTTGACCAGGATGTCCGGCTCGCCGAACGGGGCGACGGCAGCCTCCGCCGCCGTACGCACGCCCTCCCTCGTGCTCAAGTCGCCGCCGACCCAGGCCGCCCGGCAGCCGTCGGACGTCAACTCGTCCACTGTGCTGGTCAGTTCGGCTTCCCCGCGGGCCACGATCACCACACTCGCCCCCGCCCGCGCCAACGCCCCCGCGATCGCCCGGCCGATGCCCGAACTCCCGCCGGTCACCAGGGCCACGCGGCCGTCCAGCGAGAACAGTTCGGAGAGATACGCCTGCGAAGTCATGCCCGCACAGTAAGTCGGTACCCGCACCCCCATGACCCGCGGACCCGAAACCAACGGCCCTGTACCCCACGGCCTCCCGCCCCGCATCCTCGTCGGCACCTGCTCCTGGACCGATCCCGCGCTCGTGCGCAGTGGCTGGTACCCGCGTGGGCGGCGGGACGCGGAGGGGCGGCTGCGGCACTACGCCGAGCGGTTCCCCGTCGTGGAGGTCGACGGCACCTTCTACGCGCTGCCCGGCGAGCGCAACAGCCGGCTGTGGGTGGAGCGCACGCCGCCGGAGTTCGTGTTCGACGTGAAGGCGTACGCGCCGCTCACCGGGCATCCGGTGAAGCAGGCCGCCCTCCGGGACACCGATCTGGGCGAGGTGTGGAGGCTGTTCGCCGCCGGGATCGAGCCGTTGCGGGAGGCCGGGCGGCTCGGCGGGGTGCTGTTCCAGTTCCCGCCGTGGTTCCGGCCGGGGGAGCGGGCCGAGAGGTTCCTGGAGGAGACCGCGACGCGGACGGCGGGGTGGCCCGTCCATGTGGAGTTCCGGCATCCGTCCTGGTGGGAGGGGCGGCAGCAGGACCTGACCGAGGCGCTGCTGAGCACGTACGACTTCGCCGCCGTGGCCGTGGACATGGCCCAGCAACTGCCCGCCTCGCTGCCGCCGGTGACCCCCGTCACCTCACCCCGGCTGTCCGTCGTGCGGTTCCACGGGCGCAGTGCCTCCTGGGGCCACGGCAGCAAGGAGGACCGTTTCCGGTACGACTACGAGCGCGCCGAACTCGCCGAGTGGGTACCGCGGTTGCACGCCCTGGCCGGTCGGGTCGACCGGCTCCACGTCCTGTTCAACAACTGCTGCGGAGCGGCCGCCGTACACGCCGCCGAGACCATGGCCGAGCTGCTCAGCCGAAAATCCTCACCGTCTTCGTCACGCTGACCTGGTCGATGTCCGTCACCCTGATCGTCGCCTTCATCTGCCAGTCGCCGGCGATGGGCAGGGTGAGGTCGTTCGTGCCCCAGTAGCCGCCCTCGTCCTTCAGCTCGGCGTCGATCGGGCCGATCTCCTTGGCCGGGAGGGTGAAGGACAGCCGGAGTTCGGGGACCGTGGCGAGGCCCCCGTCGGCGGCGAAGACGATGGCCTGGACCGAGTTCTCACCGGTGCGGCCCGGGTCGAGGGTGATCTGCACCGTGCCCGTCACGGCATCGACGGCGAAGGGCACGTTGGTCACGGACGCGGCGGGCAGTCCGCCCGCGGCCGGACCCGCCTCGGCCGCCTCCGCCTGGGCCCGGCCCGGGAGTGTGCCGCTCAGCACGGTGCTGAGCACCAGCACCACGACGCCGACGGCCACTTCGGCGAGGACGGAACGGCGCAGGCCGCGCTGGTGGCGGGCCGTGGAGTCCCCCGACGGGGCGGCGGGCTTCCGCCCCTCCGAGGCCGACGGTCCCTCCGAAGCCGACGCTCCCTCCGCCCGCTCCCGTACGGCGGCCTCCGCCCCCACCGTCACCTTCTCCTTCTCCCGTACGACCGCCTCCGCGTCCGTCTCGGCTCCCGCGCCCGCGCCGGAGGCCGTCAACCGCCCCGTCCACTGCCGCGACATCCTCGCCGCCGTCAGCAGCAGCGTCACCGCAATCAGCTTGAAGACCAGCAGATGGCCGTACGTCGTGCCGGTGAGCGCGCTCCAGGAGCCGAGGCCGCGCCAGGACTGGTAGACGCCGGTGGCGACGAGGACGGTCACGGAGGCGAAGGCCAGCCGGGAGAAACGGGAGACCACGGCGGCCGGGACCTGTGTCGGCGCCCGGTACAGCGCGGCGAGCAGGGCCGCGAGGCCGCCCAGCCAGACCGACATCGCCAGGACGTGCAGCACCGCGGACGTCATCGCCACCGGCACCTGGATCCCGGCGGACGCGTGTTCGGCGGCGGCCCAGGTCAGCGCGAGCCCCACGGCGAGCAGGGCACCGGCCGCCTGCCACGCGCGCGGCAGCCTCGACTCGCCGAGCCGCAGCAGTCGTACGACGACGAAGTACGCCACCAGCAGCAGCGCAAGGCGGGCCAAGAGCACCTCGCCCGGGCGGGTGGTCAGGATGCGTTGGAACGCCTTGGCGGAGAAGGCGTCACCCGGGCCCGTGCCCGCTTCGTACGGCGCGCGCAGCACCAGCAGGAACAGGGTCGAGCCGAGCAGGCCGGCCCAGCCCGCCCACAGGAGCCGGCTCAGCCGGGCCGGCTCCGGGGGACGGCAGACGGTGAGGAAGACCGCGGTGCCGATGAGCAGGGCCACGGCGAGGTAGGCCAGGTAGCGGCCCATGTTGAAGAGGCTCTCGGTGGCCGGGTTCTCGGTCGGCCCGGTGTCCACGACCGCCGAGGTGGTGGACGGTCGTCCGACCGAGAAGGTGAAGGCGCCGGAGACCGGGTGGCTGTCGGCCGAGACCACCCGCCAGGCCACCGTGTACGTGCCCTGGGCGAGCTTGGCGGGCAGGGAGGCGCGGACCGTGTCCGAGCCGCCCGGGCCGTGTCCGGCGTCGCCGATGCTCAGGCGTTTGCCGTCGGGGGCCAGGACGCGGAGGGAGCCGTCGAGCAGGCCGACGGACTCGGTGAAGGTCAGGGTGATGTCGCGGGGGGCGGACTTGAGGACGGTTCCGTCCTCGGGTGCGGTGGCTTTGAGGGCCGCGTGGGCCGACGCCGTTCCCGCGCCGCCGAGGACGAGCAGGACCAGCACGGCGCCCAGCAGCACCAGCCCTTGAAGTCCTCGCCTTCGCCGGCCTGCGCTGCTGCCTGCACGCTCACACCTCACGTCACGCTCCGTACCTGGTCTCGCCGGTTCCAGACATGTACGGACGTGAGCGCCGGAACGCTCACCACGTCGGCCGGGCCGACACTCCGCCGTCCACCACCAGGTCGTGCCCGGTGATCCAGGACGCGAGCGGCGAGGCGAGGAACACGCACGCGTCGGCCACGTCCTCGGGCCGCCCGAGCCGCCCCAGGGGCGCCTTGCGCACCCACCTCTCCACGCCCTCGGGCCAGTCCCGCGCCAGTCCCTCCCGGTCGATCAGTCCCGGCGAGACGGTGTTGACGCGGATGCCGTGCGGGCCGTACTCCTGGGCCGCCGCCCGCGCGTGGGTCACGATCGCGGCCTTGGAGGCGGAGTAGTGGGCGTGCTCGGGCGCGGGGTGACCCGCCTCGACGGACGCGATGTGGGTCACGGACCCGCCCGGCCGCATGACCCCGGCAGCGGCCTGGGTGCACGCGAAGACACTGCCGAGGTTGGTCTCCACGACCGCCCGCCACTCCGCCGCCGTCATCCCGGGCAGGGGCTGCGTGGGCTGCACACCCGCGTTGTTGACCAGCGCGGTCAGCCCGCCGCCCCGCCCGCCGCCCCACTCGGCGGCCTCCCGGACGAGCCGGTGGCACTCCTCCTCGTCCCGCAGGTCCGCTTCCAGTACGACGGCCCGGCCGCCCGCGTCCTCGATCCGGGACGCCACGTCACGCGCCGCCGCCACCGCCGTACGGCAATGGACCGCGACCGCCGCGCCCTGTTCGGCGAACCGCAGCGCGATGCCCCGCCCGATGCCGCCGCCCGCGCCGGTGACCAGGGCGACCTGTCCGTCCAGGAGTCTCATGGACGGCACAGTCCCGCGATCCGCGCGGCCTCGGCGGGGTAACGCGCCGTCAGCTCGGCCGCGTCGCCGTGCTCGTAGTCCTCATAGGTGAAGCCGGGTGCCATGGTGCAGCCGAAGAAGGTCCACGCGCCCCGGGTCCTGGCCCCCATCCAGGTGCCCGCGGGCACGGTCAGCTGGAGGTGCTGGCCGCCCTGTATGTCCGGGCCCAGAACGGGGGTCGTCGCCGTGCCGTCCGGGGCGAGGAGCAGGAGGTCCAGCGGGTCGCCGAGGTAGTGGTGCCAGATCTCGTCGCTGGGCAGGCGGTGCAGCGCGGAGTGGTCGTCCGAGGTGAGGAGCGCGACGATCGCCGTGCCGTGCGGCCTGCCGTCGGCGCGCTCCGGACCCGCCCAGGTCTGCCGGAACAGGCCGCCCTCGCGGGGGATCGGTTCCAGGCCGTAGTGGGCGACGAGGTCGTCAGGCGTCACCCGGGAAGGCTACCTCCCTTGTCAGGAAGGCCAGTTGGGCGTGCTTCTCGGGCAGGTACACGTCCGGTAGGTCGATCTCCGGCAGCACCACCACGTCTCCCGCCACGAAGCCCTGCTTCAGGAAACGGGCGACGGCCTTCTCGTTGCGCACGTCGGGGTCGACCACGACCCGCCGCCGGTCCAGGCCCAGCAGCACGTACGAGGCGACGGCACCCAGCAGCGCCGACGACCACCCGGACCGCACGGCTCCCGAGGCGGGCGCGAGCAGCAGGTGGACGCCGATGTCGCCGGGGCGGACGTCGTAGCACTCGCTGACGCGGTCGGCCTCCGGTTCGTAGGTCTGCAGGAGCCCGGCCGGTTCGCCGTCCTTCTCCAGGAGGTAGGCGTGGTGGGTGTCGAGGGTGTCCAAGTGGGCGTAGATCTCGGCGACTTGTTCCTCGGTGAGGCCGTTCATGCCCCAGAACACAGCCCGTTCCTCGCGTACCCACGCGTGGACGGTGGCGGCGTCGGCGCGCGGGTCGAGACGCAGGACGCGTACGGTGCCGAAGCCGTCGACGGTCCGGGTGTGGACGGCCGCACGGTCATGGGTGTCAGACATCGGTTTCCTTCTCGAGACGCTGCCAGTCGGTGACGACCGGGACGAGATCTCCCTTGAGCCACAAGGGGAGTTGGTCACGGTGGTGGGGTGAGCCGGGTACGCCGGAGGCACCGGTCGGAACCACCCAGAGGCTGTCCTCGCGGCGGGCCAGGTCCCAGACGTAACGGGCGGCCGGGCCGCGCGCGGCGAGGTCGGTGAGGCCGGGGACCGCGGAGGTGCACAGGACGCAGTCGTGGTCGCCGGAGAGGGCGGGGGCGTCCCAGCCGTCCTCGGGAAGCGCCCGCCAGGGGGCGAGGCGGTGGGTCTCGCCCCAGGTGCCCCGCGGCGGCCGGTCGGCCACTTCCTCCACGGCCTCGCGCACCGCCCCGTCCCGGTCGATGCCGTACAACTCCTCGGCGCTCAGCAGGTGTTCGAGCGCGAAGGCGACCCGGGGGACGAGGCCGAGCCAGGGGAGGAGGACGTCCGGGTAGGCGGGCGGGGTGGTGAGCGCGGCGAACGCGGGGTGGGCGGCGAGCCGTCGTACGACCGCGCCGCGTACGGCGGCGTAGAGGGCGGCTTCCCGGCTGTCGGCGTCCATGCGGCGATCCCAGCGAAGGAGCCCCCGCCTCAAGGCGGCCGCCTCGGGACTCAGGCCGTCCAGGGCCTCGATCCGGTCCAACAGGGGCTGGGCGGAGGCAAGATGGGTGTCCGTGTGGATCAGCGGCATGTCGGCGGCGGACCAGCGGTCCTTCTCCGCCAGCAGGGCGGTGATGCGGTCGGCCCGGTGGGGCGGGGCGAACTCGACGCCGAGCGGGGCGGCGGGGCCGCGCTGGTTGGCCATCACGGCGATGCCGTCGGTGAGACCGGCACGGGGCGTCTCGTGCCGGTCCCGCCAGTCGTGCCCGGGCTCCCAGGCGGGGACGGGGTGGAGCCGGTTGGCCTCCGCGCGCACGGGGACCCGGCCCGCGACCCGGTGCAGCAGCCCGCCCTCGGTGTCGGCGGCATGGACGACGTTCACGGGCTCGGCCCACAGGTCGAGGGCGCGGTCCACGTCGGCGGTGCGGCGGGCGCGCAGGAGGGGGAGCAGGGCGCTGAAGCCGAGGTCCTCGGTGACGCGGGGCGGGTAGCGGAGGGAGAGGGCGAGGGGGACAGAGGAGGAGTGCTCGTCCCCCGCTCCCCCCTCCAGTCCCTCCGGGCCGCCCGCGATCACCGGTCCCCGCCCGGTCTCGATGACCTCGACCTCGGCCGGGGACTCGCCCGCGACCTCGACGGTCTCCGTGTGCCGGGTGGCCCGGTGCCAGACCCCGTCCGGGCCGAGGGCCTCCACCCCGGCCCCGGTACGCCGCAGCCGCTCCCGGTACAGGTCCTGGTAGTCGGCCATGGCGTTGGTGATGGCCCAGGCGACCGTGCCGGTGTGGCCGAAGTGGGCGATGCCGGGGACGCCGGGGACGGCGAGGCCGACGACGTCGAACTCGGGGCAGGCCAGGCGGATCTGCTGGTAGACGCCGGGGTCCTCGATGTAGCGGTGCGGGTCGCCCGCGATGACGGCGTGACTGGTGGTGGTGCGGGTGCCGTCGACCAGCCAGCCGTTGCTGCCGGAGGTGCCCGGACCGTCGGTGGCGAAGAGACCGACCGCGGACGGGCCCAGGTGCCGTATCGCCTCGTCCCGCCAGAGCTTGGCCGGGAAGCCGGCGAACAGGATGTGGGCGGCGAGCCAGACGCCGAGCGGGGTCCAGGGCTGCCAGCGCCCGGGGGCGAGGCCGACGCGGGCGAACTCCGGGGCCTCGGCGCCCGGCAGTTCCTCGTTGACGCCGTCGACGTACGCCCGCACCCAGTCGGCCGTCTCCGGGTCCTGTCTCTCCAGCGCCGCGAAGCAGCGTCTCGCCGTGTCCTCCAGGCGGGCCCGCCTGGCGAAGGTGTCCCAGGACAGCGCCCCGGCACCGAGGAAGGCGGCCGAGGTGCCCTGAGCGCGATGCCGCTCCACCTCCAGCTGCCAGGCTCGGTCCCGGGCGGTGACCCGGCCCTGGGCGCGGGCGAGTTCTCGCGCACTGTCCGCACGGAGGTGGGGTATCCCCCAGGCGTCGCGGTAGATCTCGATACTCACCCTCGAACCCGCATCTCTTTAAGTTAGGCTTACCTAAGTTTTCTGGTGTGGGAATCGTACGCGAAGGGTGAGAAGACCATGGGGCAGGGGCACGGCTGGGAGGGGGCGGTCCTGCGACTGCTGCGCGCGAAGGACTTCGAGTTCACCGTGGCCGGCGCCGAGGACGTCACCGGCGAGTACCGGCGGGTGCACCTCACCGACGGCGGGATGCTGGCCGTCACCGGCGTCCACCCGACCATGTGGGTGCGCCTGTGGTTCTCCGCCGCGGGCAAGCCCCACCAGCGCGCCTACACCCTCGTCGACCCGGACCCCGAGGCCGGCACCTTCACCCTGGAGTTCGCCCTGCACGACGGCGTCGCCAGCGACTGGGCCCGGACGGCGAAGCCCGGCGACACCATCGAGGCCACCGTCCACGGCACCGGCTTCGACCGCCCCGACCCCGAGCCCACCCATGTCTTCGCCTTCGGCGACCCGGCGTCCCTGCCCGCCCTCAACTCCCTCCTCGGCGCCCTGCACTCCTCCCCCGCGACCGTCTGGTTCGAGGGCGGCGACGAGGACCTCCCCTTCCGCACCGACCCCTCCCGCCACGAGGTCCGCCGGGTCCTGCGCATCGACTCCGGGGCGCATCTGGTCGCCCAGGCGAAGGCGGACCTGCCGGACCTGCTGAGGACCCACCCGGACGCGTACGTCTGGATCGCCTGCGACACGACGACCACCAGGTCCCTGTCGTGGTACGTCCGCAAGGAGCTGGCCGTCCCCAAGGAGCGGGTGAACGCGCTCGGCTACTGGCGGGACCAGCCGGCCGCCTCCCGGTAGGGGCAACCCGGCGCCTCCGCGGAGGCGTGCCACCGACTCCCCGCATTGGCGTGCCGCCGGCCCCCGGTAGAGGCGAGCCGTCGGCGCGGGCATGATCGGAGTCATGGACGTCACCCTGCACCTCGCCCAGGACCCCGAGGCCGACGAACTCCTCGGCCGCTCCCCGCTCGCCGCGCTGATCGGGATGCTGCTGGACCAGCAGGTCCCGATGGAGTGGGCGTTCAAGGGCCCCCGCACCCTCGCCGACCGCCTCGGCGCGAACGACCTGGACGCGCACGAGATCGCCGCGCAGGACCCGGAGGCCTTCGCCGCACTGCTCTCCGAGAAGCCCGCCGTGCACCGCTACCCCGGCTCGATGGCCAAGCGGATCCAGCAACTGTGCCAGTACCTGGTGGAGCACTACGACGGCCGGGCCGAGCTGGTGTGGAAGAACGTGGCCGACGGCCGTGAACTGCTCCGCCGCCTGGAGGAGCTGCCCGGGTTCGGGAAGCAGAAGGCACAGATCTTCCTGGCGTTGCTGGGCAAGCAGCTGGAGGTCCGGCCGGAGGGCTGGCGGGAGGCCGCGGGGTCGTACGGCGAGGCCGAGTCCTACCGCTCGGTCGCCGACATCACCGGGCCCGAGTCACTGGCCAGGGTGCGGGCGCACAAGCAGGAGATGAAAGCCGCGGCGAAGGCAGCCAAGAACAAGAAGTAGGACGCGCCCTCGCTGAGCACGCTGCTGTGAACGGGTGAAATCCAGAGCCGTTGTGATGAAGCGGGTGCGTCGGGTGGCAGACGACCTGGGTGAGCTTCGCACGACGCCCTCCGCACGGCCGCACCTGGCTGCGCACGCTCGTGCTGCTCCTCGCCCTCCTCGTGCCGACCGCTCCCGTGCAGTTACTGCAGCCGCGCGAGGCGCCCGTCGCGGCCGCCGGGGAGATCGTCGAGTACGACGTCCTCGACACGGCCCTGCGGCCACCGGCCCGTACCGCCCACCGTCCGGCCGCACCCCTGCGCCCCGCTTCCCGGCATGAGACGTGCCCCGGCCCCCCTCGCCCACCGGTAGGGGCGTCCCCGCGGCTGCCGTGCACCCCGCCCGCCCCGCGTTCCGTGGTCCTGCGCTGCTGACGGAGCCCGCTTCCCCAGGCCCGTCAGTTCAGCACTCACGCAAGGAACACAGGCATGCCCATCGACCCGTACGCCGTCCTGCGCGCGCTGCTGCGCGCGGAGGCCGCACGCAGTGCGCCGAAGCCGCAGACCACGGAGAAGAAGCCGCCGGTGAGGAAACGCGAACGCGGCTGATCCACCGGAGGAGGCGGGACTACCGTCTCCTCCGGGCCGTACCGAAGAGCGACCTGGTGATCTCGCGCCCGATCTGTGTGCCCACCGACCGCGCGAGGGACTTGAACATGCCGCTGCCGACGACCTGTTCGACGACGGAGGGGTCCTCCTTCGCCTTTTTCGTCGGTGCCTTCATCTCGTCCGGCCCCTTGGCGCCACGTGAGGCGGCGCCACGCGAACTCAGCTTCTCGAGCTTCTCGTAGGCCGACTCCCTGTCCACAGCCTGTGCGTAACGCCCGTACAGCGGCGAGGCCCTGACCGCCGAGTCGAGGACACCGGCGTCGACGGGCCCCATGAGGGACTCTGGGGCCCGCAGCCGGGTCGCGGCGACGGGTGTGGGAGCGCCCTTCTCGCTCAGCACCGTGACCACGGCCTCCCCGGTCCCGAGCCCGGTGAGCAACTCCTCCAGGTCGTAGGCGGAGTGGGGAAAGGTCTTCACCGTCGCCTTCAACGCCTTCTGGTCATCGGGGGTGAAGGCCCTGAGCGCGTGCTGGACACGGTTGCCCAACTGGGCGAGGACGTCGGCGGGCACGTCCTTCGGGGTCTGCGTCACGAAGAAGACGCCGACCCCTTTCGAGCGAATCAGCCGGACGGTCTGCGTGATGGAGTCGAGAAACGCCTTCGAGGCCCCGTTGAAGAGCAGATGCGCCTCGTCGAAGAAGAAGACGAGCTTGGGCCTGTCGACGTCACCGACCTCCGGCAGATCGTGGAACAGATCGGCGAGCAGCCACATCAGGAAGGTCGAGAAGAGCTGCGGCCGGTCCTGTACGGCGGCAAGCTCCAGCACGGACACGAGCCCGCGCCCGTCATCCGCCGTCCGCAGCAACTCGCCGGTGTCGAACTCCGGCTCCCCGAAGAAGTCGGCCATGCCCTGCGCCTCGAACGCGGTGAGGGACCTCAGGATCACCCCGGCGGTGGCGGTGCTCAGACCACCGATGCCCTTGAGCTCGCTCTTGCCCTCGTCGGAGGTCAGGAACGCGACGACGGCCCTGAGGTCCTTGAGGTCGACGAGTTCGAGCCCCTTCTGGTCGGCGTAGTGGAAGACCAGTCCGAGGGACTGCTCCTGGGTCTGGTTGAGCTGGAGCACCTTGGACAGCAGCACCGGCCCGAAACTGGTGACGGTGGCCCGGACGGGGATGCCGTGCCCGATGCCGCCCAGGGCGTAGAACTCGGCGGGAAACCCGGTGGCGGCCCACTGCTGGTGCACGTCGGCGGCCCTGGCCTGCACCTTCTCACTCGCCGCGCCGGGTGCCGCCACCCCCGACACATCCCCCTTGATGTCCGCGAGAAAGACCGGGACACCCTGTGCGGAGAGCTGCTCGGCGATGAGCTGGAGCGTCTTCGTCTTCCCGGTGCCGGTGGCGCCGGCGACCAGTCCGTGCCGGTTGAGCATCGGCAGGGGGATCCTGACCTGCACGTCCGGCAGACAGACTCCGTCCCACAGCAGCGCACCCAGATCCAGCGCGGGCCCGGTGAAGGCGTAGCCGGAGGCGATCTCCAGGGCCGGCCGGGGCAGGGCGGCGGAGGCGGGTTTTGCCTCCGGCATGGACCGGTCGGCGGTGCCCGCGGGGGCACCCGTCACACCCCCGGGTGCGGTCTCTCGCTCGCTCATACCAGACCCTCACTCCCGGTTTACCCCATTTGTTGTTCTTTTTTCAGCGTCGCACTCGGTCGCCATGGCTGCGCCCGGAAGGTCTTGACCGGTAGGCTTTCCGTGTGATCTTCAAGCGCATCGGAAACGGCCGGCCGTACCCCGACCACGGCCGGGAAAGCACCCGGCAGTGGGCGGACGTCGCACCGCGCCCGGTCCGCCTCGATCAACTCGTGACGACCAAGGGCCAGCTCGACCTGGAAACCCTGCTCGCCGAGGACTCGACGTTCTACGGCGACCTGTTCGCGCACGTCGTGAAGTGGCAGGGCGACCTGTATCTGGAGGACGGCCTCCACCGCGCGGTGCGAGCGGCGCTCCAGCAGCGTCAGGTGCTGCACGCGCGCGTGCTCGAGCTGGACTGAGGAACGTACTGAGTGACCGCGCTGTAAAGGTTTGACCCTTTCGGGTTCACCTGCACCGTGGTCAATGATCATCTAGTAGGCATTGCCGTCCTGGCGCACTACGCTGCGCCCATGAGCATGCTGACGCCCCCCGGCATGGGCGGTAAGTACCGGATCACGGGCGACAAGTACCCCCGGATGCGTCAACCCCGGCGGCGCGGCAGGCTCGTGCTCGGGGTGGTGGCCTCCGTCGCCGCGCTGAGCCTGGTCGGCTGGGGCACGCTCCAGCTCATCGACGTGTTCACGGGTGGCGGCGACCAGGCGTCGGCGGCCGGCTCCAAGGCGGACTGCGTGACAAAGGCGAGCGCGTCCCCCTCGACCCCCTCTGCGACCGCCCTCCCCAAGCCGGGCCAGATCACCGTCAACGTCCTGAACGCCACGGCTCGCGGCGGCCTCGCCAAGAAGACCGCGGACGAGCTCAAGAAGCGCGGCTTCAAGATCGGCGACGTGGGCAACGCGACGGCGGCCTACGACAAGAAGGTCAAGGGCACGGGACTGCTCCTCGGCCCCTCCTCCGCACTGAAGACATCACTGCCGGTGCTGGGAACGCAGCTCGCCGCGGCGCAGACCCGCACGGACACCCGCAAGGGCACGGAGGTCGACCTGATCATCGGAACGGCCTTCAAGAACCTCACGCCGAGGGCCGCAGCCGACAAGGCCCTGGCCGCGTTGACCGCACCCGCACCGACAGCCACGGCGACGAAGAAGAGCTGCGGGTAGCTGCGCTGGGCTTGGACCGGGCGCCTATGGAGTGCCAGGACGGGTTGTCGGGCGAGTGCGGCCCGGTGGGGGCTGGTCGCGCAGTTCCCCGCGCCCCTGAGTGGGGACAGGGAATGCACGTTTCGAGGCGCTCGGGGTGAGGGCAGGCGTTTTTGCGCAGTTCCCCGCGCCCCTGGGTGGGGACGGTGGACGCACGTTTCGAGGCGCACGGGGTGGGGGGTGGTCGCGCAGTTCCCCGCGCCCCTAAGGAGTTGCAGGCAGCCTGCACCACGATGGACCGTTCGCCGCGTACGGCGCGTAGGGGACGGGGTGGGGGGTGTCCGCCCGCAGCGGCCGGCGTCCGGAACCGGGCACTGCTCAAGGAACCGAGCCGCCGGACCGAGGACGGACACCCCCCACTCCGGGGCCCCCCCCCCCCCCCCCCCCCCCCGGGGCGGGGGGCGGCCCGCAAAAACCCCCCCCCCCCCCCCCCCCCCCCCCACCACTCCGCCCCCGACCCACCCACCCACCTCAGGGGCGCGGGGAACTGCGCAAAAACGCCCGCCCCCACCGAGCCGCACGGCAAACGCGCGACTACTCCGCCGCGCCGTACAGCCGGTCCCCCGCGTCACCCAACCCCGGCACGATGTACCCGTGCTCGTTGAGGTGATCGTCGATCGCCGCCGTGACCACCGTGACCGGAGCGCCCGCCAGCTCGCGTTCCATGATCTCCACGCCTTCCGGCGCCGCCAGCAGCACCACCGCGGTCACATCGTCCGCACCGCGCTTGATCAGCTCACGGATGGCCGCGACCAGCGTGCCCCCGGTGGCGAGCATGGGGTCGAGGACGTAGACCTGCCGGTTGGACAGGTCCTCCGGCATGCGCGTCGCATACGTGGACGCCTGCAGCGTCTCCTCGTTGCGGATCATGCCGAGGAAACCGACCTCGGCGGTCGGCAGCAGCCGGACCATGCCGTCGAGCATGCCCAGCCCGGCCCGGAGGATCGGCACCACCAGCGGCCGCGGATAGGACAGCTTCACACCGGTAGTGGCGGCGACCGGTGTCCGGATGTCCACCGCCTCGGTGCGCACGTCGCGTGTGGCCTCGTAGGCGAGCAGGGTGACCAGCTCGTCGGCGAGACGACGGAAGGTCGCGGAGTCGGTGCGCTGGTCGCGCAGCGTGGTGAGTTTGTGGGCGACCAGCGGGTGGTCGACGACGTGGAGGCGCATGTCCACAACATTAGCCGGGCCCACCGCCTCGCTCGCGCTGGCGTCAAACCGCCCGACCGGGGGAAAGTGGGAGAGACGGACTGGGGTGGTGAACCAATGCCTGACCTGCCTGACCTGCCTGACCCGCCTGACCCGCCTGAGCGCAAACCGGTGCGCGAACCGGCGCGGGAACCGTCATCGCGGAAATCGCGAGAGCCAGGAGCAACCCGGGGCCCTCTGGCGGAGCCCTCCGCAAGGGACCCGCAGGAGACCGACGCCGAGCGCCGCCGCCGTCGCGCGCAGTTCCTGCGCGACCTCGCGGAGGCCCGCGAGCTTCGCGACCGCGTCCAGCCGCGGCGCGCGAAGGTGGCGCGGCTACGGCACGCGATGCGTATGCGGACCTTCCGCTGGTAGGAGGGACCGGCGCGTCCCGGGGCCCGCCTCCGACGCCGGCCGAAGGCGCGCTGAACAGGTGGCCGTGCGAGGGCCCTTGGAAAAGCCGCGTACGATCCCGCTCGTGGCGGCGACGAGTGCGCTGGTGGGTCCTTCACCGACGTGCCGACGCACGTGCGATCAAAACCACCGGACACAGGGTGCCGAAGACGTCCCCTGAACGCCTTGTTTCTGCCACGATTCCGAGTGGGTGGGGCTCGGAGCCGAGCTCTCCCCGCCCTCAACCTCCGCCGGGGGGACCCCCAACCGGCACGCCTATGACCAGTGGGAGAGTCACGGTGTACTTCGCCGCACTGCTCGCGCGCACCGAAGACGGGTGGGAAGCGAGCGACACAGAGCTCCTCGACAATGTGGAGACGCTGTCGGATCTGGCCGACCTCGCTCGGGAAGCCGCCCCCGAGGAGGACACGGTTCTCGTACTGATCGAGCAGGAGGACGCCTGGTTCGGCGTCGTCCGCATCGACGGTGAGGAGGACCCTCGTATCTATGTCTCCGACGCCGCCGCGGCTGCCCGCAGCTCGTACGGCGAGATCCTGCTCACCGACGAACTGCTCGGAAGGGAGCCCGGCGACGACGTCCCGGACCTGGACGCCCTCGTCGACCTCGACGGCACCGAGGACGGTGAGGACGAGGACACGGAGGAGGACGACGCCGAGGAGAGCGGCGGCGCTTCCGCCGAGGCCGTGCCGCACGGTCCGGTCGGTGACGCCGGGGTCCTGGACGACCTGGGCGTCAGCGAGAAGGAGCTGAAGGCCCTCTCGACGGACGCCGTCACCGAGATCGCCGAGGCGCTGGGTGCCTCGGAGGTCCTGGAGACCGTCCGCTGACCGCAGGGATCCCGGAAGAGGCCACACCGGACCCGGTACGCGACCGCTGGCGGGCCGCGATGCGGCTCGCCCTGGCCGAGGCCGGCCGGGCGGGCGAGGACGTGCCGGTCGGTGCCGTCGTACTGGCCCCGGACGGCACGACCGTGCTCGCGGCCGCCCACAACGAACGTGAGGCCACCGGCGACCCGACCGCGCACGCGGAGGTCCTCGCGATCAGGAGGGCGGCGGCGCGGCTCGGCGAGTGGCGGCTGACCGGCTGCACGCTCGTCGTGACGCTGGAGCCCTGCACGATGTGCGCGGGCGCGATCGTGCAGTCCCGGGTCGACCGGGTGGTCTACGGCGCCCGGGACGACAAGGCGGGCGCGGCCGGCTCCCTCTGGGACGTCGTCCGCGACCGGCGGCTCAACCACCGGCCCGAGGTGATCGAGGGCGTCCTCGCGGACGAGTGCGCGCGGCCGCTCACGGAGTTCTTCCGCGGACGCTGAAGGGACCGCTTCCGGGCCCCGAATACCGATTTCAAAGCACGCCGCACCTTGCTGTAAGGTCTCTCTCGGTAGCGTGTCCGAGCGGCCGAAGGAGCTCGCCTCGAAAGCGAGTGTGGCGCAAGTCACCGAGGGTTCAAATCCCTCCGCTACCGCTTGAGAAGGGCCTCGTCGAGAGACGGGGCCCTTCGTGCGTACTGATCACCCCGGTTACACTCGCGCCCCAGAAGGAACAGAGAACACCTGAAGCGGGGGAGGCCGCAGTGGCGGTGAACGGAAAGAAGCTCGCCGTCTATGTGCTCGTGGTCTTCGTGTTCTACGTGGTGATCACGGACCCCGAGAAGGCAGCCGACTACGTGCAGATAGGGTTCGAGGGCATATCGGACGCCGCCAAGGCGGTCGGCGACTTCTTCACCTGGCTGGCCGACGGCGCGCACTAGCTGGGAGCGCACATGATCCGTCACCTCGTCCTCTTCAAGCTCGACGAGGGTGTCGAGCGCGACGACCCGCGGGTGGTGGAGGGTGTCGCGGCCTTCCGCGCGCTGGACGGCAAGATCCCCGAGATCCGCTTCTGGGAGCTGGGCTGGAACCTCAGCGACCGTCCCATCGCCTACGACTTCGCCATCAACTCCGGCTTCGACGACGCGAACGCGCTGCGGACGTATGTCGAACACCCGGAGCACCAGGCGGGCGTGGCGCTGTGGAAGGAGTTCGCCACCTGGGTGATCGCGGACTACGCGTACTGAACCGGGGCGCTCCGAAGCCTCCCGCCGGGAACGGCGGGGGGCTTTTCTGCGTCTTTCATCACCTTTCGCCCTTCAACACGGCGTAACCCAACGTTATGCGGTGCTTGCACACAGTGCACATGTCTTGTGATGCTATGACCGCTTTTGACGGATGAGTTGACCATCAAAGTTGACCAACGAAGAGGTGGCGTTGACCGTGTCGGCCAGTACCGCGCCTCCCCAAGAGGCCCCCCAGGAGGCCGCCCCACGCAGTCGCGGCGCCGACACCCGGGCGCTCACCCAGGTGCTCTTCGGCCAGTTGAAGGGGCTCCAGCCGGGCACGCCGGAGCACAACCGGGTACGGACGGCGCTCATCGAGGCCAACCTCCCGCTCGTGCGCTACGCGGCGGCCCGCTTCCGCTCCCGCAACGAGCCGATGGAAGACGTGATCCAGGTCGGGACCATCGGGCTCATCAACGCCATCGACCGCTTCGACGCGGACCGGGGCGTGCAGTTCCCGACCTTCGCGATGCCTACAGTCATCGGCGAGATCAAGCGGTACTTCCGCGACAACGTCCGCACGGTCCATGTCCCGCGCCGGCTGCACGAGTTGTGGGTGCAGGTCAACGGCGCGACCGAGGATCTGACGACCGCCTTCGGACGCACCCCGACGACGGCCGAGATCGCCGAACGGCTCCGCATCGGCGAGGACGAGGTGCTGTCCTGCATCGAGGCCGGACGGTCGTACCACGCCACCTCGCTGGAGGCGGCCCAGGAGGGCGACGGACTGCCGGGGCTGCTCGACCGGCTCGGCTACGAGGACCCGGCGCTGGACGGCGTGGAGCACCGCGATCTGGTCCGGCACCTCCTGGTGCAACTCCCCGAGCGCGAACAGAGAATCCTTCTCCTGCGCTACTACAGCAACCTCACCCAGTCACAAATCAGCGCGGAACTCGGCGTCTCCCAGATGCACGTGTCGAGGCTACTCGCGCGTAGCTTCCAACGGCTGCGGTCCGCCAATCGGATCGAGGCATAGGCGGCGTCGGATAGCGGATGCATAAGGGGCGCACGGTCGCACGCTCCGGAACACCGCAGCTCGCAAGCACTGTCGAGACGTAACCGCTAAGAGCGAATCGCTCACCAGCGCCGTTCCTGGCACTTCTGCGCTGAAAAACCGTCAGACCCCCTTTATCCAGGGCGGATTCGAGTCTCACATGTCGACATGTCACTACAGCGTGTTGCCGACATGTGACATTCTGCGGGAACTGCGTTTGCCGTGGCTTCGGCTCCGGTATTCAGGTGAAGGCGAACGCTCCATCCGCGGAACGTTCGCCGCGACCGTCCCGCGACCCAAAGGGGGTGGCATGTCCGCAGACCAGGGCAGCTCGAAGGTGCTCACGCTCACAAAGAGCGAGGCTGCGCCCGCGCTCATCGATGTCCCGGCTGTCGAGGCCGCGCCGGCCCCGACTCCCCCGACCGTGTCCGGGGCCATCGACACCCGCACCCTGTCCCGCTCCCTCTTCCTGCGGCTCGCCGCACTCGACGAGAACAGCCCCGAGCGTGCGTACGTCAGGGACACCCTCATCGAGCTCAATCTCCCGCTCGTGCGCTACGCGGCGGCCCGCTTCCGCTCGCGCAACGAGCCGATGGAGGACATCGTCCAGGTCGGCACCATCGGCCTGATCAAGGCGATCGACCGCTTCGACTGCGAGCGGGGCGTGGAGTTCCCGACGTTCGCGATGCCTACGGTGGTCGGCGAGATCAAGCGGTTCTTCCGCGACACCTCGTGGTCGGTGCGTGTCCCGCGCCGCCTCCAGGAGCTGCGTCTGGCCCTCACCAAGGCCAGCGACGAGCTCTCCCAGAAGCTGGACCGTTCTCCGACGGTCGCCGAACTCGCCACCGTGCTGGGCGTGTCCGAGGAGGACGTCGTCGACGGCCTCGCGGTCGGCAACGCCTACACCGCCTCCTCGCTGGACTCCCCGGCTCTGGAGGACGACGGTGGCGAGGGGTCCCTCGCGGACCGGCTCGGCTACGAGGACACCGCGCTGGAGGGGGTCGAGTACCGCGAGTCCCTCAAGCCGCTGCTGGCCAAACTGCCGCCCCGTGAGCGGCAGATCATCATGCTGCGCTTCTTCGCCAACATGACGCAGTCGCAGATCGGCGAGGAGGTCGGCATCTCGCAGATGCACGTCTCGCGACTGCTGACGCGGACGCTGGCGCAGCTGCGGGAAGGTCTCATCTCGGACTGACCCGTCCGCACGGGTACGCCTTCGGGAGTGCCGGGTGCGGTCGTCTCGCGGGTGCGGGTGAGTTGTGGCTGGTCGCGCAGTTCCCCGCGCCCCTGAGTGGGTTGCCGTGAGGTGTGTTCGGACGTCAGCCGGGTGCGGGTGCCGTTGCGCGGTTCCCCGCGCCCCTGAGTGGGCTGCCGCGAGGCCTGTTCGGACGTTCCCCGCGCCCCACGCGTGAGGGGCCGGTGGTCGCGTGCGACCCCGGCCCATCCTGTGCCGCGAGTCTCCGCTACTTCAGTGCCAGCCAGGCCACCACCGCGACGATCGCCACCGCGACCACCACGCCGATGATGAGGCCGACGCGCGGGCCGCCGGAGGAGGTGGCCGGTGCGGCCTGCTGGCGGGGGCCCTGGGGGCCCTCGTCGACGAACGCGCGGAACATCTGGGTGCTGCCGGCGGGGTCGTGGTTGCCCTGGGGGCCTTGGTTGTCAGCCATGCCCAGAGACCCTAGCGAATCAGGCCGTGCGGCCCAAGTGCGGGGCCGACAGGGGTGACAGCGGGCCCCACATGCGGGTTTACGTTCGCAATACTTGCCTTTGCCAACTTTTTATACCGTACTCACACCGTTTTATTTGCCTGTAGCAACCAAGCAGCTCTATGGTTGCCCTAAGCAACGAATACGGGAGGTGTGATGGCCGAGCAGACGCGATACGAGGAGCTGATCCGCCAGTTCAGCGCCTTCGGTGCCGTGAAGAGGGAGGTCGGGCGGATGATGCCGCCCGAGTGCCCCAGCGGTTCCGCCGCCGTACTGACCCTGCTCGGGCGCTACGGAGACATGCGCATGAGCAGGCTCTCCGAGCTGCTCGCCGTGGACATGTCCGTGACCAGCCGCCATGTGGCCCACGTCGCCGCACGTGGCTGGATCGAACGCTCCCCCGACCCGGCGGACAGGCGTTCGCGCATTCTGCGCCTGACGCCGGCCGGGCAGGCGCTGCTCGACCAGCTGTCCCGGCGGACCTCCCGGATGCTCGCCGAACGGCTGAGCGACTGGAGTGACGAAGAGGTGATCCAGCTGACCGCGCTGATGGCCCGGCTGCGGGCGAGCTTCGACGACATCCGTGCCCACGGCCCCGAACTGCGGCCTCCCGCACCACCCCCCGTAATCGAACCGACCACCCGTACACCCGCGACCACCACGTAAGAGAAGGAAGCTCATGGCAACGACCACACCAGCCGGTGTGCGGGCTCACGCCAAGCACGGGGGAGGCTCCACCGAGTACGCCCCGATGACGCACCGGCAGATCATGGAGGCCATCTCCGGCCTGCTGCTCGGCATGTTCGTGGCGATCCTGTCGTCCACGATCGTCACCAACGCCCTGCCTCACATCATCAGCGACCTCGGCGGCGGCCAGTCCGCCTACACCTGGGTCGTCACCGCCGCCCTGCTGTCCATGACCGCGACCACCCCCCTGTGGGGCAAGCTCGCCGACCTGTACAGCAAGAAGGCGCTCGTCCAGATAGCGCTGGTCATCTACGTACTGGGGTCCGCGGCGGCGGGGCTGTCGCAGAACTCCGGCATGCTCATCGCCTGCCGTGTCGTCCAGGGCATCGGCGTCGGCGGTCTGTCCGCCCTCGCGCAGATCGTGATGGCGGCGATGATCTCCCCGCGCGAGCGCGGCCGTTACTCCGGCTACCTCGGCGCGACCTTCGCCGTCGCCACCGTCGGCGGCCCGCTGCTCGGCGGTGTCATCACCGACACCTCGTGGCTGGGCTGGCGCTGGTGCTTCTACGTCGGCGTCCCCTTCGCCGTGATCGCGCTCATCGTGCTGCAGAAGACCCTGCACCTGCCCGTCGTGAAGCGGGACGTCAAGGTCGACTGGGCCGGCGCCACCTTCGTCGCCGCCGCCGTCTCCCTGCTGCTGGTCTGGGTCACCTTCGCCGGTGACAAGTACGACTGGGTGTCCTGGCAGACGTACGCGATGGTCGGCGGTTCGATCATCCTCGGTCTGCTCTTCGTGCTGATCGAGTCCAAGGCAAGCGAGCCGATCATCCCGCTGCGCCTGTTCAGGAACCCCACCATCACGCTGGCGTCGCTGGCCTCGCTGTTCGTCGGTGTCGCGATGTTCACCGGCACGGTCTTCTTCAGCCAGTACTTCCAGCTGGCCCGCGACAAGTCCCCGACGATGTCGGGCGTGATGACCATCCCGATGATCGGCGGGCTCTTCGTCTCCTCCACCGTCTCCGGGCAGTTCATCACCCGCACCGGGCGCTGGAAGGCGTGGCTGGTCAGCGGTGGCGTGCTGGTGACGGCCGGCCTCGGCCTGCTCGGCACCATCCGGTACGACACGGACTACTGGAAGATGTCGATCTTCATGGCCCTGCTGGGTCTCGGCATCGGCATGATGATGCAGAACCTGGTGCTGTGCACGCAGAACCAGGTCGAACCGAGTGACCTCGGCGCCGCCAGCTCCACGGTGACCTTCTTCCGCTCCCTCGGCGGCGCGGTCGGCGTCTCCGCCCTCGGCGCGGTCATGGCCCACCGGATCACGCACTACGTCACGGACGGCGTCGCCGCCCTCGACCCCAAGTACCAGGCCGCCCTGTCCGGTTCCGGATCGTCCACCGACACCATCCCGGACATGAACAAGCTGCCGGTCCCGGTGCGCACCCTCATGGAGAGCGCCTACGGCCACGGCATCGCCGACGTCTTCCTGATCGCCGGTGCGCTGGCGGCCGTCGCGTTCCTGATCACGCTGTTCATCAAGGAGGTCCCGTTGCGGACCAAGGGCGCACTGGCACAGGCCGCCTCGGACGAGGCCCCGGCTCCCGCCGAGACCCCGGCCGCCGCAACGGCCCCCGCCGAGGAGAAGGTTCCGAGCTGGGCTTCTTCCTCCTCCGCCTCCGACACCGAGGTCGCGGCCGACGGCACCCAGAAGCTCTCCGCCGTCGCCACACTGGCCCGCCCCGAGGCGGCGCCCGGCGGCTCTGGCGGCATCCCGGTCCGCGGATTCGTCCGCGGCAACGAGAGCGCCCCGGTCCCGCAGGCCGCGGTCACGCTGATCTCGCTCGCGGGACGGCAGCTGGGCCTGTCGGTGACCCAGGCCGACGGTTCCTACACGGTCGAGGCGCCGAGTGTCGGATCGTACGTCCTGATCGCCTCCGCCGACGGGTTCCAGCCGCAGGCGTCCACGGTCCTCGTGAACGGCGAGCCGGTGGCGTACGACATCCTCCTCAGCGGCACCAGCGGGCTGAACGGGCTCGTGCGGGCCGCGCACAGCGGGGAGCCGGTCAAGGACGCGATGGTGATCGTCACCGATGTGCGGGGCGATCTGCTGGTCACCGGGACCACCGGTGAGCAGGGCGAGTTCGCCTTCGGCGAGCTGGTGCCGGGTGCCGTGACCGTCGCGGTGAACGCCGCCGGGTTCCGGCCGCGCGCCCTGCCCGTCGAGGTCGGCGGTACCGGCGTCACGCGCCTCGAGGTCGACCTCGACACGGGCGCCCGCCTGCAGGGTGTCGTACGGGCGCCGCACGGTCCGCTGGCCGACGCCCGGGTCACGCTCGTGGACGCCGCAGGCAACGTGATCGGCAGCGCCACCACCGGGACGGACGGGGCGTACGCCTTCACCGACCTGGACGGCGGCGAGTACACGGTCATCGCGACGGGTTACCCGCCGCAGGCGACGGCCCTGACGGTGAACGGCCCCGCGGTCGACGGGCACGACATCGAACTCGCCCACCCCGGCGAGTAGTTCACCCAGTCCGGCCCGTGGCGGGGAGCGCGCTCCCCGCCACGGGCCGGTCTTCTTTGAGGAGGTATGTGACATGGGACTGACCGCGAGGATCCGCACCCGGGACGGGTGGGCCGTGTCGCACGCGGTCGTCACGGTGACCGACATGACCGGCGCACAGGTGCTGCGGGCGGAGGCCGACGCGGAGGGCGCCGTGCGGGACGGCACACCGCTGGAGCCGGGGCCGTACACCGTCATCGTCACGGCCGTCGGGTACGCGCCCGCCGCGTCCAGCGCGATCGTCACCGCGAGCGGGCGCGCCGAGGTCGGCACGGTCACCCTGGCCCGCATCGGCGGCACGGAACTCCCGCCGCCCGGCCCGTGGACCGTGGACCCGGCCCACTCCGGCGTGAACGCGGTCGCCCAGCACCTGGGCATCTCCAGCGTGCACGGCCGTTTCACCGACTTCACCGCGGCGATCGAGGTCGCCCCGGACGACGTGACCAAGTCCCGGGTGGAGGCGGTGATCCGGGCCGCCTCCATCGACACGGGGAACGCGACGCGGGACGAGCACCTGAGGTCGGCCGACTTCCTGGACGTCGAGCGGTACCCGGAGATCACGTACCGGTCGACGGGGCTGACCGTGGCCGGTACGGACCGGTGGACCGTGCGGGGTGAGCTGGCGATGCGCGGTGTCGTACGGCCCGTCGACCTGGACCTCGCCTATCTGGGGACGGGGGCCGACCCCTGGGGCGGTACCCGGGCCGCCTTCCGGGCCACGACCCAGTTGCAGCGGGAGGACTTCGCCATGAACTACAACCAGGTCGTGCAGGCGGGGATCGCCGCCATCGGGACGACCCTGAAGGTCGAACTCGATGTGCAGGCGGTACAGGGGGAGTCGCTGCCGCAGGTCTGAGGCCGCCGCGTTGTCAGTGCCGGGTCGTACCGTTCGGGTATGGGACGGGTTGCGGGGGTTCAGGGGTACTACGCCGAGTCGGCTGAGCGGCTGGGGACGGTGTACGAGAGCGTCACGTTCGAGGTGGTGCACGGGGCGCTGCTGGATCTGCTGCCGGATCCGCCCGCGCGGGTGCTCGACGTCGGCGCGGGGACCGGGCGGGACGCGGCGGCGCTGGCCTCCCGGGGGTTCTCGGTCGACGCGGTGGAGCCGGTGGCGGAGCTGCGGGGTGTGGCCGAGCGGCTGCATCCCGGTTGCGGGGTGAGCTGGCGGACGGGGGCACTGCCGGCACTGGATGGCGTCCAGGGGCCGTACGACGTCGTTCTGCTGTCCGCGGTGTGGATGCATCTGCGGCCGGAGGAGCGGCCCGTCGCCATGCGGCGCCTTGCGGGGCTGCTCGCGCCCGGCGGGGTCCTGCTGATCACCCTGCGGCGCGGTGAGCCGCCCGCGGACCGGCTCATGTTCGACATACCGCCGGAAGAGGTCGCCGGGCAGGGGGCGGAGGTGGGGCTGCGGCTGCTGCGGATCGTGGACGAGGGAGCGGACCGGCTCGGCCGTGACGCGGTTCACTGGAACGCCGTGGCGCTCCAACTAGGCTGATTCCATGGCACCGAACATTGCGACCAACAAGGCCGTCTCCCTGGACGAGCTGCTGGACTTCGTACGGCCCCGGCACCGGGCGATTCTGCTGACGCGGCGGGCGGACGGCTCGCCGCAGGCCTCACCGTTGACGTGCGGGGTGGACGACTCTGGGCGGATCGTCGTGTCGACGTATCCCGAGCGGGCGAAGACACGGAACGCGAAGCGGGATTCCCACGTCAGCGTGCTCGTGCTGAGCGACGACTGGGACGGACCGTGGGTGCAGGTCGACGGCACCGCGGAGGTCGTCGACTCGCCGGAGTCCGTGGAGGCGCTCGTGGAGTACTACCGGAACATCGCCGGTGAGCATCCGGACTGGGACGAGTACCGGGCGGCGATGGTGAAGCAGGGCAAGTCGATCATCCGGGTCACGCCGGAGCGGTGGGGGCCGGTTGCCACCGGCGGTTTTCCGGCTCGGTTGGCTTCGCCGGAGGCGTGACGCCTGAGGGGGTGGGGAGTTGTGGCTCGTCGGCGGGTGCGGGTTCGTTGTGGCTGGTCGCACAGTTCCCCGCGCCCCCGGGTTGGCGCACCTACGTCGGCTCGACCATCGCCTCGATTCCCTTGACCAAGAGGTCCAGGGCGAACGTGAAGTCCCTGTCCCGCATCTCCTCGACCGTGTCGCCTCCCCTCGCCGTCATGATCTCCTCGTTCTCCTTGAGGATCTCCGCGGCGCCGGGAGACCGGGTGGCGGTGGTCATGGCGTGGCGGAAGAAGGCCTCCTGGGTCATTCCGGCCTGAGCGGAGCGGGCGATGAAGTGGCCCTCGATGGTGCCGAAGCCGTAGACGAACTGGAAGACGGCGGAGATCGCGCCGGTGATGCCATGTGCGGGCAGGCCGGTCTTGCGGACGACCCGGTGCACGACCCGGGACAGGGCCAGGGAGTGGGGGCCGATGTTGAGGAACGTGCCGGCCAACGGTGACGCCCAGGGGTGCCGGACCAGCAGGCCCCGGTACTCCCTGGCCACCGTGCGCAGTTGGTCCCGCCAGTCCTCGTCGGCCTCCGGGTCCGGCAGTTCCAGCTCGCCGAAGGCCGCGTCCAGGGCGAGTTCGAGCAGGTCGTCCTTGGTGTCGACGTACCAGTAGACGGACATGGCGGTCACGCTGAGCTCGGCGGCCAGTCGCCGCATGGAGAACTTCGCCAGCCCCTCGGCGTCCAGGAGACGGACCGTCACCTCGGTGATCCGGTCCCGGTCCAGGCCGGAGGGCTGCCCGCCACCACGGCCGCCCCGGCGCACCTTGCCGTCCAGCCAGACACTGGTTCGCGCGGCCGCTCCTTGGCCTGCCTTCACCATGGCGCACCTTCCGAGACGTCGTTCACTTGCAAGGATGCTAGGCCTGGACCGGTTTGTGAGGGCGCGGGGCGGTACCTGGATGCGCTCCCGGCGCGTGGGCGCGACCAGCCACGACGCACCCGAAGTCCCCGCCGTCAGCGGGGTCTCAGGGGCCCGGCACCCGCTCGGCCCGCCGCAGCAGCACCGCCGCCAGCAATCCGCCGAGCAGCACAGCGACCGCCCCCGCCAATTGACTGGTCTCCAGGCCGGAGGCGAACGCGTCGGTGATCCGCGCCCGTTGCTCCTTCGACCCCGCCTGAGCCAGCGCCGCCGGCAGTGACGCCGCCGCCACCGGAACCAGCGCCGCGAACCGGGAGTTCAGCACCGCGCCCAGCACCGCGACACCCAGGCCCTGTCCGAACTCCGCGAGGGTGCCGTTGATGCCCGCGCCCACGCCCGCCTTCTCCGGGGGGATCGCGCTCATCACGGCGTTGGCCATGGCGGGCATCGCGAAGGCGACCCCGGCGCCCATGACGACCAGACCGGCCAGCATGCCGCCGTACCCGTGCCGGCCGAGCACGGCGATCGCCGCGAGGCCCACGGCCAGGCAGGTCATGCCGATCGCGATGGTGAGCGGCGTGCCGACCCTCGGCAGCAGCTTCGCGCTGATCCCGGTGAGGTTGAGCGCGACGATCGTGAGGGCGAACGGCGCCGTCCGCAGGCCGGCCTCCAACGGGCCGTATCCGAGGACGAACTGGAGGTGCTGGGTGAGCAGGAACAGCGACCCCGCCATGCCGAAGGCGACGAGGATCGCGCCCGCGACGGCTCCGGTGAACCGCTGGTTGCGGAAGAAGTGCATGTCCAGCATCGGGTGCGGGGTGCGCAGTTCCCATACGGCGAACCCGGCCAGGACCACGACCCCGATCGCCGCGGAGACGAGGGTGGTGGAGGAGGTCCAGCCGTGGTCGGGGCCGGAGATGATCGCGTAGACGACGCTCGTCATGCCGATCGTGGAGAGCAGCGCGCCGAGCAGGTCGGGGCGGTCGCCCTGCGGGTTCTTCGACTCCGGTACCAGGGCCAGGACCGCCACGAGTCCGATGACCGCGACCGGGATGTTGATGAGGAAGATCGCGCCCCACCAGAAGTGGTCGAGCATCACCCCGCCCAGCAGCGGGCCCACGGCGAAACCCAGCGAGTTGACCGTCGACCACAGGCCGATCGCCTTCACGCGCTCGCTGTCGTCGAAGATCTGGACGACGACGGCGAGCGTGGTGGTGATCAGGAGTGCGCCGCCGACGCCCATGCCGGCGCGGGCCGCGATGAGTTGGCCGCTGGTGGTGGCGAGGCCCGCCACCAGGGAGCCGATGCCGAACAGGGCCAGCCCCGCCATCAGCAGCTTCTTGCGGCCGTAGCGGTCGGCGGCGCTGCCCGCGGTGAGCAGGAGGCCGGACTGCACCAGCGAGTAGGCGTTGATCATCCACTGGATGTCGGAGGTGGCCGCGCCCAGTTCGCGGGTGAGCGAGGGGATCGCGACGTTCAGGACGGTGTTGTCGAGCAGCACGGTGAGCTGCGCGAGGCAGATGACGCCGAGGATCAGCCAGCGCTGGGGGTGGCCCCGGGAGACGGTGAGGGAGGCGGGAGCGGACATGCCGTACACCGTAGAACAGTTCCTATACGCCGTACAACGCCGTTTCCGGACGGAGGAACGCCGAAGGGCGGCGACCTCAGTGGCCGCCGCCCTTCGCCTTCGGAGGACCGTCAGCTGCTCGCCTTCTGGGTGAGGTCGTAGAAGGTGGCCGAACCGACCGTCACCTTCTTGAAGGTGGCCTCGACCCACGAGGAGATCTGCGAGGACGTACCGCTGCTGCTGCCGCCCATGCCGCCGCCGGTGCCACCGGAGATGAAGTAGTGGATCTTTCCGTCCGCCACGTACTCCTTGAACTGGGCCAGCGTCGGGGACGGGTCGGTGCCGTTGAAGCCGCCGATCGCCATGACGGACCCGTTGGTGGCCAGTTGGTAGCTCGCGGCGTTCTGGGCGCCGATCGCGGCCGCCGCCCAGGTGTAGTCGTCGGCGTCGGTCTCCAGCAGCTTCTTGGCCTCGGCGGAGACCGTGGCGCCGTTGAGCAGGCCGCCGACTCCGCCGCCACCGGCCATGCCGCCGCCGCCACGCGTGGTGCCGCCGGGCATACCGCCCTGCTGGTTCTGGCCGGGCATCCCGCCGCCGGTACCGCCGCCCGGGAAGCCCTGGCCCTGCTGGCCCTGGCCCCGGGTGGTTCCGTTGCCCTGCTGATTCTGGCCGCCGCCGAAGCCGCCGCCCATGCCGCCACCGGGACCACCGCCGCGGCCGCCCCGACCGCCCCCGCCGAAGCCCATCGAACTCGCGCCCGCCGGACCCGCCGTCGGGATGGACCCGGTGTGCGCGGAGTTCACCGTGCTGAGCGTGTACGCCGCCGGACCGGCGAGGGAGGCCGCGATGCCCAGCGCCGCCGCGCCCAGCGCCAGTTGGCGGCCGAGCCTGGCCACGAAGACCAGACCGAGCGCGGCGACCAGCCCGCCGATCAGAACCAGCCACTTCAGCCAGGGCAGGTAGTCCGGGGTGCGGTTGAGGAGGACGTATCCCCAGGCTGCGCCCGCCACGACCGCGGCCGCGAGGGTGAGCGAGGCCCACATCTCGGCGCGCTTCTCCCAGAGGATCCCCGCGCCCATGCCGACCACGGCCGCGATGTAGGGGGCCAGGGCGATCGTGTAGTACTGGTGGAAGATGCCCGCCATGAAGCTGAAGACCACCAGCGTCATCAGCAGCGAGCCGCCCCACACCAGGAACGACGCCCGGGTGACCGAGGTCCGCGTGAGTTTGCGCGTCGCCACCAGGCCCGCGACGAGCAGGATCAGCGCGGCCGGCAGCAGCCACGAGATCTGGCTGCCGATCTCGGAGTTGAACATCCGGTTCCAGCCGGTCTCGCCCCACTGGCCAGTACCGGTGCCGCCGCCTCCGCCGCCCACGCTGCCGGTCTCGTCGCCGTTGAGGCGGCCGAGTCCGTTGTAGCCGAAGGTCAGTTCAAGGAAGGAGTTGTTCTGCGAGCCGCCGATGTAGGGGCGGGAGGAGGCGGGCCACAGTTCGACGATCGCGACCCACCAGCCGCCGGAGACGACCAGGGCGAGGGTGGCCGCGCCCAGCTGGCCGAAGCGCTTCTTCAGGGAGACCGGCGCGACGACCGCGTACACGATCGCCAGCGACGGCAGGATCAGGAAGGCCTGCAGCGTCTTCGCGAGGAACGCGAAGCCGATCGCCACACCCGCCCACACCAGCCACTTCGTCTTCCCGTCCTCGACCGCACGGACGACGAAGTAACAGGCCAGCGCCATCAGCAGCGCCAGCATCGCGTCCGGGTTGTTGAACCGGAACATCAGCGCCGCGACCGGAGTGAGCGCGAGCACCGCGCCCGCGATCAGACCGGCTCCGGGGCTGAAGCGGCGGCGCACGGAGGCGTAGACGACGGCGACCGTGCCGACGCCCATGAGCACCTCGGGGCCGAGGATCGTCCATGAGTTCAGGCCGAAGATCCGCGCCGCGATCTCCATCGGCCACAGGAACGCCGAGGGCTTGTCGACGGTGATGGCGTTGCCCGCGTCCAGCGAGCCGAAGAACATCGCCTTCCAGCTCTTCGTGCCGGCCTGGACGGCCGCCGAGTAGAAGGAGTTGGAGTAGCCGGAGGCGCTCAGGTTGTAGAAGTAGAGCGCCGCGGTGGCGAGGAGCAGGCCGAGGAAGGCCGGGCGCGCCCAGCGGGGGTCCTCGGGACGGCCGCGCCACAGTCTGCGCGCGAAGGGCTGCTGGGGTTCACCGGACTCGGGGGCCGGGGGAGCGACGGGTTCCCGTACGTCCGTCACGGTCACCGCCGGACCCCACCCGGAACCCTGCTGGGTCGGATGGTCGGTCTGCGTGGTCATCAGGAGTTCCTCGGGTCGGTGTCGGTCGGGCGCACCGGCTGCAACCGCGCGGTGGCGTCCTTCCAGGAGCGCTGCTCCGCGGCTTCACCGGCGCGGAACTCGGTCGTGTCGTACGGGGAGGTCGTGTCGTACGGCGAGGTCGTGTCGTACGGCGAGGTCGTGTCGTACGGCGACTGCGGTGCCGTGGCGTACTGGTGCGCCGTGGGGCGCTGGGGCAGCGGCCCGTAGGACTGCTTCGGGAAGTGGGCCGGGGAGGCGGGTGTGCGGCCGGCCACCACCGTGGACCGGGGCTCGTCGTCGTCGCGGTCGGGGAACACCCAGGCCCGGAAGAGCAGGAAGCGCAGCACGGTCGCCGCGAGGTTGGCGGCGATCAGGACGGCCAGTTCGGTGGAGTGCGCCGGGTCGCTGGTGGCCGCGTTCAGGGCGGCCAGCGAACCGGCGGTCAGCGCGAGGCCGATACCGAAGACGACCAGGCCCTGCGCCTGGTGCCGGACGGCGCCGCCCCGCCCGCGCACCCCGAAGGTCAGGCGCCGGTTGGCCGCCGTGTTGGCGACCGCGGAGACCAGCAGGGCGAACGCGTTGGCGATCTGCGAACCGCTGAAGGTCCGGAAGCCGCTGTAGAGGAGGAGGTAGAAGAGGGTCGACAGACCGCCGACGACACAGAACCCGACGAGCTGGCGGGCCAGCCCCTTCGGCACGTCCTGCACATCGCGGTCGCGCGGGTCGTCGCCGAACGGGCGGGCGATCCGGTCCAGCGGCAGCGCGCCACTGGCGAGTGCCTTGCCCACGCGCCACACCCCCTTCAGGTCGTCGGTGGCCGTCTTGACGATGTGGACGGTGGAGTCCGGGTCGTCGACCCAGTCGACGGGCACCTCGTGGATACGCAGTCCCGCGCGCTCGGCGATGACCAGCATCTCGGTGTCGAAGAACCAGCCGGTGTCCTCGACGAGCGGCAGCAGGACCTGGGCCACGTCACGCCGGATGGCCTTGAAGCCGCACTGGGCGTCGGAGAAGCGGGCCTGGAGCGAGCCGCGCAGGATCAGGTTGTAGGCGCGGCTGATGAACTCGCGCTTGGGGCCGCGCACGACCCGGGAGCTGCGGGCGAGCCGGGAGCCGATCGCCAGGTCGGAGTGGCCCGAGATCAGCGGGGCCACCAGCGGCAGCAGCGCGTTGAGGTCGGTGGACAGGTCCACGTCCATGTAGGCGAGGACCGGGGCGTCCGAGGCGGACCAGACGGTCCGCAGCGCTCGGCCGCGGCCCTTCTGCTCCAGCCGGAAGGCCCTGACCTCCGGGATCTCCGACTCCAGCCGCCGCGACACCAGGGGAGTGGTGTCCGTGGACGCGTTGTCCGCGATGGTGATGCGGAACGCGTACGGGAACGTGCGCTTGAGGTGCTCGTGCAGTCTCAGCACACACGGCTGGAGGTCCTTCTCCTCGTTGAAGACGGGGATCACTACGTCCAGGACAGGCGTACCGGCGTCGCCGGCCGGGAGGTGCTCCCGCGCCGGCAGGGTGCCGGGAGAAGAGTCGGTTCGCATGCCAACGACTCTGGTCAAGCCCCCTGTTGCACCCATATGGCGGCGCTGTGCTGTGCCTGTGAGTGCGATTGCCAGTTCGTTTCGGGCGCCGGACGCGGGGTCACGGGACCGACGGCGGGCAGGTGCATGGTGAACACCGTGCGCCCGGGCATGCTGTCCACGGTCACCGCGCCACCGTGTGCGGACGCGACGGCCTGCACGATGGCGAGGCCCAGGCCGGTCGATCCTGAGGCGCGGGAGCGTGAGGAGTCGCCGCGCGCGAACCGTTCGAAGACGTGCGGGAGCAGGTCGGACGGGATGCCCTGGCCGTTGTCCTCGACGTCCACGCACATCCAGGGACCGCGCCGCTGCACCCGTGCGGTGACGGTCGTGCCCTCGGGGGTGTGTTTGCGGGCGTTGCCGAGCAGGTTGATGAGCACCTGCTGGAGCCGGGCCGCGTCACCGGAGACGAGGGCGGGTTCGTCGGGCAGGTCCAGGCGCCAGTTGTGGTCCATGCCGGCCGCCCGGGCGTCACTGATGGTGTCCACGACGAGCGGGATCAGGTCGGTCTGCTCGAACTGCAGCGGCCGCCCGGCGTCCAGGCGCGCGAGCAGCAGCAGGTCCTCCACGAGCAGCGTCATCCGGCCCGCCTCGGACTCGATACGGCCGAGCGCGTGCCGGGTGTCGGGGCCGACCTCCTCTCTGCCGCGTCTGGTCAGCTCGGCGTACCCGCGGATCGAGGAGAGCGGTGTCCGCAACTCGTGACTGGCGTCCGCGACGAACTGGCGTACCCGCATCTCGCTCTGCTGGCGTGCGTGCAGGGCGCCGTGGACGTGGTTGAGCATCCGGTTCAGTGCGGAGCCGACCTGGCCCACCTCGGTGTGCGGATCGCACTCCGACTCGGGGACCCGCTCGCTGAGGTTCACCTCGCCGGTGTGCAGGGGCAGTTCGGAGACCCGGGTGGCGGTGTTGGCGACCCTGCGCAGGGGGCGGGTGGCGAGCCCGACGAGCACGTAACCGGCGATGACGGCCGCGCCGAGGCCGGCGGCGGTGACGCTGATCTCCACGAGGATCAGGGTGTTGATGGTGTTGCTCACGGCGTCGGTGGGCAGGGCCACGTAGTAGCCGGTGCCGTCCTTGGACGTGATGTACATGACGAGGTAGTCGCCGACACCGGGAATGGTCACGACGTGCTTGCCGGTGGTGGAGATGCCGGCGAACACGGCCCGTTGGGCCGCGGTCAGCTCGGCGGCCTTCATCCGCTGGCCAGTGTTGCTGGATTCCCGTTCGGCGATGACCGCCTTGGTGATGGTGCCGTTGGCGCCGATCTCGGCGGCCACGGTGTTCTCCTGCGTCGGACCGTTGATGACGAAGGCGTCGAGCTGATCCAGGTCGTTCGCGTTCGGGCTGCCCTGCCTGCCGAACGGAGGCCCGGACAGACGCTTGCCCGCGTCGAAGACCTGGTCGCCCAACTGGTCGTACAGGTGCGAGCGCAGCGCCAATGTGGTCACCGTGCCGATCACCGAGCAGACCACGGCGATCAGCACCACGGACGCGACGACGAGCCGCGTCCGCAGGGTACGCGGCTTACCCGCCCGTATCTGCTTGCGCGGCCGTCGTCGCCCGCTCATGAGGCGGCGGGCTTGATCAGGTAACCGGCCCCACGCCGGGTGTGGATCATCGGCTCGCGCCCCGCGTCGATCTTCCGGCGCAGGTAGGAGATGTACAGCTCGACGACGTTGGCCTGGCCGCCGAAGTCGTACGACCACACCCGGTCGAGGATCTGCGCCTTGCTGAGCACACGCCGGGGATTACGCATGAGGAAGCGCAGGAGTTCGAACTCCGTCGCCGTGAGGTGGATGTTCGCCCCGGCGCGCGAGACCTCGTGGCTGTCCTCGTCGAGGGTGAGGTCGCCGACGACCAGAACGGAGTCGGAGCGGCGGTCGGCCGCACCGGAGCGGCGGATGAGCCCCCGCAGCCGCGCCACGACCTCTTCGAGGCTGAACGGCTTGGTGACGTAGTCGTCGCCGCCGGCGGTGAGTCCGGCGATGCGGTCCTCGACCGCGTCCTTGGCCGTCAGGAACAGCACCGGCACGTCCGGCAGTTCCCGCCGCAGCCGCCCGAGGACGGTCAGCCCGTCCATGTCGGGCAGCATCATGTCCAGAACGACGGCGTCGGGCCGGAACTCCCGCGCGGTCTGAACGGCGCCCGTGCCGTCTCCCGCACTCCGGATCTGCCATCCCTCATAGCGAAGAGCCATGGACAGCAGTTCGGTGATCGACAGCTCGTCGTCCACCACAAGCACTCGGACGGGGCTCCCGTCCGGCCTCAGCAGTTCGGTGCGCCCCTGGGGCGAGGTCGTGGTCATGGCGAACACCCTGTCGGGGCCCCCTGAGAACACCCTTTCGGAAATCTGTGATTTCCCTGAGAAACGCACAGGCACCTCTCAGGGAACACCTGGGCAGCGCCTCGCCAGGCGCTACGGACGAGGCGCACACGCGGAGTTCTGCCAGGGCCCCGCCCCACCGACACGAGCCACGGCACTGGGGCATACCCCCTGGGTCAGAACAACCCGTCCTGCAACCCCGGCCTCTCCTTGAACTCCCTTGTCGGCACGGTGTTCTCCGTCCCCTCGGCCGGAACCAGCTCCCACCCCGTCATCAGCCGCGTGTCCAGTACGACCACCCCCTTGCCCTCCGTCTCCAGGTGCAGATCGGGCCCGGCGGCCGCGACGAGCCGACCGCCCACCACCCCGCCGGCGACGAGTTCGCGCACCTCGCCCACGGCAGCGGGGAGGCCCACGAGACCGAAGATCGCGACGTGATCCACCGGTTCGTACGACGCCCGCTCCAGGGACTCGGGCCAGCCGGTCAGCGTCACCGCCCGCGCATGCAGCCCGGCGATCTCGGCGGCCCGCTCAGCGGCCGACACGGGCAGGGCGGACCGTACGGCCCGCTTGGCGCCGTACGGAACGCGATCCGGCACCGACAGCGCGGCCCGCAGCAGCTCCTCGGTGCGCCGCGCGGCCATGAGCGGCCCGGTGCCCAGCCAGCTGAAGCAGACGGCGCCCTGCTCCAGCAGCCGCGCTGACCCCCGCTCGTGCGTGGTGATGCCCACCTTGGTCATGCCGGGCCCGAACCAGGCCAGATATACCCGGTACGGCCGAGGATCGTCCGCGAGGGTGTCGGCGGCCACCGAGTGCGACCGGTCCAGCCGCGCGCACTCCTCGCACCGCGCCCCCGTGCTCCGCCCCGACACCACCGCCCGCGCCGCACACGCATGCCCCCGCGCTCCCACACACGTCCGCACACCCCCCTCCACGACCCCGAAGGCCACCCGCTTCCCCCAGGTCAGCGCACTGCGCCGCCCGCCGTCCCACCGCAGCACGGGACCGTCCGCCGACCATCGCAGCCCCGAGCACTTCCATGCCTGTGCCATCTCTCACGAGAGTAGGGGGCACCACTGACAACGGGGGTCGCGCGAGGGACGTCAGCCCACCGACTCCACGGAGATCGGTTCCGCCACCACCGCACCCCGCGGCTCGACCGCCGTGGCCGGCTTCCTCGAGCCTCCCCGCCCCGCCATCCGGCACCCGACGCACCCGGCGTGCCCCTGCCGCGCGCCCGTGTCCCGCACCCGCATGCCCCACTGCTCGCGCGGTCGGCGCCCCGGCGGCTTGCCCCATCCGGTCAGATGCAGGACCCAGGTGACGAGAGCGCTCAGCGCGGTGACCCCGAGACCGGCGAAGATCAACGGGCCGGACACCGTGCACACCCCCAGCCCCAGCACGGAAGTCCCGACCGTAGCGATGCCGACGCCGGTCCACCCCGCGACCGTATGCCCCTCGTCATACTGATGTGCACTCACAGATCCTCCTCCGCCCGCAGGTCTCTCACTAGCTAAGAAGTTTAGTACAGAAACCTCTTACAACCTAAGAGATATGCGCTGATGGACCGAACCCCCTCCACAGAACCGGGAATCCGATGCACGCCGAGCCCCGCCCCACCGCCACTCCGGCCCAGGCACTGGAGGCGATGGACTTCTTCATCGCCACCGCCCACCTCGGCCAGCAGGAGATGGCCCAGCGGCTGGGTCTGAACGTCACCGACCTGCTGTCCTTCGCCTGGATCCTGAAGGCCGGCGACGACCTCCTCACCGCGGGAGACCTCGCCGAACACGCCCACGTCACGACCGGCGCGGTCACTGGCATCCTCAACCGCCTCGAACGCGGCGGCTACGTCACCCGAGTCCCCGACCCCACCGACCGCCGCCGCGTCCGGGTCGCCGCGCTGCCCGACGCCGTGGCCCGGGTCGTCGCCCTCTACCAGCCCTACTACGACCGCCTCGGCGCCGTCTTCGCGGAGTACTCCGCCGACGAGATCGCCGTACTCCACGACTGGTTCAGCCGTACGACCGACCTGGCGCTCGCGTACATCGAGGAGCTTCGGGCGAAGGACGCGGAGGGCCGGTAGCGGGGTCTCCCCACCCCGGGGGTGTAGCCAGCCCCACCATGAGTTCGGGAGAGCACTCCATCGTTCCGGCGAGCTCGCGACGGCATCGTTGATCTCAGCTGATCCACCGGGATCCAGCGGATCAGAGAAGCCACGCCGGAGGGAAACACCATGGAGACGCAGACGGCCGACAGGACCCAGTCCCCGTCCGCTCCCTCCGCTTCCTCGGCCCCCGGCCCCCTCGCCTCCTTCGTCCGCTTCGTCGTCTGCGGCGGCGGGATCGGTGTCCTCTCCAGCTTCGCCGTGCCGCTGGTGGCCATGACGATGCCGTGGGCGGTCGCGAACGCGGTGATCACGGTGGTCTCGACGCTTCTCTGCACCGAGCTGCACGCCCTGTTCACCTTCGGCACCGGCCGCCGCCCGGGCTGGCGCCAGCACTTCCAGTCCTCCGGCTCCGCGGTCGCCGCGTACATCGTCACCAGCGCCGCGATGATCCTGCTCCACACGTTCCAGTCGGCGCCGAGCATGCTCACCGAGCAGGCGGTCTACCTCACCGCCTCCGGCCTGGCCGGCATCGGCCGCTTCCTGGTCCTGCGCCTGTTCGTCTTCGCGGGCACCCGCAAGCCGCAGCACTCGGCGGCGGTCACCGCGGCCCTGCCCCGACCGGCCCTGTCCCAGGCCGCGGTGACCGCCGCCTGCTGACCGCCGCCTGCTGACCGGCGCCTGCTGACCGGCGCGGCGGAGGTCAGCGCCGTCAGGCAACGCCGCAGGGCTCCACCCCGAGCGGTAGGGGCTACTCCTCCCGAGACACGGCACCTTGAACACGAAGCGCACCGGCGCCCCGAACACCGCCAGCTCCTCGGAGAGTTCACGAACCGCAGCCGCCTTATCGATGACCTCCGCCTGGTCCACCCGTTCCCCCGACGGCAACGACCGCAGAGGAGGGGTACGACAGCGCGGCCCGGGGAACCCGGCAGGTCCCTTGGGAGGGCTGGCGACCCCCTGGGGGTGCAGCTGGCCCCACCATGGATTGGGCAGGCGGCCACATGTCGCCGTCCCGGGATCGGAGGCATCGTAGAAGTCATCGGATCCGGGATCCCCGGGCCCCGGCCCCGAGTTCACCGCCTCCTCCGGAAGGAACTCCCATGAACCCGCGACTGTTCTCCACGCCCTCCCTGTCCTCCTCATCTTCCCTGCCGGCCGAGATCTCCCCCGGCAGCGAGCTGGCCCCGCTCCTCACCGCATGGGACCTGGCCCACCCCGCCGCGGCCGACCCCGACTGGCGCCACCTGCTCGACGAGATCGCCCACCCCGGCACCACCCAGGCGTTCCACAGCCTGGCCGCGAGCGCCGTATGAGTTCACCCCGGTCCATGGACGACCACCCCGCGAGAGGCCCCGGAGGATCAACCCCGGGGCCTCTCATCGGTTCTCACTCCGCTCTCACTCCGCGTCAAGCTGGTGGTCGGCCCAGACGTAGCTTTCGGGCAGCAGTTCCGCGACGGGGACAGCGCGCACACCGTCGTTCGTGCCGACGATGACATTGAGGCGGGGAAAGTAGTCGAGGAGAACCTGCCGGCACCGACCGCACGGAGGCACCACCCCACGCCCGCGGTCGCCGACGGCGACCAAGGTGTCCAGCTCGTAGACACCCTGAGCGGCGGCCGTGCCGATGAGCACCAACTCGGCGCAGGGGCCGCCCGTGAAGTGGTAGGCATTCACCGCGGTCACGATCCTGCCGTCCGGGGCCCGGGCCGCGGCCGCCATGGTGTGGTTGTCACCCCGGCAACGCGTACGAGCGACATGCGCGGCGGCCTCGACAAGGTCGTGGTCGACGGGGTGAGTCTGCGTGGTCATCTGCGCATCCCGGTAGCCGGAGTTGCCGTACTTCGTTTCCGTACGGCGAATGGACAGAGGCAAGCCCAGTATCGGCTGCCAAGGCCGTGCCGGTCCGGTTCACCTTGTCCGGGCATGAGCATGCCGTTAATGGCAGACTGCATGGACTGCGATTGATGGGGGCGCTGGTGAGTAAGAGGCAAGTGCGGAAGATGCTGCGGGAGATGGCGAGCGGGGAGCCCGTTCAGCTGACGGTCTCCGCACAGTCATGGAAGCGCCTCGCCCGACTCGCCTTCATCGCCCAGCAGTTCGGGTACGAGTACGCCGACCTGCAGCTGGGCACCAACAACAATTTCGTCCTGTTCATCGTGCCCGACCCCAGCCGGCAGGGCCAGGAGCGCGCTGCGCAGAACCGGGCGCAGTACCCCGACGCCGACGAGGGGGTGGCGCTGCCGCCTTTCGTGCCCGACGCGATCGATCTCCTCAAGGCCCGCATGGTGGTCGACAGCAACAGCCGGCCCATCGACAAGCTGCAGATGGCGATAGCGCTCTTCTTCTTCACCGTGTCCGCTGCGACCATCTGTCTCACGCTGCGAGAGAACACCGTCGCGGTCGTCATTGTCGGCATCGTCTGGGTCGCGTTCCTGGCCCTGATGCCCGTCCTGCGCGCCTATGGCCGACGTTACAGCGCCAAGTACGCCGCTCGGCTGCAGGCCGCCGGGTTCACACCGGTGACCGACCGGAGCGGACGGCAGCGGTATGTGCCGCCAGGCGGGCAGCTTCCCGGACACACCCATCCGCTCGCCGGAGGAGCGTAGGGGCCACGCCCGGTTCGGCCCGGCGGCACCCCCGCCCGCCGAGCCCCCGGCTCGCTGAAGATCGGCCGACGAGTCACGGTGGCACAGACCGGCTCCCGATATTGACCGGTATCCGGTATAGAGACGGCGACCGGCCGGCCGGACAGTGCCGATTCCAAGCACGGTACCCGCCACCCGGTCACGGACCACCCGGACTTCTCCCCCGACAACGGGCCGTTGACCGAACAGGTACTGCCCCGATCACCGTCGACGCCCACGGACACGTGGACGACGGGGAAAGCGCCGACCACCTCATCCCGCCCGGGGAAAAGCTTGGTGCGCGGCCGACGCTGACAGGTCTCTCCTCAGCGATCGACGAAGCCCGACCGTCGGTTAGGTCCCGGGCCGCCCCCAGACAGAGCCGGGGATGCAACTGCTCTACAGAGCTGGACACCTCGGAAGCCGGCCGCGCGTCTGAGACCCTAGCCACGCCCACTGACAACGCACCGCACCAGCACGACCTCCGCCGCCCTGATACCCGCACCACAAGCGCACCGGACCGAGTGGGGAACAGCACGCTTCCCCGAAGCCTGTCCGGTGGATGTATTCAGGAGAGACCTCCAGCTTTTCGCAGGTGATCGGTGATCTCATCCCGCGCCCGCATCAACTGCCGAACAGGCTCCACCAACACGGTGCCGTCTCCGGAGCGGTCGCAGGGGTTCCCGTCGAACACTGCCGTCAACGCAAAAGCCAGAGGCCCCAAGGATCAATCCTTGGGGCCTCTGATCTGCTGTGCACTCGGCAGGATTCGAACCTGCAACCTTCTGATCCGTAGTCAGATGCTCTATCCGTTAAGCTACGAGTGCTTGTTCTGTTTTCTCGCCGTTTCTTGCCCTTCCGGGCCGCTCGCGGCGACAGGAAGAACATTACATGACTGCTGGCGCCATGTGAAATCCGTTTGCCGTAGCCCTTGTGACCTGCGGAAACACGTTCGAGGCGGTCAACGCAACGACGAAGCCCCGGTCGCGTGGACCGGGGCTTCGGTGATCTTGCGCGGAGGCGGAGGGATTTGAACCCTCGATGGGATTTGCGTCCCAAACCGCATTAGCAGTGCGGCGCCATAGACCGGACTAGGCGACGCCTCCAGCACAGCCGCCCGCGCGAGCGCGAGTGGTGCGTGCAGATGATGACACAGCCGAAGGTCGCGCCACCAATCGGTTCCCACGGTACTAGGCGGGCGGGGCGCAGGGCAAAGTGCTTCCGCGCAACGTACGACGGCGTCCGGCGTTAGTCAGGGCATGTCACACGTCACCGGATTCCGCCGGCTCGCGCGGTTGAGCCCGCTCCCCCTGTTCCTCGTCGCCCTGGCACCCGCACCCGCCTCCGCGTCCGTCCACACGGCCGACGGCGACCACCTCACCGTCACCGTCAAGGACGCGGGAGGCGGCGCCGACGGGACCTACGAGCTCGACTGTCATCCCGCGCACGGCTCCCACCCCGACCCCTCCGGCGCCTGCGACACCCTGGACCGGAACACCCGGTGGGGGCGCGACACCTTCGCCCCCGTCCCCGACGGCAGCGTCTGCACGATGCTCTACGGCGGTCCCGCCACCGCCCATGTCACGGGGACCTGGGCCGGACGCCCCGTGGACGCCGGGTTCGACAGGAGCGACGGGTGCGACACCGCCCGCTGGGACCGGTTCGTGCCGCTCCTGCCCAAGGTGGGGTCGTAGACCGGATCCGCACGGCGACGTACGGGCACACGTTCTACTTCACTTCGTCGTGCGACCTCCCTCTCATCCAGCACCCCCGCACAACCGCTGCGCTTAGACTCCCTCGCGTGACACGTCGCGGGCAGGTTGGCAAGATGGCCCGATCGGTCGGCCAGGTGCAGTAACAGGGAGGAAGCGTCTCGTGAGCAGCAGGCCATCCCGAGGCGCTGCTCGCCTCGCAGCCATACTCGACGCGCTTCCGGACGCGTTGGTCCTGGTCAACGCCAATGGGACCGTCGTCAACGCGAACACCATCGCGTTGGAGGCGTTCGAGGCGCCGGGGACGGCTCTGGTGGGGCGGGGGCTGCTGGATCTGCTTCCGCACTTCGACTCCCGGCTCATCCCCGGTTCCATGCGGCGCCCCGACCACATGGACCCGCGCGGCCGGACCAAGCCGACCCGGATGATGGCCCGCCGGACCGACGGCACCGAGTTCCCCGTCGAGGTCACCAGCGCAAACCTGGAGAACGGCCAGCAGGCCTACGACGGTTACGGCTACGGCAGCGACGAGCTGCTGATGCTCGTCGTGCGCGACCTCACCGGGACCGTGGACACCGAGGCCGAGCTGGCCCGTTCGCAGCGGCAGACCGAGATGATCCTGCGTGCCGCGGCCGAGGGCGTCGTGGGCACCGACACCGACGGGCGGATCGTGCTCGTCAACCCGGCCGCCGCCCAGATACTGGGTTACCGGGCCAGTGATCTCGGCGGGCGCGAGCTCCACGACCTCATCCTGCACTCGCGCACCGACGGCACCCCCTTCCCGTACGAGGAGTCCCCGCTCGCCGACACCCTGCGCTCCGGGCGCAAGCATCGGGTGCGTGGGCAGGTGCTGTGGTCCAAGAAGGGCGAGAAGGTCTCGGTCGACCTGACGACCGCGCCGGTGCGCGACGGCGACCAGCTCGTCGGCGCCGTGCTCACCTTCACCGACCGGCGGCCCTACGACACCCTCGCGGAGGAGAAGGCCGCCGCCGAGAAGGCACATGCCGAGGAGCTGGAGCGGATCGAGGAGGAGCACGCCTCCGAGCTGACCGCGCTGCGCCAGAAGCACATCACCGAACTGGAGGAGCTCCAGGAACGGCACGACGAGGAGCTCGCCGCCGGCGAGGACCGGTACGCGGCCCTCGGGGAGCGCGAGAAGGACCGTTACGAGGCCCTCGCCGGTCGGCACGACCAACTCCTGACGCTGCTCGGGCGCTCCCTGCGCGGGCCGCTCGACGAACTGCGCCGCGAACTGTCCGCGCTCGCCGCCGACGACGCCGGGCAGCTGTGGCCCGAGGCCAACCAGGTCCTGCACCACCTCTCGGCCGGCTACTCCCGCATCACCAACCTCATCGACAACGTCCTCGGCTACCAGCTCCTCGACGCCGGCACCGACGCCATCACCCGTTCCAACGTCATGCTCGACGCGGTCGTCGCCGCCGGTGTGGACGGCGCGGTCGAGCTCATCGGGCCGGGGCGCGTCCAGTTCGCCGTGCACGCGCCGCCCATCGAGGCCGAGGTCGACGCCCAGCGCCTCGCGACCGCGCTCGCGCATCTCATCGCGGACGTCGCCGGGGTCGACGCGACAGGCAACTCGCCCGTTTCCGCGGGCGGTTACATGGACAACACGGTCGTGGTGGCGGCCGCGCAGCGCGGCGAGGGCGTACGGATCGAGGTACGCGGGCCGTACGCCGGGGGAGACCCGGTGCACGAGCCGATCGTGCGCGGGATCGTCCGTGCCCACGGCGGTGTGCTGCAGACGCACGAAGTGCCGGGCATGAGCGGCAGCGCGTACGTCCTCGAAGTGCCCATCGGGGGTGGGGCGGGGGCCGTCGCGGCTCCCGGTCCGGCCGCGTTGGAGGCCGCTCCCGCGGCGGCCGCTGCCATGGAGACGGGTCTTGCCGAGGTCGCCCCCGCCGAGAGCGGCGGGCGACGGCGGGCCCGGCGGTCCTCCACCGACTCCTTCCTCGACGGTGACGTACCGCCCGAGGCCGACGAGTCCACCGCGCCCACCGGTCGGCGCAGGCGGCGGGCGGCGGGCGAGCAGGAGCAGCTCGGGTCCGTACCGGCGCAGGTCTCCGGCGACGACGGGGACGGCTCGGGCGGTACCGGGCGGCGCCGTGGACGACCCGCCGAGGGCGCCGAGGGCGGCGAGGTCGAGGTGTTCGACGGAGACGGCGTCTCCGAGGGTGCGGTGGTCACCGCCGCCGAGCACGCGGCGGGGGCCGCGGCCACGGGGACCGGTCTCGGCGGGACCGTACCTCCGCAGGGCGTACCCGCGCCCGCGGGTCGCCGTGCCCTGGGCGACGGGAGTGAGCAGCACGCGCTGCCGGCGGCGTTGCCCGCGGGCACGGGTGCCTCTGCCTCCGAGCCCGGCCAGGGCCAGGGCCAGGGCCAGGGCCAGGGCCAGGGCCAGGGCCAGGGCCAGGGCCAGGGCCAGGGCCAGATGTCCGGGCAGGACGTGCCCGGCGACGGCACACAGCAGCAGGACGGGCGACGACGGCGTGCCCTGGCCGCCGCGACGGAGCGTGCGGCCGCTCAGGAGGCGGCCCCCCGCGCGGTGTTCGCCCTCCCGCCGGCCGACGCGGACCGCCCGGCCGACGGCGGCACGGACCCGGCGGGACCGGCCCAGATGCCCGGACAGGTGCCCGGACAGATGCCTGCCCAGGGTCAGGCCCCCGCGCCGATGCAGGTCCCGGGTCAGGTGCAGGGTCAGGTTCCGGCTCAGATGCAGATGCCCGGCCTGGGGCCGGTTCCCGCCCCCTCCCAGGCCCAGGCTCAGGTCCCCGCACAGGCACAGGCACAGGCTCAGGTCCCCGCACAGGGGCAGATCCCCGGGCAGGGGCAGGCCCCCGTTGCCGCCTCCACCCCGGTTCCGGCCAACGGGCTCGTCCAGGTGCCCGGCCAGGCCGTCGCCGTTCCCGGTCGGCCCGTGCCCGCCGACGGCCACGGCGAGGACGGTCGGCACGACGCCGTGCCGCACGACCAGGCCGACGACCACACCCCGCCGCAGCCGCACCCCACCAGCGCGCCGACGGGCCGTCGCCGACGGGCCGTGGCCCAGCCGGTGGAGGCCGCGGCCGGTACGCCCGCGCAGGAGGTCCCGGCGCAGGCGGCCGCGCCCGGTCAGCCGGTCCCCGTGGGAGTTCCGACGGCTCCCGCCCAGCAGGTGCCCGGTGCGGTGCCGTCGGCTCCGTTCCCGGGCGATTCCGTGCCGAGCGTGACCGGCCAGGCAGGCCTGGTCCCGCAGGCCGCGCCCGCCCCGGCCGCACCCCTCCCCGCCGAGGTGCCCCAGGCGTGGCCCGCCACCCACGACACCTCCGGCGCCGCCACTGCCGTACCCCCGAACCAGCCCGCGCCACAGGTTCCGCGGTCCGGGCAGAACGCTCTGCCGCCCGGCGCCCCGCTGCCCGCCGAAGCGGCCGCCGCGCCCGTCGACCCGAACTCGACGCAGGGTCGGGCGATCAGTGTGCGGACCCTGGGCCAGGGGGTTCCGTTCACCCGGCAGGCGGTGCAGGTGCAGCAGCCGGGGCCAGCCACACCGCCGCCGCATCAGTCGAACGGTTCCGGGCGGCGGCGCAAGCTCGGCACCCGGCCCGACCCCGTCGCCGCGGGGGCGCCGGAGCAGGCGGCGCGTTCGCATCCCGCGGCCGAGCAGGCCGTACCGGCGCAGGCACCGCAACCGCAGCCGCAGCCCTCACTGGCCGGGCAGTCGCGGCTCGCGCACGCCACCGAGGCGGCCGGACGCTCGTACGCCATAGGAGCGCCGGACGAGAACGCCGCCGAGGGGCCCGAGCCGCTGGACGGTCCCGGTGGGGCCGTCGAGATCCCGCACACCCCCCGGCCGCAGCCGATGGACGACGAGTTGCCGCCGGAGCCGTTGGACAACCCGCGGCGGCTGCTGGTGTGGCCCGCGCCGGACGTGACGACCCAGCAGGCGCTGAGCGACCGCGGGTACCGGCCGGTCATCGTGCATTCGCGGGAAGAGGTCGACGCGCAGATCGCGGCCTTTCCCGCCGCGCTGTTCGTGGACCCGCTGACCGGGCCGATCACCCGGACCGCACTGCAGTCGCTGCGGACGGCGGCGGTCGCGGCCGAGGTGCCGGTCATGGTGACCGCCGGGCTGGGGCAGGCCTCGCGGGAGGCGGCGTACGGCGCCGACCCCGCCGTACTGCTGAAGGCGCTGGCGCCGCGGGACAGCGAGCAGCATCCGCCGCGCGTGCTGCTCATCGAGGAGCACGCGGAGATCGCGCTGGCGCTGACGGCGACGCTGGAGCGGCGCGGGATGCAGGTCGCGCGCGCGGCCAGTGACGCGGACGCGGTGACGCTGGCGGGGCAGCTCAGGCCCAACCTCGTGGTGATGGACCTCATGCAGGTGCACAAGCGGCGGGCCGGGATCGTGGACTGGCTGCGGGCGAACGGGCAGCTCAACCGGACGCCGTTGGTCGTGTACACGGCTGCTGTGGATCAGGCGGATCTGCCGCGGCTGGCCTCCGGGGAGACCGTGCTGTTCCTTGCCGAGCGCTCGACCAGTCCCGAGGTGCAGGCGCGGATCGTGGATCTGCTGGCTCGGATCGGTACGAACTGACAGGGCCGCCGGCTGCCGTACGGCGATCAGGGCACCCGGTGCCGGCCGGGGCGCCCTGATCGCCGTGTCCCTGACGCTTCTCAGAGCTGGGTGACGTCCAGCTCGCCCTGCGCGTACTGCTTGCGGAGCACCTTTTTGTCGAACTTTCCGACGCTCGTCTTCGGGACCGCCGTGATGATCGACCAGCGCTCCGGGAGCTGCCACTTGGCGATCTTGCAGACGTCGCTCGCGAGGAAGGCCCGCAGGGACTCGAAGTCGGCGGTGGAGCCCTCCTTGAGGACGACCGTGGCCAGGGGGCGCTCGCCCCACTTGTCGTCGGGGACGGCGACGACGGCGGCCTCGGTGACATCCGGGTGCGACATCAGCGCGTTCTCCAGGTCGACCGAGGAGATCCACTCGCCGCCGGACTTGATGACGTCCTTGGCGCGGTCGGTCAGGGTGAGGAAGCCGTCGGCGGAGATGGTGCCGACATCGCCGGTCTTCAGCCAGCCGTCCTCGCTGAACTTGTCGGCGGGACGCAGGGGTTCGGCGTCCGGGCCGTTGTAGTAGGCGCCGGCGATCCAGGGGCCGCGGACCTCCAGCTCACCTGCGGACTCGCCGTCCCAGGGCAGGCGTTCGCCGCCGGGGCCGGAGAGGCGGGCCTCGACGGAGGCGGGGAAGCGGCCCTGGGTGAGGCGGTAGGCGAACTCCTCGTCGGTGCCGACCGCGTGGGCCGGCGGGCGCGCGACGGTGCCGAGCGGGGAGGTCTCCGTCATGCCCCAGGCGTGGCAGACCCGCATGCCGAGCTTGTCGAAGGCCTCCATGAGCGAGGGCGGACATGCCGAGCCGCCGATGGTGACCTGGGTGAGGGAGGAGACGTCACGCGGCTTGGCGGTGAGCTCTCCGAGCAGGCCCTGCCAGATGGTGGGGACGGCGGCCGCGTGGGTGGGCCGCTCGCTCTCGATCATCTCGGCGAGGGGCGCGGGCTGGAGGAAGCGGTCCGGCATCAGCATGTTGACGCCGGTCATGAAGGTGGCGTGGGGCAGGCCCCAGGCGTTGACGTGGAACTGCGGCACGACCACGAGGGTGGTGTCCTGGTCGGTCAGGCCCATCGACTGGGCCATGTTGACCTGCATGGAGTGCAGGTAGATCGAACGGTGGCTGAAGACCACGCCCTTGGGGTCGCCGGTGGTGCCGGAGGTGTAGCACATGGCGGCGGCCTGGCGTTCGTCGATCTCCGGCCAGTCGAAGGTCTTCGGCCGGTCCGCGATCAGCTCCTCGTACTCGTGGACCCGGGGGCGCACGCCGTCGAGCAGGGCGCGGTCACCGGGTCCCGAGACGACGATGTGCTCGATGGTCGGGAGCTTCGGCAGCAGCGGGGCCAACAGCGGCAGCAGCGAGCCGTTGACGATGACGACCTTGTCGGCCGCGTGGTTGGCGATCCACACCAACTGGTCGGCCGGGAGGCGGAGGTTGAGGGTGTGCAGGACCGCGCCCATGGCGGGGATCGCGAAGTACGCCTCGACGTGCTCGGCGTTGTTCCACATGAGGGTCGCGACCCGGTCGTCGCCCCGGACGCCCAGTTCGTCGCGCAGGGCGTTCGCCAGCTGCACCGCGCGGGTACCGGCCTCGGCGAAGCTGCGCCGCTGGGGCTCGCCCTCGCCGGTCCAGGTGATGATCTGGGACCGTCCGTGCACCTGCACTCCGTGCGTGAGGATGCGGGTGACAGTCAGCGGTACGTCCTGCATGGTGCTCAGCACGGCGTCCTCCCGGTGGCGACATTGCCTGCGCGGTGGTCAGGGTTGCGCCGATTCTGCGCACATACCACGCGGTATGTCACTAGAGCCGGGCGATCGATCACGTCACGATGCCCTCACAACGGCCGGCTCCCGCGATCGGTTCCCCACCATGGCGTCTCCCGGGCGCGCCTCTGGTTCCCTGGCGGGCGGGGCTCTGGTCCGCTGGCGTGCCCGGCTCGTTCTCTGGCGGCGCGAGACCTCGGGTTTCCTACCGGGCGCGACCCCGGACCCCTGCCGGGGCGCGGCTCTGGTTCCCGGTCAGGGCGGGACCTCGGTCTGCTGCCGGGCGCGGCCCCTGGACCCTGGCGGGCACAGCGCCGGCCCCCGCTTGGGCGGGACCCCGATTCCCTAGCGGGCGAGCACCAGTTCGGGGTCCTCGCGGAGTTTGCCGAGCGCCCGGGAGACGGCGGACTTCACGGTGCCGACGGAGACTCCGAGCACCTCTGCGGTCTGCACCTCGCTGAGGTCCTCGTAGTACCTGAGGACGACCATCGCCCGCTGCCGGGCCGGCAGCTTCATGATCGCCCGCCACATCGCGTCGTGCAGGGCCTGCTGCTCGGCGGGGTCGTCGCCGCCGGGCACGGGGTCGGGCTCGGGAATCTCGTCGGTCGCGAACTCGTCGACCTTGCGCTTGCGCCACTGCGAGGTCCGCGTGTTCAGCAGGGCCCGGCGCACATAACCGTCGAGGGCCCGGTGGTCCTCGATGCGCTCCCAGGCGACATACGTCTTGGTCAGGGCGGTCTGCAGCAGGTCCTCGGCATCGCTCGGGTTCGCGGTCAGCGACCGGGCGGTACGCAGCAGCACCGGCTGGCGGGCCTTCACGTACGAGGCGAACGAGGGGTACGCGAGGGTCTGCGTCGCCGGTACGGCGGCCTTCGAAGCGCTGGTGCAGACGGGTGTGGTCATGAGTCCACGCTAGATTCGCGACCGCCTCCCGCTCATCGGCCACAGGTGCCGAAGAAGACTCCCCCTCAGGTTGTAGAGGTGGGGCTGGCTGCACCTCCTGAAGGTGGATGAGCGGGGCACTTCTACTGCGGGTTTACCCCTGAGGGGTTACCACTGAGGGGTTACCGCTGAGGGCTACTCGTCCGCTGTGAGCACCAGCCCGGACGTGGGTACCCCCGTCCCGGCCGTCACCAGCACCCGCCCCGCCTCCGGCACCTGGTTCACGGCCGTCCCCCGCAGCTGGCGTACGGCTTCGGCGATGCCGTTCATACCGTGGAGGTAGGCCTCGCCCAGCTGGCCGCCGTGGGTGTTGAGGGGGAGTCGGTCCTCGCGTACGAAGTCCGCCGCCTCCCCCTTCCCGCAGAAGCCGAACTCCTCCAGCTGCATCAGGACGAACGGGGTGAAGTGGTCGTAGAGGATCGCCGCGTCGACGTCCTGGGGGGTCAGGCCGGAGGTCCGCCACAGCTGGCGGGCGACGACGTTCATCTCGGGGAGGCCGGTGAGGTCGTCGCGGTAGAAGCTGGTCATCTGTTCCTGGGCGCGGCCCGCGCCCTGGGCGGCGGCCGTGATGACGGCGGGCGGGCGCGGGAGGTCACGCGCGCGTGCGAGGGACGTGACGACGATCGCCTGGCCGCCGTCGGTCTCCTGGCAGCAGTCCAGAAGTCGGAGCGGCTCGACGATCCAGCGGGAGGCCGCGTGGTCGGCGAGGGTGATGGGACGGCCGTGGAACCAGGCCACCGGGTTCGTGGCCGCGTACCGGCGGTCGGTCACGGCCACGTGCCCGAAGGCCTCCGGGGTCAGGCCGTAGGTGTGCAGATAGCGCTGGGCCGCCAACGCCACCCAGGAGGCCGGGGTGAGCAGGCCGAAGGGGAGGGACCAACCGAGGGCGGCACCCTCGGCCGAGGGTTCGCGGTGCTGGACGCCGGAGCCGAAACGGCGCCCAGAGCGTTCGTTGAAGGCGCGGTAGCAGACGACCACCTCGGCCACGCCCGCCGCTATCGCGAGCGCCGCCTGCTGGACGGTCGCGCAGGCCGCGCCGCCGCCGTAGTGGACGCGGGAGAAGAAGGACAGCTCGCCGATACCGCAGGCCTGGGCGACGGTGATCTCCGGGCTGGTGTCCATCGTGAACGTGACCATGCCGTCCACGTCGGCCGCCGTGAGCCCCGCGTCGTCGAGCGCCGCGCGGACCGCCTCGGCGGCCAGGCGCAGCTCGCTGCGGCCGGAGTCCTTCGAGAACTCCGTGGCCCCGATACCGACGATCGCGGCCTGTCCGCCGAGCCGGTCACGCACGCGTGCGCTCATTCGGCGCTCCCCGGGGTGCTCCCCAGGGTGAGAGTGGCCGTCCCGGTCACGTGGTGGCCGATGCCGTTGGTCCCCACGATCCGGACGGTCGCGGTGGCGCCTTCGAGGGTTTCCACGATCCCGGTCAGCACCATGGTATCGCCGGGGTAGTTGGGCGCGCCCAGCCTGATGGCCAACTTGTTGAGCACCGCGCGTGGTCCGAAGTGGTCGGTGAGATAGCGGCCGACCAGGCCGTTCGTCGTCAGGATGTTCATGAAGACGTCCGGGGAACCCTTCTGCCGGGCCAGTTCCGGGTCGTGGTGCACGTCCTGGTAGTCACGGGAGGCAATGGCTCCGGCGACGATCAGCGTGCGCGTGATCGGGATCTCCAGCGCCGGTATCCGGTCTCCGGCCTTCATACGACGGCCCTCATACGACGGCCTCCTCGGCGGCGGCGCGGAAGACGGGGAGCACCAGGTCGTCGTCGTAGGACCGGAACTCCAGCCGCACCGGCATCCCGATCCGCACCTTGTCGTACGGCGTCCCGACCACGTTGCTGATCATCCGTACGCCCTCGGCGAGTTCGACGAGGACGACGGCATAGGGAGGATCGAAGGCGGGGAACGGCGGGTGGTGCATGACGACGTACGAGTAGACGGTGCCCTCGCCGCTCGCCTCGAGGGTGTCCCAGTCGGGGCCGCCGCATCGGGCGCAGCCGGGGAGCCAGGGGAAGCGGAGGGCCGCGCAGGCGGTGCACCGCTGGATGAGGAGTCGGCGCTGCTGGACGCCCTCCCAGAAGCCGGCGTTGTCGCGGTTGACGACGGGACGGGGACGGGGCGGGGCCTTCTTCCGCCGCTCCGGCGCGTACTTGAGGATGCGGAAGCGGTGGGTGCCGACGAGGGTCCGGCCGACGCGGACGTCGGTGCGGGTGGTGACGAAGTGGCCGGTGCCGAGCTTGGTGGTCTTGCGGGCCGAGACCGACTCGATGACGGAGTCGAAGGTGATCTCGTCGCCGGGGCGCAGGGTCGCGAGGTACTCCTGCTCGCAGTCGGTGGCGACGACCGAGGTGCAGCCCGACTCGTCGAGGAGGGCGAGGAGTTCGTCGTAGGCCTGTGAGCGGCCGGTGGTGTGGCCCGTCAGGCCGCCCATCGTCCAGGCCTGGAGCATGGTCGGCGGGGCGATGGCGTCGGGGCCGGTGTAGGCCGGGTTGGTGTCGCCCAGGGCCTCGCACCAGTGGCGGATCATGGGGGCGTTGACGGGGTCCTTGCCGGTGCCGCCGACTGCGGCGGAGCGCCCTTCGTAGGCCTTGAGCCGGGCCGTCAGGCCGTCTTCGTCCACGGAGTTCACGGGGTTCACGGGGCCCGCGGAGTTCACAGGGCCCGCGGAGTTCACGGGGCTCACAGGGTTCACGGGGTTCACAGGCGCGTGCTCCCTCCCTCGACGGTTTCTGACTGTCCGTCAGATATGACGCGATGTCAAGGTCGGTGCCACGCACGCCAAAACGCCCGCGCGACGGCGCCGAAGCACCGCCGCGCAGACGTGTCACCCCTTTGAACCCCCCTCGAACTCCCCCAGGTCTCCCCCCTCCCCCCTTGCGCACCCCCCGTGAAGCGCACCCCCGTCGGCCGCCTCCTGGCGCCAGTCGGGTCAGTCCCCGCGGATCACCACCACAGCGGGGTGAAGTTGACGGACGTGTTGCTGTTCCCCTGGTTGACGGCAGTGAAGGCGGAGCCGCGAACCTGCGCGGTGTTGCTCTGGTTCGAGGCGCCGGAGCCGACGGCGTTCTGCTGCGTCGTGGACGAGTTGCCGCTGTTGTCGTGCCCGACGCCGCTGCCCACGATGCTCGCGACACCCGCGTTCGATCCGTCGTCCGCGAAGCCGCCGTTGTCCGCCGCCGCGACGCCGGTGAAGAGAGCGGCGGCGAGCGGAAGGGCGGAGACGGCGGCGATGACGCGGGCGGTACGGATGCTTGCCATGGTGTTTCCTCCAGAACCCGGCCTGTTGCCGGTTGTACGTCAAGTAAGGCTGTCTCCAAGGCAGTTGGCCGACCACCTCGGTGTTGTGCACGACGTCGCGAGACCAGAGTTGCCCACCGAATCCCCGGCGAACCAGAGCGGAAGGGGTTATTCCCCCTGAAGCGTGAGGACAAGTCGATAAACCCCTTTCGCGACTTCGGGTACCAATTCGGGGCGTCGGGAGCCGTTGATCGCCAAGCGGGGCAACAGAGGAAGCGTTCCGGCAGATTTTCGGCCAATCCCCCCGGCCCGGCGAGTCGCACCCACCCACCCTTCCCTTTTTCGAACACTCGTACGAACATAGAGACATGGCCACCACAGACCGGCAGGCCACGACGCTGGCCCTCGCACACGCCCTGTCAGCCGCCGAGCGCGGACTGGCCGTCATCCCCCTGTCCCGGACCAAGCTCCCGGCCCTGCGCTCCCCCCACCGCGACGACAACCCCGAAGGCCCTCCGGTACCGCCCTGTCACGGCGAGTGCGGCCGCTTCGGCCACGGGGTCTACGACGCCTCGACCGACCCCGTCCGCATCCGCGAACTCTTCGCCGCCGCGTCCTGGGCGACCGGCTACGGCATCGCGTGCGGCCTGCCGCCCCACCATCTGATCGGCATCGACCTGGACACCAAGACGGGCACGGACTCCTCGGCGGCCCTGCGCGAACTGGCCCTGCGCCACCTCTTCACGATCCCCGACACGGTCGTCGTCCTGACCCCGAGCGGCGGCCGCCACCTGTGGCTGACCGGGCCGCCCGACGCCGCCGTCCCCAACTCGGCCGGCCGCCTGGCCCCCGGCATCGACATCCGGGGCGCCGGCGGCTACCTCGTCGGCCCCGGCTCCGCGACCGACCACGGCGTCTACGGCACGGCCCCCGGCACCGCCCACCTCACCCCCGCGCCCTGCCCACCCGCGCTGCTCCGGCTGCTCCTGCCGCCACCGCGCCCCACCCACCCCGCGACCCATCCCTCGGCCGGCGACCACGGCCAGGGGCTGGTCCAATTCGTCCTCGCCGCCCACGAGGGCCAGCGCAACACCCGCCTGTTCTGGGCCGCCTGCCGCGCCTACGAGAACGGCATCGGGCCCGCGCTGGTCGCACCCCTGGTGGACGCGGCCCTCAACACGGGCCTCACGGAACGGGAGGCCCGGGCGACGATCGGGTCGGCGGCGCGGATGACGGGGCATCGGGCGCCGTGAGGGGGCGGGGGGAGGCCTGGGTCCTGCCGCCGGGGCGGGGGGGGCGGGCCGGGCTCCGGCGAGCGGCAGGGACGGGACGGGACGGACGGAGCCCTCACCAGCGGGCAGAAATGCGACCGGTGAAGCCCTGCGAAAGGCCGGAATCCTCGCCCCTCGGAGCGAGGAGCGTGTCAATCGGCCGAGCTCCACCTCGGGCGGTGTTCGGTCAGCCACTTCGACGCGTATGCCACCGCCGGAGCCAGATCGAACAGGCGGCAGTCGGCGGTTCCCACCCGACCCCGGGTGACCGGGCGGTCCGACCGTGACTCGTAGGAGTCGCCCAGCACCGGGAAGTCCGACGCGTCGAAGTCCACGTCCGCGTAACTGTGCCAGCGCCTGCCCGTGCCGTCGGCGACCGCGCAGCCGTACTGGCGGCTGCCCCGGCCCGGCACCCGGTACTCGGCCAGGTGGAAGGCCGTACAGACGGAGTAGCCGACGCCCAGCAGCAGGACGCGGGCGTCCAGTTCCTCCAGCCGGGCCAGGGGGGATTCCTCACCCAGGTGACAGTTCAGGGCGTGCCCGGCGGTGACCTGGGTGGCGGCCGGCCCCAGGGCGGCGAACGAACTCTGCGGATGGCTGCTGCGCAGCGCGCCGGGCCGGGTGCGGACCTCTTCCGGCAGCACGCCGACGCCGTAGCTCGGGGTCTGCCCGGGATCGAACGCGGGCAGGGTCTCCCGCAGCCGGGGCCACTCCGTCACCGGCGCGGCACGCCCCCGGGTGACGGGCCACCGGGACGGGTCGGAGTTGTCGGGGGTCTGGGTGTAGACGACGAGGGTGCCGTCCTCCCCGACTGCGTCCAGCAGCGAGTCGACGACCGCCGGCACACCACCGTCCACCCGCCCGACAGCACTCAGGGACGCGTGCACCAGCACGGTGTCGCCGGGCCCGATTCCCAACACCCCCAGCTGGGAGGCAAGTTCCTCTCGGTCGACGTATCCGGGAGGCTCGGTGAGTCGGACGGCACGGCTGGTCAAAGCAGCGCTCCCTGAAGGTGTCGGTGGCTCTGTACGGGTCGTCGCATGAGAGGTCGGTGGACCGTTCTCGGCGTTCGAATCGTGTGGCAGACCCAGGTCGGTGGCATCTCCAGAACGAAGCCGACCGGCTTGTGGAAACGCCTGCGCGGCGGTGAGCGTAGTCCCGCGGACAGGTCGCCGTGCCGTTCTCGTCTCAGGAAGGGACGGCAATCAGCCGTGGACCGGTCCGCGGGGCGGGTTGCCCGTTTGCGGCTGGATCTCGTCGGCATCACCATCAAGTCCGCCCCGAAAAGGCGGTGTTGGCACCCGCCCGACTCCAAGTCACCATGAGTGCTCACCCACTTCATCGCGAGGTGACCCATCGATGGCGGCAACCACACCTGGACACGATGTTCCAGGGCCGCGCGCGACGATAGGAAACGACGACCTGCCGCCGTTGTTCCGTTCCAACGACCGGTGGGCACTGAACCGTCAGAGCGAGGCGTTCCGGGCCACCATGACCCAGCTGGCGCTGCTGCTCGTGGCGACCGTCTTCGCCACCCTGGCCGATCACTTCGGCAGCCACGTCCTCACGGCCCTGTCGGCCCTGCTGTACGGGCTCACCGTGGTCACCGGCGTGGTCATCCAGCGCCGCCGGGCACGCGCCCACTGGCAGGCGCACCGCGACGCCGCCGAGACCGTCAAGTCGCTGGCGTGGCAGTACATGGTGCACGGCGGCCCGTTCCACTCCCGGGTGCCTGACCCCGACGGGCTGTTCAACCAGCAACTGGAGGAGCACCTGCGGTCGTTACGGCGCATAGGGTGGCGGGAGCCCTCCCACGACCCCGGTGCGACCGAGTACCCCGGCACCTTGTCGGACCCGGTCGGCAGGCAGAAGCCGGACGATCCGCGCCATCCCCAGATCACCCGCGCCATGCGGGCGGTGCGCGACAAGCCGTTCACCGTCCGGAGGGACATCTATCTGCGCGACCGCGTCCTCGACCAGCTCAGCTGGTACGGCGGCCGGGCCGTCCAGGCACGCCGGGCCGCCGCCCTCTGGTCCGCGCTGACCGCGCTGCTGACCCTGCTGGCCCTGACCGCCGCGGTGGTCAGGAGCGCGGGCGTCATCTCCGGCTGGGACCTCAGCGGCCTGCTCGCCGCCTCGGCCGCGACCGGCGTCGCCTGGCTGGAGACACGACGACACCACCCGCTCTCGTACGCGCACGCACTGGTGCGGGAGGGGCTGGAGACACAGCGGGCCGTCCTCGCCCAGAGCGTGACCGAGGAACGATGGCCCGAGGCCGTGTCCGACACGGAACACCTGATGCTGCCCCAGCACACCGACTGGCTCGCGCGGTTCGGTGGGTGAGGCGGGAGCGCGGGCCGCGGACCACGGAGGCGAGAGACGCGGATCAGGGGCGCTGTGTGCCGGGGCGCCACAGGACGTTCACCGGTACGCCCGCGCGGCGCGCGTACGCCACGATGTCCGCGGTACCTCCGGGTCCCCGAGCGGGTTCACCGTCCCACACGGCGACCAGCCGGTCCGTGTGGTCCACGATCCAGCGACCGGCCGCCGCGTACGCCTCCTCGCGGGTCCGCTCGACCGGCAGGTCGACCCGGTCCGCGCAGGCGAGCAACAGGCGCCGGAACGCGGCGCGGACCTGCCGTCCGCCCAGATGCCGTTCGTAGTCCGTGCCGGGGATCACCGCCGTGACGGGGATCCCGTTCCGCAGCGCGAGGTCGGCGAAGAGCTGGTCGGCGCCGGCGGCCAGGGAGCTGAACGCCTCCACGGGACCGCCGGCGCTCCGGCTCGCGAACTCGTCCAGGATCCCCGTGCTCACGCACTCCAACACCGGCTCGGGGAGGTCACGGTGACCGGTGACTCCGATCCGAGTCGTACGCTCCACGCTCTCCGCCACCCTCGTGAGAACCGGCCGGGACGCTTTGCCCCTACCCAGCCCCGACACCGAAGCCACACAGCTCCGACACCCCCGGCACCCAGAAGGGGCGCCCTCCATCGGAGGACACCCCTTCCTTCGCACCGTTCACGCGGTGGGTGTGGGATTTGAACCCACGGTCACATCGCTGCGACGACGGTTTTCAAGACCGTTCCCTTAGGCCGCTCGGGCAACCCACCTGAGCCCCGCCCACCAGGGGCGGAGCGGGTACAGCGTACCGGCTCCAGGCGTTTCGCAGCGGCCGTGGTCCACACGGGGTCCACTGGCTCTGTTCCGCGCCCCATACTCACTGCGCCGAACATCAGCACCCGGTTCGCGGCTCCAGGCCGACGCGGGTAAGGCTAGGGCTGTGCTGGCCTTGTCAGCACCCGCAGAGAGAAGGGCCCCGCTGGGGCATGTGCCCGCGCCCTCCCGCGACTCCAAGGAGTAGGACCGTAGAGAGGGCCCTGCGACCTTCTGATCCGTAGGATCGGGCACCCCGCTGCGAGGAGTACGGGCGGCCTCCTGCTCCGATCGCTCAGGTTAGCGATCATGCGCCTCTGTGTGCCGTAGTTACCGTCAGGACTGCCGTCAACTCCGAACGGTGCGGCTCTACCGCTGTGACGGTCTACCAGCCCGCCTGCCGCAGCTCCAGCAAGACCGGCCCTGGCAAGTGTCAAACAAACTAGGAAAGCCCTCACAGATCGTCCGAATTGCAACTTTCTCTACTGGGTTCGAGCAGACGTGGATCCTGGTGTCCAGGCGCAGATGGAGTGGCACGCTCCACTTGGACGTCAGGCGCCACGCCTACTCCACCTATAGGCAGGGTAACGGCAAACGAAATAGGACAACGGTGGCGCTGATCGGGGAGGCGGCGTAACGGCCCGCAGCAAATGGGCAGTGGTTTCTGCCACGGGGCGCCCAGGCCGGACCAAGAAACGCTCAATCGTTACGACCCATGGAAAGACGTCCCGTGAGTCGTGCTGTGCGAAATCGAAGCACAGCAACCCCAGCAACCCCACTGCCCTCCATGGCGCCTTTCGGCGCACCCGTCGTGACCTGAATGACCGGTCGCATCCAGTTCCGGTTAGAGCTACGGATCAGAAGGCGCCTGTCTCCGTGCCGTGCCCAACCTATCCGGAACTGACGGGGAACCATGGTGATCGACGGACAGCGCAGAAGGGAACGGCCCCCGACCAATTTTCCTGATAGAGGGCCGTTCACCTGCGGAGGTGTTGGGAATTGAACTCACGGTGCCATCACTGCGGCGGCACTTTTCAAGACCACATCAGGGTCAACGCCCACTATGAAGGTCGGACCAGATCTTGATACGGCATCCACCGCACCGTCCGTCGACAATGTATTGACATCACGCTCTCCTGAGAGCACTGTTCAAGTAGGATCTGGTGCGGCGATCAAGGGGGCAAGCATGCCGATATCACCTGGAAGGAACCATGCGCGCGCATTCCTAAATCTAGCTAATCGGGATAGCGCAGTACTTGACTTCGCGGGATCAGCGCTCCAACTGGCGGCCCAGGATTCAGCAACGGCGAGGGTTCTGGACCGAGTTGAGCTTTGGGTCGTCGAACAATTGCGACTCTTAGGAGTGAAGCAGAGCCAAGCTCTACACGATGACAAGGTACTCGACCTCCTCGCGGCACTTCGAATGGTGACTCTTGAATTCCCGCCGGACCCTACTGTGAAAATTACAAGAAGGTCCTTGCAACACACAGCAGCATTCCTCGACGAATTGGAGCAAGAATTCACGATTGAACTCTCGACTGAGGTGTCCCGGCGGACTTCAGATACAACCCGAGAGAATGCACTGGCCGAATCCCGCCGAGCAGTGACAAATCTACTGGAAAAGGTAGCCGCGTTACGAGGTGAAGGGACCAACGGATCGGATCTAACTGGCGACAGCAGCGATAAACGCGTCGTTCTGCAAGCCGCAGCACAACAGAACGAAACAGGTATAGCGATAATCGCCATAGTGGTGGTGGTATTCCTGACGGCTTGCGCCCTTGTCAAGGTTAAAAGGGAAGAGGATTGACAGGGGAGTCGGACGGCAAGGCGGAGCGATATGACTATATTTGAGCTGGGCGGGAAAAGACTTGTAGCAGGATCTAGGTCTACCTACCTATGGCTCTACAGGCGCCAAGGGCTCCACATTGACGTCGATCCCGAATCCCACTGGTGGTGCGCTTGGCTATGTACAACTACATCCGACGTGGATTCCATCAGATGTACGATAACGCTCGTCAGTGACGGCGTGGACGCTTTCCAAAAAGCCGCCTCGTGCGAAAATTGCGGTAGCCTATCCATCTGGGGCCCTAGGATGTACGGATTGGCGGTTCCGCAAAAATATCAGACAGTCCGATATTCGGGCGTCGCCATTATCGATGATGAGTCGTATGCTTTCAGTGGTATCGAATTCTTTGGCACGCCGCCAGAATGATTCCAAATACCTGTGTGGCCATGCCGTTCTTATTGTGATTCCGTGAGCATCAAGGCTTGTCTGTGGCAATTCAGTCGGTCGCGATCAGAGTGCCGTCGACGATGACGATCAGGAAGTCGATCAGGGCCACCAGAAAGTGGCGTAAGCCCGGCGTCCAAGCGGCTAGGACCTCCCTTACGCTTGGCCCTTCCAGCCAGAGCGCGGGCCACCCGCAGGGCATCTCGTCAAGGTGACGCAAAAAGGATCGAACGTGCCCCCCGCCTCCGGATCGGTCTGAGATCCTGGAGTCCGATCGAGAGGGGTCGCAGGTATGGAGTGGAAGACGCACGGTGAGCGGCAGATCTACACGAACAAGTGGGTGAACCTGTGTCTGGTCGACGTCCAGCAGCCTGACGGGCGCAGGTGGGAGTACCACGTCGTTCGCCTGCGGCACCTGGCCGTGGCTGCTGTGGTCAACGACCGCCAAGAGGTTCTGATGATGTGGCGGCACCGCTTCATCACCGACTCGTGGGCCTGGGAGTTGCCCATGGGCCTGGTCGAGGACGGTGAGACGCCCGAAGAGGCCGCAGGCCGCGAAGTACTGGAAGAGACAGGCTGGCGTCCGGGCCCCATCAAGCCCCTGATCTACGCCGAGCCGGCCAACGGGATCACCGACTCGCAGCACCACGTCTTCCGGATCGACGGCGCAACCTACGCCGGGCCCCCCACGGAGAAGAACGAGTCCGACCGCATCGAGTGGATTCCCCTCTCTGAGGTGCGGGGCATGATCGACCGGCGCGAGGTCGTCAGCAGCGGCTCGCTCGTCGGCCTGCTCTACCTGCTCATGGATGAAGCGATCCGCTGACCGGCGGGAGGAGTGCCCGTAGCCGCGCCTCGAAGGCCAGCGCTACGGGCTCCTGCCTGTGTGGGGCCAACTGGTCGTAGAACTCCCTGAGATGGCCGGACACCCGCTCGGAAGCCACTGCTGACGCCGGTTCCAGTGCTTGCGTGGCGGTGTTGCATGCCTGGTCGAGCTTGCCCTGATCCAGCTGGGTTCGGGCAAGCCAGAATGAATGGAACGCCCGGCCGCGCTGGTTGGTGTGGGCCTCACGCCGCAACGCGTCCGCGATCAAGGGTTCGGCGGTCGCTGCTTCGCCCAACCGGCCGTGCGCAATCCCCGTGTCCACGACCAACTTCGTCTCGTCGAAGTACGACACCCAAGACGGGTCCGGATCGCTCGCCCGAATCAGCTCGAAATGGCGGTGCGCCTCCCCGATAGACCGGTGAGTGGAGTCCCGGTTGCCGAGGGTGGCGTGAGCGAAGGCTTCGCGTATCGACAGCATGGACAGAACCCGTGGGGTGGTGTCGACGGCCGAGCGGGCCTGGTCCTGGGCAGCCGTCACGAAGGCCAGAGAGTCGGCGGGCTTGTCCTGGTACGTGCCCTGCAAGCTCATGCAGGCAAGGACGTTGGCCATGAACTGGCGGTCGTCGATCTCCTTGGCCAGTTGCAGGGCCTCGGTGAAGTACGCGCGGGCCTGGTTGTACTGGCGGGCATCGAAGTAGGTCCAGCCGGTAAGGCGTGCCAGCTCGGCCGCGATTCCGTACAGGCCGTGCTGGATGGAAGGCGGTCGGTTCTCCTTCAAGAGACCGACGACATGGCGGAGTTGGCCGACGATGGCCGGCCGCAACGCCTCGCCTCCGTGCTGGTCGTCGCGTCGCCAGTAGTCCTCGATGGAGGAGCGGAAGGCTTCGAGTGTTGCCGCGCTCAGGCTCGTTCGCGTGGCCAGGGCCAGGATGCTGTCCACATCAGGACCAGGTAGAGCCGCGGGAGTGTCGGGCTCGGGGACTGGCTCCTGGGGAGCCTCTCGCTCGGTGACCACGAGAGCCTGAGGTGTCTCCCACACTCGACGGGCAAGCCCGAGCATGTGCCCTGGAATGCGCAAGCCGTCCGCGATGCGCTCGACGACGTCCATGTGCTGCAACTGGCGTTGGCCTGCGATGACTTCACCGACGCGGCTCGGGGTCAGCTCACAGCGCCTGGCGATCATGGACGGATAGATGCCCGCCTTGATCTTCACCAGACGGAAGACTCTGGCGAAGTCCCGCACTCGACACGCGTCGATCATCTCGGGGTCGGTGAGCAGCCTGGCTGGCAGTTCCTGCGGCCGGTCTGCGTCGGGCATCGGCAAGCTCCCACACTGCGAGGGCTACGCAACGTCGCTGATTCTCTACTTCCCGCGATATTACCCAAGTTGGGTAATCAGCCTGACCTTTTGGCAGGGGCCCCCGGATCGCGATGCTCCTTTCCATGGCGAGCAACCAGCAGACCAGACCAGGCATCGGTGAACTGGCGAAGGACAGCGCCCGCGACCGGATCGGCGTCGTCATGGGTGCGCTCGGCGGTCGGGTGCAGATGAGGCCGATCGGCGGCGGCACGGAATGGGACGTCATGCCGGACAACGTGGTGGCGCCGAGTCCACGGGAGGAACTGAGCGCGCGCCTGGCTATCAAGAACGGCAACAGCCGGGGTGGGCTGTGATGCGCGCTGTCGGCCGGTACGCAGGGGTCCTGCTCGTGATCGTGATCAGCGGCTCGTGCGGCCTGGTGATCGGTATGGCTCTCGCCATGGGCCAGTAGACGGGCCGCCTCGGACGGGCGCCAATTCCCCGGCTCCCCTTCCCCGTTCGGGGCTGGCCATCCAAACCACGCACCGCCACACACAAGGAGTACTCGCATGACGGCAACGGCGAACGATCTGAAGACCGGTCGCGCGGTGGCTGGTGAGGAGTTGTTCGAGAGCCTCGCCCACTTCGTGGTCGTCCACAACCGGCAGTCACCCGAGCGCGCCGAGCGGATCGCGGACCAGGCGGTCGCCTTCCTGGTCACCGCGGCCACGGCAAACGTCCCCATGGTCCCGTCGGACGACGTGGACCTCGGCCTGCACGCGCTGATCCTGCACACGAAGGAGTACGCGGGACTGTGCGAGCGGTACGCGGGCCGTTTCCTGCACCACAACCCGAAGCCGGGCGGCGGGCCCCGCGACCTGCTGAAGGTCATCACCGCAGCGCGCGCCATGAAGGCGGCCGGGTTCATGGTCTTCGACGACCTGTGGACCGTGGACGGCACGAACCTCGCGCAGTGCGACTCGGACTGCGGCCGTCCGTACGGTCAGGACTACCAGGACTACCAGGACTAGTCAGACGACAGCAGCGACGCGGCCGGCCTCGATTCATGGTCGGCCGCGTTCGCCCGGAAGGAGAACAGACGTTGTCCGGGTCACCCCCTGAACTGCCGATCGTGGTGCTCGACGCACTCATGCCCACGGCCCAGAACCTGGTCCTCAACCGCCGGGGCTCAATGGTCTGGGAGGTACAGAGCCGTCGGGGCCACTACGCCGTGAAAGTCGGCTATCCGATCGAGGCCACTGCCGAGTGGCCCGCCCAGCCCTGGACCGCCCTCGCCCCCGCACGTGAGGGGGCCGTCCTGCTGCGCCTCGGCCTGGTCGACCTCGCGTACGGCGAATGGGAACACGGAACCTGGAACTTCCAGCCGTGGCACGAAGGGCCGGACCTGTACCAACTCTGGGAACCGTGTCGCCGACCAGGATCGTCGATCGACCCGCACATCAGCGTGGCAATGGGGTGCGTCGAAGCGCTGGCCGAACTCCACGCCAAGGGCTGGGCGCACGGTGACGTACAGCCCGCCCACTTCATCATCGGGCCGGAACGAACGCACCTCATCGACCTCGCCTTTGCCCATGGCGGGAACGTGCCCGAAGGCTACGACTTCCCGTTCCGCGGCTGTCTCGTCCACTACGAAGCGCCAGAGATCGCCCGCAGCGTGCTCGACACAGGGGAAGCCGAACCGACATCGGAAGCCGACATCTACGCGCTCGGCGCCTCCCTGCTCATCTCCGCCACGGGGTGGCGGGCCGTCGAGTATCCGGACGACGCTCCACGCTCAGTCCAGAGAGAGGCGGTGGCCGATGGCCGACGTCGACCGGTCAAGGTGCCCGGTGAGCTGGGCAATTTGGTCGACGCGATGCTCAGTCGCATCCCCGAGGACCGGCCGACCATTTTCGAGGTGGGCAAGGCCTTGAACTCCCTCTGAGATCCGCCCACCCAACACAGCTCATACAGCAAAGACCAAGAACCAAAGACCGGACCACCCCTCAGCCTCGACAGCATTCCGGGTGGTCCGGTCGCGGAAGCCCTGATCAGGACCCCGGTGCCGATGGTACCGGGGCGGTTGGCATGCCTTGATTCGGGTGCTCCCGCAACCCCGGTGCTGCGATGTCGAGTTAGAGAGGGCTCTGACCTGAGACACCGAAAGTCAGCCACGACGACGGGTGCGCCGAACGAACACCCGCCACGTGTGTTTCCAGCAACCCCCCGCCCACCTCAGCCACGCTTCCACCATGCGTCACGGCGCTCCGCTCCGTCCTCGCCTGCGCGTCGTCGACGAAGCAGCCTGGCTCCTGTGCTCCGCCTGCGGCTTGTTGGTCGCTGGGCTGTGGAACGTGGCTGTTCGGGCGGCATGGCCAGGCTTGGCCTGGGCCGGTCTGCTCCTGGTGCTCGGAGTCGTCGAGTTGCTTCCCGCTCTGGTTGTCCGCCTTGGTCGGGCTGCGCGCTGAGCGGGTGGGGCCGCCGGAGCGGTGGCGGAGACAAGGAGCAGCGGCGGCCCCTGGCCGCCAGCGCGCGCGGGCCGCCGCAGGCGGGCCGCCTTGATCCAGTAAAGAAACTCTGAACAGCACCGCAGGCCAGTAGTCGATCAACCTGGGAGAGACACGGATGCCGTGGGCAAGCCCCGACGGTTCGAGCAAGTGCGGCACGGAACGACGGCACCGCGGCAGGCGGGAAGCGATGACCAAGCGCATACCGGACAACGAAATGGGGTCGACCAGCATTCAGGCCGGGGACACGGATCAGGTAGTCGCACTGATCGAGGAGATGCGGGCCATGGTCGCCCGCCTCACCAAGGAGACCAGGGAGTTGCGAGAGGAAGTGGTCCGGTTCAGGACTACGGCTTCGGCTGCTGAGCTGCCTTCAGCTCCTCGACCTCACGCCGAAGTTCCTGATGATCGGCGCTGAGAACACGGATCTCGTCACGTAGTGCGGTGAGTACCTCGGCAAGGGTGGTCCCGGCGGCTTCGACGTCGTCGGGCTCTCCCTCTCCCTGGCTTGCCTGGCCGGGACTCTCACTCTTGTTCGCCAAATACCAGGCTGGAGCGTTGTAGTTGGCCGAGAGCTCCCCGCCGGCGCTGTGGTCGGCGACGAAGCTGCCCCGCCCGTGGATCGTGTAGATCAAGCCCTCGTCGCGCAGCACGTTGAGCGCGGACCTGGCGGTCATGTTGGCCACACCGAAGCGGTCCTGCAGTTCGCGGATGGACGGCATCTGCTCGCCCGGCTTGATCCGCCCCTGCAAGATGTCGCGCCGAATCTCGTCGGCAGCGTGCTGGTACGGCGGCCGACGGTCCTGCTTGCTCTCTGGCGCGGGGCTCATGGCCCAAGAGTAGCGATTCTTAGCACCCCTAGCACACCCCACTGACATAGGTGGCCTATGTCAGTTGACATCTAGCTCACCCGATTCACTTGACTCTGCTAGGTCTGCTATGTTCAATGGAGATCACGCTCCACCGACCTGGTGGAGCGCAACCGAGAGGAATCAACTCCCATGGCACGCATCCGTGTTGGCCTGCTCCCCACTGCTTCGTTCATGGTCGGCACCCTGCCGGTGCCGAAGTACGCGGACCAGGAGAAGACGCAGTTCGCCACCGACCGTGAGACCGGCGCGAAGCTCTACACGATCACCCTCTTCTTCATGGAAGAGGACCGTGCCGAGGCCCTGAAGATCACCGTCCCGGAAACCGGTCTCCCCAACGGCCTCCGGCCGGGTGTCCCGGTCATGCCGGTGGAGCTGTTCGCCACTCCGTGGGCGCGCATCTTCAACGGCTCGCTCTCGGACGGCATCGCCTACCGCGCGGGTCGGCTTGACCTGGTGGCCCCGGCCTCTGAGGCGGCGTGAGCAACACCGATCTCCGGTCCGGCGCTGAGCGCAGCTACCCGCTGTCTCACGCCGGACCGGATGCCCGGTTCACCGAATCGCTCGTGACCTCGGTGGCGGCCGTGCTCGTCGCCTACGGCTTCCCCCGCCTCGACACGTCGGCGGATCGGGCGGCCCTCGAATCGGCCCTCGCGGCCTTCCTCTACAACCCACTGGAGAGCAACACATGAAGGATCCGAACGCACCGGCGCAAGGGATCTTCGGTCAGGTCCCGCTCGTCGTCGCCCTGGTGCTCACCGTGCTCGTCGGCTGGGCAGTCTGGTGGGTGGTCCGCTTCGTGCGCGCCGATGCCATGACCCGGCAGTCCATACGGCAGGCCATACGCGTGCGGTGGGGCTGGAAGCGGCTCGCACCGATGCTCAAGCTGTCGGCCACGGACAAGACACCGACCGCGCTGGCGTCACTGGCGAACACGAACGGCAAGCCGATCAAGCCACGCGTCCTCATCCCCGCCCTGAAGGTGAAGCACGACGCGTATGGAGTGATCGCGCGGGCGCAGTGCCTGCCTGGCGTAGGGCTCCAGCAATTTCAAAAGGCGGGCCCGCATCTGGCCGACGCCTGGCGGTGTACGCGCGTGGCAGTCACCCAGGACCAGCCTGGGCAGGTCCTCATCAGGGGTGTGCGACTGGACCCACTGAAGTTCCCCACCGAGCACCACCCCACGGGTGAGCCACCCGAGGAGACAGCCCAGTGGGATCTGGGCTTGGACGAGTACGCACAGCCCGTGTCCGTGAACCTCACACAGGTGCCCGGTGTGACCGTGGCCGGCCTTCCCGGCTTCGGCAAGACCAGCCTGATCAACCGGCTCCTCTCCGACTGGGCACCCTCGCCCGCAGTGCAGTTCGCCTGCGCGGACGGCAAGGTCTCTGCCGCCTATGAAGGCGACTACGCGGACTGGGTACAGCGCATGTTCGCCTTCGTGGGGGATGACCTGGAAGAGGCCAACAAGCTGTTCCGGCACCTGGTGGAGCTCCGCCGCGCCCGGTCGGCGTCGGTGCGCCAAGTGCTCGGCGTGAAGTCCATGTGGGACGTCGGCCCTTCCGAGAACTGGCCCCTGGTCGTACTGATCGTCGACGAAGCGCACACCTACTTCCGCGACCACAAGGGCAGCGACCAGCAGACGAAGAAGCTGGCCGCGCTCGCCGCCGAGAACGCCCGCCTCGTGGAAGACCTGGTGAAGAAGGGCCGGTCCGTGGGCCTGCTCATCATCCTCACCACTCAGAAGTCCACCGGCGACGCGATCCCCACCTTCATCCGCGACGTGTGTCCCGTGGGCCTGAGCTTCGCCCAGAAGACCGCCGAAGCCGCCGTGGCCGCGCTCGGCGACGAGATCCGGGAATGGCCGGACGCCAACCCGATCAACCTCCAGGACCCCACCTACGTCGGCGTCGCATCGATGAACCACCAGTCGCAACCCGGCTTCACCCGCATCCGTACGCCCTACGTGCCCGACGCGGAAGCGGCGCGCGTCGCCGAACAGACGGCCGACCTAACCGCTGACCCGTACGCCCTCCTCGAAACCTTCCTCGGCCCTCGCATGACGGACGTGGACCTCACCAAGCTCGACGCCTGAGCAACCTGAACAACCGCGCTCGTACGTCCGACACCCGAGAGAGGAGGTGAAAACAATGACAGAGGACCGGATCACTCAGCGCACCATCACCGCCGTCATGATCGTCATTGCCGCGCTGGCATTCGTCTTCTCCTTCGGCAACGTCTGGTCCCTCGCCCTGCGCCTCGGCGTCCCTGGCCCGATCGCACCGCTCATCGCCCCGATAGTGGACCTGTCCGTGGTCGGCCTCCTGATCGCGCTCCGCTACCTCGCCCTGCACGGCCTCCCTGCCGAGCAGATGACGGCCGCCACACGCCTCATGCACTTCTCCGGACTGCTGACCCTCGCCCTCAACGTCGCCGAACCGGTCGTCGCCGGACACTACGGCCGCGCCGCCGTCGACGCGGTGGCCCCGCTGCTCCTCCTCGGCTGGGGCTCTGTCGGCCCGCAACTCCTGCGCGCCTTCCACACCGTTGCGCGCCCCGCCGTACCGACTCCGCCGCTGTGCGCGACCGAGTCGGAGCCTGAGACGGCTTCTGATACCTCCCGCCCTGCGGCGCCGCTCATCGTTCCGGCCCCGGCCGCGGTCACTCCTCAGATCGCCCCGGCTCCCGCTTCGCCCGCAGCCAAGGTTCCTGAGCCGCTGCTCCCGAAGCACGCTCCATCGCGACGTCCCACCGCACCGAGCACGGCGAACCGATCACGGCAGCACAGCTCAAGACGCGACTCGGGATCGGCCTGCCCATGGCCTCCGCGCTGCACGCCGCTCTGTAGCGGCTGCACCCCTCCGCCGGCCTCTCCGGCACTTCCCACTGCCGCCCGCCCCTGGGCCCGACCTGCCATGCCTGCGGGCAGCAGCCCGAGCGCACTGAATCGCTGCTGCCCGCAGGCCCACCTTCGTGCCAGAAAGGACTCCCCGCCACTCATGCGCCGCCCCCTCGACCTGCGCCACGTCATCAGCCCCGGCCTGCGGGACCTGGTCGAACTGGCCAACACGGACGACTTCGACCGAGTCACCGAACAGGTCCGCGACCTTCGCGGCTGCACCAGCCCCGTCAACCTGCACGGCTGGACGCTCACCACCGACCAGACCACCCAGCAAGTCGTCCGCTCCTACCGCTCCGAGGACGAACCCTCCGGGCGCCTCCTCACCACCTGCGGCAACCGCCGCGCCTCCCGCTGCCCCGCCTGCTCCCGCCTCTACGCCGCCGACACCTACCACCTGATCAAGGCCGGACTGTCCGGGGGCAAGAACGTCGCCGAAGCCGTCCGCGACCACCCCCGTGCATTCGTCACCCTCACCGCCCCGTCCTTCGGACCCGTCCACAACCGCCCGACGACCGACGCGGGCAAGCCCCGCCCCTGCGCGTGCGGCGAAAGCCACCCCCAAGACGCTCCCGAACTCGGCACCCCACTCCGTCCAACAAGCTACGACTACGCCGGAGCCGTGCTGTGGAACGCTCATGCCGGGGCCCTGTGGGCACGCTTCACCACCTACCTGCGCCGCGCCCTCGCCGAGCACCTCGGCATGACGCAGAAGGCACTCAACACGGCTCTCCGCGTCTCCTTCGCCAAGGTCGCCGAATACCAGCAACGCGGCCTCGTCCACTTCCATGCGGTCGTCCGCTTCGACGGTCCCGACGGCCACACCACCTCGCCCCCGGCCTGGGCGACCTTCGACGCCCTCCGGGTCGCTGTCGGCCTGGCGGTCGAGCGGGCCCGGCTCACGGTCGAGTCGGACGCGGTCGGCGAACGCGTCATCCGGTGGGGCGACCGCTTCAAGGTGGACCAGATCTCCGCCCTGGGAGACGGCGAACTCACAGACGCCAAGGTCGCCGGATACGTCGCCAAGTACGCCACGAAGAACGCCGAGGGCGCAGGCACGGTGGACCGCACCCTCGTATGCCGCCCCTGCGCCGGACGCGGCTACGTGCGCGGCCCGGACGCCTTCCGCGACTTGTGCGCCGACTGCGACGGCACCGGCCAAGCCGAACCCCTCACGGATCTGCCCGTCCAGCAGCACTCCCGCCAGATGATCCGCACCGCCTGGGCCCTCGGCCACCTCCCCGAGTTCGCCCACCTCAAGCTCTGGAAGTGGGCCCACATGCTCGGCTTCCGCGGCCACTTCTCCAGCAAGTCACGCGCCTACTCGACCACCCTCGGCGCCCTCCGCGACGTACGCCGTGCCTGGCGCACGGCTCAAGCCGAAGCCGCCCGCATCCGGGCCGGCCTCCCCATCGACGACGAGAACACCACCCTCGTCACCGCCTCTTCCTGGACGTACCTCAGCAGCGGCTACAGCCCCGGCGAAGAACTCCTCGCTGCCCAGGTCCGCCACGACAGAACCCTTTCCGAACGCCTCAAGTCCGAAGGAGCCCCCTGGCTGTGACCACTCCGACCACCGCCGAAAAGCGAACGCTGACGCTGGTCGAAGCTCTCGCCGAGATCCGGGTCTCTCGCGCCGCCTTCTACCGAATGCGTGCTCGCGGCCAGGCGCCGAAACACCTGAAGCTCCCCAACGGCCAGATACGAATACGCCGGGCCGACCTCGACGCCTGGTTCGACGGTTGCGAGGTGCAGGAAGCATGCTGACCTACGACGTCCAGATCTGGGGCATCCGGAAACGGCCCAACCGCGCGGCGGCACACCAACTCCGTTGGCGCGTCGGTCCCCGCCCCTTCTCCAAGAGCTACAAGATCAAGGCTCAGGCCGACGGGCGACGCTCGGAACTGCTGACCGCCCTGCGCAATCGCGAGCAGTTCGACACGGAAACCGGCCTGCCCGCCTCGGAGGTCCAGGCGCTCAACTCCTCCACCTGGTACGCCCACACCCGCGCGTACGCCGAGATGAAGTGGCCCGGCGCCTCGGCCAAGCACCGCGCGAGCATCGCTGACACGCTGGCCACCATCACGCCGAAGCTGGTCAAGGACAACCGTGGGGCCCCAGCTCCGAAGGTGCTCCGGATCGCTCTCTATTCGTGGGTCTACCGGTTCGTCCTCGGCGATGACGGCACGCTGAGGCCCCGTCTCGACGTCGAAGAGCCTCCTGCCGACATCGTGGCCGCGCTGGACTGGATCGGCCGGAAGTCCGTGGACATCAACGAACTCAACACGCCCTCCGTGGTCCGTACGGCGCTCGACGCGCTGAAGCTGAAGCAGGACGGCACGGCCGCTGCCGAGAACACGGTGAACCGCAAGCGAACGGTCTTCAGCAACTGTCTCCGGTACGCGGTGGAGAAGGAGTTGCTGACGACGCTACCGCTCGACAAGGTCGACTGGCTCCCGCCCGAGACGGACGACGAGATCGACTTCAGGTTTGTCCCTGGTCCCAAGCTGGCGAAGGCACTGATCGATGCGGTCGGCGAGCAGGGCGAACGCGGCCGGCACCTGATGGCGTTCTTCGGCTGTCTCTACTATGCAGCCAACCGTCCTGGTGAAGCGGCCGGTCTCCGCGAGGCCGACTTCAGCCTTCCCACCGAAGGCTGGGGGGAAGTTCTGCTCTCCACGAGCATGCCGCGAGTCGGCTCAGGGTGGACCGACACAGGCGAGTCGTTCGATAGGCGTGGCTTGAAGAAGCGGGCCCGAAAGGCAACACGGACCGTCCCAATTCCCCCGGTCCTCGTGCGTCTGATTCGCGAGCACATCAAGGAGTTCGGTACTACTGAAGACGGACGGCTATTCCGTGCCGCCCAGGGCGGTCACCTTCTGTCCAAGGAGTACGGGGCGTTGTGGAAGGCCGCCCGGTTTGCAGTGCTTGTGGGGTCCGATGCGTCCTCGCCGCTGGCTGACGTGCCGTACTCCCTCCGTCACGCTGGCGTCTCCCTCTGGCTGGAGTCGGGTGTCTCTCCGGCGGAAGTCGCTCGCCGGGCAGGACACAGCATCGCGGTCCTGTTCCGGTTCTATGCCAAGGCCATCCACCGCAACCAGCAGCGCGCCAACCAGCAGATCGAGCAGGCTCTGAACGGCGCGTAAAACTAACATTCACCACTCTGGATCAGATTACGTCCCAGTCAAGATCTAAATCTTCCAGCATTTATAACCGCCGCCATCATAGGGCGTCACTTCACCTATCGATTCGGGGAGCTTGGTTTTGTCATCAATGAATGCTTTCTCAAGCTGACTCGCCTTCAGACCTTTCACATCAGAAAGGTCAGCTCCCCTCAAATTGGCATAGTCCAGCCTCGCACCCCTCATCAGCGCGCCCTGAAGTTTCGCGTTTTGCAAATTAGCCCCCGTAAGAATGGCGTATCGCAGGTTAGTTCTATTGACAGAGCCGCCATCCTTGAGACTATTACTGGAAATATCCGCCCAGCTTAGATTGGCACAAGTGAGTATCGCCTCACTAAAGTCAACGTTACGCAAATTAGTACTGGAGCCACTGGCATCCAAGCCAGCCAAGTTTGCCCGATGGAATAGGGCTTTCGGTAGCTGAATGGCTCGCAGATTGGCATTCACCAGATAGACCTCGTCGAGCCTAAGCCTGCGGGCCTCTCCTTGTAGATTTATCCTTCCCAAGGCGATCATCGCGGCAAGGATGTCCGCACGAGGCCTATCTCCCCTCTGCCGTTTCATCTCCTCCTGGGACACCGGGCGGGGACTATTACTGCGCGCAAACGCCGAGATTGCCTGAATTATGGTATCGCGATCGCGCTCTGAATCTTGAGACACGCGCGCCAGGGCGAACATAGCAGCGGCGCGCACGGATGGATCCTTGTTACCGAGCTGATCCACAGCCTTAGCATAGCGATCGGTTATTTGCGCATCACGTTGCGCATCGAGATTCTCATAAGCCTGCTTAGCTGCGATAGCGCTGGCTGCTAGGGTCCCGGCAAGAAGGAGACCTCCAGCCGCTTGAATCAGCGTCTGCCTAACCGCATTTCGTGCCTCAAGTTTATCCTTCTCATCAGAAAGATTCTTGAGACTCCTCCCTCCGACTAGCGCAGCTATCGGCACTAGCAGGAGGTACAGAAAAATCAGCGTCCCAACGATTACCAGGACAATTATCTCGACTATCGTCCTCGCATCCACATCTAGCTCCTACCATCCAGACGCCCATCACGGCGCTACATCCTGCACTTTTTCACATGAACGCGGAAGATATAGTCGCGAAATTTGGCAAAAATGCACTCCGTATCACCCGCTCAGCGCGGCTACGGATTAGGCAATGCAAGATGGCCGATCCAATGGCAACTCCTATCTGCGCCCCGTGCAATCATGAGCGCACGAAGAAATAAATCGAGCGACCCGTCGCCACAAAGAGGTAGGCGGCATGGATTTCTAGGCAACTGGCGCCATTTTTGGCCCAGGCCAGAGAGGCGGTGACGCATTCAATTATCGTCTTGCCTTGGGTTCCGCGCAATTCAGAGCCAGGGAGCAACCAGGTGCCTTCAGCACGAGTACCCTGCCTCGCTATGAACTGGATCGTGAACGCGCTTCTAGCACTCGTGGCCGGCAGTGTCGGCAGTGTGGTATTCGTGCCAGCTACCCAGCGTCTGGGAGAAGTCGCGAAGGCCCGCTACGCCGCCGAACGGCAGCTGCACGGAATCCTGCGCTCCTACAGGCAGGAGCTGGAATATCAGTACGACCGTTGCCTTGCCGAACAGCACGGTTACCCACTGGAGTTCGCCGCCCTAGACGGGCAAGAGGCACTGGCCGAGACTGCACTGCATGGCCTGACAGATTTGGCGAAGCGCAACGCAAGGAAGATGCGCGAGGACTTGCTGTTGTTGGTCGGTCCTACGATGTTGGCCTTCGCGGAGCGCCGCATGTACGTGGCAGCCGATGTCAGGGTGGGCGAAACCGAGGAGGCCCGCCTTGAGTTGTTGCTACGGCGAGTTACACGCGAGCCCGACCGCTTCTGTGAGGGTCACCTCCAAAGGCTGCTGTCGGAGCAGAACAACCCCGATGAGCACACTGAGCACTATCAGCAGGCGCTCGCGATCCTGGACCGCATGGCATACCGCGTCGCGCCGTAGCGGGCCCACAAGAGACCACAAGTGGCAAAGCTCGGCTGGCCGAAGACCGTCTTGGCGCTGTCCTGAGGATGGTCCACGCTCCGAACCGCAGAAGGTCGCAAACCAGCAGGTACGCCTCTCATTTCAGCCGCACCTTGGTCCACACCCGGTCCACCCGTACTGATCCACACCGCGACGATGCCGGATCAAGGTGAGACAGCCTCAAACCGAAGGGGCGCCTCTCAGCGAGAGACACCCCTTTTGACCAGCACGTCTGTGACCTGCGGATGCAGTTGCATTCGAGCCTGTGGGGACGCTTTCACGTCCTCACGTTTTTCAAGACCGTTCCCTTAGGCCGCTCGGGCAACCCACCCCGCGCCGTCGGTGAGGACGGCGCGGGGAACAGAGTAACGGGTCAGGGCGTGCCGGCGGTCAGCTGTCGCCCGTGCGGGAGCCGAGGGTGAGGTCGACCGTGTGGGTCTTGCCGTCCCGTTCGTAGGTGATCTTGACCTTGTCGCCGGGCTTGTGGGTCCAGATCTCGCCGATCAGGGTGGGGCCGGAGTCGATGACCGAGTCGTCGAGCTTGGTGATGACGTCGCCGGGCTTGAGGCCGGCCTTGGCCGCGGGGCCGCCCGACTCGACCGAGGCGGAGCCGCCGGCGCCCTCGGTGGTGATCTTCGCGCCGCCCGAGGAGTCGTCCAGGGAGACGGATGCGCCGATCTTGGCGTAGACGGGCTTGCCGGTCGCGATCAGCTGCTGGGCGACGTACTTGGCCTGGTTGATCGGGATGGCGAAGCCGAGGCCGATCGAGCCGGACTGGCTGGTGCCGCCGAGGCCACCGCTGCTGCTGGACTGGATCGCGGAGTTGATGCCGATCACGTTGCCCTGGGCGTCCAGCAGCGGGCCGCCCGAGTTGCCCGGGTTGATCGAGGCGTCGGTCTGCAGGGCGCTCATGTACGAGGCGTTCGAGCCGCTGCCGTCGCTGGAGGCGACCGGGCGGTTCTTCGCGCTGATGATGCCCGTCGTGACGGTGTTGGAGAGACCGAAGGGGGCGCCGATCGCGATCGTGGAGTCGCCGACCGCCACCTGGTCGGAGTTGCCCAGGGTGAGCGGCTTGAGGTCGCTCGGCGCGTTCTTGAGCTTGATCACCGCCACGTCGTAGCCCTGTGCGTGGCCCACCACCTCGGCGTCGTACTTCTTGCCGCTCGGGAAGGTCGCGGTGAGCTTGCCGCCGTCGACCGCGTCGGCCACCACATGGTTGTTGGTGACGATGTGGCCCTGGGTGTCGAAGACGAACCCGGTGCCGGTGCCGCCCTCACCGCTGGTGGACTCGGCCTCGATGGTCACCGTGCTGGGCAGGGCCTTCTGTGCCACGCCCGCGACGGTGCCGGCGTCCCGCTTGACGCTGCCGCCGCTGTCGGAGGCGGAGAGGGTGGTCGAGGAGCCGTCGTCGTGGTTCTTGGCCAGGGTGTACCCGAGACCGCCGCCGAGGCCGCCGGCGACCAGCGCGGCCACCAGGATCGCGGCGACGAGGCCACCGCGGCCCTTCGGCTTCGGGGCGGGCTGCTGGTAGGCCGCGCCCCAGGCACCTCCCGCGCCACCGGCACCCGCGTCGGCGTACGACGGCGTGACCGGGGCCTGCGGCGGCGGCCAGGAGCCCTCGGGGCCGTGGTGCTGGGGGGCGCCGGCAGCGCCCTCCCCCGAGGCGTACGCCGGAGCCTGTCCGGCGTGGACGAGTTCCGGTGCCTGGGCGTCGCCCGCGGTGTTCGGCGGTACCGGCGGGATGGGGCTGGTGGGGGCGCCCGCGTCGGAGGCCTGGGGCGCCGAAGCCGCGGGAGCGTCCACCGGCACAGGGGGTGCGGACGGGGCCGGGGGTACCGGGGTGCCCTCGTTCTCGGTGCTCACAGCTTCTCTCCTCGGTCCACGGCTGTCGTTGTCGGGTCGCACACGGTCACGCTCGGCCAGTGCCGCTCGGTGTCCGGCGTGCGTCAGCTGTGCATGTCCTTTTGTATGCCGTCAGCTTTTCCCATGGGCCGTCAGGGCACCATAAGCGGTCCCTGTGGGTCCACGGCCGTTCTTTATATAGGCCATGCAAGACAAAAGAGGCGCAATCCATATGCCTCCGTTCGCACGCGTACCCCCTTGCGGTGGCACCATGACGCGGTGACCCACGCACGACAGCAGCTGACTCAGGTCGTCGCCCACCGCGGAGCCTCGGAAGACGCCCCCGAGCACACCCTGGCCGCGTACCGGAAAGCCATCGAGGACGGTGCGGACGCCCTCGAATGCGATGTACGTCTCACGGCGGACGGCCATCTCGTCTGCGTCCACGACCGGCGGGTCAACCGTACGTCCAACGGCCGCGGAGCGGTCTCCGCCCTGGAACTCGCCGACCTCGCCGCCCTGGACTTCAGCTCCCGCAGAGTCCGGGAGCTGTGGCGCACCCGCGACGAGGAGCCGGACTGGGTGTACCGGCCCGAGGACCGGCAGGACACCTCGGTCCTCACCCTGGAGCGGCTGCTCGAACTCGTCGCCGACGCGGGGCGACGCGTGGAGCTGGCCATCGAGACCAAGCACCCGACGCGCTGGGCGGGCCAGGTCGAGGAACGGCTGCTGGTGCTACTGAAGCGGTTCGGCCTCGACGCCCCCGCCTCGGCCGCCGAGTCGCCGATCAGGGTCATGAGTTTCTCGGCCCGTTCGCTGCATCGCGTGCGTGCCGCCTCGCCGACGCTGCCGACGGTCTATCTGCTCCAGTTCGTCTCGCCCCGGCTGCGGGACGGCCGGCTGCCCGCGGGGGTGCGGATCGCCGGGCCCTCGATCCGGATCGTGCGCAACCACCCCGGCTACATCGAGCGCCTGAAGAAGGCGGGCCACCAGGTGCACGTGTGGACCGTGAACGAGCCCGAGGACGTGGACCTCTGCGTGGACCTGGGCGTGGACGCCATCATCACCAACCGCCCGCGCGCGGTGCTCGACCGCCTGGGCCGCTGACGTCCCCTCCGTCACAGGGTGTGCCCCGGCGCGTTCGGTGTGTGTTCGACCGTGACGAATGCGTCGGCGGAACGTGACTGGCCGGTTTCCGGTACAGGCCAATGGGGCATCCACACCGTGGCGTGGGGCGAAGGAGGTTTCGGGGGTGGCGTTGGTGGTGGCACAGGAGGTGCCCGCGTCGTCGAGCATGGCCGTACCCCATGGCCCTGCGGGCGTGGGGGCAGCGAGACACCGTATGCGCGTGCAACTGCGCACAGGTGGCGTGGCGGAATCGGTCATCGACGACGCCGTTCTGATTCTTTCCGAACTCTTGAGCAACGCGTGCAAACACGGCCGGCCGCTGGGCGACGCCCTGGCCGGGGACGGTGACGTCCGGGCCGCCTGGCGGGTGGAGGCGGGCGGCAGGCTCACGGTCGAGGTGACGGACGGCGGCGGACCCACCCGCCCGGCTCCGGCCACGCCCTCGGTCACCGCGCACGGCGGACGCGGGCTCAACATCATCACCGCGCTGGCCGACGACTGGGGCGTGAGGGACGACGCCCGCGGCGAGGTCACGGTCTGGGTGGTCGTCCACGCGGACGTTCACGATCCGGACGCGGGGCACCGCCGGGACGACTTCGCGTCGCGGGTCACGGCTCCGTCGGTGTCCGCGATATCCGGCCTGGACTTCGCGGAAGCGTTCACCGATCTCGACTGATCGCCACCAGGGATCGCCACTGATCGCCCACCAGGGCGCCGGGGAGATGCCGTCCGGCGGCTGCGGCCGGTCGGCCCGCCCGCAGAGGCCTGTCGTGCCCGCGCGGCGGAACCGCACATGTGACAGCCCGCGCCCCTGAAACGTGCGGCGTTGTCCACAGGCTCCCGTCGGCCAAGTCGCGAACGGCTAGGCTCCCGCCGTACGAGACGAGCCGTAACCGGGAGACAGCCACGATGGCCAAGAAGCGACCCCAGACGAAGGCCAAGCGCCCGCAGATCACCGAGGGCGAGGTCCCGGTCGTCGGCGCCCGCGAACCCTGCCCCTGCGGAAGCGGTCGCCGCTACAAGGCCTGCCACGGCCGGGCCGCCGCGCAGGCCGCGACCGAGCTGGTGCACCGCCCGTTCGAGGGGCTGCCGGGCGAGGGCGACTGGGTGGCCCTGCGCGAGCTGGTACCCGCCGCCACGGTCGAGCTGCCCCTCAAGGGCGGCCTCCCCGAGGGCGTCCCGTCGGTCACGCTGGCCACGGTGCTGCCGATGGCCTGGCCCGCCCTGCGCCGCGACGACGGCTCGGTACTGCTCGGCCTGCAGAACGACACGGCGTCGGGCGACATCAGCCGCGACCTCGCCGACACCCTCCAGCGCGCGCTCACCGCGGCCCCGGGCACCCCGGTGGAGGGCCGCCGCGCCCCCGCCGACGGTCCGCGGCTCCAGGATCTGCTCGATCCCGAAGGCGCGTTCGAGCCAGTTGTGCACGAGGGCTTCGAGTTCTGGGTCCCTGACGCGGAGAACGCCACACCCGAGGTGACCGCCTCCCTGGAGCGGGCCAACGCCGCGGCCATCCCCACGGTCCGGCTGACCGGTGTCGACGCCGCCTACTGGTGCGAGACCCCGGACAAGAACCACCTGCGCTGGGTCATGCCGCACCCCGAGGAACAGCTTCTGGACGCGCTCGCGCGGCTGCACGCGGCCGGCAGGTCGAGTCTCGGCGAGGGCACCCGGCTCGTCGGTTCCTTCCGTGCTCACGGCCTCACCGTCCCGGTCTGGGACCTGCCGAGCGGGGTCACCGCGGAGGATGTCGAGAAGCCGGCCGCCGAGTTCGCCGAGCGGCTCGCGAGCGCGCTGGCCGCGGACGCTCCGCTGACTCCCGAGGAGCGCCGCGCCCGTGGCGGCCTCACCAACCGCCAGGTCACGCTGAGTTGACGGAGTCGGTGCGGCTGACCGGCCGGTCAGTCGCACCACTCCTTCACACTCCGACCGGGTCCGCGCACAACTCCCGCAAAAAAGCGGTGAGTCGGTGTCCGAATCAGCCATGCAGCACCGCGGTCGAATTTGCGAACGGCCGATCTCTTGTTACGGTTCCAATAGCCCGGTTGCTGGTGCATCCCCCGTCGCCAGCAACCGGGTCTTTCTGTGTCCGGGCACGCTTTACGCAACGGCTCCGCCCGTCAACTGCCCGTAGTTTCCCCGGAGTTGCTCCCGGACCGCAGCAACAGCGGTCCGCCGTCCGACCGGGCGGCGAACTCCGCGACCGCCGTGTAGTCGCCCGGCGTCCCCCGGGTCCGCTGCCGGGGTGTCTCACAGCTGTCCGGCTCGTCTCCGGCGCCGACCCCACAGTGCATCTGCACCGAGCGGGCACCTGGCCCCATGAGGCTGAGCACGGCGTCCAGCGCCGCGCCGGTCGCGTTGCGGTAGTAGGTGCGCGCCCAGGTCTCGTCGCCCTGCGTGAGCACACAGGTCTGCGCCTCGAGACCGTCGGGGGAGTTCAGTTCGGGACCGCAGCGGGCGGCGGTGGCCAGACCCAGGCCGAGCAGCAGCGGGGAGCCGGTCGCCGCCGCGGGGGGTGCCTTCTCGTCCTCGCGCGCGGAGGGCCGTACGGAAGGACGCACGAGATCACGTACGACGGCGCGCCCCTCGTCGCCCACCTGTCCCGCGGAGGCCACGGCAAGCGGGAGCGCGACCGCGCACACCACGACACCGGACAGGGCGAGCAGACGAATCCGTCGGGGGTCCCGTCCGGAGTCCGGTCCGGGGTCTCGTCGGGGTTCTTGGGGGCGTCCCCCGGAATGGCGCAGCATGAAGCGGACGATAACGACCGGGCGCGGGCGCCCGGTTCCGCCCGCGCCCGACACCCTTACAACTCGGGCGCGCTCACACCCGTACGAGTGAGGGCCTCGACCACGGCGTCCACCACGGCCTCGACGTCGGGGAGCCAGGGAGAGGCCGATCCGGGGAGCGGTGCGCGCTCCCATTCGATGTCGCCGTGGCCGGTCTCGGACGGGGGCAGGGCGAGGTAGCCGCCCTCGCCGTGGAAGCGGAGGGAGCCCGGGACGTGGTCCTGGGCGTACAGCAGTTCGCCCAGCTGCTCCAGGGAGTACGGCTTGACGAGGATCGCCCAGCGGGTCGGCGAGGCGACCACCGGGCCCAGGCGGATGCCCTTGGCGTCGAGCGCGGCCAGGGCGAGGGAGGCCGGGAGGGGCGGCAGGCTGACCGCACAGGGGGCCGTGCCACCGGTGGCCAGGACGATCGGCGCGGCGGGGCGGTTGGTCCACCACCAGCGCACCATGCGCGCGTCGGTGGTGGCCGCGAGGAGGCCGGGGTCGAAGGGGTGGGCGCCGGGAACCGTGCATTCCGGGTCGGGGCAGCCGCAGCGGGCCCGGCCCTCGGGGTCCGGTGCCACACCCGGGAGTACGGGCCACTGCCATTCCGTGGCGAAGGTCAGGGCCGCGCTGATCAATTCAGGCCTTCCGTCGCTGCGCTGGGACAGGAGCCTGCGTCGCCTTCCGAGGATCTCGCGCATGAGCGCTCGTTCCTTTCCGTTGCACCGCTGGCAACACCGAGGACCACATCACACCATGTGTCGATCTCTTCACTGTGCGTACCTGTTGGCGCATCACACCCTTGTCCGAGACAAGGGGAACCCCATACTGCGTCTATCAAAAGCATGGGCGTGGCGGGGGGTGGCGAAGTCTGGCGTTTTGCCGTCGCGCGTATTTCTCTCCGCCTCCGCCACGGGAGGATGGGGCTCGGTCGTCGGTGGTTAAGACGCCCGGGCCGGTCACCAGGTTCCGGGTGGCTGTCCACCACCCCTGGCCCTTACCGAGTACGTACCCATCACGACCGCTGTGACGCTCTGTGGAGCAAGGCCAGTCGACCTCAATACACCGTAACCCGAGGCAGTTTTGAGCCAACTTCACCCATAGGCTCGCGCTCCACCGATTACCCACGGACACCAGGAATCCCGGCAGGACAATGCTGGACATCCCCTCACGAGTGCGTGTACATGTGGAGACACTGCTAGCGGCGCAGAATGACATGGGGGTTTGCGATGCTTTTGAGCAATACGCACCGGTCGGAAAGCCGGACGCCATGAACGCACCTCACCCTCCGAAAGTGGCTGGAATCGATTCAACGGTTCCCGCACCCGCACACACTGTCGCGCCCGCGCCAGCCGCCACGGGCACCTCTTCGGTCCCCTCCCCGAACGCACCCGGCGCCCTGCTCCAGGACCGTCTCGCCGGCTGGGTCTCCGACCTCACGACCCTGCACGAACTCACCGAACGCCTCACGCGCACGGACACACTGACCGAGGCCCTGCAGGAACTGCTGCACGCGGGAGCCGCCCTCGTGGGCGCCCGGCGCGGACTCGTCGTCCTCGAACCCGCCGACGGACTGGGACCCGACACCACCCTGGGCCTGGGCCTCGCACGAGCCGACCTCGGGCACATCGAGACCGTCCCGCGCAGTTCCATGTCGTACGGGAAGATCCTCGACGGACTTCCCGGCGGCGACGGTGAGATCACCCAGCCCGACCTGCTCGCCGAGGAGGGCCTGGACCCGCGCCACCGCGAGGTCGCCGCCCGCCTGGGTTACGGGGCCTGTTACGCGCTCCCCCTGGCCACCGACGACGCCGGCCGTCTCGGTGCCGCCGTGTGGCTCTACGACGAGCCGGCCGAACCGGCCGAGCGCCAGCGACACCTCGTCGGCCTGTACGCCCGGTACGCCACCGAACACCTGGCCCGGCTCCTGGAAGTCGAGCGCACGCGCGCGTGCCTGGCGACGATGGCGGAGGAGCTGCTGCCGTCCCGGCTCCCCCGTGTCGCAGGCGTCAGGCTCGCCGCCCGGCATCGGACCGGCCCGCGCGGCGGCGGCGACTGGTACGACGCGCTGCCGCTGCCCGACGCGGCACTCGGTCTCGCGGTGGGTTCGGTGACCGGCAGCGGCGCGAGCGCCATCGCCGCGATGGGACGCCTCAGAGCGTCCCTGCGGGCGTACGCCGTGATGGAGGGCGAGGACCCGGTCGCGGTCCTGTCCGACCTGGAGCTGCTGCTGCGCCTGACCGAGCCGGCCCGCTCGGCCACCGCACTGTTCGCCTACTGCGAGCCCGCGCTGCGCAAGATCACGCTGGCCGGTGCCGGGCACTGCCCGCCGCTGCTCATCGGCGAGCGGCGCACCGAGTTCGTGGAGACCTCCGTGTCCGCGCCGCTCGGCATGCTCGCCTGCTGGGAGGCGCCGAGCGTGGAGCTGAGCGCCGAACCCGGAGAGACGGTTCTGCTGTACACCGACGGGCTGCTGCACCGCACCGGCGACCCCACCGACCGCGCCTTCGCGCGCCTGCACTCGGCGGCGGCCGGGGTGCCGAAGGGGCTGCGCGACGACCCCGGCGCCATCGCCGACCACATCCTGCGGACGGTACTGCCGGACGGGCTGGACGAGGCGGACTCCGAGGAGGACGTCGTGCTGCTGGCGGCTCACTTCGAGTAGTGGGTGGTAACAGCTCTTCCGGCCCTGGGCCCCCTTCCGTACGACCGTACGATGGACGGGGTCCAGTGCCGTATCTAGGAGGATGACCGTGGCCGAAGAGCTCAATCCGGCCGAGACACCCGCTGCTGCCGCAGCGGGCCCGGAAGCCGAGCCCGAAGAGCCGATCAAGAAGCGGAAGAACGGACTGTACCCGGGCGTGTCCGACGAGCTGGCCGAAAGCATGAAGTCCGGCTGGGCCGACACGGAGCTGCACGACCTGCAGCCGATCGCGCAGGCCGCCGAGACCGCGGCCCGCCGTGCGGCGCTGTCCGCCCGCTTCCCGGGTGAGCGGCTGGTGATCCCGTCCGGCAACCTGAAGACACGTTCGAACGACACGGAGTACCCCTTCCGGGCGTCCGTCGAGTACGCCTACCTCACCGGCAACCAGACTGAGGACGGCGTGCTCGTCCTGGAACCCGTTGCCTCCGGCGGTCACACCGCCACGCTCTACCTCCTGCCGCGCTCCGACCGCGAGAACGGTGAGTTCTGGCTCTCCGGGCAGGGCGAGCTGTGGGTCGGGCGGCGGCACTCGCTCACCGAGTCCGAGAAGCTGTACGGCCTCCCCGTCTCCGATGTGCGTGAGCTGGCGGACGCCCTGCGCGAGGCCACCGGTCCGGTGCGGGTCGTGCGGAGCTACGACGCCGGCATCGAGGCCGCACTGACCGACAAGGTCACCGGCGAGCGGGACGAGGAACTGCGGGTCTTCCTGTCCGAGGCGCGGCTCGTCAAGGACGAGTTCGAGATCGGCGAGCTGCAGAAGGCGGTCGACTCCACCGTTCGCGGGTTCGAGGACGTGGTGAAGGTCCTCGACAAGGCCGAGGCCACCTCCGAGCGGTACATCGAGGGCACCTTCTTCCTCCGCGCGCGCGTCGAGGGCAACGACGTCGGCTACGGCACGATCGCCGCGGCGGGACCGCACGCGTGCACGCTGCACTGGGTGCGCAACGACGGGGCCGTGCGGTCGGGTGAGCTGCTGCTGCTCGACGCCGGCGTCGAGACGCACACGTACTACACCGCCGACGTGACACGGACGCTGCCGATCAACGGCCGCTTCAGCGCTGTGCAGAAGAAGATCTACGACGCCGTGTACGACGCCCAGGAGGCCGGGATCGCGGCCGTGCAGCCGGGCGCCAAGTACCGGGACTTCCATGACGCGGCCCAGCGGGTGCTGGCGGAGCGTCTCGTGGAGTGGGGTCTTGTCGAGGGACCCGTGGAGCGGGTGCTGGAGCTGGGGCTGCAGCGGCGGTGGACGCTGCACGGGACCGGGCACATGCTCGGGATGGACGTGCACGACTGCGCTGCCGCGCGGGTGGAGTCGTACGTGGACGGGGTGCTTGAGGCGGGGATGGTGCTGACCGTCGAGCCCGGTCTGTACTTCCAGGCCGATGACCTCACTGTGCCGGAGGAGTACCGGGGCATCGGGGTGCGGATCGAGGACGACATCCTTGTGACGGCTGACGGGAACCGGAATCTGTCGTCCGGGTTGCCTCGGCAGTCTGATGAGGTCGAAGCCTGGATGGCCGGTCTCAAGGGTTGAGTTTCGGGCGCGGGTGCTTCGTGGCTGGTCGCGCCCACGCGGCGGAGCCGCACATTGATACAGCCCCGCGCCCCTAGGGAGTCGCCGTGGACCTGCATCTAGATGCCGACTCCGTCGATGGGCGTCGTGCCGGGCTTGAGCGAGGCCTGCGCGACGCCGTTCGGGCGGGGCGGCTCGCTCCCGGTGCCCAGTTGCCTGCGACCCGGCGGCTTGCCGAGGAGCTCGGGATTTCCCGGGGGACCGTCAAGGCGGCCTACGACCAGTTGATCGCCGAGGGGTATCTGACCGCCCGGCAGGGATCGGGGACCGTCGTCGCTCCGCTGCCCTCCACTGAGACCCGATCGCCGGAGAGCGGTGCACGCGTGCGTGCGCCGCTTTTCGATCTGCGACCCGGGAGTCCGGACGTGGGGACCTTTCCGGCCGCCGCCTGGCTCAAGGCCGTACGCCGAGCCGTGGCCACCGCGCCGGTCTCCGCGTACGACTACGGCGACCCGCTCGGGCGTATCGAGCTGCGGACCGCCCTCTCCGAGTATCTCGGGCGGGCCCGCGGGGTCGTCGCGCCTCCCGAGCGGATCCTGGTGACCTCCGGGTCCGTACAGGGACTCGCTCTGCTCACCCGGGTCCTGGATGGCGGCACGGTCGCCATGGAGGACCCCGGGCTGCCCTTCCACCGGGACGTCGTACGGCGCGGTGGCGGGCGGGTGGTGCCGGTTCAGGTCGACGAGCTGGGGGCCTGCCCGGACGGCTTGGAGGCCGCCGACGCCGTGGTCGTCACTCCCGCCCACCAGTACCCGACCGGCGTGACCCTGCACCCCTCGCGCCGGCGCGCGCTGACCGACTGGGCACGCGCGCGTGGGGCGTTGGTCGTCGAGGACGACTACGACGGGGAGTTCCGTTACGACCGGCAGCCCGTCGGGGCGCTCCAGGGGATGGCGCCGGGGCAGGTCGCCTACCTGGGGACGGCGTCCAAGACGCTCGGACCCGCCCTCCGGCTCGGGTGGATGGTGCTGCCGCCCCAGCTCGTCGGGCCCGTCGCCGACGCCAAACTGCACAGCGACCACAGCACGGAGTCCATCGGGCAGCTCGCCCTCGCCGAGCTGATCCGCAGCCACGCGTACGACCGTCACGTGCGCGCGTGCAGGCTCCGGTACCGGCGGCGCCGGGATCTGCTCGTGGAGCGGCTGGGGGCGCGGTGGCGGCTGCGGGGGATCGCGGCCGGGCTGCACGCGCTGGTCGAGGTCGAGGACGAGCCGGCGGTACTGGCACGGGCCGCGTCCGAAGGTCTCGCCGTGGGGGCGCTCGGCGAGCACTGGCACACGGCGGGCTCTCGCCAAGGGCTCGTGGTGGGGTACGGGACGCCTCGGGAGGCGGCGTATCCGCGGGCGCTGGAGGTGCTGGCCCGGGTCCTGGAATTGGGCCAGTCCTGAGCACCTCCATTGGGTCTGTCGAGTGGTCCACCGCGCTTCTAGTGTCGTTTGCATGACGAACTCACTCGTCCCGCCCGCGGGGCCGCAACGCGTTCTGGCGCTCGCCCAGCTGAGCAACTCCGTCGGGGACGGCGCCTACTACGTGACGTCGGCCCTGTACTTCACGCACGTCGTCGGGCTCGACCCCGCGCGCGTGGGGCTCGGGCTGACCGTCGGCTGGGCGGTCGGGTCGGTGGTGGGCGTGCCGCTCGGGCGGCTCGCGGACCGGCGTGGCGCGCGCGGTACGGCGGTGCTGCTGGCGCTGGCCACGGGGCTGGCGGTGGCGTCCTTCCTGGTGGTCCGGGACTTCGTGCCGTTCGTCCTGGCGGCCTGCGCCTACGCCTCCGCCCAGTCCGGGCTCGCCGCTGCCCGGCAGGCACTGCTCGCGGGGCTGGTCCCCGCCGGGGAGCGGACCGGGCTGCTGGCCCACCTCCAGGCGACGCTGAACGCCGGTCTGGCCGTGGGCGCGGGCCTCGGCGGACTCGCGCTGCACGCCGGAACGCGGGCGGCGTATCTCGGGGTGTTCGCGGTGGACGCGGCGAGCTTCGCGGTGTGCGCGGCGCTGTTGCTGAGGCTGCCGTCGGTGGCACCTCGGGTGTCCGCGACGTCCGCGGGGTCCTCGGAGAAGCGGCGCGGTGCGAGTGTGCTGCGCGACCGGCCGTACGCCGTGATCACGCTCCTGAACACCGTCCTGCTGCTGCGGATGCCCCTGCTGAGCCTGGGGATCCCGCTGTGGATCGCCGAGCGGACCGCGGCGCCGACCTGGCTGGTCTCCGCGCTGTTCGTCCTCAACACCGGGGCCGTGATGCTCTTCCAGGTACGGATGGCCCGCGGGGTGACCGGGCTGGCGTCGGCCACGCGCGCGGTGCGGCGGTCGGGGTGGGTCATGCTGGCGGCCTGCGCGGTGTTCGCTCTGTCGGCGGGCGCCTCGCCGTGGGTGGCCGTGGGAGCGCTGGTCGTCGGGGCCGTGCTCCAGGTGGTGGCCGAGATGGGGCAGTCGGCGGGGTCCTGGCAGCTCTCCTTCGACCTGGCTCCGGCCGACCGGGTCGGCGAGTACCAGGGGTTCTTCGGGACCGGGGTGACGGTGGCCAGGACCCTGGGGCCGCTGGTGCTGACGACGCTGCTGGTGGAGTGGGGCACGCCGGGGTGGCTGCTCCTCGGCGGGGCGACCCTCGTGGCGTCGTACGCGATGGGACCGGCGGCCCGCCGAGCCGCCGGCCGCGCCTCGCAGCCGGCCGTCGGGCGGGCCGTGTCCGCGCCGGCGAACTGAGGGACGTACGGCGGCAGGGCCCGCGCCCGTGCACCGGACACGCCTCGGACGGTGTCCGGAGGGCCCGCGTCGGTTCTGGCGCCGGGCAGGGCAGCGGCGGAACCGACGCCCGGCCGGCCGTGTCAGGCGGACCGCGAACGGACGCCCGGCCCGGGCGATGCCGAGCGAACGGTGACCGCGAAATCCCGCCCACCCGGCCGTGTCAGGTCAAGCGTTGGCCCGGGGCGCCGGGAGCGCGTCCACGAACAGGGCGCCCGCGAGCAGGCCCGCGCTGCCGCGGGGGCTCCACGCGCGTGTGTGCAGGTCGGCGTCGAGGGTGAGCAGGGCCTCGCGGCCCGCTTCCGTCGTCGTACCGCCCGACTCCAGGACGCCTCGGGCGCCCGCCTGGACGTGGCGCAGGCCCAAGGGGCCCGCGGTGTAGAGGAGTTCGGTGTCCTGGAGGCTGGACATCACGGTGAGCAGGGCGTCCAGGCGGGCCCCGGCCTCGTCGGCGCCCGCCTCGCGGGCTCGCGCCAGGGCGTCCAACGCCCGCCTCACGTGCGGGAATCCGGCCCGCGCCTCGCCCCGGGCGCCCGCGGCGCCGTACTTCGCGGAGACCGAGGAGCCCCTGGAGGCACGGCGTGGGGCCCGCTTGTCGGTGTGCGCGGCGATCTTCTTGGCGGTCGCCGTCACGTCCTTCGATCGCGCTCCCGGATCGAGGGCGGCCGCGGCGACCAGCAGTCCGAGGGTCCACAGGGCACCGCGGTGGCCGCCGCCCGCCAGGCCCACCGAGTGCTCGGTGCAGCGGCCGATCGCGCCCAGTTCCGCACGGAGCCCGGGGGTGGGTTCGCCGGTGCGGCGGGCGGCGGCGGCCATCGCCGTGAGGCCTGGCGCGAGCGCCTTGGCCGACCAGCGCAGCGAACAGTGGTCCTTGCTCGTGGCACGGGCGCCGAGGTCGCGCGGATCGGGCAGGCCCGGCTTGGGGGCCAGGGCCAGTTGACCGGTGAGCGCGTTCACGGCGGCCAGCGCCAGCGCCTCGTCCTCGCGGCTGCTCATGGCCGTACCTTACGAAGAGGCCGAGGCCGGGGGACCGGCACTTTCGGACGGACGCTCGGGGGCGTGTTCCAGTGGTTTCCCGTCATGGCCGGACCATAGGAAGGGCACCTGTGCGGGGGCTGAGAATTTCGGCACAGCCGCGGGCGGGCGCGCTGCTGTGCCTCGGTCGGGTGAATTCCGCGCGGGCGCCGCCGCCCCTCAAACGTCTCCATAGGGTAAAATCCTCGCAAATAGATCTTGAGGGCGTAACGGGTTGGGATTTCCTTGTTCCCTACGAGCACGACCCCGGGTCCATCGTCACCACTTCAGATCCCCCTCAAGACCGCAAAGTCGAAGGTGGGGGCTGACATGCGCAACTCACGCAGGGGGGAACGCAGTTGGGCCGCCGTGTGGTTTCATATCTGCTCTGCGACCCCTGCCCCGGGGTTGTTCACTCTCATGAGCGTGTTCGCGCGCGGGACGCTCCGGATGTCCGTAATATCCGCCATGCGTGGACCGTTCCTTGTCCATTCGCAGACCAGCGGGCACACGGAAGATCGAGGTTCGTCCATGAACACGCCCACCATCGCCTCGGCCGACGAGCCGGGGAAGCAGTGGACCGCCGGGGAACGAGTCCCGCTGGTACGGCTCGCCGCGCGGGCGGACGGTCTCAGGTCCGGTGCCCTCACCCGGGTCGTGTCGCCGCAGGGGGACTCCGACCGCGGGCCGGCGCGGGTCTCGGTCGCGGCGTTCCAGTCGGCCGTCTGATCCCTGCCCCCTCGAGCAGGAAACGCGCCGTGCGCTGATGGACCCGTCGCCGCACCCACTGAGCCAGTTCGTCCTGAAGATGCACAGCCGCTGCGATCTGGCATGTGATCACTGCTATGTCTTCGAACACGCGGACCAGAGCTGGCGAGGCCGGCCGACGGTGGTCTCCGGCGAGGTGCTGGACCTCACCGCCCGGCGTATCGCCGAACACGCCCGCACACACCGGCTCGACACCGTTCACGTCGTGCTGCACGGCGGGGAGCCCCTCCTCGCCGGCCGGGAACGGCTCCGTCAGGCGGCGCAGGGCTTACGTACCGCCCTGGCCGGGGTCTGCGCCCTCGACCTGCGCATCCACACCAACGGCGTCACCCTCGACGAGAAGTTCTGCGAGCTGTTCGCGGAGTTCGACATCAAGGTCGGCATCTCGCTCGACGGCGACCGCGCGGCCAACGACCTGCACCGCCGCTATCGCAACGGCCGCAGCAGCCATGCCCGGGTGCTCCGCGCGATCGCCCTGCTCAACAGCCCCCGCTACCGGCATCTGTTCGCCGGTCTGCTCTGCACGGTCGACCTGCGCAACGACCCGGTCACCGTCTACGACGCCCTGGCCGAACTCGCCCCGCCCCGCATCGACTTCCTGCTCCCCCACGCCACCTGGGACGACCCACCGCCCCGCGCACCCGGCACCCCCTCGTACGGCGAGTGGCTGCTGACCGTCCACGACCGCTGGACCGCCGCGGGCAGGCCCATGGGCGTACGGGTTCTCGACTCCGTTCTGCGCACCCTGCGCGGCGCGAGCAGCCTCACCGAGTCCCTCGGTCTTGCCCCGGTGGAACTGGCGGTCATCGAGACCGACGGCGCTCTCGAACAGGCGGACTCGCTGAAGACCGCGTACGACGGAGCGCCCGGCACCGGCATGGACGTACGCGCCAACTCCCTGGACGAGATGGCCGTGCACCCCGGCATCGTGGCCCGGCAGCAGGGGCTGGACGGGCTGTGCGGGACCTGCCGCGCCTGTCCGGTCGTCCGCTCCTGCGGCGGAGGGCTGTACGCGCACCGCTACCGCTCCGGAAGCGGGGACGGCGCGTTCATGAACCCGTCCGTGTACTGCGCCGACCTGAAACAGCTCATCACCGGGATCCGCGACAGGGAAGCCCAGCAGATGCCGACGCCCCACCTGCCCCTGGACGACGTGCGCCTCGACGAGATCGCCTCCGGTCTCGGCGGCGCCGACGCCGTGCACCTGCTGGCCCGGCACGAACTCGGCGTCAACCGCGAACTCCTCGCCGCCGTCTGGCGTGAGAGCGCGCACGACGAGACCGGAACGGCGGCCTGGGAAACCCTCGCGGTCCTGGACGCCGAGGCTCCCGAGTCGGTGGACGCGGTACTGGCCCACCCCTACCTGCGCCCCTGGGCACAGCGCGCACTGCACGGCGGCGAGGAGGCCGGCCGGATCGCGATGCGCGGGGTGGCGGAGCTCGCCGCGGCGGCACTGCTGCGGGCCGGGCGGGCGGGCACCGTGACCGTACCGACCGGCTCCGGGGTGCTGCGGCTGCCGACCCTGGGCGCACTGGTCGTGGGCGAAGCGACGCAGGCGCAGGTCATCGGCGGCGCGGACGGAAGCTTCACGGTCCGGGCCGGGAAGCGCGTGCACGCCGTGGGGCCCAAGTCGGCGGCGGATCCGGCATGGTTGGCGCGGCACCGGTTCGAACTGCCGGGCTGGGCCGTCGCCCTGGAGGACACCGACCCCTGGCGGGACGCGCACGGCTACCCCGTGCGGGAGCGGTTGTCCTCCGCGGCCGCCGAGGAGTGGCGCCACGATCTCGCCGCCGCGTGGGAGTGGATCCGGCGTGAACTGCCCGCGTACGCGCCCGGACTCGCCGCGGGCCTGAGTGTCGTCACCCCGTTGCGGGAGGCCTCCGCGGGCGCGGACATCAGCTCGGCGGCCCGGGACGCCTTCGGCGCGGTCGGCATCGCCCGGCCGGGCACGCCCGAGACCCTGGCGTGTCTGCTGGTCCACGAGTTCCAGCACGTCAAGCTCGGCGCCGTACTCGATCTGGCGGACCTGTACGACCCCGCCTGCGCGCAGCTGTTCTACGCACCCTGGCGGCCGGATCCGCGCCCGCTGGAAGGGCTGCTGCAGGGGACGTACGCGCATATCGCCGTCGTCGACTACTGGGCCGCCCGTCGGCGGACCGCGGACGGTGCCGAGGCGTTCGACGCCGAGGTCCGGTTCGCCCGCTGGCGCGAACAGACCGCCGAGGCGGTGGACACCCTGGCCGGCTCGGGTGCCCTGACGGCACTGGGCGAGCGCTTCGTGAGGGCCATGGGGGAGACCGTCTCGACACGGCTGACGGACCCGGTCAGCCCCGACGCGCTGGTCAGCGCCCGCAGAACGGCGGCGCACCACAAGGGCCGCGCGGCACCGGCCGGGGACCGGTCCTGGCGGCACGGCTGATCCGCTCGGTGTCATATACGCCTCCACGCAGCGCGAGCCCTGGAGTTCTCGTGTCCTCTCCCGCATCCCGCCCGGACCAGCAACCCGCAGGGCCCGTGTCCGGACCTCGTCCCTCGCAGGAGGATCCGCCCGTTCCACGCAGCAAGCGCAAGCACTACGCGTTGGTCGCGGTTCTCAGTTCGCTCCTCGGCGGCAACGTGGCAGGCATTTTCGGCTACGCGGTCGGCCATCTGAAGTTCTATCCGGCAGTGGGTCTGGGCGCAGGCGCGGCGCTCACCCTGCTGGCCGCCGTCTTCCTCGTCATGTCCTTCGTCCTCCGCGACTGACGTCTCGTCATCACGGCGTGAAAACAGTCGAGTTCACCGCCCCGTTCCGCTGATGAGGCCGCGTTCCTACACTGAAGCTCCGTCGGCGGCGTATCGGGGGTATTGGTGCGAGGGGACGCAGAGGATCCCAGAAGTGGGCGGCCGTACTTCTTTCTCAGTTACGCGCACACACCGCGCAACGACTCCGAGATCGCCGGCCCCAACGCGTGGGTGAAGAAACTGTACGACGGCCTGTGCGCGCACATCCTGGAGATGACGTCGTTACCGATGGGCGCCAGCGCCGGCTTCCTGGACCAGGGGATCGCGCTCGGAACGCGGTGGACGGACGAGTTGTCGGAGAACCTGGCCCGCTGCCAAGTGTTCGTGCCGCTGTACTCGCCCCGGTACTTCATCAGTGAACAGTGCGGCCGCGAGTGGTGGGCGTTCTCGCAGCGGGAGATCTACCGCCGGACCCTGCGCGGGGAATCACGCGAGAGCGCCATCGTCCCGGCGTTATGGGTGCCCGTCGAACTCGCCCAACTCCCCCAGGTGGCCAAGGACCTGCAGTTCCAGCACGCGGACTTCGGGGACGACTACGCGGCGGAGGGGTTCTACGGGCTCACCAAACTCAGCTATCTCAAGGACCAGTACGAACTCGCCGTCTACCGGCTCGCCCAACGGATCGTGCGCGCCAGCCGGGCCATAGACCTCGGGGAAGGGCAGCTCTACCGGCAGTACGAGTCACTGCCCAGCGCCTTCGGGGACGGCGCCCACCCACCCGAGTTCGACGTCACGGTGATCGCCCGCTCCCGCTCGGACCTGCCCCCGGGCCGGGCGCCCGACTACTACGGGGACACCGCGCTGGAGTGGAACCCGTACCACCCGGTGTCGACCCGCTCCCTCGCGGAGCACGCCGCCGACCTCGTCAGGGCGATGAACTACCGGGTCACCGTCAGCGACTTCGAGAACGAACCCGACCGTCTCCTCACCCTGGGCCCGCCCAGCACCCCCGCCCTGCTGCTGCTCGACCGGTGGGCTCTGGACTCCCCGCGCGTGAAGGAGCTCATGGCGCAGCTGGCCGAGCAGCAGCGCCCCTGGATCAGCGTGATGATCCCCCAGCACCGGGACGACGCGATCCCCCCGGAACGGGACCGGCAGTTGCAGGAACTCACCGACCGGGTACTGGCCGCACGGCAGGTGGTGGGCTCGGGCCACCGGTCGCCGGGCGGCGCCATCCGCACCCTCGAAGCGTTCCAGGTCGAACTCCAGAAGGCCGTACGGCAGGCGGTCAACTACTACGAGACCCATGCGAAGACCTATCCGCCGAAGGGGCCACCCACCGATCCCCCGCGGCTGCCCAGGCTGGGATACCACGTCTGAGCGCGACGCCGGGGCATCCGCGCGGACCCCCGCCCATGGCCCCGGCGCACACGGCACGAGGGAAGAGCAAGGCCGACACAGCGGAGGGCTGGGATCCATGACCGAGAACCGCAAGGGTTCAGTGATCACCTTCTACTCGTACAAGGGCGGCACCGGCCGCACGATGGCGCTCGCCAACGTGGCCTGGATCCTGGCCGCCAACGGGTACCGCGTGCTGGCCGTCGACTGGGACCTGGAGGCGCCGGGCCTACACAGGTTCTTCCACCCGTTCCTGAAGCCCTCGTTACTCCGGGAGACACCCGGCCTGATCAACCTGATCGACGACTACCGCCGCGAGGCCCTGCGCGACCTTCCCGACCGCGCGTCGGACTGGCACCGGCGCTACGCCCGTGTCCGCCCCCACGCCATCTCCCTGGAGTGGCCCTTCCCGGAGCCCGGCAGCCTGGACTTCCTGTCGGCCGGCATGCGGCACCGGGACTACCCGATCGTCGGCAACATGGACTGGGACCGCTTCTACAGCAGCTACGGCGGCGGCCAGTTCTTCGACGCGATGCGCTCCGACATGGAGCAGTACTACGACTTCACGCTGATCGACAGCCGGACCGGCCACAGCGACCTCGCGGACATCTGCACCGTGCAGATGCCCAGCACCCTGGTGGTCTGCTACACGCTCAGCGACCAGAGCATCGAGGGCGCCGCCACGGTCGCCCAGGACATCGAGGAGCGCTACGGCGAGAAGGGCATCCGCATCCTGCCGGTCGCCATGCGCATCGACGACGGCGAGAAGGACAAGGTCGACGCGGGACGAGCCCTGGCGCGCGAACGCTTCGACGGTCTGCCCAGCGGCATGGACGCCGAGCAACTCACCGCCTACTGGGGGTCGATGGAGATCCCCTACCGTCCGTACTACGCGTACGAGGAGATCCTCGCCCCGTTCGGCGACCCGCCCAAGGTCGCCAGTTCCATGCTGACCGCCTGCGAGCGGCTGACCCACGTCGTCACCGCCGGCCGGGTGAGCTCCCTGCCGCCCCTCAACGAGATCAAGCGCAACCAGTACGTCTCCGCCTACACCCGCCGCCGCCCGCTGCCCCCCTCGAAGCTGCTGCTCCAGTACGTCTCCGAGGACCGGATGTGGGTGGACTGGCTGGAGGCGGTGCTGCGCGAGGCGCGCTTCGACGTGGCCTCCCAGGACCTGCGGTCGATGACGACCCTGGAGGTCGGCGGCGAGGCCCTGTCCGGCGGCTCGCAGCGGACGCTCGCCGTGGTCTCTCCCGCCTTCCTCGGCTCCCGCACGGCCCGGGCCGCCTGGGAGGCCACCGTGCACTCGGGAGGTACGAACAAGCACCAGCCGGTCGCCCTGCGGGTCGGGGACGTGCAGCAGATCCCTTACGCCAGCCGGGGCGGCACCATCGATCTGGCCCGGCTGGACGAGGAGACGGCCGCGACCGCACTGCTCACCGGCCTGGGCCGGCCCACCTCGCAGCCGGCCGGCCGGCCGCACGGCGCGCGCTTTCCCAACAGCAGCACGAGCGTGTCCAACGTCCAGCCCCGCTACCCGTTCTTCACCGGCCGCTCCTCGATCCTCGAACAGGTGCGCCGACAGTTCGTCACCGGCGCCTCCGGGGAACGCCTGCCTCAGGTACTGCACGGGCTCGGCGGCGTGGGCAAGACCCAGCTGGCCCGCGAGTACGCCAACCGCTTCAAGCCCGACTACGACCTGGTGTGGTGGGTCGACGCCGAACAGCCCGACCTGGTCGCCCCCAAACTCGCCGACCTCGGCCGACGGCTCGCCCCGGGCATCGGCGACGACGTGTCCGAGGCCGCCGTGGCCGCCCTCCAGGCACTGCGGGCCGGGAACCCGTACAAGCGCTGGCTGCTGGTCTTCGACAACGTCGAGGACCTGGACGAGGTGCTGAACCGCTTCAGCGACCAGACCGGACCGATCCCGGACGACGTCTACGGCCATCTCCTGGTCACCACCCGCACCAAGCCGACCACCACCCGGGTCCGGACCGTGGAGGTCGAGGTCTTCACCCGGGAGGAGAGCGTGGAGCACCTCACCGCGCGCGTGCCGGGGCTGCGCGAGGAGGACGCGGCGCTGGTGGCCGACGCGGTCGGCGACCTGCCGCTCGCGGTCGAGGTCGCGGCGGCCTGGCTGGCGACGACGGCCACACCCGTCGGCGAGTACATCGAGCAGCTGCGCGAGCAGAGCACCCAGGTGCTGTCGGTCCAGGCCGCCGTCAACGCCGTGGAGTACCCGTCCTCCGTCGGCGCGACCTGGAACATCTCCGTCACCCGGCTGCGTCACGAGTCCCCGGCGGCGGCCCGGCTCCTCGAACTGTGCAGCTTCCTGTCCGCCGAGCCGATCTCGATGGCCCTCGTCGGCAGCGACGCGATGATCAGGGCGCTGCTGCCGTACGACAAGGACCTGCGCGCCCGGTACATGCTCGGCAAGGTCACCCAGGCGCTGAACCGGTTCGCCCTGGCCAAGGTGGACTCCACCGACAACTCCATCCAGGTGCACCGGCTGGTGCAGGCCGCGGTGCGCGACAGCATGGCCCCGGACGTGGCCGAGGACACCGTCCACGAGGTGCACCGCATCCTCGCCGCCATACGGCCCTCCGAGGACGCGGTGGACGACCCCGCCAAGTGGCCCGAGTTCGAGGTGATCTGGCCGCACCTGGTCCCCTCCAACATCCGCGAGTGCGCGGAGGAGGAGCCACGGCAGCTGATGGTGGACCGCATGCGCTACCTGTGGAAGCGCGGCGAACTGCACCTCGCGCGCACCCTGGGCACCCAGCTCGACGAGTTCTGGAGCACCGAGTTCCAGGACTCCAACGACGAGCAGATCCTCAACCTCCGTTTCGAGCTGGCGAACATCCTGCGCTCCCAGGGCGAGTACCAGGCCGCCCGGGAGATGGACGAGGACACCCTGGCCCGGCAGCGCCGGCTCCTCGACGAGGGCCACCCCTCCCTGCTCATCACCTCCGGCAACGTGGCCGCCGACCTGCGGGCGCTCGGCCGCTTCAACGAGGCGCTGGAGCTGGACCAGCGGAACTACAACGGCTTCCGTGAGATCTTCGGCGAGGACCACTCCCGCACCCTGCGCTCCGCCAACAACCTCGCCATCGACCACCGCCTCACCGGGGACAGCGAGGCCGCCCGGCGGCTCGACGAGGACACCGTGCGCCGTCGTACCGCGCTGGACGGCCCGCTGCACCCCTACACGCTCACCACCCGCAGCCACTACGCCCGCGACCTGAGGGAACTGGGCGAGTACGACGAGTCGGTGGAGATCCTGCGCCAGGTGCGGGAGCTCTTCGGGCAGGTGCTCAACCCGTACGTGCCGGAGGTGCTGCGGGTCGACAAGAGCCTCGCGGTGTCCCTGCGCAAGGCCGGCCGGCAGGCGGAGGCGCTGCGGCTGAGTGAGCAGACCTGGGAGACCCACACCCGCTACCGCGACCGGTACGGCCGCTCCATTCCCGAGGAACTGGCCTGCGGGCTCAACCTCGCCGCCGACTACCTCGCCACCGATCCCGAGCAGGGTGCCCAGCGGGCCGTACGGCAGGTCGAGGCGGTGCTGGAGGGGTACCGGAACTCCTTCGGCCCCCACCACCCGTTCACGATGTTCTGCATCAACAACCTGGCGACCTACCATCGCGCCCTCGGCGACCGGCACAAGGCCGCCGAACTCGCCGAACAGGCCCACACCGCCCTCGCCACGGCCCTCGGCAACGACCACCCGGCCACCCTCAGCGTGGGAACCAGCCTGGCCAACGCCCTGGCCGACCTCGGCCGCCTCGAGGAGGCCGAGCACTGGGAGCGGCTTGCCGTGACCGGCCTGCGCAAACGCCTCGGGGCCGGCCATCCCGACACCCTCGCGGCCATGGCCAACCTCGCGATCACGCTGCGCGGGCTGGGCCGGGACAAGGAGGCCACCAGACTCCACCGCGAAGCGGAGACCGAACTGGTCCAGCGGCTGGGCGAGACGCACCCCCTGAGCGAGGCGGCGTCCGCGTGGCGCCGGATCGACCGGGACCTGGAACCGCAGCAGGTGTGACCGCGGGGGGGCGGAGCCGGACCGGGCGGGCGGGACGGGGCCGGGACGGGGCCGGGACGGAGCGGGGCGGGGCTGGACCGCGCCGCTGCCGTCGGCCTCACCCGTCGTGTTGTGAGGCCCAGCCGATGAAGCGGGTCATCACACGCAGCGCGCCGAAGTGGGCGGCGTCGCGTTCGACCTCGACGCGGGCCCCGGGGATGTTGCGGCCGAGCCAGCGGGTGTGTTCCACCGGGGCGAAGATGTCCTCCTCGCCGTGCCACAGGAGGACCGGGGCGGTGATCCCCGACAGGTCGAAGCCCCAGCCGGTGCTGAACGCCATCACGTCGTCCACCCAGCCGTCGGCGGAACTGCGCAGGCCCTCGGCGAAGTTGCGCTCCAGCATGGCCTGGATACCGGCGTCCGCGACGATCCGGCGGTCCGACTCGGGCAGTTCGCTGCGCATCTCGGCGACGGAGGCCGCCGGGTCGGCGCGGATCGTCACCGAGCGTCTGCCCAGGCTGGCGGTGAGCCGGTGGCGGCCCACGGCCGCGTTGACGTAGGCGTGGACATTGGCCGCGGTCATGCCGTCGAACCAGTCGAGCTCGGCGGCGTCCGGAGGGGCGAGCCCGACCAGGGAACCGGCCCGGGCGGTGCGCTCCGGCATCAGGGCCGCGCAGGCGAGCGCGTGCGGGGCACCGCCGGAACGTCCCACCACACCGAACCGGCCGATCCCGAGGGCGTCGGCGATCAGGCGTACGTCCTCGGCCGCGGCGCCGACCGTGCGGCCCAGGCTGCGGTCCGAACCGCCGTATCCCGGCCGGTCGAACGTGATCAGCCGGATCCCCATGCGGTAGAGGACCGACGGCCGTGGGGCGGGGCCGAGCCGGCTGCCGGGAGTGCCGTGCAGCAGGAACACCGGACGGCCCTTCGGATGCCCGCGCTCCTCGACCGAGAGCCGCCGCCCGTCCCTGGTGCGTACCGTCCACGCCATCGGCAGTCCCCCCACGGCCCGGCGTTCCCCTGAGTCCGGCGACAGAGCGACCGGCACCGGTCAGTATGCAGACCGGGACCCCCTGGAGTCATGAGGTCGGCTCACACCGCCATCAGCGGTGCGTCCTTCTTCCACTTCAGGATCTTGTCGAAGCTCACCACGGCGCCGCGGCGGCCGGGTTTGTTGCCGATGTGGACGTGGTCGGCGAGTTCCTGGATGAGACACAGGCCGCGGCCGTTCTCGGCCTCGTCCGAAACGCGGCGGAGGGACTGCGCGGTGGACTGGGGGCGGGCGAATCCCGGGCCGGAGTCGGTGACTTCGATACGGCACTTCTCGCCGTCGAGGTAGGCGGTGACCCGGTACGCCGTCGAGGAGTCCTGCCGGCCGCCGTGCTCGACGGCGTTGGCGCAGGCCTCACTGAGGGCGAGGGAGAGGTCGTAGGAGACGTCCGGATCGACGCCCGCGGTCTCCATGGTGCCGAGCAGCAGGCGCCGGGCGAGCGGGACGCTCGCAGCATCGCGCCTCAGATGGAGTGACCACCAGATGCTCATGCTCCAGCCTCCTGGACGCGGCTCGACATACCGTTACGTATTGCCGCCCATGCCCGGGTGTAAGCACATCCTTGACGTGATGCCGCCCATATGGGGGATGCGCGGGCGGAGTTCACCGGTGTATGTGGGACAGCCCGTACCAGAAGTGACCTTCCGGTCGTACGCCTCGTACGTCATCTTGTGGACCTGCCGTATGGCGTCCATAAGCCCAGTGCGATGATGAGCCCGCCATGACTGCCCCCCACGCACGCCCCGGAGGGGATCTCCGGGTTCTGCGGGCCGCGGTGTTCGCCGCGGTCTGCGTCGTGCTGGCCGCGGCCGGTCACGCCATGGCCTCCTGCGCCACCGTCCCGCTGTGGACGCTCGGTGCGGGATTCCTGTCGACCTTCCTGGTCGTGGCGCCTCTCGCCGGACGTGAGCGGTCACTGCCGGGCATCGCGACGCTGCTCGCGGCCGGACAGACCGTGCTGCATGTGCTCTTCGGGCTGGGACAGCACGGTACGGCGGCGTCGATGACGTCGACGCCATCGATCTCCTCGGCGACGACGGCGCAGCCGGTGTCCGACGCCTCGCTGGTCCAGCAGGCCGCGCGGCTGCTGTGCGGGACCACCGCCGCGGCGATCAGCCCGGCGCAGGCCCACAAGCTGCTCACCGACGCGCGGCTCTATCCCGCGGCGACAAGCGCCAGGGGTGCGACGGGTACGACGGGCATGGAGCACTCGGCGGACGCCATGACCGGCTCCTCCGCCCTGTCGGTCCTGCCCTCCCTGTCGATGGTCCTCGGGCACGTTCTCGCGGCCGTCGCGGCCGGCTGGCTGCTGCGGCACGGGGACCTGGCGCTGCTCAGGCTCACCGAACTGTCCACGTGCTCGGCGCACTCCGTCGCGGAAGAGGCGCTCGTACGATCCCTGCGCGGGGCGCTCGCGCTGGTGCGCGCCCTGCGTGCGGGACTGCCGGGGGCGCCCGAGGCCGGACCGCGCGTCGCGCGCACCGCGTCGGCGGCGGTGTCCGAGCCAGGCGCCACCACCGCACTCCAGCACTCGGTGATCAGGCGGGGACCGCCGGCCGGGGACGCGTTCGTTCTCGCTGCCTGACACGACGGGCATACCCGGGGGATCCCACAGGGCCTCGAGGAGCCGCCGTCGTGCGGCACGCACGCGTGCAGATGTTTCCCGCTCTTCTCAAGCGATCGGGCACCCCTGCGCGCGTACCTCTCCTCAGTACCGGAATCCCTCTCGAAGCGGAGCGCATTTCATGAAGGCTTCTCGTCTCGCCGCCACCGGCGCCGTCGCCGTCGCCGCCGTGGTCGTCCTCTCCTCGCCCGCGTTCGCGCACGTCAGCGTGGCGCCCGAGGGCACCGCGGCCAAGGGCGGTTACGCGGTCGTGGACTTCAAGGTCCCCAACGAGCGCGACAACGCCTCCACCAGCAAGCTCGAGGTCACCTTCCCGACCGACCACCCCCTGGCCTCGGTCATGCCCGAGCCGATGGCCGGCTGGAAGATCCAGGTCACCAAGTCGAAGCTCGCCAAGCCCCTCGAACTGCACGGCAAGCAGATCACCGAAGCCGTCACCAAGGTGACCTGGACCGCCACCAGCGCGGCCAACGGCATCCAGCCCGGCTACTTCGAGAAGTTCCCGGTCTCCATCGGCGCCCTGCCCGAGGACGCCGACGAACTGGTCTTCAAGGCGATCCAGACATACTCCAACAAGGAGGTCGTGCGCTGGATCGAGGTCCAGGAGGACGGCGCGGAGGAGCCCGAGACGCCGGCTCCCGTCCTCGCCCTGTCCGCGGCCACCGGGGACGGCCACCACGGCTCCACGGCCGCCGAGGAGACCGACGCCAAGACCGAGAACGCCGCCGCGGCCACCGAGGCCGCCCCCGCCGACAGCAGTGACACCACCGCCCGCGTCCTCGGCGTGGTCGGCATCGTCGTCGGCGCGCTGGGCGTGGCGTACGGAGTGCTCGCCGGGCGCCGGCGCAGCGACGCCTGACCTGTTGCACGAACGTGCGCCGGGGTTGGTCGTCCGGCCCCGGCGCACGCCAAAATCCTTATAACTGGGACATTTTGATATGCGCAAGAAGACGTTCGCCGCGGCGGCACTGATCGCCGCCGCCACCCTGACCCTCTCCGCCTGCGGCAGCGGTGACGACAGCTCCTCGCCCGTCTCCGTGGTCTCGGAGGAAGCCGGCTCGGAGAAGGCCGCCACCGTCCTCGACCAGCCGTTCGAGAAGCCGGACCTGGTCCTGACCGACACCAAGGGCGAGAAGTACGACCTGCGGGCCGCGACCAAGGGCAGGCCCACCCTGATCTACTTCGGCTACACCCACTGCCCCGACATCTGCCCGCTGACCATGAACAACATCGCCGTCGCGAAGAAGCAGCTGCCGAGGTCCGAGCAGGACAAGCTGACCGTCGTGTTCGTCACCACCGACCCGGCCCGCGACACCCCCACCGAACTCGGCAAGTGGCTCAAGGGCATCGACACCCAGTTCGTGGGCCTGACCGGTGACTTCGCCACCATCCAGGCGAGCGCCCGCACCCTCGGCATCTCCATCGAGCCCACCCACAAGGACAAGAAGACCGGCAAGACCGTCTCGGTGCACGGCACCCAGGTCGTCGCCTTCTCCCCGAAGACCGACAAGGGGTACGTCCTCTACGGCGAGGACGCCACCGTCGACGACTACACCAAGGACCTGCCGAAGATCATCAAGGGGCAGAACCCGTGAGCAGGACCACAGCGTCGGTCGCGGTGCTCGCCGCGGCCCTCGTCCTGGCCGGCTGCTCGGACTCCTCCGACGCGTCCGACTCGTCCGGCTCCCGCCTCTCCGTCTCCGGCGCCTACATCCCGCAGCCCGTCTCCGCCGACATGGCCGCCGGATTCCTCACCATCTCCAACTCCGGTGGCACGAAGGACGAACTGACCTCGGTCACCAGCGGCGACGGCGACGTCACCCTGCACGAGACGACCGGCGGCGCGATGGAACAGGTTTCCCGCCTGCCCGTCCCTGCGCACGGTCAACTCGTGTTCAAAAGCGGCGCCAACCATCTGATGTTCGACAAGCTGAAGCGCAAGCCGACGCAGGGTGACACCGTCACCGTCGAACTGCACTTCGCCGAGTCCGACCCCGTCGTCGTGAAGATGCCGGTCAAGTCGGCGACGTACATCCCCAAGACCGGACACTGAGGGAGGGACCATCTTGACGCAGACCATCGCCCCCCGCGTCCGGACCCTGTTGCTGCTGCTCCTGGCCACGGCCGGCCTGCTGCTCACCACGGCCGGACCCGCCTCCGCGCACGCCGCGCTCACCGGCAGCGACCCCGAGCAGGGGGTGGTGGTCGACAAGGCGCCCGACCAGATCTCCCTGACCTTCTCCGAGAAGGTCGCCCTGTCGGACAACTCGCTGCGCGTGCTCGACCCCAAGGGCAAGGCCGTCCAGCAGGGCAAACCCTTCGAGGTGGACGGCACGACGTACGGCGTGAAGGTCCACAGCGGCCTGCCCGACGGCACGTACACCGTCACCTACCAGGTCGTCTCCGCCGACAGCCATCCCGTCGCCGGAGCCTTCACCTTCTCCGTCGGCGCCCCCTCGACCACGACCGTCTCCGTCTCCGGGGACACCGCGGGCGGCGGCATCGTCGGCTGGCTGTACGGCTTCGGGCGGTACATGTCGTACGCCGGATTCATCGTCCTGGTCGGCGGTGCCGCCTTCGTACTCGCCTGCTGGCGACGCGGCGCCGGAGTACGGCCCATGCAGCGCCTCGTCGTCGGCGGCTGGCTCACCATCACCTCGGCCACCCTGCTGCTGCTCCTGCTGCGCGGCTCCTACACGGGCTCCGGGAAGGTCGGCGACATCTTCGACCTGGACCTGCTCGGGAACGTGCTCCAGACCAAGGCGGGCGCCGCCCTGGTCTCCCGGCTGCTGCTGCTCGCGGCGGCGGCCCTGTTCATCTCCGTGCTCTTCGGGGCGTACGACAAGCGCGACGAGGACGAGAAGCGGGACCTCACCTTCGGCCTCTCCATCGGCGGGACGGTCGTCGCGGCCGGCCTCGCGGCAAGCTGGGCGATGGCCGAGCACGCCTCGGTCGGACTCCAGGCGGGCATCGCGATGCCCGTCGACGTCCTTCACCTGCTGGCCGTCGCCACCTGGCTCGGCGGCCTCACCGCGCTGCTCGTCGCGCTGTACCGCTCGGACGCCCCCATCGAGTCGGCCGCCGTACGACGGTTCTCCCAGGTCGCCTTCGGCAGCGTGGTCGCGGTGGTCGTGACCGGCGTCTACCAGTCCTGGCGGCAGCTCGGCTCCTGGTCGGCGTTCACCGACACCCGGTACGGACAGCTGCTGCTCGTCAAGATCGGGCTGGTGGCACTGCTCGTCGGCCTCGCGTTCATCTCACGGCGATGGACCGCGCAGCTCGCGGACGTGGCCGTGCAGCGCGGGAAGCGGACGCAGCAGAAGGAGCGGGTTTCGGCGAACGCCTCCGGGGCCACCGGCAAGGGCAAGGGCGGCGGTTCCCGAAGTGACGGTTCCAAGGGGGCCGCAGGCTCCAAGCGGGCCGCTCAACTCGCCCGGCAGCAGGCCGCCGTGGACACCGCCCGGCAGAAGCGGTCGCGGGACGCCGATCCCCAGCGGTTCGGGCTGCGCCGCTCGGTGCTCGCCGAGGCGGGTGTCGCGGTCGTCCTGCTGGCGGTCACGACCGTGCTGACGCAGACCGAGCCCGGCCGTACCGAGGAGGACGCCAAGGCGGCCAAGACGGCGGCCTCCTCTTCTTCCTCGTCCACGTCGGACGGATCGGACTCCGGGGCGCTGACCCTGGACATGTCCTTCGACACCGGCGGCACGGACGGCAAGGGCGTCGTGACGGTCGACCTCGACCCCGCGCGTGTGGGCGGCAACGAGATGCATGTCTACGTCCAGCGGCCCAACGGCCGTGCCTTCGACATCCCCGAGGTCAAGGTCGCCCTCACCCTGGAGGCCAAGAAGATCGGGCCGCTGACCGTCACCCCCGACCACATCACCACCGGTCACTGGGCGGCGAGCAGTGTGCAGATCCCCATGGCGGGCGACTGGAAGGTCGCCGTGACCGTGCGCACCTCCGACATCGACCAGACGACCGTCTCCAAGAACGCGCAGATCGGCTGACCCGCACCATGGCTGAACAATCCATTCCCGTCGCCGGCACCGGAGAGGGCGACTCCGGGGAGAGGGGCGCGCCCAAGGAGGGCGCCTCCTCGAAGCGGGGCGCCCCCGCCAAGGGACGGACGTCCCCGGCAGGCACCGGCACCTCCCAGGCAGGCACCACTGCGGCAGACGCCTCTGCGGCAGCCACCGCTGCGGGCGGTTCCGCTGCGGGCGGTTCCGCTGCGGCGGGTTCCGCTGCGGGCAGTTCCTCTGCGGCCGGTTCCGCCAAGCCCGGTGCCTCCGAGGCCACCGGCTCCGGCGCCGCGCGAACCGGAGGCATTTCGCGGCGCACCCTGCTCGGCACCGCCGGGGCCACCGGACTCGTCCTCGGTGCGACCGGCGGCGCCGTGGGTTACGCCGCCGCACCCGCCGGGGCGACTCCGCTGACCTCCGTGGGCAGTGACGAGGTGATGTTTCACGGGAAACATCAGCCCGGCATCACCGAGGGCCTCCAGGCCCGCGGCCACCTCGTCGCCTTCGACCTGGCGGCGGGCGCGGGCCGCAAAGAGGCCGCCGCACTGCTGCGACGCTGGTCGGAGACGGCTCGGAGGCTGATGGCGGGGGAGGCCGCGGGGTCCACCGACACGGATGTCGCCCGGGACGCGGGACCGTCGTCCCTGACGTTGACCTTCGGCTTCGGACACAGTTTCTTCTCCCGGACCGGTCTCGAGAAACAGCGGCCGGTCGCCCTCGACCCGTTGCCCGACTTCTCCTCCGACCAGATCGACAAGGCCCGCAGCAATGGCGATCTCTGGGTCCAGATCGGCGCCGACGACTCCCTGGTCGCCTTCCACGCCCTGCGCGCGGTCCAGAAGGACGCCGGCAGCGCGGCGAAGGTCCGCTGGCAGATGAACGGCTTCAACCGCACGCCGGGCGCCACGGCCCATCCCATGACGGCCCGCAACCTCATGGGCCAGCTGGACGGCACGCGCAATCCGAAGCCGAGCGAGTCCGACTTCGACGAGCGGATCTTCGTCCCGGCGTCCACTTCGAAGGACCCGTCATGGATGGCGAACGGCTCCTACGCCGTCGTACGACGGATTCGGATGCTGTTGAACGACTGGGAGAAGCTGACTCTGGGGTCGCAGGAGGCCGTCATCGGGCGCCGGAAGGCGAACGGGGCGGCCCTGTCCGGGGGCACCGAGACGACCCCGATGGACCTGGAGAAGACGGACGCCAACGGCGATCTGGTGGTCCCCATCAACGCGCACGCCCGGATCACCCGGCCCGACCAGAACGGGGGCGCCGCGATCCTCCGCCGCCCCTTCTCGTTCCACGACGGCATCGACACGGACGGAGTGCCGGACGCCGGGCTGCTGTTCGTCTGCTGGCAGGCCGACCCGCTGCGCGGCTTCGTCCCTGTCCAGCGCAAGCTCGACCGCGGTGACGCGCTCTCCCAGTACATCCGCCACGAGTCGAGCGGCCTGTTCGCGGTGCCGGGCGGGGCGGCGGAGGGGGAGTACGTGGGACAGGGGTTGTTGGAGGGGTGAGGGGGAGGTTGCCTCTCGGTGAGGTTGCCTCAGTGAGGCCGCCTCGGTGAGGTCTCGGCGGTGGGGGCTCGGCGGTGGGGTCGCCTGAGTGGCGGTCCTAGTGGCGGTCACCGCAGCACGCAGCGGTCGCGCGAACGTCCGCGGACGGCTTGCGGTCACGCCGTTTCACTCACCGGAGGGGCAGTCGTGAGACATGTGCGCCGTGCCGCGCAAGGGCCATTAGGGTGAGGTCATGCCAGCGAGCTATGCGTATCTCGGCCCTGAGGGCACCTTCACCGAAGTCGCGTTGCGGACGCTTCCCGAGACAGCGACCCGGGAGCTGATCCCTTACGTGTCGGTGCAGTCCGCGCTGGACGCGGTGCGCGCCGGTGAGGCCGAGGCCGCGTTCGTGCCGATCGAGAACTCCGTCGAGGGCGGCATCACCACCACCCTCGACGAACTGGTCGCGGGCGCCCCCCTGATGATCTACCGCGAGGTCCTGCTGTCGATCACCTTCGCGCTGCTGGTCAGGCCCGGCACGAAGATCACGGACATCAAGACGGTCTCCGCCCACCCTGCCGCCCAGCCGCAGGTGCGCAACTGGCTGAAGAAACACCTCCCCGACGCCCACTGGGAGTCGGCCGCCTCCAACGCGGACGCCGCCCGCCTGGTCCAGGAGGGCCAGTACGACGCGGCCTTCGCCGGAGAGTTCGCGGCCGCCCGGTACGGCCTCCAGGCGCTGGAGACCGAGATCCACGACGCGGAGAACGCGCAGACCCGGTTCGTCCTGGTCGGCCGCCCGGCCCGGCCCGCCGCGCCGACCGGCGCCGACAAGACGTCCGTCGTGCTGTGGCAACGTGACGACCACCCCGGCGGACTGCGCGACCTGCTGGGCGAGTTCGCCACCCGCGGCATCAACCTCATGCTGCTCCAGTCCCGGCCCACGGGCGCGGGCATCGGCAACTACTGCTTCTGCATCGACGCCGAGGGCCACATCACCGACCGTCGGGTCGCGGAAGCCCTGATGGGACTGAAGCGGATCTGCCGCGAGGTGCGCTTCCTCGGGTCGTACCCCCGTGCGGACAAGGACGTCGCAGACCTGCGGGCACCCCTCACCGGCACCTCGGACGAGGAGTTCATGGCCGCCTCGGACTGGGTCGCCCGATGCCAGGACGGCCGCTTCTAGCGCCTCGACGGCGCGCACGGTAACCGGTCCGGTAACCGGTCCTACCTGCAGATTTTAGTTATCCACAGGAGTTATCCACAGGTCAGCTTCTCGACCTGGGGACAAGTCGACAACAAAGGGCGACCCTGTCGACAAATCGGCCCTCGGGATGCTTCTGCGTCCACACGCGCGCACGTCACCCTTCGTCCACTGTTTTCCCTTAGTCAATCCTTTGGGGTGACCTCTTTCCACTCGAAAGTAGGGGTAAAGAGGGGTTTGCGCCGGGAATCCTCGACGTGATCCCCGGGTTTCGGAGTGATCAATTTCGAAATCCACAGATCTTCCGCACAGCCTGTGGATAACTCTTCGAGGGGTGTGCATCTCTGTGGACAACCATGCGCCAAGTCCCGCTCGCCGCAAGGGATTCGAGTCAACCCGGCGCCTCGCCCCTGCTTCGTCCCGGCGAGCGGAAGCGCTTTTCGTTGACACACTCCGCAATTCACCCATAACGGAACGTAAGCCATGATTCGACATGGTTGGTAATAGTGAGTCGTGGGCCGTATCCCCGCACCGGTAGCCTTGGCCGCGTGATTGACCTTCGCCTGCTTCGTGAGGACCCCGACCGAGTGCGCGCGTCCCAGCGCGCCCGTGGAGAGGACGTCGGCCTCGTCGACGCCCTCCTGTCTGCCGACGAACGGCGCAGGTCGTCCGGCGTCCGCTTCGACGAGCTGCGTTCCGAGCAGAAGTCGCTCGGCAAGCTCATCCCCAAGGCCACTCCGGAGGAGCGCGCCGAGCTCCTGAAAAAGGCGGAGCAGCTCAAGGCGGACGTCAAGGACGCCGAGGCCGTGCAGAACGACGCCGACGAGGAGACCAAGCGCCTCACGTCGCAGCTCGGCAACCTCGTCCACCCCGACGTGCCCGTCGGCGGCGAGGAGGACTTCGTCGTCCTGGAGACGCACGGCACCATCCGCGACTTCGGCGCCGAGGGCTTCGAGCCCAAGGACCACCTGGAGCTCGGCGAGTCGCTCGGCGCCATCGACGTCGAACGCGGCGCCAAGGTCTCGGGCTCGCGCTTCTACTACCTGACGGGTGTCGGCGCCCTGCTGGAACTCGCGCTCGTCAACGCGGCGATCGCGCAGGCCACCGAGGCCGGCTTCACCCCGATGCTCACCCCCGCGCTGGTCCGCCCGCGCGCCATGGAGGGCACCGGCTTCCTCGGCCAGGCCGCGGAGAACGTGTACCACCTGGAGAAGGACGACTACTACCTGGTCGGCACCTCCGAGGTCCCGCTCGCCGCGTACCACATGGACGAGATCCTCGACGCCGACAAGCTGCCGATGCGCTACGCCGGCTTCTCGCCGTGCTTCCGCCGCGAGGCCGGTACCTACGGCAAGGACACCCGCGGCATCTTCCGCGTGCACCAGTTCGACAAGGTCGAGATGTTCTCGTACGTCCACCCTGACGACGCGGAGAACGAGCACCGGCGCCTCCTCGACTGGGAGAAGCAGTGGCTCACCGGCCTCGAGCTGCCCTTCCAGGTCATCGACGTGGCCTCGGGCGACCTGGGCGCGTCCGCCTCGCGCAAGTTCGACTGCGAGGCGTGGATCCCGACCCAGGGCAAGTACCGCGAGCTGACCTCGGCCTCCAACTGCGACGGCTTCCAGGCCCGGCGCCTGTCCGTGCGGATGCGCGAAGGCAAGAAGGTCCAGCCGCTCGCGACCCTCAACGGCACGCTGTGTGCCGTACCGCGCACCATCGTGGCCATCCTGGAGAACCACCAGCTGGCCGACGGCTCGGTGCGGGTGCCCGAGGTGCTGCGCCCGTACCTGGGCGGCCGGGAGCTGCTGGAGCCGATCGCCAAGTGACCTTCCCCTACCGGCTGATCGCGACCGACCTCGACGGAACGCTCCTGCGCTCCGACGAGTCGGTCTCGCAGCGCACGCGTTCCGCTCTCGCGGCGGCCACGGATGCCGGAGCGGCACACATCGTGGTGACCGGCCGCGGGGTCCCGTGGACACGGCACATCCTCGACGACCTCGGCTACAAGGGGCTCGCGGTCTGCGGGCAGGGCGCGCAGGTCTACGACATCGGCGAGCACCGCCTGCTGACCTCGCTGACCCTGGACCGGAAACTGGCCGGGGTCGCCCTCGCGAAGATCGAGGCGGAGATCGGCCCGCTGTACCTGGCGGCGAGCCGGGACGGGCTGGACGGGGATGTGCTGGTCGGCGCGGGATACGCCGTGACCGGAACGCTGCCGTCGATTCCGCTCACCGACGTGGCGGAGCTGTGGGCCGCGCCGCTGAGCAAGATCTACATCCAGCATCCGACGCTGTCGGACGACGAACTGGCCGAGGCTGCCCAGCGGGCCGCGGGTGGCTTCGTGTCGGTCGCGATGGCGGGCGAGGGCATCGTCGAACTGCTCCCGCTGGGGCTGTCGAAGGCGACCGGCCTGTCGCTGGCGGCCCGTCGCCTGGGGCTGAAGGCCTCGGACACGATCGCCTTCGGCGACATGCCCAATGACATCCCGATGTTCGCCTGGGCGTCCTACGGCGTCGCGATGGCGGACGCGCACGACGACCTCAAAGCCGTGGCCGACGAGGTGACGTCCTCCCACGAAGAGGACGGCATCGCGGTGGTACTGGAACGGCTGCTCGGCTGACGGCTGTGGGGTTTGCCGGGCTGACGGCTGTGGGTTCGTCCGGCTGACGGTGCTGGCGTTGTCCGCCTGACGCCTGGGGGGTTGTCCGGTCGGACGCCTACGGGCGGTCCGACTGACGGGTATGGGGCCTGTCCGGCTGACGCCTGGCGTTGTCCGGCCGGACAGCTCTTGAACGGTCCGGCTGATGGGTGCGGGGCTCGTCCGGCCGGACGCCTACGGGGCGGTCCGGCTGACGGGTCTGGGGTGTGGGGCTTGTCCGGCTGGACGCCTGTGGCGTTGTCCGGCCGGACGGCTCGTGGGCGACTCCGAGCGCTCCTCAGCCTGCTCCGGCCTGGAAGCCCGGCCAAGTCCCAGTGACAACGTCTCGCGGAGGATGCACGAATCGAACGTGCGCGGGCTTTTCACGCCCGACCATGACTCGCTTCTGATGAACACAGAGCAAGCCAGTGCCTTACCACTCGGCCAATCCTCCGGGTGGGCGGCCTCACGCGAGAGCGACATCGCGTGCTCGAAGCGGCCGCCCCGGGCAGGGTCCTGCGGATGAGCTCGACGGTGGCGTAACTACACCGGAGTCCTCCGCAAGCTGCCCTGACGGGAGCTGGACGTACTGTCGTGCATGGACATCGCCCGGCTCCTCTCCCAGAACGCGGCGCCGAACGGTCGTCCGGCGGTGTGGACACAACCACTCTGCCTGTCCGACGAGTTGGGCGCCACCGATTAAATACGGCCGCGTGTTCGAGGCTAACGTCGGCGCCACCGCCGTCGGCGCTTGCTGAAGAACCACCCGGCGGGCGGCTCGTCGGAGCGCCACGGCTGTGGCTCGGGCTCGTCGTCGCGCCAGCGTGCCGCCAGCATCCGGGCACGGGCAGACGGCTCGGCCGTCTCGGCGGACCGTATGAAGTCCTCGTCCAGGACGAGGTCGTCCCAGTCCTCTGCCATGCCCGTTTCCCTTCGACTCGCAGCCGGACATTCCCCTTTGTCCAGTGTGCCGGGACAGAGATGAGGTCCCTGTCAATAAGCGACACGTCAGGGGAATCCCAGAGCTTCCTACTCCTCGCCCGCCAGCGTCAGCGACCGCAGCTTCTGTCCCGCGTACCAGGTGGCCAGGACGGTCACCGCGACCAGCAGCACCGTGGCCGTCGGCAGTCCCACGTCCGAGGTGACCAGGTCACCGCCCGCGACCTTGTGGGCGACCGCCAGCGACCACTGCTGAACGCTCAGCGTGCGTGCCCCGGCGACCAGGGAGCCGAACAGGGCCTCCCAGACCAGCGCGTAGACGAGCCCGAAGACCACCGCGTGCCGGGACACCGTGCCGAGCAGCAGGAAGAGCGCCGCGTAGGCGATCGAGGAGACCAGCGCGGCCACCGTGTAGGCGACGGCGATCTGCTGGCCGTTGCCGTTGAGGATGAGGCCCGCGATGAAGGTGGGCAGCGCCGAGAACACCATCGTGACGGCGATCGCGACGATCAGCTTGGTGAAGATGATCGTCGGGCGCTTGAGCGGCTTGGACAGCAGGTAGACCACCGAGCCGTCGTCGATCTCCGGTCCGATCGCGCCGGTACCGGCGATGACACCGATGATCGGCACCATCGTGGCGAGCGCGAGCCCGCCCAGCAGGTCGGAGGCGGTCTGGTCGTCGGCGCCGACCAGCGCGCGCACGATCACGGAGATCACGATGAGCAGCAGGGGCAGGGCGCCCAGGATGAGGGCCCGGCGGCGGCCGAGCAGGGCCCGATAGGTGAGTCGGGCGACTGTGGGGTCGTACATCTTTCGGCCTCCTACGCCGCGACGAGATACGAGAAGACGGACTCGAGGGACTCGTCGGACGGCGAGACCGTGAGCAGCCGGATGCCGTGGTCGCGCGCGACCCTCGGCAGCAGCGCGGTGAAGCGGGCGAAGTCGATGGCCTGGATGTGCAACGCGCCCTCCGCCAGGTCGACTTCGATGCCGGACGTCGACGGGTCGGCGATGAGCGCGGCCGCGAGGGCCCGGTCGTCGCTGGAGCGCACCAGGTAGCGGTGCGGCCGGTCGGTCATCAGACGGCGGATCCGGCGGAAGTCACCGCTGGCCGCGTGCCTGCCGGCGACGACGACCTCGATGTGCCAGGCGAGTTGCTCGACCTCTTCGAGGATGTGGGAGGAGAAGAGGACCGTGCGGCCCTCGTCGCCCATGCGGCGCAGCAGGTCCATGAGCTGCATGCGCTGGCGCGGGTCCATACCGTTGAAGGGTTCGTCGAGCAGGAGCAGCGACGGGTCGTGGACGAGCGCACTCGCCATCTTCACGCGCTGGCGCATGCCCTTGGAGTACGTCGAGATCTTGCGGTCCTGCGCGTACTCCATCTCGACGGTGGCCAGGGCCTTCTGCGCGGCCTTGGCGCCGAGGCCGTGCAACTCGGCGTTGGCGACGACGAATTCGCGGCCGGTGAGGAAGTCGTACATCGCCTCGCGCTCGGGGACGATGCCGATGTGCCGGTAGATCGCCTCGTTGCGCCACACCTGCTGTCCGTCGAGGGTGACGGTGCCGGTGGAGGGGGCGAGGAAGCCGCCCATCATGTTGATGAGGGTGGACTTTCCGGCGCCGTTGGGGCCGAGCAGGCCGGTGACGCCGGGGCCGATGGTCATGGTGATGTCGTTGACGGCGACCACGTTGCCGAACCAGCGGGAGACATGGTCGATCTGGAGCGTGGTCACAGTCCCACCTTCTTGTAGCGGCGCAGCAGGAGGCCGTAGCACGCGGCGATCACGCCGAGGACGGCGAGGACGTAGACGACCCCTTCACCGTTGCTCGGGCCCACCTCGCCGGGGAACGCCGAGTGCGCGCCGAGGAACGCGGACTGGAGTCCGTCGATGAGCGTGACCGGTGAGAACAGGCCGATCCACGGGATCGCGCCGGTGCTGTCCTGGGCGTCGGCGATGGCCTGGAGGGTGGAGACCGCGCCGTAGGAGATGGTCATCACGGCGATCACGGCCGCGATGCCGAAGCCGCGGCGCGGGGTGACCGAGGCGATGACCAGGCCGATGCCGGCGAAGAGCAGCGAGAGCAGTGCCACGGAGACGAGTCCCTGCCCGAATCCCTCGGTCTGGTCGGCGAAGTCCAGCTTGGCCAGCAGCGCGCCCACATAGAGCACGATCAGCGGGGCGGCGGTGAGGACGAACATGGCCGAGGCCAGCGCCGCGTACTTCGCGCGCACGTAGTCCGCGGTCTCGATGGGCCGCGAGAAGTACAGCGGCACGGTCTTGAAGCGCAGGTCGCGCGAGACGGACTGGGGTGCCTGAGAGGCGACGTACAGGCTGATGACGGCCTGCATGATGATCGCGTAACGCGTGTAGTCGACCGGCAGGTCGTTCGCCTTCGTGGCGACCGCGACGGCCACCATGATGGCCGCGGGCACGCACATCACGACGAACAGCAGCATCGGCAGCACCTTGGACTTGACCGAACGGCCGAGTCCGTAGGCGCCGCGCAGGGACTGCGAGTAGAGCGAGCGGGTCGCGTAGGAGCGGCCGAGACGGGGGCCGTCGTAGGTGCGGTAGCCGATGTTGTGGATGCGGGACTGGTCACCCGACGGTGGTGCTGCGGGGTTCTCAATTGCCATGGCCGACCGCCTCCTTCCGCTGCGCTTCTTCGCTCGTGGCGTCACTTGTGTGGTCGCTGGTGAAGACTTCCGAGATGTGGTGCCTGCGCTGCTCCATGCGCACCAGGCCCAGGCCGAGGTCGGCCACGATGTCCCGGACGACGTCGTAGGTCTCCTCGCCCTGTGCGGTCAGCAGCAGGACGTGGCCGGCACCCGGCAGGCCGCTCGGGGAGTCGAGGATCTCCACCCCGCGCGCGTGGAGCGCCTCGCGCACCGCGCGGGTGCCGTCCGGGTGCTCGTCGGTGTCGGTGACCTCGACCGCGAGGGTCGTCGTCATCTGGGTGAAGTCGGTGGTGGAACTGGAGCGAAGCAGCTTGCCGCCGTCGATGACGATGACGTGGTCGCAGGTGCGCTCCAGCTCTCCCAGCAGGTGGGAGGTGACCAGGACCGAGATGCCGAAGTCGGTGTGGATGCGGCGGATCAGGCCCAGCATGTCGTCGCGGCCGACCGGGTCGAGGCCGTTGGTCGGCTCGTCCAGGAAGACCAGCTGCGGGTCGTGGACCAGCGCCTGCGCCAGCTTCACGCGCTGCTTCATGCCGGTCGAGTAGCCGCCGATGGGGCGGTAGCGCTCCTCGTACAGACCGACGTGGCGCAGGGTGTCCGCGGTGCGCTCGCGCGCGGCGGTGGGCGGCAGGCCGGACATGCGGGCCATGTGCACGACGAACTCGGTCGCCGAGACGTCCGGCGGCAGGCAGTCGTGCTCCGGCATGTAGCCGACCCGCTCGCGGATGGCGGCACCCTTGGTCGCGACATCGAGGCCGAGCACTTCGGCACGGCCCTCGGTGGCGGGGGACAGACCCAACAGGATCTTGATCATGGTGGACTTGCCGGCTCCGTTGGCTCCGACGAGTCCGGTCACACCGGGTCCGACGTCCAAGGAGAGCCGGTCAAGCGCGGTCACCCGGGGGAACCGCTTGCTCAGGCTTTCGGTCGCGATCACAGTCACGTCATAGACGGTAGTGACGCGGACCACTCAGGTCGTCACCCCGCAGAGCTGCATCGGCATCAGACTCCAGAGGTACGGGCACCTAGGGGTCACCCTGAGGTCGAACTCCTCGGTCACGTTTTCCACATCTGCGGGGTTGTCCACAGCCCGACCGGCCCTGTTGACGCCGCCTCCGACGACTGTCACATTCACCGGTGTCAGGTTACGGACGCGTACCGCGGTCGACGGGGGACGGGTGGCATGACGACGGCAGTGAACAGCGGGCTCTCCACGCGGTTGCGGGGATTCAGGCAGGTCCAGCGGCTCGCGTACGAGTGCGCGGAGGCGGTCGCGGCCCGTCTGGAGCCCGGCGTGACCGAGCGGCAGGCCGCCCGGATGCAGCGCGAGTGGCTGCGCGAGCGCGGTGTACGGGACTGGTTCCACCTGCCCTTCGCCTGGTTCGGGGACCGCACGGCGTTCACCGGCTTCCGCGTCCCGCTCCAGTTCTTCCCCACCGACCGCCGCCTGGAGCCCGGGATGCCGTTCATCCTGGACATGGCCCCGGTGTACCAGGGCTTCACCGCGGACATCGGCTACTCCGGCGCGCTCGGGACCAACCCCGTCCAGGACCGGCTGAGGGCCGACCTGAAGGCACACCGCGAACTGGTCCTGCGCGAGGTCCGCGAGCGGCGGTCACTGCGTGAGATCTACGAGGACGTGGACCGCCTCATGGTCCGCCAGGGCTACACCAACCGGCACCGCGCGTACCCCTTCGGCGTGATCGCCCACAAGGTCGGCCAGGTCAAGCAGCGCCGCTGGTCGCCGCACGTCTTCGGGTTCGGCACCCAGTCCCTGAGGGGCCTGGCCGCCGACGCCCTGCACGGCCACCGCGAGGGCTGGTCGCCCCTCTGGTCGCCGTACCGCTTCTCCGACCACCCGCCGCAGCCGGGCCTGTGGGCGGTCGAACCCCACCTCGGATTCCGCGGCACGGGCGCCAAGTTCGAGGAGATCCTGGTCGTCACCGACTCCCAGGACCCGGAGCAGAGCGCTTTCTGGCTCGACGACGACCTGCCGCACGTGCGGCGCTGGGCGGAGGAGAAGTGACCTTGCTGGAAGGCGCGCGGGAGCGCCGGGTACGCACCGGCGGCATCGAACTGTGCGTGGCCGAACTGGGGGACCCGGCGCGGCCCACCGTGGTTCTCGTACACGGCTACCCGGACAGCAAGGAGGTCTGGTCGCACGTGGCCGCCCGCCTCGCCGACCGCTTCCACGTGGTCCTCTACGACGTCCGCGGCCACGGCCGCTCGACGGCCCCGAAGCCACTGCGCGGCGGATTCACCCTGGAGAAGCTGACGGACGACTTCCTGGCCGTCGTGGACGCGGTCAGCCCCGACCGCCCCGTGCACCTGGTCGGCCACGACTGGGGTTCGGTCCAGGCCTGGGAGTTCGTCACCGTCCGGCGCACCGAGGGCCGCATCGCCTCCTTCACCTCGATGTCCGGCCCGTCCCTCGACCACTTCGGCCACTGGATCGCGGAACGCCTCAAGCGCCCCACCCCGCGCCGGATCGGCCAGGTCCTCGGCCAGGGCGCCAAGTCCTGGTACGTGTACCTGCTGCACACCCCCGGCCTGCCCGAACTGGCCTGGCGCGGTCCACTCGGCAAGGTCTGGCCCCGCGTCCTGGAGCGCGTCGAGAAGATCCCCGCCGACGGCTACCCGACCCCCTCACTGCCCAGAGACGCCGCCCACGGCACCTGGCTGTACCGGGACAACGTCCGGCCCCGGCTGCGCCACCCGCGCACCGACGCGTACGCGCACGCGCCCGTGCAGCTCATCACGCCCCTGGGCGACGCCTTCCTCTCCGAGAGGCTCTACGACGACCTCGGCCGCTGGGCGCCGCAGCTGACCCGGCACACCCTCCCCGCCAAGCACTGGATCCCCCGCTCCCGCCCGGACCAGCTGTCGGCGTGGATCACGGACTTCGTGACGTCCGTCGAAGGAGGCCGGACCGCTGTGCGGGCGACCGGGAAACACGCCGACCGCTTCGGCGGACAGCTCGTCCTGGTCACCGGCGCGGGCAGCGGCATCGGGCGGGCCACGGCATTCGCCTTCGCCGAGGCCGGCGCGCGCGTGGTGGCCGTCGACCGGGACGCCGAGGCAGCGGCCCGCACCGCCGAACTGTCCCGGCTGATCGGCGCGCCCTCCGCGTGGGCGGAGACAGTGGACGTCTCCGACGAGCAGGCCATGGAGAAACTCGCCGCCAAGGTCGCCACCGAGTACGGCGTGGTGGACGTCCTGGTGAACAACGCCGGGATCGGCCTGGGCGGCTCCTTCTTCGACACCACCACCGAGGACTGGAAGAAGGTCCTCGACGTCAACCTGTGGGGGGTCATCCACGGCTGCCGGCTCTTCGGCCGCCAGATGGCCGAGCGCGGACAGGGCGGCCACATCGTCAACACCGCCTCGGCGGCCGCCTACCAGCCCTCCAAAGCCCTGTCCGCCTACGGCACCTCCAAGGCGGCCGTCCTCATGCTCAGCGCGAGCCTGCGCGCGGAACTGGCGGGGCAGGGAATCGGTGTCTCGGCGATCTGTCCCGGCTTCGTCAACACCAACATCACCTCCACCGCGCGCTTCGCGGGCGTCGACGCCGACGAGGAGAAGCGCCGCCAGAAGCGCACGGCCCGCCTCTACGGGCTGCGGAACTACCCGCCCGAGAAGGTCGCCGACGCCATCCTCAGAGCCGTCGTACGCAACCAGGCCGTCGTCCCGGTCACACCCGAGGCACGGGGCGCGCACGCGTTGGCGCGGTGGGCGCCGAAGGCACTCAGGGCGATCGCACGGCTGGAGCCCCCGCTGTGAGCGACGAGACCACTCCGCGCCGGATCCCCGCCGCACCCACCGCGGCCCAGGTCACCGCCGTTCATGCGGCCGCCCTCTTCGAGCAGCCGCTCAGCGATCGTTCACCGCTCGACGCTCCCATGCCCACGCGCGCGTGGCCGCGCTCCCGATGGTTCCACCACCCCACGGGGCAAGGGGCGTTGAGCCGGACGCCCGGGCACCTGAAGCAGCCGGTGACGGCGAGGGCCGCCGCGTGAACGGCGATGACCGTGTGAGTGACGGCGGCCGCGAAGCCGCCTACCGCATCGAGGACCTCGCCCATCTCAGCGGCACCACCGTCCGCACCATCCGCGCCTACCAGGACCGCGGCCTGCTCCCCCGTCCCGAACGCCGTGGCCGGGCCAACATCTACACGGACACCCATCTGGCCCGGCTGCGCCGGATCGCCGGCCTTCTGGACCGCGGATACACCCTGGCCTCCATCAAGGAGCTCCTGGAGGCCTACGACTCCGGCCGGGGCCTCGGCGGGGTCCTCGGACTGGTCGCCGAGGTCGACGGCCCGTGGACCGACGAGGAGACCCTGCGGATCTCCCGCGCCGAGCTCGAAGAACGCTTCGGCGGCTCCCCCGACGAAGCGGCGGTCGCCGACGCCGTGGAACTCGGCGTACTGGAGCCGGTCCCCGGCGACGAGGACTTCTTCCTCGTGCCGAGTCCCCAAGAGCTCGCCGTGGCAGTCGAGTTGCACGCGGCCGGGGTGCCGCTCTCCGCGATCTCAGGCCATCTGCGGGAGTTGAGGGGCCAGGTCGAGCACATCGCGGCCCGTTTCCTGGAGTTCACCACCGAGCATGTCTTCGCCCGCTACCTGGCGGGACCGCAGCATCCGACCGACGCGGACGCGGCAGAGGCGGCCTCACTCGTACGACGGTTGCGGCCGCTCGCCCAGCAGACCATCGACGCGGAACTCGCGCGTGCGATGCGGTTGTTGGCGGTACGGCACCTGCGACAGCACCTGGGTGCGGAAGAGCCGCCGCAGAGCCCGCCGGCGTCACGTTCCGTGTCCGTGCCGGAGGAGACGATGCGGGCTGTGGAGAGGCTGGTTGGGGAGGAACGGGCGGCGGATTTCTTCGTGCTGGCGGCTGAACGGGAGGTGCGGGCAAGGGGGTTGGACGCGCTCACGTCAAATCGACGCCCCCCAGTCGATCTTGACGAAGAGGGCTGACATGGCAGGGAGTTGTCCACAGAAACACCAAGTAGCCTGTGGATAACTACAGTTGGTTGTGGATCAAACATCCGCGTCAAAATCATTCGCGTGATTCACGTCTCTCCCGGCACTGTGGTGGGATGAAGGAGAGCAAGCCGCGCGAGATGGACGAGAGACGCACCGTGAAGGTGTCGAAGTACCTCTCGAAGCATCTGCGCCATCAACCCGAACGGATCGGGCTCACACTCGACGAGGCCGGCTGGGTCGAGATCGACGTACTGCTCACCGCGGCCGCCGCGCACAGCTTCCGCATCACGCGGGAAGAGCTGGACCATGTGGTCGCCGCCAACGACAAGCAGCGCTTCGCCATCGACGGCACCCGCATCCGCGCCAGCCAGGGCCACAGCGTCGAAGTCGACCTCGGGCTCGTCCCGGCGACCCCGCCGCCGTACCTGTACCACGGCACCGTGGCCCGCAACCTGGACGCGATCCGCTCCGAGGGGCTGCGCCCCATGAACCGGCACGACGTGCACCTGTCGCCCGACCGAGAGACCGCGACCCGGGTCGGCTCCCGCCGCGGCCGTCCCGTCGTGCTCTCCGTGGACTCGGCGGCCATGCACCGGGACGGCCATGTCTTCCACGTCAGCGCGAACGGCGTGTGGCTGACCAAGAGCGTGCCACCTCGCTACCTGCGGTTTCCCGAGTCTCACTGAGCCCCGGCGGGAGATGATCGACGCCATGGACCAAGGCATGGAGCACCTCCCCAGCACCGAGGCCGCCGTCACCGCACTCCGCTCCCTCGCCGCCCGGTACGGGCTCACCATCGAGGTGACCCACGACATCGGCGCCGACCAGACCTCACGCCGCAGCGCAGCGGGCGTCGGCGTCACCACCGACCCGGACGGCACCCTGCCCCACGAGGCCTACGTCGAACTCGGCGGCCGCCCCCAGGTGGACGTGCGGTTGTTCCCGGACGACGACGCCCTGATCACCGTCGACGGAGTCGAGTGCCCCGACGTCGCCCGTGCCGACGTCCCCGCCTTCCTCCACGCCCTCTACGACGGCCACGCCTGGGTGAAAGCACGCCGCTTCCCGCCCGGCCGCTTCCTGATGGTGCCGCTGCCGGGCGACCGTGTGCACAAGGAGTTCATCCCGGTCGGGCTCAGCCCATGGCTCAACGGCCGCACTCCATGACCGTGAGTCACTGTTTCACGTGAAACACCGTCCGGCGCATACGCTCGGATCCATGAGTCTGCGCCTGAGCACCGTGATCCTCCCGTACCGCCGCTGGAACGAGGGGGGCCGCGAAGCATGGCAGCGCGCGGAGCAACTCGGCTTCCACACCGGATACACCTACGACCATCTGTCCTGGCGCACCTTCCGCGACGGCCCCTGGTTCGGTGCCGTGCCCACCCTGACCGGCGCCGCGGGCGTCACCGAGCGGCTGCGCCTGGGCACCCTGGTGACCTCACCGAACTTCCGGCACCCGGTGACCCTCGCCAAGGAACTGATCACCCTCGACGACATCTCCGGCGGCCGGGTGACCCTCGGTATCGGCGCGGGCGGCACCGGTTTCGATGCCACCGTGCTCGGCCAGGACACGTGGACCCCGCGCGAGCGCGCCGACCGGCTCGCCGAGTTCGTCCCGCTGCTCGACCGCCTGCTCTCCGAGGACTCCGTGTCCTACGAGGGAGACTTCTACTCGGCGCACGAGGCCCGCAACATCCCCGGCTGCGTACAGCGGCCCCGGCTGCCCTTCGCCGTGGCCGCCACGGGGCCGCGCGGGCTGCGACTCGCCGCACGTCACGGGCAGGCGTGGGTGACCACCGGTGACCCGAAGCTGTTCGAGAACGGCACGCCGGAACAGTCGGTCCAGGCGCTGCGCGGCCAGGTCGACAGGCTCACGGACGCCTGCGCGGCGCTGGGCCGGGACGCGAAGGGGCTGGACAAGATCCTGCTCACCGGCTTCACCCCGGACCGGGGCCGCCCGCTGGAGTCCCTCGACGCCTTCGTCGACTTCGCCGGCAGGCACCGGGAGCTCGGCTTCACCGAGCTCGTGATCCACTGGCCCATTCCTGACTCGGACTTCGCCGCCGACGAGAAGATCTTCGAACAGATCGCCATGGAGGCATCTGCGCAGCTGGGCTGAGAGGGCGGCCCCGGGGCGGCCGGCCCGGCCCTGCGTCATCTATGTCTCACCTGTGCGGCCACCCGCACGGTCGTGCGCGCATATGCGGGAGAATGAGCGCGTGACCTCAGCGACCCGACAGCCCGAGACCCCGGCAGCCGACATACCTCCGCGCCTGATCGCCACCGATCTCGACGGCACTCTGCTGCGCGACGACAAGTCGGTGTCCCCGCGTACCGTCGCGGCCCTCGCTGCCGCCGAGGAGGCGGGTATCGAGGTCTTCTTCGTCACCGGCCGCCCGGCCCGTTGGATGGACGTCGTCAGCGACCACGTCCACGGCCACGGCCTCGCGATCTGCGGCAACGGCGCCGCGGTGGTCGACCTGCACGGCGGCCCCGGCGCCCACCGGTTCGTGAAGGTACGCGAGCTGGCCCGTCAGAACGCGCTGGACGCCGTTCGGCTGCTGCGCGAGGCCGCGCCCGGCACGGTGTACGCGGTGGAGCAGACGTACGGCTTCTATCAGGAGCCGGACTATCCCAAGCTGCACATGGAGATCCCGGACAACCTCGCCCCGGCCGAGCGGCTGCTGGCGGAGGACGGCCCCGGTGCGGACGAGCCGGTGCTGAAGATCCTCGCTTACCACCCCTCGATCGACCCGGACGCCTTCCTCACCCTCTCCCGCCTCGCCATCGGCGATCGTGCCAATGTCACCCGCTCCAGCCCCAGCGCCCTGTTGGAGATCAGCGGCCCCGGTGTCTCCAAGGCCAGCACGCTCGCTCTGTGCTGTGCCGAGCGCGGCATCTCGCACGAAGAGGTCGTCGCCTTCGGGGACATGCCCAACGACGTCGAGATGCTGACCTGGGCGGGACAGTCGTTCGCGATGGGCAACGCCCACCCGGACGTGATCGCCGCGGCCTCGGGCCAGACCGTCGCCAACAACGACGACGGGGTGGCCGTCGTGATCGAGCGGATGCTGGCGGAGCGGTTCTAGGGATCAGCCGACCGGCACCCCTCGTGCGGCCAGCCACGGCACCGGATCCACCGCCGAGCCCGACTCCGGGGTGACCCGCACCTCGAAATGCAGGTGCGGGCCGGTCGAGTTGCCGGTCGTGCCCGACTGGCCGATCAACCGGCCGGGGCCGACGCTCTCCCCCTGGTCGACGGTGACGGCGGCGAGATGGGCGTACTGCGTGTAGTAGCCGCCGGTGTGCTCGATCACGATCTCGATGCCGAAGGCCCCGCCGCAGGACACGCTCACCACCCGGCCGGCGCCCACCGCCCGCACCGGGGTCCCGATCGGCACCGCGAAGTCCTGCCCGGTGTGCCAGCTCGCCCAACGCGACCCACCGCTGCCGAACCCCGCGGACAGTTCGTACGCCTCCACCGGCGTGACCCATGCGCCCGTCGGGGCCTGCTGCGGCTGGTCAAGTCGTACGGCACCCCGGCACGAGCCGGCCGCGACGGAGGTGTCGGCCTGCCCCTGCAACCGCCAACGGGCCTCCTCGAGCTTCTGCTCGATGTCCGCCTTCAACGCGGCGAGTTCGGTGCTCCGCTTCTCCAGCGTCCGCGAGGCCGCCGCGGCCCTCGTCTCGTCCGCCTTGAGCCGTGTCTCGGCCCGACGGCTCTTGTCGACCGCGTTGTTGACGGCCAGCGTCGTCCGGGAGAAGACGTGCTGACCCCGCATCAACTCACCGGGGTCGCCCGCGAAGATGATCTGCGCGGTGAGGGGCAGCCCGCCACCGTCGCGGTACTGGGCCCGGGCGATACGGCCGAGGTCCTCGTGCAGGACGGCGATCTCCCGCCGCTCCCGGTCGAGGAGTCCCTCGAACCGCAGTGCCTGCGCCCGCTGGGTCTGCGCCTCCAGGTGCCCCGCTTCGTACCGCTGGGTGGCGCGGGCCGCGTCCTGGTAGAGCCGTGCCACCTGCGCGCTGATCCCCGGTTCCCCGTCCTCGGGCCGGGCCCCGCCGTTGTCGGCGGCATTCGTGGGCCGGGCCGCCAGCACCGCGAACGCGCACAACAGCGCCGGAACCAGCAGCGGGTGACGGCGAGGTGATCGCATGTCAGCGATCCTGACCCGGCTGCCGGTACGCGGTCCTGTTCAAGTCGTACGGGTGGGGGAAGCGTTGCTGCGGACGGGTCACAGCAGGCCCTTCAACGCGGGGCCTCCCACATGACCGTCGCCCCTCCGCCGTCCTCGCCGATCCCCGGCCCGTGGCCGCTGTCGCCGCCCAGGGACTCCGCCCGTCGTTCGAGATTGCGCAGACCGCTGCGCCGACCGCCCTCGGGGATGCCGACACCGTCGTCCGCGACGGTCAGCCGGACACCGGGGCGGCCGTCCGGCAGGGTCGCACTCGCATCGACGAGGACATCGATCCGAGAGGCCCCGTCGTGCCGGAAGGCGTTCGAGAGCGCCTCGCGCAGGGCCGCGACGAGGTGTGCGCCGACCAGGTCGCCGACCGCCGTGTCGACCGGCCCGGTGAAGCGGTGCGAGGGCGTGAACCCGAGCGGCACCGCAGCCAGGTTGATCTCCCGCAGCACCCGGGTGCGCAGTCCCACCGGGGCTTCGGCCGGGCCCTGTTGCAGCGCGAAGACCGCGGTGCGGATCTCCTGGATGGTGGTGTCGAGTTCGTCGACCGCCCTGCCCACCCCGGCCCGCACCTCAGGCACGGCCGACCTGCGCTGCGCACTCCCGAGCGTCATTCCGGTGGCGAACAGCCGCTGGACGACGAGGTCGTGCAGGTCGCGGGCGATCCGGTCGCGGTCCTCGTACACCGCGAGCCGCTCCCGGTCCCGCTGTGTCTCGGCCATCATCAGCGCGAGCGCGGCCTGCGAGGCGAACTGGACGGCGAGGGTGCGCTCCGCCTCCGTGAACGGTCGTTCCCCGCGGGCGCGTGGTGTGACGAGACTGCCCAGCACCCGGCCCTCGCTCTGGAGAGGCACCATCATGATCGGGCCGTAGTCGCGCGCGAAGCGACTGGGCACACGTGGGTCCTCAGCCGCGTTCCGCACGAACACGGCTTGTCCGTCGAGGAGTTCGGCGACGATCTCGCTGTCCGGCGGAACCACCATGCCGAGCGCGTCCGACGGCTTGTCCGCTGCCACGGCCACGATCTCCAGGCCGCCCTCGTCACCAGGCAGAAGTACGATCCCGGCCGTCGACCGGGACAACCTGCGGGCCTGCTCGGCGACGACCTGCAGAGCGTCGTCGGTGTCACCGCCGGACAGCAGGGCGGTGGTCACGGCGACCGAGCCGTCGATCCAGCGCTCATGCTGCTGTGCCGCCTCGTACAGACGGGCGTTGCCGACGGCGATACCCGCCTCCGTGGCCAGCACCCGGGCCAGATCGAGGTCGTGGTCGTCGAACGGCCCGCCTCCACGCTTCTCCGCCAGATACAGGGTGCCGAAGACCTCCCCCCGCACCCGGACGGGCAGGCCCAGGAAGGCGCGCATCGGTGGATGGTGCTCGGGGAAGCCGCACGCGCGCGGGTCCACGGCCAGATCCGCGAGCCGCACCGGCTCCGAGTCGCGAACGAGGGCCCCGAGCAGCTCTTTGCACCCGTCGGGCAACCGCCCGATCCGCCGGCCCGTCGCCTCGTCGGTCCCGTGCAAGACGAAGCCGTCGGGACCGTCGCCGTCCTCATCGACGACACTGATGGCCGCGAACCGCGCGCCGGTCAGCTCCGCCGCCGTCCCGCAGATCCTCTCCAGCATGGAGCGCAGCTCCAGACCGCTGCCGACGGACCGCATCGCCTCCAGAAGCTGCGGCAGCCGTGCGGCCAGTTCGGTCGGCAGTCCCTGAGGGGTGGGCATGACCCGAGCGTAGTAAGTTCCATTTCGTCCAGAAAGCCGGACTGGTCCTCCCGAGCCACCCCCAGCAGGCCGGCCCTAGCGTGCTCCCACCAGCAGTTCCGACTCGGCCTCCCGCGCGGCCATCTCCCGCAGCGGCCCTTCCGTGGCCGCCAGCTCCGTGTAGGAACCGCGCTGCACCACCCGTCCCTCGTCAAGTACGACCACCTCGTCCACCGACTCGAGTCCCGCCAGCCGGTGTGTGATGAGGAGTGTCGTACGGCCCTGAGTGGCGGTCAGCAGATCGGCGGTGAGCGCGTCCGCGGTGGGCAGGTCGAGATGTTCGGCGGGCTCGTCCAGGACGAGGACCGGGAAGTCGGCGAGCAGTGCCCGGGCCAGCGCGAGGCGCTGCCGCTGGCCGCCGGACAGCCACGCCCCGTGCTCGCCGACCAGCGTGTCGAGTCCGTCGGGAAGGCCCTCGGCCCAGTCGAGCAGCCGAGCCCGCCGCAGGGCGTCCCGCAACTCGTCCTCGGTCGCCTCCTTCTTCGCCAGGAGCAGGTTCTCGCGCACCGAACTGTCGAAGAGGTGCGCGTCCTGCGCGCACAGCCCCACCAGCCGCCGTACGTCGTCGCTGTGCAGCCCGTAGGCGTCCACGCCGCCCAGGGTGTAGGTGCCGGTGTCCGCGTCCAGGAAGCGCAGCAGCACCTGCGCGAGCGTCGTCTTGCCGGAGCCGGACACGCCGACCACGGCCACCCTGCGGCCCTGGTGAAGGGTCAGGTCGAACGCGGCAAGCGCGTCCCGGTCCTGCCCCTCGTGACGGGCGGCCAGGCCCTTGAGGACGACCGGGAACGGCGAGGAGGGTGCCTGTCGCCCCTGCTCCGGTTCCCGTACGGGCTCGGGCGCGTCCAGCACCTCGTACACACGCTCCGCGCTCCTGCGCACCCGCTGGCGGTACTGCACGGCGAGCGGCAGCCCGAGAACCGCTTCGAAGGCGGCCAGCGGAGTGAGCACCAGGACGGCCATGGCGATCCCGCCCAGGCGCCCGGCGGCGACCGCCTGGACACCGACCAGGGCGATGGCCGTGACGGTCAGTCCGCAGATCAGGGCGGTGAGCCCGTCACCGAGGGCAGTGGCGGTGGCGGCTCGGGAGGCGATCTGCTTCAGGACGCCATCGGCCCTCCTTGCCTCTGCGGTGCGGGCCGGCAGGGCACCGGCGACGGTCAGCTCGGCGGTCCCGGTGAGGAGATCGGTCACGCGGACCGCCAGTTCCCCACGGGCGGGGGCCAGCCTGTGCTCGGCCCGGCGGGACACGGCTCCGGTGACCAGCGGGACACCGACACCGGCCGCCAACAGGCCCACGGCGAGCGCGGCACCGGCCTCGGGCAGCAACCAGGCCGTGAAGCCCACGGAGGCAGCCGACACCACGACCGCGGCGCCGGCGGGCAACAGCCAGCGCAGCCAGTAGTCCTGCAGCGCGTCCACATCGGAGACCAGCCGCGACAGCAGATCGCCCCGGCGGGCCGTGCGCAGACCGGCGGGCGCCAGCCGTTCCAGCCTCCGGTAGACGGCGACCCGGGTGTCGGCGAGCATCCTCAGCACCGCGTCGTGCGACACCAGTCGCTCCGCGTACCGGAACACGGCCCGTCCGATCCCGAAGGCCCTGGTCGCCGTCACGGCCACCATCAGATACAGCACGGGGGGCTGCTGCGAGGCCCGCGAGATCAGCCACCCCGAGGTGGCCATCAGCCCGACGGCACTGCCGAGGGCGAGGCTGCCGAGGAGCAGCGCGAGTGCGAGCCTGCCGCTTCGGGCGCCGGACATGGCGCGGACGCGGGCGAGGGGGCCGCGCCGGTCCGACGGCGCGTCGATCGCTCCCGGGTCGGCCGAAACGGAGGCATCGGCCACCACCTGTGCCGCGGATGCCCTGGCCGTGACTTCCGCCGGTGCGTGGGTCACCGGCTCCGCCAGTCGCACCACCCGGTCCGCCACCCCCAGCAACGCCGGCCGATGCACCACCAGTAGCACCGTCCGTCCGGCTGCCAGCCGACGTACAGCCGCCACGACCTCCGCCTCGGTCGCTCCGTCGAGCGCCGCCGTCGGCTCGTCGAGGAGCAGTACCGGCCGGTCCGCGAGGAACGCCCGCGCCAGTGCGAGCCGTTGCCGCTGGCCGGCGGACAGCCCGGCCCCGTCCTCGCCGAGCACGGTGTCCGCCCCCCGGGGCAGTGCGTCGACGAACTCCAGCGCCCCCGCGTCCGCCAACGCCTGCCGTACGGCGGTCCCGTCCGCGTCGGGACGCGCCAGCCGCACGTTCTCGGCGATCGTTCCGGCGAACAGCTGCGGCCGCTGCGGCACCCACGCGATGCGGGACCGCCACTCCTCCAGGTCGACATCGGTGAGATCGGCGTCCCCGATCCGCACCCGCCCCTCGGTGGGCCTTACGAATCCCAGGAGGACGTTCAGGAGCGTCGACTTGCCCGCGCCGCTGGGCCCGACCAGAGCGACCGTCTCGCCGGGCGCGACGTCGAAGGACACGCCTGAGACGGCGTCTCCCGACCGGCCCGGGTAGCGGACCGAGACCTGCTCGAAGGAAAGCGCGCCCGCAGGCGCTGGACTGGTCCCCGAGGGCGGGACCGGCGTCTCCAGCACCGAGAAGATCTCCTCGGCGGCGGCCAGCCCCTCAGCCGCCGCGTGGTACTGCGCACCCACCTGACGAAGGGGCAGATATGCCTCGGGGGCCAGGATGAGGATGACCAGGCCGTCGTACAGATGCATCTCACCGTGGACGAGCCGCATTCCGATCGTCACGGCGACCAGCGCGACGGAGAGCGTCGACAGCAGCTCCAGCGCGAAGGAGGAGATGAAGGCGATCCGCAGCGTCCGCATGGTCGCCTGCCGGTACTCACCGGTGATGCGCCGGATCGACTCGGCCTGCGCCTTGGCCCGGCCGAACACCTTCAGGGTCGGCAGTCCCGCGACGACGTCCAGGAAATGCCCGGACAGCCGGGACAGCATCCGCCACTGGCGGTCCATCCGGGACTGGGTGGCCCAGCCGATCAGCACCATGAAGACCGGGATGAGCGGCAGGGTCCCGACGATGATGGCCGCCGAGATCCAGTCCTCCGTCACGATGCGCGCCAGCACCGCCACCGGTACAACCGCCGCCAGCCCCAACTGCGGGAGGTAGCGGGAGAAATAGTCGTCGAGGGCGTCGACTCCCCTGGTGGCGAGGGCGACCAGGGACCCGGTCCGCTGCCCGCTCAGCCACCCGGGACCAAGGGCCGCGGCACGCTCCAGCAGCCGTCCCCGCAACTGCGATTTCACCGCTGCACTCGCACGATGGGCGGCGAGCTCAGTGAGCCAGGAGACCAGCCCACGGCCGACGGCCACTGCCGCCAACAGCAGCAGGGGAGTACGGAGTTCGGCGACCGACATGCCGTGCTGGAACGCGCCGACCACGATCTCGGCGATGAGCATCGCCTGGGCGATGACCAACAAGGCTCCGAGAACGCCCAGGCCGACCACGGCCACCAGGAAGAGTCGGGTGGCTCTGGCGTATCGGATCAGACGCGGGTCGATCGGTTTCACGTGAAACACACCCTCTTCTCAAGGGGCATGTTTCACGTGAAACATGCCCCACATCGGGCTCAGTGGGCGGCTTCGGCGATGTGCTGCGTGCCGATCCGCTTCCGGAACACCCAGTACGTCCACCCCTGGTAGAGCATCACCACAGGTGTGGCGATCCCCGCGCACCAGGTCATGATCTTCAGGGTGTACGGGCTCGACGAGGCGTTGGTGACCGTCAGGCTCCAGTCCGAGTTGAGCGACGACGGCATGACGTTCGGGAAGAGCGTCAGGAAGAGCATGGCCACAGCGGCCACGATGGTGAGACCGGACAGCGCGAACGACCATCCCTCACGCCCGGCCTGGTTGGCCACCAGAGCGGCGACCAATGCGGCCACGGCAACCGCCATCGCGACCAGGCTCTTGCCGTCACCACTGTCGACCTGGGTCCACAGCAGGAAGAGCAGTGCCAGAGCGGCCGTGACGAGACCGACCCACGAGGCCAGCTTCCTGGCGCGCTCCCTGATCTCCCCGACGGTCTTGAGGGCCGTGAACACCGTGCCGTGGAAGGTGAACAGCGTCAGCGTCACCAGACCACCGAGAAGGGCGTAGGGGTTGAACAGGTCCCACAGGGTGCCGACGTACTCGAAGTTCCTGTCGATCTTCACGCCGTGCGCGATGTTGCCGAAGGCGACGCCCCACAGGAACGCGGGGATGAGCGAGGTCCAGAAGATCGCGGTCTCCCAGTTGCGCTGCCAGTTCTCCTCGGGCCGCTTGGCCCGGTACTCGAAGGCGACGCCACGGACGATCAGGCAGACCAGGATGACCAGCAGCGGAAGGTAGAACCCGGAGAAGAGCGTGGCGTACCACTCGGGGAAGGCCGCGAAGGTCGCACCGCCCGCCGTCAGCAGCCACACCTCGTTGCCGTCCCAGACGGGGCCGATGGTGTTGATCAGGACGCGCTTCTCGACCCGGTTGCGGGCGAGCAGCTTGGTGAGGACACCGACCCCGAAGTCGAAGCCCTCCAGGAAGAAGTAGCCGGTCCACAGGACGGCGATGAGCACGAACCAGACGTCGTGAAGTTCCATGACTTGAGCTCCCTTGGCCTAGCAGCGAGGCCTAGTACGAGAAGGCCATCGGCTTGTCGGCGTCACGGGCGTCGCCGCCGATCTTCGTGGGCGGGTTGAGGTCGGCCTCCGTGAGCTCGGGCGGTCCGGCCTTGACGTACTTCACGAGCAGCTTGACCTCGACGACGGCGAGGATGGCGTAGAGGGTCGTGAAGGTGATCATCGAGATGAGGATCTCGGCCTGGGAGACGCCGGGGGAGACCGCGTGCCGGGTCTGCAGAACGCCGTAGACGACCCATGGCTGGCGGCCCATCTCGGTGAAGATCCAGCCCCAGGAGTTGGCGATCAGCGGGAAGCCGAGGGTCCAGATCGCCGCCAGCCAGTACAGCCTGCCGAGCCTCGGGCTGAGCGCCTTGTTCTTGAACAGGACCAGGTTCGGCACCTCGTCCTCGGCGACCCTCAGGTGCTGCGGCAGCATGAACTTCTTGCGGGTCAGCCAGAGGCCGGCGAGCCCGATGGCGAAGGACGTCATACCGAAGCCGATCATCCAGCGGAACGCCCAGAAGGTGACGGGGATGTTGGGACGGTAGTCGCCCGGCCCGTACTTCTGCTGCTCGGCCTTGTTCACGTCGTTGATGCCGGGGATGTACGAGGTGAAGGTGTCGTCGGCGAGGAAGGACAGCAGGCCCGGGATCTCGATGGCCACGGTGTTGTGGCCCTTCTCCACGTCGCCGTAGGCGAAGATCGAGAACGGCGCCGAGTCCTGGCCGTCCCACAGCGCCTCGGCGGCGGCCATCTTCATCGGCTGCTGCTTGAACATGACCTTGCCGAGAGTGTCGCCGCTGATGGCGGTGAACATGCCGGCGATGACCACGGTGATCAGGCCCAGCCGCAGCGAGGTCTTCATCACGGCGATGTGCCTCTTGCGGAACAGGTGGAAGGCCGCGATGCCGACCATGAACGCGCCTCCGGTCAGGAAGCACGCGCTGAGCGTGTGGAAGGCCTGGGCGAGAGCGGTGTTCTGGGTCAGCACCAGCCAGAAGTCGGTGAGCTCGGCCCGGCCCTTCGCCTCGTTGATCCGGTAGCCGACCGGGTGCTGCATCCACGAGTTGGCCGCGAGGATGAAGTACGCCGACAGGATGGTGCCGATCGAGACCATCCAGATGCAGGCCAGGTGGATCTTCTTGGGCAGCTTGTCCCAGCCGAAGATCCACAGGCCGATGAACGTGGACTCGAAGAAGAAAGCGATCAGGGCCTCGAAGGCGAGCGGGGCACCGAAGACGTCACCGACGAAGCGCGAGTAGTCGGACCAGTTCATGCCGAACTGGAACTCCTGCACGATGCCGGTGACCACGCCCATCGCGATGTTGATCAGGAAGAGCTTGCCCCAGAACTTGGTGGCCCTGAGGTACCGCTCGTTCTCCGTGCGCACCCAGGCGGTCTGAAGGCCGGCCGTGAGGGCCGCCAGCGAGATCGTCAGGGGGACGAACAGGAAGTGGTAGACGGTGGTGATGCCGAACTGCCAGCGCGCCAGGGTCTCCGGCGCCAGAGCCAGGTCCACGTCGCCGCTCCTTACCTCACAGGCTTGTGGAACAAATGCTTACTAAAGGTCCCGCTTGTGAAAGCGTTCACATTCACAAGCCCAGTATGCCGCACCTGTATTCGACAGACGAAGGGGGGTCCCGATTACCGCCGGGAACCCCCCTTCCGATCCGCCCTGACCTGCACAGACGCGCGGTCGGTGTGAGCTAAAGCTCCTTGCGGAAGCCCTCCGTGACCTTCAGGAAGATGTCGTTCGCCTCGGTCTCCCCGATCGTCACCCGCACACCCTCGCCAGCGAACGGCCGTACGACCACGCCGTGCTGCTCGCACGCCGCCGCGAAGTCGACCGTGCGCTCCCCCAGCCGCAGCCACACGAAGTTGGCCTGGGTCTCGGGCACCGTCCAGCCCTGGGCCCGCAGCCCCTCCACCACGCGATTGCGCTCACACACCAGCGAGCCAACCCGGCCCAGTAGTGCGTCCTCGGCCCGCAGCGAGGCGATCGCCGCCTCCTGCGCGAGCTGGCTGACCCCGAAGGGCACCGCGGTCTTGCGCAGCGCCGCGGCCACCGGCTCGTGGGCGATCGCGAAGCCGACGCGCAGGCCCGCGAGGCCGTACGCCTTGGAGAAGGTGCGCAACACACACACGTTCGGCCGCGTGCGGTACAGCTCCACGCCGTCCGGCACCTCGGGGTCCCTGATGAACTCGCGGTAGGCCTCGTCGAGCACCACCAGCACGTCACTCGGCACCCGGTCGAGGAACCGTTCCAGCTCGGGCCGCTTCACGACCGTGCCCGTCGGGTTGTTGGGGTTGCAGACGAAGATCAGCCGGGTCCGCTCGGTGATCGCGTCGGCCATCGCGTCCAGGTCGTGCACATCGCCCGCCGTCAGCGGCACCTGCACCGAGGTGGCACCGCTGATCTGCGTGATGATCGGGTACGCCTCGAAGGACCGCCAGGCGTAGATCACCTCGTCGCCGGGTCCGGAGGTCGCCTGGATCAACTGCTGGGCGACGCCGACCGAGCCGGTGCCGGTGGCCAGGTGCGAGAGCGGGACGCCGAAGCGCTCGGACAGCTCGTTCATCAGGCCCGTGCAGCCCATGTCCGGGTAACGGTTGAAGGAGGCGACCGCGGCGGTCACGGTCTCCAGCACGCCCGGCAACGGCGGATACGGGTTCTCGTTGGAGGACAGCTTGTAGGCCACCGGACCGCCGGCCGCGGCGGGCTTGCCCGGCTTGTAGGTGGGGATACCCTCCAGCTCGGCGCGCAGCTTGGGGCTTGTCTCGCTCACCGCAGTCCTCCTCATGACACCGCTTCCAATACTGCTCACCTTATGAGGATTGGGCGCAGCTGCGTACAGGTGAGGGCCAACCTCATCAGCCTCACTGGCATCACGGGCATCACCGTACGAAGTCAGACGAATCAGGGGGCGCGGTCACATATATCTATGCGCCGGTGGCTCGCGCCGTAGCGCGCGTCGCCCGTACAGGTGAGTTGAGACCTCTTCGAAACATCGGGGACTTGGCAGGCCCATGCGTGCCGACAAGTTACGTAGTGCCATTGGATCGTTTAACTGGCTCTGTTTCACAGGTGATTGACATGAGATGACCTTGCAGAAACGTGCCTGTCAACGCGTGCATATGCGTCCGCCCTACCCCACCGCATGAGCCCTACTATCGGCTCGCCATGACAGCAGCAGGGAAGCACCAGGTGAGCCGCGCGGAAACCTCACGTCGAGGCAGTCGGCCGGGCCGGGCGGGCATCAGAGACGTGGCCGCCGCCGCCGGAGTCTCCATCACGACCGTCTCCGACGCCCTGAACGGCAAGGGCAGACTCCCGGACGCCACCCGCCGCCATGTCCGGGAGGTCGCCGACCGGCTGGGATACCGGCCCTCCGCCGCAGCCAGAACCCTCCGTACCGGCAAGTCGGGGCTCATCGGCCTGACCGTGACGACGTACGGGGATGAACCTTTCACCTTCACCGAGTTCGCGTACTTCGCCGAGATGGCCCGGGCCGCCACCTCCGCCGCGCTCGCCCGCGGCTACGCCCTCGTCATCCTGCCCGCGACCTCGCGCCACGACGTGTGGTCGAACGTCGCCCTGGACGGCACCGTGGTCATCGACCCGTCCGACCAGGACCCGGTCGTCAGCGAACTGGTCCGGCAAGGCCTACCGGTCGTCTCCGACGGCCGCCCGGCGGGCACACTCCCGGTCACCGCATGGGTCGACAACGACCACGAGGCCGCCGTACTCGGCATCCTCGACCACCTGGCCGACGCCGGCGCCCGCCGCATCGGCCTGCTGACCGGGACGACCACGGACACGTACACCCATCTGTCGACCAGCGCTTATCTGCGCTGGTGCGAGCGGGTGGGCCAGGACCCGGTCTACGAGGCCTATCCGGCACACGATCCGTGCGCGGGCGCCGTCGCCGCCGACCGGCTGCTCGCGCGCCCCGACCGCCCCGACGCCGTGTACGGCCTGTTCGACCCGAACGGCACCGACCTGCTGGCAGCCGCCCGCCGCTACGGTCTGCGCGTTCCGGAGGACCTGCTGATCGTCTGCTGCAGCGAATCCACCGTGTACGCCAGCACCGAGCCGCCCGTCACCACGCTCTCCCTCAAGCCGCGTCGCATCGGCACGGCTGTGGTCCAGCTCCTCATCGACGCGATCGAGGGGGTCGAATCGGACCAGCCGGTCGAGCAGGTGATACCGACGGAGCTGATCGTGCGCACCTCGTCCCAGCGACGAGCCCCGCGCACGACGGTCAGCCCGCCGCGCTCGCCCGAGGAGAAGTAGTCCAGGAACGGCCGGGCGACGGTCGAAGCCCGGCCCAATCGGGGCGAATGCCGCGGTGAACAGGAGTCTTGCTCCGATTCACCACCCCTGGGTCATCACATGGCGCGATCCGCATTCCTATGATGGGCCCACGACACCGCGGGCCGCTGCGACCAGGCAGTCCGAAGCGGTGCAGATGCGGCGCGATGGTGGAGGGGTCTGATGACTCAGGGGGCCGGTCAGGGACCCGAGATGGAGCGCACGCCAGTGCTGCGCGACTTCCGGGTACCCGCGTACGTCAACGAGACCGGTCCATACGGCCACAGCGCACACCCCGGCGACGTCGTCCCGGCCCACGAGGAGGCGTACCCGGAGGGGTACACCCCGACCGAGCAGGACCTGCCCGTCATCAACCAGGACGACACGCTCCAGACAGCCGCCGACCCCGCAACCGACGCGGCGGACGGCCCCGGTCCGCTCTTCGTCGTCGGCGACGTCCACGGGTACCTCGACGAACTGATGGGCGCACTCCAGGAGAAGGACCTCGTCGACGCGGCGGGAAACTGGTGCGCGGGCACCGCCCGGCTGTGGTTCCTCGGCGACTTCACCGACCGCGGGCCCGACGGCATCGGCGTCATCGACCTCGTGATGCGGCTGTCCGCGGAGGCCGCGGCGGCCGGCGGCTACTGCAAGGCCCTGATGGGCAACCACGAGCTCCTGCTGATCGGCGCGAAGCGGTTCAGCGACACCCCCGTCAACTCCGGCGCGGGCACCGCCACCTTCCAGGCAGCCTGGCTGCTCAACGGCGGGCAGAAGACCGACATGGACCGGCTCCAGGACCATCATCTGCAGTGGATGGCCCGGCTGGACGCCATCGAGGAGGTCGACGGCCATCTGCTCGTCCACTCCGACACCACCGCCTATCTCGACTACGGCGACTCGATCGAGGCGGTCAACGACACCGTCCGCGAGACCCTCACGCGCAACGACGCGGACGAGGTGTGGGATCTGTTCCGCAAGTTCACCAAGCGCTTCTCCTTCCGCGACGAAGGCGGCGCCGACCATGTGCGCTCCCTGCTCGACACCTACGGCGGCGCCCGGATCGTTCACGGACACAGCCCGATTCCCTATCTGCTCGGCGAAGTGGGCTCCGAAGACGACGAGGACAAATCCAGTCCGGTGGTCGAGGGACCCCACGTCTACGCCGACGGACTGGCCATCGCGATGGACGGCGGGGTGACCATGGCCGGAAAACTGCTGGTCCAGCAACTGCCCCTGGATATCTGAACCCTTCACGGGGCAGATGTCCCCCTATGACGGACTGACCGGCGAGAGCGCAGGCCAGAGGCCAATTTCTGGAAACCCCCTGTCACCCTGTGCCGTCGCCGCTCTACCATCTTGGTTATCCGTAGCAGGCTCCCCTCCGTTTCTGCCCGACGGCTCGTTGGCATGCGAGCCCCAAGCCCTACGGAGCATCGGGGGATGCACATGAACAGCGTTCCGCAGCACCTGCACAGCGAGGACCGCCAGGAGTACGAGCGGATCCTCGACGAGGCGCTGCGCTCCGCCCCACACCGTCCCGAACTGGCCGCTGTCGGACAACGGCTGAATCCCGAACAGCTGCGCACCATGGCGCTCAACGCCACCGCGCTCATCACGGCGGCCGCGGCGAACGAGTACCAGCACTACGTGAAGGTCCGCGAGGAACAGCGCCGCCCAACGCCGCCCACCCTGTCGTCCGTGCACGAACCCGGCCCGGCCGAGTCCGGCACCGGTGCGATGGGGCTCGCCACGGCCGTGGGAGAGGTCGCCGAGACCACCGGTGCGGGCGCCGTCGCCGTCGCCGCGGTCCTGACGCCCGTCCTCGCCGGCATCGCCGCGGCGATCTTCCTGCTCGTGGGCTACATCCTCCAGATGCTCAACCCCGAGCCCGCATTGGCCCACACCATGATCACCATCGGCTGGGTGTTCGGAGCCATGACGGCGGCCGCGATCCTGGTCGCCGCCGGCGGGCTGCTGCTCACCGCGCTGCGCAACCGGCCCTCACCGGACCCGGGGTACGGCGAGCTGAGCGGGGAGGTGGCACGGGCCAGGAACGCCTGGCGCGAGGCACTGCTGGAACGCGGCATCCTCCCCTTCCTCAGAGAGGCACTGGCCGACCCGGGCACCGCCGCACTGCACCACACGGCACCGCCCGCACCGACCAGCCGCATGCCCAACCTCGGCTACGACCGCCCCGGCTTCTCCAGCCCCGACGAGGGAGCCTCGGGCGCCCGTCCGAGCTTCACCAGCCCGGACTACAGCAGCCCGGACTTCGGGGGGCCGGAACACCAGCCGGAGTGACACGAGCCGACGTCACAGCCGGAACAGCCCCTCGGCTTGCGCCCCCACCACGGGGAGCGCAAGCCGAAGACCCGGCTGCGCGTCCGGTTGGTTCAGGTTCTCTGCCTCACTCTGCTGCCCCGACGCGCCCCGTGCCGCGGCATCGCCGTCAGTCGGCGATCGGCAGATACACCCGGTTGCCCGAAGCCGCGAACTCCTTCGACTTCTGGGCCATGCCCTCCTCGATCTCCTCCTGGCTGTCGCCGTGAAGCCGGCGGATGTCCTGGGAAATCTTCATCGAGCAGAACTTCGGCCCGCACATGGAGCAGAAGTGGGCTGTCTTGGCCGGCTCGGCCGGGAGGGTCTCGTCGTGGAACTCGCGGGCCGTGTCCGGGTCCAGGGCGAGGTTGAACTGGTCCTCCCAGCGGAACTCGAAGCGGGCGTCGGAAAGAGCGTCGTCCCACTCCTGGGCGCCCGGGTGTCCCTTGGCGAGGTCGGCCGCGTGGGCGGCGATCTTGTAGGTGATGACCCCGGTCTTGACGTCGTCCCGGTTGGGCAGGCCCAGGTGCTCCTTGGGCGTGACGTAGCAGAGCATCGCCGTGCCCCACCAGGCGATCATCGCGGCGCCTATGCCGGAGGTGATGTGGTCGTAGGCCGGCGCGACGTCGGTGGTCAGCGGGCCGAGCGTATAGAACGGAGCTTCATCGCAGATCTCCTGCTGAAGGTCGATGTTCTCCTTGATCTTGTGCATCGGGACGTGTCCCGGGCCCTCGATCATGGTCTGTACGTTGAAACGCTTCGCGATCCGGTTGAGTTCCCCGAGCGTGCGCAACTCCGCGAACTGCGCCTCGTCGTTGGCGTCCGCGATCGAACCGGGCCTGAGGCCGTCGCCCAGCGAGTACGTGACGTCGTAGGCGGCGAGGATCTCGCACAGTTCCTCGAAGTTCTCGTACAGGAACGACTCCTTGTGGTGCGCCAGGCACCAGGCCGCCATGATCGAGCCGCCGCGCGAGACGATCCCCGTCTTGCGGTTGGCCGTCAACGGTACGTACGGCAGGCGCACGCCCGCGTGGACGGTCATGTAGTCCACACCCTGCTCGGCCTGCTCGACGACCGTGTCCTTGTAGATCTCCCAGGTCAGCTCTTCGGCACGGCCGTCCACCTTCTCCAGCGCCTGGTAGAGCGGCACCGTCCCGATGGGAACGGGGGAGTTGCGCAGTACCCACTCGCGCGTGGTGTGGATGTTGCGGCCGGTGGACAGGTCCATGACCGTGTCAGCGCCCCAGCGGGTCGCCCAGGTCATCTTGTCGACCTCCTCCTCGATGGAGGACGTGACCGCGGAGTTGCCGATGTTGGCGTTGACCTTCACCAGGAACCGCTTGCCGATGATCATCGGCTCGATCTCAGGATGGTTGACGTTCGCCGGCAGCACCGCGCGGCCCGCCGCGATCTCCTCGCGGACGACCTCCGCAGAGACGTTCTCCCGGATGGCCACGTACTCCATCTCCGGTGTGATCTCTCCGCGTCGGGCGTAGGCGAGCTGTGTGACCGCGTTCCCGGCACGGCTCCGGCGCGGCTGGCGCGGCCGACCCGGGAAGACCGCGTCGAGGTTGCGCAGTCCGCCCCGCGGTGAGGTGTGCTTCACGCCGTCGTCCTCGGGGCGCACAGGACGGCCCGCGTACTCCTCGGTGTCCCCGCGGGCCACGATCCAGTTCTCCCGCAACGGCACCAGGCCCCGGCGGACGTCCGTCTCGGCCAGCGGATCGGTGTACGGGCCCGAAGTGTCGTACAGCGTGACCGACTGCCCGTTGGTGAGGTGCACCTGACGGACCGGCACCCGCAGATCGGGGCGTGAGCCCTCGATGTACGCCTTGTGCCAGCCGATGGACGTCCCGGCCTCCGTGGGATGTTGCGTGGGGTTTCCACCCCGAATGGGCTGTTCGTCCTGGCTGGAGGCAGGCGTGCGTGCGTCCTTGATGGTCATGAGACCTACTCCCTACGCCGGCATTACCCGGTAACAGGTTCGGCGGTCGACGCAGCGGTTTCCGTCTGCCGACGTTTCGTGGGGAACGTCACTCACTCGTGAGGACGTTCCACGTGAAACATCGCTGGGACGGAGGTCAGCGCCCTCTCAGCCCGGTGCTCCGAGCTCCCGCGTGTACAAAGGTGCCACCACGCTAGCGTCAATTCGGGCGCGGTGAACAGGGGGCCCCATTCGTTCTTGCGATGATCGGTCGGTGACCACGACGCATCAGCCCCCGTACCCGCCTCCCGAGCCACCGCGCCGGCCGGGCTCCGGAAGCGGACCCGGAAACCGCCTCGGGTATGGCCCTGGCGGAGGCTCCCGCAGTGCTCCCGGAGCCGGCGGGTCGGACGGCTGGCACGAGCATGAACACGGCGACGGGCACGCCTACAGCCAGGGACACAGACCTGGCGACGGTGACGTCGCTCCTGGCAGCAACCATGGCGGAGGCGGAGGCGACAACAACCGTCATGACGGCCATGGCGGAGGTGGCGACGGCCACGGGCACGGAAGCGGTGGCGGTGGCGGTGGCGGGCACGGCCACAGTCACAGCCACGGCCCGGCGGCCCCCGTCTCCAAGCACCTGCGGAAAGTCATCGCGGCGATCCTGATCCCCTTCGGCGCGGCCGTCCTCGTGGGGCTTGTGATGCTCTGGCCAGGCGGTGCCCCCGCGCACGAACGCACAGGGGTCGGCTTCGACCGGCAGACCCAGCAGGCCACCGTCAGCAAGGTCGTGAGCGTCAGCTGCAAGTCGGTCAACGCCTCGGGGGAGGCCCCGACCGGAGACACCTCCACCGCCGAGGGCTCCTCCGCCGAGCAGCAGGCGAACGGCACCTGCAAGAAGGCAACGATCCGGGTCGACACGGGCAACGACAAGGGCCGCACCTTCACGGAGATCGTGCAGCCGGACCAGTCACGGCAGTTGCACCAGGGCCAGAAGGTCGTGGTCGCGTACGAGCCCTCGGCGCCCAAGGACCTGCAGTACTCGGTCACCGACGTGAACCGCAGGTTCCCGATGGGCCTGCTGGCCGGCATCTTCGCGCTCGCCGTCGTGGTCGTCGGGCGGTTGCGCGGTGTCATGGCGCTGGTCGCGCTGGCCATCAGCTTCATGGTGCTGAACTTCTTCGTCCTGCCCGCGATCCTGCAGGGCTCGAACCCGCTCCTCGTGGCGGTGATCGGGTCGAGCGCCATCATGCTGATCGCCCTCTACATGTGCCACGGTCTGTCGGCCCGTACCTCGGTGGCGGTACTGGGCACCCTGATCTCCCTGGTGCTGATCGGCATCCTCGGCTCGCTGTTCATCGGCTGGGCCGCGCTCACCGGCAACACCGACGACAACACCGGGCTCATCCACGGGCTGTATCCGTCGATCGACATGAGCGGTCTGCTGCTCGCCGGTGTCATCATCGGCTCGCTCGGCGTCCTGGACGACGTGACCGTCACGCAGACCTCGGCGGTCTGGGAGCTGCACGAGGCCAACCCGGCGATGGGCTGGCGCGGGCTGTACCGCGCCGGTATCCGCATCGGTCGCGATCACATCGCGTCCGTCGTCAACACGCTCGTCCTCGCCTACGCGGGCGCAGCTCTGCCGCTGCTGCTGCTCTTCTCCATCGCCCAGTCCAGCGTGGGGGTCGTCGCCAACAGCGAGTTGGTCGCGGAGGAGATCGTGCGGACGCTGGTCGGATCCATCGGCCTCGTCGCCTCGGTACCGGTCACCACGGCCCTCGCGGCCCTGGTGGTCTCGGCCGACCGGCCTGGCACAGATACGGCGAGGGCGGGGACCGCGGCTCCCGCACCCGCGCCGGCGACGAGCGCGAGTGCGGGCACGGCGGGTGGCCGCCCGTCTCCGGCCCGGGGCGGGAAGGGACGGCGGCGCAGGCACTGAGAGGGGTCGACGCCCCTGAAGGCACGCCCAGATGCCGCGGTGCGAGGACGGGAGAACACGTCGCCCCACTTCGCCTCGCGTCCACTTCGCCTCGCCTCGACGCCGACCAGCCGCTCGCCCGGCCCGAGCCTGACCGATCAGCCCGTCATCGACTGGCATCCGTCTCTCGTCGCGTCCTGACGACGGTGTCCTGCCCGACGGCCGCCGCCGCATCCACCCGGCAGAAGCGTTCCTGCGCCCTCCCGGCCCATGATGAAGCGTTCCGCCACCTCACTGCCGTATGGCGTCAGCCCGCGCTCTGCTCCTCCGCCAGGATCCGGTCCAGTGCCTCGTCGAGGTGGGTGTCGAAATCGGCCTTCGCGGCCTCCTGGCCGAGCGGCACCAGCTTGTCGGTTCGGTCGAGGAAGGCGATGATCGGCGCCGTCGACGAGCGGAACAGTGCCTGGTCACCGCCGACCTGAAGCCTGATCAGCACATCGCCCAGTAGGTCGGGACCGGAGGGCGCGACGTGTACGTCACCCTCACCGCAGGGCCGGCCCACCCCGTCGATCAGCAGCTCGCGGCCGAAGGCCCAGGTCACCGGGGCATCACCCGGCAGATGGAACGTCAGTCGGACGGCGTAGGGATCACAAGCCTCGTAGCGCAGCTCCACCGGAATGCGGAAGGAGAGCTCTTCCGACACCAGAAAGCTCATCATGACCTCTGCCTGTACGGTCTCGCGCATCGCCTACCCCGTCATCTGCCTTGGTTGGCCGGGAATGATCCCTCTGACACTGGTGGCATCTTGCTGAACGTATGCGGCAGATCACAAGGAGTGAGTTTTCAGATACTGATAGAGATCGCGAGCGAACCCATCAGACGCCCGATTTCCCCTTGCAGTTGCTGGGTTGCGGCCATGAGCCGGTCCGACTGATGAGCGGGGAGAGAGATGGCCATCGTCGCCGCCGCGTTACCCAATGTGATCGGAAGGGCCGCGCACACCGTTCCCAGCGCGTACTCCTGACGTTCGATCACCGGCTCCATCCGGCCGGTCCGTTCGAGACGCCGGAGCAGGTGGTGGTTGTCGCGCACCGTGTACGGAGTGATGGACTGCACGGGATAGCGGTCGAGGTGGTCGCGCCGGGCCTCCTCGTCGAGCTGGGCCAGCAGGCACTGCCCGATGGCGTGCGCGTGCGCGGTCTCACGGAAGTCGGCCCACTCCTCGACCGCCGGGTTGCCCGGGGTGTCGGAGACACAGAGCACTTCGATCTCTCCGTCCCGGTACTGCGCGTAGTACACCGGCACACCGATCAGGTCGCGCCAGTGCGCGAGCGCCTCGCCGACCGTGCTGCGACGTTTCTGCTGGGCTCCGCTGCTGCTCAGCCGCTCTGCTGCCTCGCCGAGGAAGAAGAGGCCCTTGTCCCGGCGTAGATAGCCCTCATGGACGAGGGTGCGCAGCAGGTGGTACGCCGTGGGGAGCGCCAGTCCGGTCTCGCGGGCGAGTTGTTTGGCCGGGGCTCCGTGCTCGTGCTCCGCGACGGATTCGAGCAGGCGCATCGCGCGCTGGACGGACCCGATGAGGGTCGCGGAGTGGGGCTGCTCCTGCCGTTCGGAGGGTGTCGCCGCGTGTCGCTGGACGGGCGCGGTCGGCCGTGCAGGAACAGGTGTCTGCCCGGCACAGGGTGCCTGGCCGGCAACTGACGGCCGAACCGGGGTCGTCGGCTGTACGGGAGCTGTCGCCCGTACCGAGGCCGTCGGTGAGGGAGCCGTGGCCTGCACGGGAGCTGTCGTCGAGCGGGCGTCGAACTGTGCGGGTGCGGTGTCAGCCGTGGCCAAGGGTCACTCCCGGAGCGCGAGGGGGCAGCCCGTGCAAGGGAACACGGGAGGGGGTGTACGCCGCTCGCGGGGTCTTCCCCGCGTCGAATTCCGGACTTTAACGGTCCGCCCCCACACGTATGGGGCCCGTCCGGAAAACTTCCCTCGCCCGAGGGAACAGGTCGTCCCTGTTACCCCTCGCCCCGGCCGCTCCGGACGCTCACCAGTCGCTGCGTGACGAGGAGCTCGACATGAACTTCCGTACGACGTAGACGAGTCCGCCGACCAGCGCCACGAAGAGCAGCACCTTGAAGAGCAGGTAGAAGACGAAGCCGACGACTGTGGCTATCAGTCCGCCGAACACGACCAGGGCGATGACCGGCACCGCGATCCACTTCACCCACCACGGCAGCCCCGCGAAAATCTCTCCCATCGCCCTACACCTCTCTGCAGTCCGGCACCTTCAGTGCCGGATCACCAATGTCCTGCACTCGATGCTAGGGCCGACAGGTGTCCCGGCGGGGGCCTGGCATCCCTTGTCCTCCCCTGACTGATCCCCTAGGGAACCCCGAGGCCTCAGTCAGCTCTCCGGGGGAGAGAACACCACCATGACCCTCAGGTCCTCGCTGATGTGGTGGAACTTGTGTGCGACCCCGGCCGGCACGTACACCACACTGCCGCGTGCCACCTGGGTGGTCTCCATGCCCACGGTGATCGCCGCGCGGCCGCTCACCACGAAGTAGACCTCGTCCTGGTGGTGCGGCTGCTGCGGGTCCTGCGAGCCCGCATCGAGTGCGTACAGGCCGACCGACATGTTCCGCTCACGCAGGAACTGGAGGTAGGCGCCGTCATTGGCGGCACGCTCCGCCTCCAGTTCGTCCAACCGGAATGCCTTCATCGACTTCGTCCGCCCTCGCCGTACTCGTAACCGATCTCTTCTGCCACGATCAGACACATGAAGAATTTCGTAGTCAAGACGATCGCCAACGCCGGCGCCCTGGCGGTCGCCGTCTGGCTGCTCGACAAGATCACCCTGACCGGTGACAGCACGGGCAAGAAGGTCTGGACGCTCGTCCTGGTCGCGCTGGTGTTCGGCCTGGTGAACTTCCTCGTCAAGCCGATCGTGCAGACGCTGACCTTCCCACTGTTCATCCTGACGCTCGGCCTGATCACCCTGGTGGTCAACGCCCTGATGCTGCTGCTCACCTCGTGGCTGGCCGGCAAACTCGACCTGAGCTTCCACGTCGAGGGCTTCTGGACCGCGGTCCTCGGCGGACTGATCATCTCGATCGTGTCCTGGGCGCTGCACGTCGTCCTGCCCGACGAGGACTGAGCAGGCCGTGACCTACCGCGTCTGCTTCGTCTGCACGGGCAACATCTGCCGTTCCCCGATGGCCGAGTCGGTCTTCCGCGCCCGTACGGCGCAAGCAGGCCTGGACGGCCTGGTCGAGATCGACAGCGCCGGCACGGACGGCTGGCATGAGGGCGACGGCGCCGACCCGCGCACCGTGTCCGTCCTGGAGGAACACGGCTACGACGGCGGCCACACGGCCCGGCAGTTCCAGCCGTCCTGGTTCTCCCGCCTCGACCTCGTCATCGCCCTGGACACGGGTCACCTCAGGGCCCTGCGGAGCCTCGCACCCACCCCGGAGGACGCCGGGAAGGTACGGCTGCTGCGTTCGTACGACCCCGCAGCGGGCGCCGACCTCGATGTCCCGGACCCGTACTACGGGGGCCGGGACGGCTTCGAGGAGTGTCTTGAGATGGTGGAGGCGGCGAGCGAGGGGCTGCTCACCGCGGTACGCGAACAGACGGAGGGACGGGTGGCATGAGCGACAGGGCTGCGGGCGACGGCGAGGGCACACGCGCGGTACGGGCCGGACTGCCCGAGGCGGTCAAGAACGAACCGACACTGCCCGGTCCGGCGTTCGCGGCCCACTTCCATCTGCCGGGGGAGGTGGACGGTCCGTACACATACGGCCGTGACACGAACCCGACCTGGACTCTGCTCGAACGTGCGATCGGCGAGTTGGAGGCACCGGGGCAGGACGGCGTCGAGACGCTCGTCTTCGCCTCGGGGATGGCCGCCATCTCGTCGGTGCTGTTCTCCCAGCTGCGCACGGGCGACGCCGTGGTCCTGCCCGACGACTGCTACCAGGCGATGCCCCTGGTACGGACCCAGCTGGAGGCCTACGGCATCGAAGTGCGCACCGCGCCGACCGGCGGCGACGCCCAGCTCGACGTCCTCGACGGCGCGCGGCTGCTGTGGATCGAGAGTCCGTCCAATCCCGGGCTCGACGTGTGTGACATCCGGCGGCTCGCCGAGGCGGCACACGCGCGTGGAGCTCTCGTCGCCGTCGACAACACACTCGCCACACCGCTCGGACAGCGCCCGCTGGAGCTCGGAGCGGACTTCTCCGTGGCCAGCGGCACCAAGCAGCTCACGGGGCACGGAGACGTCCTCCTGGGGTACGTCACGGGTCGCGCCGGCGAGGCCATGGACGCCGTACGCCGCTGGCGGAAGATCGTGGGGGCGATCGCGGGGCCCATGGAGGCCTGGCTGGCGCATCGCTCGATCGCCACGCTCCAGATGCGGGTCGACCGGCAGAACGCGAGCGCCCTGGTGCTCGCCGAGGTGCTGCGCGCACGGCCCGAGGTGACCGGGCTGCGTTATCCGGGGCTGTCCGACGACCCCTCGCACAAGATCGCGTCCCAACAGATGCGGCGCTATGGGTGCGTGGTCTCCTTCACGCTGCCCACGCGCGCGCGTGCCGGCCGTTTCCTCGACGCCCTGCGGCTCGTGGACGACGCGACGAGCTTCGGCGGGGTGCGCTCCACTGCCGAGCGACGCCGACGCTGGGGCGGGGACGACGTGCCGGAGGGCTTCATCCGCTTCTCGGTCGGCGCGGAGGATCCCGAGGACCTGGTGGCGGATGTGCTGCGTGCGCTCGACGAGTCGGCCGACTGACCATTTCTCCGGGCTTTCACAGCTGTCCGGCTACGTACGACGGACGGTCCGAGCCTCCCCCCTCGTGGCTCGGACCGTCCCGGTTCTGCGCGCGAAGAACCGCGCGAACAAGGCTAGTTGACTCTGTGTCAGTGTCCAATCACAGTAGCGACAGAGACCTATCGACATATTTATAGTTGGGCCCTGCCTCACGGCCGGGAGAAGGGGAGGGGAGGGCGTCACCATGGATCTGGCTCTGCTGCGCACCTTTGTGACGGTGCACCGGGCCGGTTCCTTCACCCGCGCCGCCGCGCTCCTGGGACTGTCGCAGCCGGCCGTCACCTCGCAGATCCGTACGCTGGAACGGCAGTTGGGGCGTCCCCTGTTCCTGCGACAGGCCCGTGGCGTGACCCCGACCTCCATCGGCGACGAACTGGCTCACAAGGCCGCGCCTCATCTCGACGCCCTGGTGGAGATCACCGAGACCGGTCTCGAGGACGACTCCTCCTTGCGGACCCTGCATCTCGCCGGGCCCCCCGAGTTCATCGCCGAACGGGCGCTGCCCGCGCTCACCGAGCTGACCGGCGAGGACGGCCAGGGTTTCGCCCTGCGGGCCTCCTTCGGGAATGCCGAGGAAACCCTGGAGGGGCTGGCCGCCGGGCATCATGATCTGGCCATCTGTACGGCCCGCCCTCGGGGTGCGCTGCTCACGGCCAGCACTCTCTGCGACGAGGAGCACGTCCTTGTAGCCGCCCCGCGCTGGGCCGAGCACATCGGTTCCGGGGAGACGGACGGCACGCCGGAGACCGTCCCCGCGGTCAAGCGAGCGCCGGCACTGGAGAACATCCCCGTGGTCGAGGTGCACGAGTCGCTGCCCTTCGCCTCGCGCTACTGGGCCTCGGTCTTCGACTCCCATCCGGCCGCTCCAGGTACGGTCATCGTGCCGGACCTGCGGGCAGTGCTCGCCTGCACGGTCGCGGGCGCCGGGCTCGCGGTGCTGCCGCGCTATCTGTGCACGGTCGCCCTGGAGAGGGGTGACGTCGTCGCGCTGCACGAGCCCACCGTGCCGCCGCTGCGGACGTACTTCCTGGTGGTGCGCACCGGGACACTGGCCATGCCGCATATCGCGCGGGCGCACGAGTGGCTGTTGCGTGCCGCTGCCGACTGGTGCTGACCAGGGATTTCGACGAGTTCACGCGGCGAGCCCGAGCGGTGACACCATGCGATGTTTCACGTGGAACCATCCGGGCCACATTCCACCCATGACCGTCCGACCCGTGGTCAAGCGCACCGCACGTGCTGTTCTGCTAGATGGTGACGACCTGATCTTGATCAAGCGCACCAAGCCTGGCCTGGATCCCTACTGGCTGACTCCCGGCGGCGGAGTCGAGCCCACTGACACAACCGTCGTCGACGCCCTGCACCGCGAGGTGTACGAAGAGCTCGGCGCCAAGGTCACCGATGTGGTGCCCTGTTTCGTGGACACCGTCGAGCACATCGGCAAGGACGCCGCCACGACCGGAGTGAAGGTGCAGCACTTCTTCGTCTGCCACCTGGAGTCGATGGACCCGTCCCTGCGGCACGGTCCCGAAGTGGACGAGCCCGTCGGGGAGTACGAGATCGTGCGGGTGCCGTTCACTCGCATCGGAATCGCCTCCGTACACCTCGTCCCGCTGTCCCTGCGGCACTATCTGGACGGCAACATCGAGGGCGTACGGGCCATGCACGCGCCGGACCTGGGCTGACCCTCACCAGGTCACTGGGCCAGGACGAGTTCCTCCACGGAGTCGTGGCGGATGCGTTCCGCCGGAATTCCGATGGACCTGAGCGTGTCCACGCCACTGCGGATCATCCCGGGCGGGCCCGACAGATAGGCGTCGTACTCGTGCCAGGGGCCGTACTCACGGACGGCGTCCGGGAGTTGGAGGCGGGACTGCCGGTCGATGATCGCGCGGACCGACAGCCAGGGATGGGACTGCTGGAGCCTGAGCATCGTGTCGATGTCGTACAGGTCGTTGTCGGTGCGAGCTCCGTAGAACACCTCGACCGACCGCCGTTCACCGTACTCGGCCACGTCTTCGATCAGCGCCTTGATCGGCGCGATGCCGGTGCCTCCGCCCACGCACAGCAGTCCGCTGTCGGTGCTGTGGTCCACGGTCATCGACCCGGTAGGCGGGCCGAGCCGGATGATGTCGCCGGGTCGGGCGCGGTGCACCAGGGCGCCTGAGACCCAGCCCGCGGGGACGGCCTTCACATGGAATGACAGCAGGCCGTCGGAACGGGGTGCCGCGGCGAAGGAGTAGTGCCGCCATACGCGCGGCCACCACGGCGTCTCCAGGCTTGTGTACTGGCCTGCGAGGAAGGGATAGGGCTGGTCGGGCCTGACGGTGACGACGGCGACGTCAGAGGTCCTCAGCTCGTGCGAGACGACCTGTGCGTACCACCAGGGCGGGGCGCGCAGTTCGTCGGCGGCCGCCGCGTCGATCATCACCTGCGAGATCCTCGTGTACGTCCGGACCCAGGCCGCTTCCGTCTCCGCGCCCCAGGACCCGGAGGCGTACTTGCTCAGAGCCCCGATGAGGCATTCGCCGACCGCCGGGTAGTGCTCGGGGCGGGTGCCGTACTTACGGTGCCCCCGGCCCAGGTTCTGGAGGTGGTCGACCAGGACCGGCGCGTTGTCGATGTGCTCGGCCGCGGTCAGTAACGCTTTGAGCAGGCGGTCCCTTTGGGCGTCCATGGCGGCGGGGAACAGCGGGCGCAGATGGGGATGGCGCACGAAGAGCAGCGCATAGAAGTACGACGTGACCTTGTCGGCCACGGGGGCGACTTCGGCCATGGTCCGGCGGATGAGGACGGCGTCCGGAGAGGGCGGCCGGTCGCTCGGGGGCAGATACGCGAACCGCGGTGAGGCGGTGCCTATCGCCGTGCCGGTGCTCGGGAGTGGGGCGGGACGCTGAGCAGGGGCCGCGCCCGGCGTCTGCGTCCCCGTCTGGAGCCGTGTCTCATCTGTCCGCTTCGCGCCCTGTGTCTCGTCGGCCGGCCCCGGTATCCGCTCGCCGGGTGGATCTGGGTCCAGTCCGGGGTCGGCCTCGGACGACTCTGTGCCCTGGGCCAACAGGCCGGGCTCGGCACTCGTCACGGTGCCCGGCGAAGTACTTCTCTCTGCCGTTCCCTGTTCGGTGCCGGCCTCCGTCGGCGGTTGCGTGTGCGGACCGAACCAGCCGCTCCCGCCCCCGGAATTACCGTTGTCGGCCGACCTCGTGGTCGGAGCGTCCATGGTGTGCCTCGCCTCGGACATCTTTCGGTCTGTCTGCGCACTTCTTCGGTCGGAAGGTGCCTGCTTTCCCCCGCAGACGGCTTGCTCTCCATGCCAGGCACCACGGCCAACGTGTCCGCATTCAACTCGTATTCGCAGTCTCTGCTGACAAGGGGCGAGCGCGTGACATCGACCCGGCACCCTTACTGGAGCGTCCCACTACGTGTGGTTGCATCGACCGCATAACCATAAATGCGGGTCTTCGATCTATCCATCCCGTTAGGCTGCATTGCCCCGCTCTCGGCCGCACACGGGTGGCCCCTCCCATACGGACAAGAACCGGAGTCGACCCTACCGGCCACCGCTCCGCACACAAGTCCCCCTGCCTCCTTCACGAATTGATCGCGGAGTGCTCGCGGGGCGAACCGTGAGTAGTCCAATTAGCGGGCGTGGCGTACCAATTCATAGGCTTCCCACAGATCCAAGCCCGTGTACGAGTGGGTCGAGATACCGGACAGATGACGGTCCGCATTAACCGCCACGGAGAGCGGCACCGCACGGAAGAGATCCCGGTCAGAAGCCGAGTCGCCATAGGCAACACAGTCTGCTCGTGTCACGCCGAACTGCTCACACAGCCGGTCGGCGATCAGGACTTTGGCGGCGGCGCTGAGCGCTCCGGCCGGGTCCACAGGTTCGGTGAAGGGAACGGCCGGAAAACGGGACCCGTATGCGGCATGAGCTCCCCAGCCGGTGAGCCGCTCCACGAAGAAGGACGGGGAGAGCGAGACGACCGCGCAGTAGTCGCCCTGCTCTCTGATCTCCGCCCAGACGTCACGGATGCGGGCCAGCCACGGAGCACCGTCGAAGGCCGCAATGACATGCGCCTCGGTCAGAGCCGCCCACAGCGCATACACCTGCAGCGCGTAATCGGGCGGGCCTATCAGGCCGGCTCCGATCGCCTGGTCGAGCGCCGCCGTCTCGGCTTCGAGCCCGAGTTGGCGGGAGATCTCCACGGGTGCGCTGGTCCCGTGCAGCAGAGTGCCGTCGAGGTCGAACAGATGAAGTCGCGCCATGTCCCTGAGGCTACTGATCCACGGTGGCGGTGGAACCTGGGGGTTGCACACTGTTGATCGCCGGATAGTCACCGTTCTCCGATGTTTCACGTGAAACACCCGGCATCTGCTCGTGTGCTGTGCGCTTGGCTACGACATGGCCAAAAGCTCGTACGCGCCCCCGGAAACAGGTGGACGCCGAGGGCGCCTGTCGGACAGCCTGACCTGCGTGCCGATTCCTTCTCTCTCCGCTCTCCCCATCCGTCGTCTGACGCTTCGCGATCTCATCGCCTGCGCCGACTTGTCCGAGGACCGGGGGTGGCCGCGCGAGGAGCACAAGTGGGGCTTCCTCCTCGCGGCCGGAAAGGGATACGGCATCGACGACCCTGATGGAGGTCTCGTCACCGCCTGCGTGATCACGGAATACGGCCCGTACAGCCAACCCGATCTGGGAGCGATCGGGATGGTGCTGGTCGCCCAACGGCACGCCCGACAGGGCATCGGACGTCGCCTCATGCGCCACGTCCTTTCCCTTATGGACACCACCCCGCTGACTCTGCACGCGACGCCCTATGGCCGCCCGCTCTACGAGGAACTGGGCTTCAAGATCACCGGCCGGGCGGAGATGCTGCGCGGGCGCTTCACGCCGGGCGGCCCGGCACCCAGGGTGGCCACACGTGCGGCCACCGCCGAGGACCTCGCCGCGATCCTCCGGCTCGACGAGGAGGTGCTCGGCACCGATCGCACGCATCTCATCACTCGGCTGCCCGCCTTCGCCGACCAGTTGCGCGTCGCCGAAGAGAACGGCCGCATCCTCGGATACGCGGCTGCCTGGCCCAACATGGACACACATGTCGTGGGCCCGCTGATCGCCCATGACACCGAGACAGCACAGGCCCTCCTGACGTCCCTCGCCGCCGCCACCGACCGCCCCCTGCGCACCGACATCGACGTACGGCACGAAGAGCTGCTGGCGTGGGCCAGGGAACGCGGTCTGGCGTCGGTCGCCTTCAACTCGGTCATGACGTACGGGATCGCGGAGCTTCCGGGTGACTGGAGTCGGCGCTTCGCTCCGCTGACGGTGGCGGCGGTCTGAGACACGCCGGTACGGAGCCGGCGCCATGGCGCACTGCAGCCCGCTGTGCGGCAGGCGCCGTACGCAGCCAGGCGGAGAGGGCGTTGCCCAGGTCGAAAGCGCCGAGGGCTCGCGGCGGTACGGCAGTGAAACCCAGGGAGATGTACAGCAAGGACACGGACGGATCCAGGCACACATCGACAAGGCCCTCCAGACCGGGCAAGGCCTCAGCGTGCGGGAGTACTCCCTGCTCGACGTCCTGGCTGGGCCGCCGACACGACAGGGAAGGCGGGCATGTGCAGCCAGAGAGAGAGCGCCACCACCCGCCTGATCACGCGCGTGGAGGACCGCGGCTTGCTCTCCCGCTACCTGCACCCCACAGACCGCCACGCCATCTGTACCGACGTCACCGACACCGGCCGCACCCCCTCGAACAAGCCCGGCTCACCCACGAGAAGGCACGGCGCGAAGCCCTCGACCAAGCCGCCCTCAACCCCGAACTCGCGTCCCTCGTAAGCACCTTGCAAGCCCTGCACGCACTCACAGCGCCCCTGCAGGAGAACTCCGCATAAGGTGCGGTCATGGAAGATCTCGAAATTCGGCCCGCCACGACGGACGACGTATCCGAGATCGTCGCCATGCTGGCCGACGACCCCCTGGGCGCCCAGCGTGAGTCACCGGACGACCTGGCTCCCTACCGGACCGCGCTGGAACGTCTCTCCGCCGACCCGAACCAGCATCTGGTCGTCGCCACGCGGAAGGACCGCGTGGTCGGCACGCTTCAGCTCACGGTCATTCCAGGCCTGTCGCGACGCGGCGCCACGAGGTCGATCGTCGAAGGGGTGCGGATCCACGCCGATGAGCGCGGCACCGGGCTCGGGACGCTCCTCATCGAGTGGGCGATCGAGGAATCCCGGCGTCAGAACTGCCAGTTGGTGCAACTGACCTCCGACAACACGCGCACCGACGCCCACCGCTTCTATGAGCGGCTCGGTTTCACCGCCTCACACGTGGGCTTCAAACTGCCTCTGTGACCCTCCCCCGTGGCGCTAGCGCTCACCGGTACGGCGAGGCGTCCTGTTTCACGTGAAACAGGACGCTGATCAACCGGCCGGGCAAGGACACCTAGCCGATGCCCCGCCACCCCTGCGGATCCACACCACCCGGCACGGCAGACCCCTCGTCGTACGGCTGCCGTGTGAACACGAAAGAGCCGAGGTCGAGGTGGTCAACGGACCCGTCGGGACGTAGTACGGCTCTCAAGAGCTCTCCCTGAAAATAGCCCTCCAGGCCGGTCCAGGTACCGTCACCGTTGAACCGGAACCGTGAGCGGCGACCTGCACCCGACAGCGGCTCCAGCGAGGCGAGCCCGTCCGCCGTCAGCCGTAGGGCGAATCCGTGGGTCCCCCAGTACCACTGGCCCGCCAACTCCAGTGCGGGCGAGTCGGCTTCGCTCATCGGGCGCCAAGGCTCCGGAACCGTGGGCTCGGCCTCGGCGACGATCCGTACGAGATCCGCACCGACGACGGACAGCATCGGGCCGGAGGTGCAGTTGGCCAGCACTACCGCCGCGATGTCATCCGCGACACTGATCGTTAGGTTGGCGAGGAAGCCCGGCAACGAGCCCGAATGGCCCACGAGCAGCCGGCCGTCGCGGAACTGGATCTGCATCCCGAGCCCGTATGAAGCACCGTCGGCGAGATCCTCGATCCCGGGCGGCGCCGCGGGCGTGTGCATCTCCCTCACGGTCTCCGCGCTCAGGACCCGGTCGTCGCCGTTCATCAGGAATACCGCGAAGCGGGCCAAGTCCGCAGTGGTGGACCAGAGTTGACCGGCGGCGGCCATCCGCCCGAGGTCCTCGGAAGGTTCGGGCAGCATCACGTCGGCCCATGGATGTACTGCCCAGCCGCCCGCATGCGGCGCTTGGGGGTGGGTGCTCGTGCGGTCGAGCCCCAGGGGTGCGAGCACTTCCCGTCGGAGCACTTCCTCCCACGGAGCCCCCCGCAGCTTCTCGACGAGAGCCCCCAGCATGGTGTAGCCGGGATTCGAGTAGTGGAAGCGGCGGCCGACGGGGTGCAGGAAGGGTTGGCCGCCCAGCACGTCGGCGAGTTCGGGCCGCAGAGCCCCGGGCGTACGCTCCCACCAGAGTCCGGGAGACTCGGCCGCCAATCCACTTGTGTGGGCGAGCAGTTCGGCGACGGTGGCCTCCCCCGCCCCGGTGCCGGCCACGTGCTTCTCCAACGGATCACGGAGATCGAGCAGCCCTTCGTCACGCAGTCGCATGACGAGAACGGCGGTGAAGGTCTTGGTGATCGATCCGATGCGGTACTGCACGTTCCCGTCCGGGCCGTGCCCGTCCACCGAGGTACGCGCCCCCTCCCACACGGTCCGTCCGCCCCTCACAACCGCCGCGACCAGCGACGGCGCCCGTCCTTCGGCCTGTGCCACGGCAATCCGGTGCAACAGCGCCCGCCGTGTGCCGGGAAGCAGCTCTTCCTGAGATGTCGTCATGCCCACAGTCCATCCCGTGAGGGACACGGACGTCGACTTCTTTAGGCCCGGAGCCGAGAGGCTTGATGGGGTCCAGGACAGCAGGGGGGAAGCGGAGCTCGCGCTCAGTACGACGGGCCACAGATATCAGGTCTGCGCCATGTCCACGAAACGCGAGTAGTGGCCCTGGAAGGCGACGGTGATCGTCGCTGTGGGGCCGTTACGGTGCTTGCCCACGATGATGTCCGCCTCGCCCGCGCGCGGTGACTCCTTCTCGTAGGCGTCCTCGCGGTGCAGCAGGATCACCATGTCGGCGTCCTGCTCGATGGAACCGGACTCACGCAGGTCGGACACCATCGGCTTCTTGTCCGTACGCTGCTCGGGACCACGGTTGAGCTGCGAGAGAGCGATCACGGGGACCTCAAGCTCCTTGGCGAGGAGCTTGAGGTTACGGGACATGTCCGAGACCTCCTGCTGACGGCTCTCCTGGCGCTTGGAGCCACCGGCCTGCATCAGCTGGAGATAGTCGATGATCACGAGTTTGATGTCATTGCGCTGCTTCAGCCGACGGCACTTGGCGCGGATCTCCATCATCGACAGGTTCGGGGAGTCGTCGATGTACAGCGGAGCGGAGGACACTTCGGGCATCCGACGCGCCAGCCGGGTCCAGTCCTCGTCCGTCATGGTGCCCGAACGCATGTGGTGCAGGGCCACCCGCGCTTCGGCCGACAGGAGACGCATCGCGATCTCGTTGCGCCCCATCTCGAGGGAGAAGATGACGCTGGCCAGGTTGTTCTTGATAGAGGCAGCGCGGGCGAAGTCCAGTGCGAGGGTGGACTTTCCCATGGCGGGACGGGCTGCGATGACGATCATCTGGCCCGGGTGCAGACCGTTGGTGAGCGAGTCGAGGTCCGTGAAACCAGTGGGCACACCGGTCATCTCGCCGCTGCGCGAGCCGATCGCCTCGATCTCGTCGAGGGCGCCCTCCATGATGTCGCCGAGCGGCAGATAGTCCTCGCTGGTGCGCTGCTCGGTGACCGCGTAGATCTCGGCCTGGGCCCGGTTGACGATCTCGTCGACGTCGTCGTCGGCCGCGTATCCCATCTGGGTGATGCGGGTACCGGCCTCGACCAGGCGGCGCAGGACCGCACGCTCGTGGACGATCTCCGCGTAGTACTCGGCGTTCGCCGCCGTCGGCACGGTCTGGACGAGGGTGTGCAGATACGATGCGCCGCCGACCTTGTTGATCTCGCCGCGCTTGGTGAGCTCGGCAGCGATCGTGATGGGGTCCGCCGGCTCGCCCTTGGCGTAGATGTCCAGGATCGCCTGGAAGATCGTCTCGTGGGCGGGCTTGTAGAAGTCGTGGCCCTTGATGACCTCGACCACGTCGGCGATGGCGTCCTTGGACAGGAGCATGCCGCCGAGGACGGACTGCTCGGCATCCAGATCCTGGGGCGGCACCCGCTCGAAGGCCGTGCCTCCGCCGTCCCACTCGCTGCTGTCCCTGCCGCGGTCGTGCTGCTCGTCTCGGCCCCGGCCCCCGTCGCCGCGGCGGCGTGAGGAGGGCAGACGATCACTGGGACCGCTGTCGGCCCACGGGTCGTCCAAGGGCTCGGAAATACTCACCGAGCCACCTCCTCCCGTCCGCCGAGCGGACCTCGCCGTGCTTCTTATTTCTACGGCACGGCACTGACAAATGAGACGCCCAACTCCGGTTCTGGCGGGTCGGTTTTGCGTTGGTTTTCAGGCCGACGGATGTAGCGGGCGCCGGACCACCGTAGGCCCGCGGGCACCTTCAGCCAATCTGGTTATCCACAGGCCATGTGGACGACGGCCCGGATGCTGTGGAGAACTCCGCAAAACCTGTGCACGACCCGGTGGACAGGCCTGTGAACAAGCTCTGTCCACTCCTCACAACACCACCCTGACCTGCAGCTTCGCCATCCACCGGCTGTGCAGAAGAAAAACTTTCTCAGCTGGCTCAAGATCAGTTGGAGCTGCACACAGTGAGACGCCCCGCCTGAGCACTAGTAAGGGTCTAACTAACATTGCATCTCTTACCTGTGGACGATTAGATTGGTGCACATGACACAGGCGCCCGCGACCCCCAAGGCCCTCCGGCGACAGCACGACCGCGAGATCGTGGCACTCGCCGTTCCCGCCTTCGGCGCGCTCGTCGCCGAACCCCTCTTCGTCATGGCAGACAGCGCGATCGTCGGCCATTTGGGGACCGCACAACTCGCCGGTCTCGGCATCGCCTCGGCCCTGCTCACTACGGCTGTCAGCGTCTTCGTCTTCCTCGCCTACGCCACCACGGCCGCCGTCGCCCGACGTGTAGGAGCCGGCGATCTTCAGACCGCCATCCGCCAGGGTATGGACGGCATCTGGCTGGCACTGCTGCTCGGCGCCGCAGTAGTTGCCGTGGTCCTGCCCACCGCACCGGCGATCGTGGAGCTCTTCGGAGCCTCCGACACGGCAGCTCCCTACGCCACCACCTACCTGCGGATCTCAGCCCTCGGCATACCCGCCATGCTGGTGGTACTCGCCTCCACCGGCGTGCTCCGCGGCCTGCAGGACACCAGGACCCCGCTCTATGTGGCCGTCTCCGGTTTCATCGCCAACGCCGTCCTCAACGTTGGCCTCGTCTACGGCGCCGACCTCGGTATCGCGGGATCCGCCTGGGGCACGGTCATCGCTCAGTGCGGTATAGCGGCCGCCTACCTCGTGGTCGTCGTCCGCGGAGCCCGCAGACACGGCGCCTCTCTGCGTCCCGACAGAGCGGGGATCAGGGCCTCCGCACGAGCCGGCGTCCCTCTGCTGGTCCGCACGCTTTCCCTGAGGGCGATCCTGATGATTGCCACGGCAGTCGCGGCCCGTCTGGGTGATGCCGACATCGCTGCCCACCAGATCGTCCTGTCCCTGTGGAGCTTGCTCGCCTTTGCCCTCGACGCCATTGCCATCGCCGGGCAAGCCATCATCGGTCGTTATCTGGGTGCCGACGACACCGACGGTGCCCGCCAGGCATGCCGTCGGATGGTGGAGTGGGGCATCGCGGTCGGGGTCGCTCTCGGCGTGCTGGTCGTGCTGTCCCGCCCACTGCTCCTGCCCCTGTTCACCAGCGACACCACAGTCAAGGACGCCGCCCTGCCCGCTCTGGTGATCGTGGCTCTCTCCCAGCCGATCTGCGGTGTCGTCTTCGTCCTGGACGGCGTACTGATGGGCGCAGGGGATGGGCCATACCTTGCCTGGGCCATGGTGATCACCCTGGCTGCCTTCGCCCCGGTGGCCCTTCTCGTGCCGGCGCTGGGCGGCGGACTCAGCACACTGTGGGCAGCTATGACATTGATGATGACTGTCCGCATGCTGACGCTCTGGCTACGGACCCGGTCCGGCAACTGGATCGTCACCGGCGCGACCCGCTGACCGTTTCACGTGAAACATCGCAGGCCGTCACGTTTCACGTGAAACACGAAACACCACCGCTCTGCGCCAGGCGCGCAAGAGGGGCCGTACCCCACGGGTACGGCCCCTCTCACAACTGCTCAAGATGCGCGCGGCGATCAGGCCGCGACAACCTCGATGCTGACCTTGGCGGCAACCTCGGGGTGCAGACGCACGGACGTCTCGTGAGCGCCCAGGGTCTTGATCGGCGAACCGAGCTCAATGCGGCGCTTGTCGACCTCGGGGCCACCGGAAGCCTTGATCGCCGAAGCGATGTCGGCCGGGGTGACGGAACCGAAGAGACGACCGGCGTCGCCGGAGCGGACAGCCAGACGGACCTTGACGGCCTCCAGCTGACCCTTGACCTGGTTGGCCTGCTCGATGGTCTGGATCTCGTGGATCTTGCGAGCACGACGGATCTGCTCGACGTCCTTCTCGCCACCCTTGGTCCAGCGGATAGCGAAATTCCGCGGGATCAGGTAGTTGCGAGCGTAACCGTCCTTGACGTCGACGACGTCGCCCGCAGCGCCGAGGCCGGAGACCTCGTGGGTGAGGATGATCTTCATGTTTCGGTCACCCTTCCCTTATCGCGCGGTGGACGTGTAGGGCAGCAGCGCCATCTCACGGCTGTTCTTGACGGCCGTGGCGACGTCACGCTGGTGCTGCGTGCAGTTGCCGGTCACGCGGCGGGCACGGATCTTGCCGCGGTCGGAAATGAACTTCCGCAGCATGTTCGTGTCCTTGTAGTCCACGTACGTGACCTTGTCCTTGCAGAATGCGCAGACCTTCTTCTTCGGCTTGCGCACAGGCGGCTTCGCCATGTGTATCTCCTGTGTGATCAAGAAGTGTGGGTACGACCCACCCTCTGGCCGAAGGCCTAGAAGGGGGGTTCGTCCGAGTAGCCGCCGCCACCGCCACCGCCGCTGGTACCGCCGGAGTTTCCACCCCAGCCGCCGCCACCGCCGCCGCCCTGGTTGCCACCGGCAGGAGCGCTGGTGGCCCAAGGGTCGTCGGCAGGAGCGCCGCCGCCCTGCTGACCGCCGCCGGAGTTTCCACCCCAGCTGCCGCCACCCTGGCCGCCACCGCTGCCGCCGCCGTAACCACCCTGGCCACCTCGGCCGGCACCGCCGGCGGTCTTGGTGACCTTGGCCGTGGCACTGCGCAGACTGGCGCCGACTTCCTCGACGTCCAGCTCGTAGACCGTGCGCTTGACACCTTCACGGTCCTCGTAGGACCGCTGCTTCAGCCGGCCCTGCACGATGACGCGCATGCCCCGCTGGAGCGACTCGGCGACGTTCTCCGCTGCCTGACGCCAGACCGAGCAGGTCAGGAACAGGCTCTCGCCGTCCTTCCACTCGTTCGTCTGACGATCGAAGGTGCGCGGGGTGGACGCGACACGGAACTTCGCGACCGCCGCACCGGAAGGGGTGAAGCGCAGCTCGGGGTCATCGACAAGATTGCCGACGACCGTGATGACGGTCTCGCCTGCCATGGGGAACCTCTCGGCGGGTTTGCTGCTCTGGCTGCTTGGTTGCTGCTACTCGGATCCCGAGATCAGCTGAGCGGAAGCTCAGTGGGTCTCGGGGCGGAGGACCTTGGTCCGGAGGACCGACTCGTTCAGGTTCAGCTGTCGGTCGAGCTCCTTGACGACCGCAGGCTCGGCCTGCAGGTCGATGACCGAGTAGATGCCCTCGGGCTTCTTCTTGATCTCGTACGAGAGACGACGACGGCCCCAGGTGTCGACCTTCTCGACCTTTCCGTTGCCCTCACGGACGACGGAGAGGAAGTTCTCGATCAGGGGGGAGACAGCGCGCTCCTCCAGATCGGGGTCGAGGATGACCATCACCTCGTAGTGACGCATGTGGAACCCACCTCCTTTGGACTCAGCGGCCACGGTCGTTCCGTGGCAGGAGGGTTGTGATGCGTTCGCAACGGTATCGGCCGCCACTGACAATCGGGGCTTCCTCGCGGTAGTCCCGGTCGTGACATGGGCAGACACCTTGCAGACGGTACAGACTACCCGCACACCGGCTTCGGGTTGTAATCCGGCCTCGGAGACCGTCACTCTGTACACATCGGGTGTGTACGGCGCTACCGTGCGCCGCCTTCCGCAGGAGGTGCCCTATGGCACAGGCAATGCGACCCAACACCGTCGGAGGCCTTTTTGCCACGGACGGGAAACCCCACCCTCTCCAGGACACGCTGCTCGCGGTGACCCTGGTGCTGGGCGTCACGGCTTTCGTCACGGCGATGTTCCACAACCTGCACCTGCTCAGCTCCTGGACCGGCCTGGTGGGCATCCTCACCGGCGCCTACGGCCAGTGGGTCTCGGAGACGACCCGTGAGCGCTTCGGACTGATCCTCGGTCTCGGCGCGGCCTCGGTCGGCTTCTTCCTCGGCATGGCGCACGGCGGCCTCTTCGGCGGGGTCATCAACTGACGCCACGGGCACCGTCCCCCTGACAACACCCAAAGCACCACGGAACGCCTCGGCGGGCCACGAGCCGGGGCGCAGGTGCCGTACGCCCAGTCGGGGCGCTCGTAAGGCGCAGTAGGCTTCGGCGCGAGAGCCGGAGCCCCTGTACCCATGGGGACACACCAGCCCGAGGAGCGCCCCGAATGAGCCTGACCCTGAGGACGATCAGCCGCGAGCAGCATCTGGCGTACATCCAGAGCCTGCCCTCGGCGAGCCACATGCAGGTTCCGGCCTGGGCAGACGTCAAGGCGGAGTGGCGCTCCGAGAGCCTCGGCTGGTTCGACGAGAGGACCGGCGAGCTGGTCGGCGCGGGACTCGTCCTCTACCGTCAGCTGCCCAAGATCAAGCGCTACCTCGCCTATCTGCCCGAGGGCCCGGTCATCAACTGGTTCGCGCCGAATCTGACGGACTGGCTGGAACCGATGCTGGCGCACCTCAAGCATCAGGGCGCCTTCTCCGTGAAGATGGGCCCGCCGGTGATCATCCGGCGCTGGGAGGCCACCTCCATCAAGGCGGGCATCCAGAACCCGGACGTGAAGCGCCTGCGTGACATCGAGGCCGACTTCATCGAGCCGCGCGCCTTCGAGGTGGCCGACAAACTGCGCCGCATGGGCTGGCAGCAGGGCGAGGACGGGGGAGCCGGCTTCGGCGACGTACAGCCGCGCTACGTCTACCAGGTGCCGCTCGCGAACCGCTCCCTGGAAGAGGTCCACAAGAACTTCAACCAGCTGTGGCGCCGCAACATCAAGAAGGCCGAGAAGGCCGGCGTCGAGGTCGTCCAGGGTGGTTACCAGGACCTCGAGGAATGGCAGCGGCTGTACGAGATCACCGCGGTGCGCGACCACTTCCGGCCCCGCCCGCTGTCGTACTTCCAGCGCATGTGGACGGCCCTCAACACCGAGGACCCCAACCGGATGCGGCTGTACTTCGCCCGTCACGAGGGCGTGAACCTGTCGGCGGCTACGATGCTGATCGTCGGCGGACACGTCTGGTACTCCTACGGCGCCTCCGACAACATCGGCCGCGAGGTCCGGCCCTCGAACGCGATGCAGTGGCGGATGCTGCGTGACGCCTACGCGCTCGGCGCCACCGTCTACGACCTGCGGGGCATCTCCGACTCGCTGGACGAGACCGATCACCTGTTCGGCCTGATCCAGTTCAAGGTGGGCACGGGCGGCCAGGCCGCCGAGTACCTCGGCGAGTGGGACTTCCCGCTCAACAAGCTGCTGCACAAGGCCCTCGACATCTACATGTCGCGCCGCTGACGTCGCGTACTTCGCTTCAACAGTTCCCATACCTCTGATACACCGCAGCCACTAGAAAGGTTCCGGGTCCGGCCATGGCGCTCACGCTCTACGTCGACACCGCGCGCTGGCGGGCGCACCACAAGCACGTGCAGGAGCAGTTCCCGGGACTCGTCCCGGTCTGCAAGGGCAACGGCTACGGCTTCGGGCACGAGCGGCTGGCGGAGGAGGCGACCCGGCTCGGCTCGGACGTCCTCGCCGTCGGTACGACCTACGAGGCCGCGCGGATCAAGGACTGGTTCGGCGGTGACCTGCTGGTGCTGACGCCGTACCGGCGGGGCGAGGAACCCGTACCGCTGCCCGACCGGGTCATCCGTTCGGTGTCGTCGATCGACGGGGTCTACGGCCTGGTGGGGGCCCGCGTGGTCATCGAGGTGATGTCCTCGATGAAGCGGCACGGCATCAGCGAGCAGGAACTGCCGCAGTTGCACTCCGCCATAGAGAACGTCCGCCTCGAAGGGTTCGCGATCCACCTGCCGCTGGACCGCACCGACGGCTCGGACGCCGTCGAGGAGGTCATCGGCTGGATGGACCGGCTGCGCGCGGCCCGCCTGCCGCTGCACACCATGTTCGTCAGCCACCTGAAGGCCGAGGACCTCGCGCGGCTGCAGCAGCAGTTCCCTCAGACCCGTTTCCGCGCCCGCATCGGGACCCGGCTGTGGCTCGGGGACCATGACGCCACCGAGTACCGCGGCGCGGTCCTGGACGTCACCCGCGTCTCCAAGGGCGACCGCTTCGGCTACCGGCAGCAGAAGACGGCCTCCGACGGCTTCCTGGTCGTCGTGGCGGGCGGAACGTCGCACGGTGTGGGTCTGGAGGCCCCGAAGGCCCTGCACGGCGTCATGCCGCGTGCCAAGGGCGTTGCCCGCGCGGGCCTCGCCACGGTCAACCGGAACCTTTCTCCGTTCGTCTGGGGCGGCAAGCAGCGCTGGTTCGCCGAGCCGCCGCACATGCAGGTCTCCATCCTCTTCGTCCCTTCCGACGCCCCGGAGCCGAAGGTCGGCGAGGAACTGGTGGCCCATCTGCGGCACACCACCACGCAGTTCGACCGGATCGTCGACCGCTGAGCCGCATGCGGACTGCGCACCGGGTGCAGTAGACACGACGAAGAGGCCGTACACGGGAGCTCCCGTGTACGGCCTTACGCGTACATGCCTCAACCGGTGTACGCCCCGCAGGGCGCTGTTCGCTCAGAGCGAACCGTCGGCGCCCTCCCGGTCGTTGCCCCACTCGACCTGCGGTCCGTCGAAGTGAGCGGCATGCCGGGGCCGATGGGCGGCGGCACCGAGCACGAAGACGTCCTCCGCACCGTCGAGCACTCCGCCCGAGGGGTCGTCGTCACCCGCCCGCCGCACCACGTCCCGCTCCGGCATGAGGATGTCGCGAAGGACCATCGCGCACAGGTAGGCCGTGCCCAGCAGGTGCAGTCCGATGGCCCAGTGGTAGCCGTCGGTCGGCAGTCCCTTGTGGGCGTTGCCGCTGGTCGTGTACGCGAGGTACATCCAGATCCCCAGGAAGTACGCCACCTCGCACGCCTGCCAGATGAGGAAGTCCCGCCACTTCGGCCTGGCCAGCACGGCGAGCGGCACCAACCACAGTACGTACTGCGGCGAATAGACCTTGTTGGTGAGGATGAACGCGGCGACGATCAGGAACGCCAGCTGGGCGAACCGCGGCCGGCGCGGAGCGGTCAGGGTCAGCGCCGCGACGCCCGCGCAGCACAGCAGCATCAGCGAGGTGGCAAGCGTGTTGACGGTGTCGGTGCTCAACGGGTCGCTGGAGTTCTGGGCCATGATCAGCCAGAAGGAGCCGAAGTCCACGCCCCGCTCCTGGCTGAACGTGTAGAACTTCGACCAGCCGTCGAAGGCGAAGAACATCACGGGCAGGTTCACCACGAGCCATGAGACGACCGTGCCGCCCAGGGCCTTGCCGAAGTCGCGCCACTTGCCCGCCCGCCAGCACAGCACGAACAGCGCGCCGAGCAGGAAGACGGGATAGAGCTTGGCGGCCGTGGCGAGCCCCAGGAGGACTCCGAAGGCGAGCGAGCGGCCCCGGGCCCACATCAGCATCGCGGAGGCCGTCAGAGCGACCGCCAGCAGGTCCCAGTTGATGGTGGCGGTCAGCGCGAAGGCGGGTGCCAGTGCGACCAGCAGGCCGTCCCAGGGACGCCGGGCGTGCGTACGGCTCACGCAGACGACGATGATGGCCGCGCACACCATCAGCATCCCGGCGTTGACCATCCAGTACCACTGTTCCTGGTCCTGGATGCTGCCGCTGCCGGGCGTGAGCCAGGCGGCGACCTCCATGAACACACCGGTCAGCACCGGGTATTCGAGGTACTGCATGTCACCGGGGAGCTTGTCGAAGTATGGGACGAGCCCGTCGGCGAAGCCGCGTCCCTGGTAGAGGTGGGGGATGTCCGAGTAGCACGCGTGGGTGTACTGGGAGCTGGCTCCGAAGAACCAGGCGCCGTTGTAGCAGGGCGCCTTCTGGACCAGGCCGAGCGCGAACACGCCGATGGCCACGAGTGCGATGACCCGGACGGGGGTCCACCAGGACGTCCCCAGCAGGGCGCGCCGCCCGAGAGGGCCACCGATGAACTCGCTGCCGTTCCTGGAGATCTCGTCGTCCTTGGTCGGACGCACTGGATCCGACTCGTGCACGCTCGCTGGCGTCGATTCAGCACTGGGCATGCCGCACATCCTGCCGTACGAGGCTGGGAGCACGCCGAGGGCTACGGGGAAGCAGCCGTCGGCCGACGGTCGGCGATCATCCGCGAGTCATGAACTGCAGCTCAGGCAGTAGCGGAAAGCGCATGAGGCGCATCCGCACCCCGAAGGGCCCGAATGCGCCTCATGCGCGACAGAGCGGGGAACGTCCTATCCGCTCGATCCTCCGAACAACCCGCCGTTGCCGTTCCCGTTGGTATTGCCGCCGTTCTCATCCGTCGCTGTGGCCGTCGGCGTCGAACTCACGCCCCCGTCGGTGCCGCCGTTGTCCGTGCCGCCCGTGTCGTCGCACTGCCAGGAGAACCGGCAGGACTCGCTCACGGTGGGCGTCGGAGTGGGGAACGTCAGGCTGGGCGTCGGAGTCGGTGTCGGGGTGGCCGACTCGGTCTCCGTCGGCGTCGGAGTGGGCGTCGGGGTGGGATCGTCGTTGAGGATCTTGCCGATGGGCTCCGGAGTCGGGAAGTCCACGGACTTCTCGCCCTTCAGCGCCTGCTCCATGTAGTCGTGCCAGATCTCGGACGGGAACGAGGCGCCGTGGATCTTCTCCTGGCCACCCGTTCCGTACATCTCCAGGAACGTGCGGTTCTTCTTGGTCTCGTCGTCGTCCAGCCGGAACATCGTGATCGACGTGGACAGCTGCGGGGTGTATCCCACGAACCAGGCGGACTTGTTGCCGTCGGTGGTACCGGTCTTGCCCGCCACCTCACGGCCGGCCAGCTTGGCGTTGGTACCGGTGCCCTTGTCGACCACGGTCTTGAGGACGTCGGTGACGTTGTCGGCGACCTTCTTCTCGAAGGCCTGCGTCGGCTTCGCCTTGTGGTTGAAGATCTCGCCGTCGATGCTTGTCACGCTCTCGACCGAGTACGGCTCGTTCTGCTTGCCGCTCGCCGCGAAGGTGGCGTACGCGCCCGCCATACGAATGGCGCTGGGGTCGGAGATGCCGATGGAGAAGGACGGGAAGCTGGTACCGGCCAGGCTGTTCTCCTTGAGGCCGGCGTCCATGGCCGCCTCCTTGACCTTGTCCAGGCCGACATCCATGCCGAGCTGCACGAAGGCGGAGTTCACCGACTCCCGCATCGCCTCACGCAGGTCGATCTGGTACTTGGGAGGAGAGCCGTAGGACTGCTTGCCGTCGTTCGTCTGGTTCCACTCCTTGCCCTCCTTGTTCTCCCAGATCGAACCGTCGTAGTTCTTGATCTTGAGGCCGTTCTCGCCGCTGAACAGGCTCTTCGCGTTGACGACCGTGCGCTCGTCCTGCGCCTGGCTCTCCCCCAGGTCAGGGTCGCGCACGCCCCACTTCATCGCCGCCGCCAGCACGAACGCCTTGAACGTCGAACCCACCTGGGCGCCGGTGGAATCGCAGTTGTTGGCGAAGTGCTTGGTCGCGTCCTCGCCTCCGTAACAGGCCCGGATCGCACCGGTGGCCGGCTCCACGGACGCCCCGCCGAACTGGACGTAGGTGTCCTTGGTCGGACGCTTCTTCGGGTCGATGTTCTCCTTGCGGACCTTCGCCACGGCTGCCTCGAGCTCGTTGACCTTCTTCTTGTCGAAGGTCGTGTAGATCGAATAGCCGCCCTGCTGGAACTTGTCGGCGCTGATGATCTTGTTGTTGATCAGGTACGCCTTGGCGAGGTCGACCAGATAGCCGACCTGTCCCTTGAGCTGGGTGTTGGACCGAGGGTTCTGCACCTTGGGAAGCGTCGTGTACTTGGCCCGCTCCGCCGCACTGAGGTGGCCGTACTCGACCATCTTGTCGAGGGTGTTCTGCATCTGCCGCAGAGCACGCCTGCTGTTGGCCTCGGGCGTGGCGTTCGTCGAGTCGATGGACGTCGCGCCCGCCGGGTCGTAGTACGTGGCGCCCTTGAGCGTGGCGGCCAGGAAGGCACACTCGCCCGGGTTCAGGTCCTTGGCCTGCTTGTTGAAGTACGCGCGTGCGGCCGCCTCGATGCCGTAGGCGTTGCGACCGTAGTACGCGGAGTTCAGGTAGCCCTCCATGATCGCGTCCTTCTTGACCGTGGCACCCACCTTGATGGAGATGAAGATCTCCTTGAACTTGCGGGTGATGGTCTGGGACTGATCGTTGAGGCGCGCGTTCTTGACGTACTGCTGGGTGATGGTGGAGCCACCCTGCGTGTCCCCGCCCCTGGCCATGTTGAACACGGCCCGGGCGATGCCCTTGGGGTCGATGCCGCTGTCGGTGTAGAAGGTCTTGTTCTCCTGCGAGACGACGGCGTACTGCATCGCCTTCGGGATCTGCGCGAGGTTGATGATCTGGCGATTGGTCTCACCACCGGTGGAGACCATCTCGGTCCTGTCGGACCAGTAGTAGACGTTGTTCTGCGCGGTCGCGGTCTGGGCCACGTTCGGAACGCTCACCAGTGCGTAACCGACGCCGGCGACCGCGACCAGGCTTCCGACGAAGCCGATGAACAGCCCCGTCACCAGCTTCCAGGACGGCACCCAGCGCGCCACCCCGTACTTGCCCGCGCGCGGGTAGTCGATGAGCCGCTTCTTGCCGGACTCGGAAGCGCGTCCCCGACCGGCCGGCGCTCCGCGTCGGCCTCCACGAACCGGTTCTGCCCCTCGGCGGCGACCACCGCCGGTGCTTCTCTGGGCCGCCCGACGGGCATCGGTACGGCTGCCGGGCAGACGCTCCTCGCCTCCCGGACCATAGGAAGCCGACTCCTGGGAACTCGTCCCATAGGAGTCGGCAAGAGATCCGGTGGCGCCTCGCGGAGCCGCGCGGCGGCCGGAGGACGAGCCGGACTGGCCGCGTCGGGCCGCGGCACGTCCGCCACCCTGCGGCTGCGGCGGTTTGCGACGGTGCTCGCTCATCGAACGACTACTCCTCGGGCAGGCGCACCTTTGCGCGCCTGGAAACGGCGGCTGGTTTCCGGTCCCCCCGAAGTACGGATGTGGTCGGTTCCGCATTCATCCGTACTGCACCCAGGACTCCGACGCCCCCCAGGCGTCACTCGGCTCCCGGTGGTGTGCATGCCGCACAGACTACGCACCGTCAAAACCTGCCGAGCTCCGAAGTTCACCCCAAATCAGGCAACTTGGTTCGCATGAATCATTGATGTGATCCCGTTCACCGTCCCCCCACTTGTCGCTTCCGGAAAGCCGTTCTATCGTCTCGATGTATCGAGTCGATACATCGGTGCGAGACAAGGACGAGGAGGCGACGATGAGCCGGCGTGCCGGGATCCTTGAATTCGCCGTACTCGGCCTGCTCCGTGAGTCCCCGATGCACGGCTACGAGCTGCGCAAACGCCTCAACACGTCCCTGGGCGTGTTCCGTGCGTTCAGCTACGGCACGCTCTACCCCTGCCTCAAGACGCTGGTCGTCAACGGCTGGTTGATCGAGGAACCGGGGCACACCACCGAGGACGCCCTCGCCGCACCACTCGCAGGGCGTCGCGCCAAGATCGTCTATCGGTTGACGGCAGACGGTAAGGAGCACTTCGAGGAGCTGCTCTCGCAGACAGGTCCCGACGCGTACGAGGACGAGCACTTCGCGGCTCGTTTCGCCTTCTTCGGGCAGACCTCGCGCGACGTCCGTATGCGAGTCCTCGAAGGCCGCCGCAGCCGGCTCGAGGAGCGCCTGGAGAAGATGCGTGCCTCGCTGACACGCACCCGGGAGCGCCTCGACGACTACACGCTTGAGCTCCAGCGCCACGGGATGGAGTCCGTGGAGCGCGAAGTGCGCTGGCTGAACGAGCTCATCGAGAGCGAGCGGGCCGGCCGGAACCTCAAGGGTCCCGGCCATGGAGAGCCCACTCGCGACACCACAGAGGGAGCGCCGGGCGTCCTGCCCCGGCCCGGGGACACCCCCGGGCCGGATACGCCCGGCGACACCACCACGTGAGGTCCCTGCCAGGGCCTCACTCGTACACACAGGGAGCAACCGGAATGGGTTCGGTTCGCGTAGCCGTCGTCGGTGTGGGCAACTGCGCCGCGTCGTTGGTTCAGGGAGTCGAGTACTACAAGGACGCCGATCCGGCGTCGAAGGTCCCCGGGCTGATGCATGTCCAGTTCGGTGACTACCACGTCAAGGACATCGAGTTCGTCGCCGCGTTCGACGTGGACGCCAAGAAGGTCGGCCTCGACCTGGCGGACGCCATCGGCGCCTCCGAGAACAACACCATCAAGATCTGCGACGTGCCGAACACCGGTGTGAAGGTCCGCCGCGGCCACACCCTCGACGGTCTCGGCAAGTACTACCGCGAGACCATCGAGGAGTCCGAGGCCGAGCCTGTCGACGTCGTCAAGATCCTCAAGAAGAAGCAGGTCGACGTCCTCGTCTGCTACCTGCCCGTCGGTTCCGAGGCCGCGGCGAAGTTCTACGCCCAGTGCGCCATCGACGCCAAGGTCGCCTTCGTCAACGCCCTGCCGGTCTTCATCGCCGGCACCAAGGAGTGGGCGGACAAGTTCACCGAGGCGGGCGTCCCGATCGTCGGCGACGACATCAAGTCCCAGGTCGGCGCCACCATCACGCACCGCGTCATGGCGAAGCTGTTCGAGGACCGCGGTGTCGTCCTGGACCGCACGATGCAGCTGAACGTCGGCGGCAACATGGACTTCAAGAACATGCTCGAGCGCGAGCGCCTGGAGTCCAAGAAGATCTCCAAGACGCAGGCCGTCACCTCCCAGATCCCCGACCGGGACCTCGGCGCGAAGAACGTCCACATCGGTCCGTCGGACTACGTGCAGTGGCTCGACGACCGCAAGTGGGCCTACGTCCGCCTCGAGGGCCGCGCCTTCGGTGACGTCCCGCTGAGCCTGGAGTACAAGCTCGAGGTCTGGGACTCTCCGAACTCCGCGGGTGTCATCATCGACGCCGTGCGCGCCGCGAAGATCGCCAAGGACCGCGGCATCGGCGGTCCGATCCTGTCGGCCTCGAGCTACTTCATGAAGTCCCCGCCTGTCCAGTACTTCGACGACGAGGCACGCGAGAACGTCGAGAAGTTCATCAGGGGAGACGTCGAGCGCTAGCGAGACAGAGCACGATGCAGCTAACGAGACCGAGCACGGTGCACGCGGCGAGACACAGCGCCACACACTAGGGCTCGCTCAAACGCTCCTGCCAGGGCTGTCGAGGGTCCCCCGGGTCGTATCCCGGGGGACCCTCGCCGTATGTGAGGCTGTGCCCATGTCCGTCGTGCGTGATCTGCAGGTCCTGCTGCGCCTCGGGGACTTCCGGCGCCTGCTGTCCGTGCGCCTGCTCTCCCAGGGCGCGGACGGCGTCTACCAGATCGCTCTCGCCGCCTACGTCGTCTTCTCCCCGGAGAAGCAGACCTCGGCCACAGCGATCGCCTCCGCAATGGCTGTCCTGCTCCTCCCTTACTCCTTGGTGGGCCCCTTCGCCGGCGTTCTCCTGGACCGCTGGCGCCGCCGCCAGGTCTTCCTCTACGGCAACCTCGTGCGCGCCCTCCTGGCATCGGCGACGGCGGCCCTGATGCTCAGCGACGTCCCGGACTGGCTCTTCTACGTGTCCGCCCTGTGCGTCACCGCGGTCAACCGCTTCGTCCTGTCCGGCCTGTCCGCCGCGCTGCCCCGCGTCGTCGACGAGGAGCGGCTGGTGATCGCCAACTCCCTCTCCCCGACCGCCGGAACCCTTGCCGCCACCGCGGGCGGCGGCCTTGCCTTCGTCGTCAGGCTGGTGGTGGCCGACTCCGACGCGGCCGTCGTGCTGCTGGGAGCCGGGCTGTACCTGTGCGGCGCACTCGCCGCGCTGCGCATGCCACCGGAACTGCTCGGCCCCGACACCGAGTTGATCCACCCTCGCCTCGGGACGGCGTTGGCCGGCACCGCCCGTGATCTGGTGGCCGGTGTGCGACATCTGACTGCGCCTTCACGCCGTTCGGCCCTCCGGGCGCTCGGCGCGATGTCGTTGATGCGGTTCTGCTACGGCGCACTGCTCGTCATGGTGCTGATGCTCTGCCGCTACGCCCTGACCTCCGATCCGGACGACGGACTTGCTCTGCTGGGGCTGGCCCTGGGAATCTCCGGTGCAGGCTTCTTCGTCGCCGCGCTTCTCACCCCCTGGGCCGTGGGGAGACTTGGGCCCGAGCGCTGGATCGTCGTGTGCGCCGCGGCCGCCGCAGTACTGGAGCCCGCCCTCGGACTCCCCTTCGCCACCGTCTCCATGCTCGTCGCGGCGTTCGTCCTGGGGCTGATCACCCAGGGCGCGAAGATCGCCACCGACACCATCGTGCAGTCCTCAGTCGACGACGGCTTCCGGGGCCGGATCTTCGCGGTCTACGACGTGCTGTTCAACATCGCTTTCGTGGGCGCCGCCGCCGTGGCCGCCCTCATCCTGCCGCCGGACGGCCGCTCGGTACCCCTGGTAATCACCGTCGCCGTCATCTACGCGACGGTCGCCGCCACGATGACGCGGGAGCGACGGATGGCGAGGGAACGATGAGGGGCGATGTTTCACGTGAAACACCGCCCCTCGATGTGTTCGAGGGTCATGTTTCACGTGAAACATGACCCCGTTTCATGCCCTCAGTTCTGCTCGACCCACCACTTCTTGAGTGCGGCCACCGCCTCGTCATGCTTCATCGGTCCATGCTCCAGACGAAGCTCCAGCATGTGCTTGTACGCGCGGCCGATGGCAGGGCCGGGGCCCACATCGAGGATCTCCATGATCTGGTTGCCGTCGAGGTCGGGCCTGATCGCGTCGAGCTCCTCCTGCTCCTGAAGCTGGGCAATCCGTTCCTCCAGACCGTCGTACGCACGCGACAGTGCGGCCGCCTTGCGCTTGTTCCGGGTCGTACAGTCCGAGCGGGTCAACTTGTGGAGTCGGTCGAGCAGCGGACCCGCGTCCCGCACATAGCGACGAACCGCCGAATCCGTCCACTCCCCGGTGCCGTACCCGTGAAAACGCAGATGGAGTTCGACGAGCTGGGAAACGTCCTTCACCAGCTCGTTGGAGTACTTGAGCGCCGTCATCCGCTTCTTCGTCATCTTCGCTCCGACCACTTCGTGGTGGTGGAACGAGACGCGGCCGTCGTTCTCGAAGCGGCGGGTGCGCGGCTTGCCGATGTCGTGGAGCAGCGCGGCCAGGCGGAGAGTCAGGTCGGGCCCTTCCTTCTCCAGCTCGATGGCCTGCTCCAGCACGATCAGCGTGTGCTCGTAGACATCCTTGTGCCGGTGGTGTTCATCGCTCTCCAGCCGCAGAGCCGGGAGCTCCGGAAGGACATGATCGGCAAGACCCGTGTCGACAAGCAGGGTCAGCCCCTTGCGCGGGTTCGCGGACAGGATGATCTTGTTGAGCTCGTCCCGTACCCGCTCGGCCGAGACGATCTCGATGCGCCCGGACATGCTCTTCATGGCCGCCACGACTTCGGGGGCCACCTCGAAGTCAAGCTGGGCGGCGAAGCGTGCCGCGCGCATCATCCGCAGCGGGTCGTCGGAGAAGGATTCCTCGGGGGTGCCCGGTGTACGAAGTACCCGCGCCTCAAGGTCTTCCAGGCCGCCGTGCGGGTCGATGAACTTCTTCTCGGCAAGCGAGAACGCCATGGCGTTCACCGTGAAGTCACGCCGGACGAGGTCCTCCTCGATGGAGTCGCCGTACGCCACCTCCGGCTTGCGCGAGGTCCGGTCGTACGCCTCGGAACGGTAGGTGGTCACCTCCACCTGGAAGCCGTCCTTCTGCCCCCCGACCGTGCCGAAGGCGATCCCGACCTCCCACACCGCGTCCGCCCACTTCTTGAGGATCTTCAGTACGTCCTGTGGGCGAGCGTCCGTTGTGAAGTCCAGATCGTTACCGGGCCGATCCAGCAGCGCGTCCCGGACAGGCCCGCCGACCAGGGCAAGCGAGAACCCTGCCGCCTGGAAACGACGCGCGAGGTCGTCGGCGACAGGAGCGAACCGCAACAGTTCATTCACCGTGTGAGGCTGCGCCTGGCTGGGGGTATGGAGAAGGTTTTCGTCGGCGTTCGGCACAACAGAAGAGGGTACGTGGCCCGGGCGGCCATGAGCGCCTCCATTAAACGTGCACCGAGTCCTCATCCCTACCTGCACAAGGTCTGCCCCGGAGACTCACGGACGCGCTCCCCTTTATACGCACACATTCGGGACAGCACGGCAGCGTCCACCGATCTTGTGGAGCAGTCCGCGGCACTTCCCCTCAGCGCGCATCGTTACCATGCGTGGACGCACATTCCGACGACCACTGACGACGACGAGGGACGGGCGAGCGCGTGGCCGAGGCGGCAGACTTCCAGGGGACGAGTCCCTCACCTGCCCGCCGCTGGCTGCGGCGCACCGGGACGCTGCTGGCAGGGGCGCCGCTACTGGCCGGCCTGTGCCAGCTCTCCGCCCTCGCACCCGCCCAGGCCGCCGACGATCCCGGCTCGGTCTCCGTAGCCGTCGACACACTCAGCCCCAACGCGCCCGCGGACGGTGACACGATCACCGTGTCCGGGACGGTGACCAACAACGGCAAGAAGGCCGTCACGGCCGCCCACGTGGGACTCTGGGTGGGCCCCGAACTGAACACCCGCTCGTCGATCGACGACATCACCGAAGACAGCCGCTCCCTCCAGGGCACCACGGGATCCGAGGTCGGCGGCAAGTACGTAGCGAAGTTCTCGAAGCTGACCCCCGGGGTCGCCGAGCCGTTCTCCATCTCCGTGCCGGTCGACAAGCTGGACCTCGGCGACGCCGGCGTCTACCAGTTCGCCGTCTCCCTCTCGGGCAAGTCCTCGGCACAGTCGTGGGACCAGATGCTCGGCATCCAGCGGACCTTTCTGCCGTGGCAGTCCGACGAGGCGGACACGAAGACCAGGACGACCTTCCTGTGGCCGCTGATCTCGACCGTCCACATGACGGCGGAAACCGGATCGAACGCCCAGCAGACGCCGGTCTTCCTCAATGACGACCTCGCCGAGGAGATCTCGGCGGGTGGCCGGCTGGACCAGATGCTGTCACTGGGCGAAAACCTCGGCGTCACCTGGGTGATCGACCCGGACCTCCTGGCGTCCGTCGACGCGATGACCCGCAGCTACCGGATCCAGGGCGACGGCGACACCACGACGGCGGGCACCCACCAGGCACTCGCCAAGCAGTGGCTGGCACGGCTGCAGAAAGCGGTGGAGGGCCAGGAAGTCGTCGCACTGCCCTTCGCCGACCCGGACCTTGCTTCCCTCGCCCACAACGGCACGAGCGTCACCGGCTCACTCAGCCATCTCGACGAGGCCACCGACGTCGCGGCCACCACGGTGAAGACCGTGCTCCACGTGACACCGAGCACCGACTTCGCCTGGCCCGTGAACGGCGCGGTGGACCCGTCGATCGTCAAGGTCGCCACCTCCGCCGGCGCCGACAAGGTGATCGCACGCAGCGACAGCCTCCAGGAGACCGGCGGCCTCTCGTACACGCCCTCCGCCGCCCGCCCCATCGGCGGCGGCACCACGGCTGTCGTCGCGGACGCCCGGCTGTCGACGGCTTTCCAGGGCGATCTGACGAAGGCCTCCACCGCGACACTCGCCGTCCAGCGGTTCCTCGCACAGAGCCTCACCATCGGCCTCCAGACGGACAAGCAGCGCAGCATCGTCGTCGCCCCGCAGCGCATGCCGACGGCGAGCCAAGCCAGTGCGATGGCTGAGGCGATCAACGCCCTGGAGAGCGGAAACTGGTCCGAGACCCAGAAGCTCACGGCGGCGGCCGCGGCCAAGCCCGATCCCGGGGCCACCACCAAGGTGCCCTCTGCGTCCGCCTACCCTGCCTCGCTGCGCAGGCAGGAACTGGCGAAGCCGGCCTTCCAGCAGATCGCGGACACGCAGGACAAGCTCGACAACTTCAAGGTGATCCTCTCCGACCAGTCCCGCGTCGTGACCCCCTTCGGGCGAGCCGTGAACCGCGAGATGTCCACGTCGTGGCGGGGCCGCACCGCCGAGGCGAGCGGGTTCCGCAGCGATGTCGAGGCCTACCTCGACGAACTGACCTCACAGGTCAGCCTGATCGACAAGTCGGAGACCAAGCTTTCCGGCCGCAGTGCCACCATCCCCGTGACGGTTCAGAACAACCTGGTGCAGGGCGTGGAGCACTTGAGGCTCCGGCTGACGTCGCTGAGCCCGAACCGGCTCGAGATCGGTGGCTCCTCCTACTACGAGCAGCCGGTCGAGGTCTCCGGCGGCCACAGCCAGACGGTGAAGTTCACCACGACGGCCAAAGCCAACGGCAAGGCCTCGGTGATCGCCCAGCTGTACACGGAGGACGGCCAGCCTTACGGCAATGCCGTCAGGTTCGACGTGAAGGTCACCGAGTTCACGGCCACGGTCATGCTGGTCATCGGCGGCGGTGTCCTGCTTCTGGTGCTGGCAGGATTCCGGATGTACACCCAGCGCAAGCGCGCGGCCGCCCGTGAAGCCGAGCAGAACGGCCCCGACGACGCGGCCGGTGAGACCGGGGAAGACCCGGAGAACCCCCAGGGCCCCGAGGATCGTCTCAAGGAAGAGTCCGGCACCGGACCCGGGGCAGACGCCCCGGAGCAGCCGAGTGACCTGACAGCGGACACCGCAGCGGAAAGCGCCGGGCCGTCCGGCACGGGTGAGAGAGTGGACCGTTGAGGATGTCGTGGCCGGTGGGCCGGGGACGATGAGGTGGGAACCATGAACGCGCCGTACGACGGTGACAGTCAGGGCGCGGGCAACCCGGGTCGCCCCGAGGGCCCCCCGCCCGAGCCCGGCGAGGTCCCGCCGCAGTCTCCCGCGGACATGTATCTCCAGGACACCTACGACCAGGACCCCTACCGGGCACAGGACCTCCACGCCCAGGACCCGGTCGCCGAGGCCCTCTACGACCGTGCCGCGCACCCCCCGCCGCCCCCGGGCACCTATCAGCCGCAGCAGCCGCTGTACTCCCAGCCGCCACCCTCCCCGTACGCCCCCGATCCGCAGGTGTGGGCGCAGACCCCGGCGCCCGAGCCGGAGGGCCCGACGCAGTTCCTGCCGTACGGCGACAACCCCCGCACCACCCAGTTCGTGGGTGTCGACGACCTGGTGACCCAGGCCGGCGAGGAGCGCCACGAACCGGACGCCTTCGCACACCTCTTCCGCGACCAGCAACAGGGCGGTGGCCGCCCGACGGATCCCCCGTCGGTACCCGGCCCGGCACCGGCTCCTGGCCGTCCCTCACCGGCCCCGCAGTTCCAGGCACCCGCGGCCCCCGCGCCCTCGGCAGACGAGACCATGAACCTCGGGACCGCATCGGCCCTGGCACAGACGGCACCGACTGCCCCCACGACTCCCGCGAAGAAGGGCGGGAAGGCCACGGGCCTGCTGAAGTCGAGCGCCGTGATGGCGGCCGGCACGATGGTCTCGCGCCTCACCGGCTTCATTCGCTCGGCGCTGATCGTGTCGGCGCTGGGCACTGCCTTCCTGGGCGACGCCTTCCAGGTTGCCTACCAGCTCCCGACCATGATCTACATCCTCACAGTCGGCGGCGGTCTGAACTCCGTCTTCGTGCCGCAGCTCGTGCGTGCCATGAAGGAGGACGATGACGGCGGTGAGGCATTCGCCAACCGGCTCCTGACGCTCGTCATCATGGCTCTCGCCGCGCTCACCGCGCTCACCATGCTCGCGGCGCCACTCCTGGTGCGTGCGCTGTCGAACCCCGTGGCGACCAATCCGGCGGCCAATGATGTCGCCATCACCTTCACCCGTTACTTCCTGCCCTCCATCTTCTTCATGGGCATCCATGTGGTGATGGGGCAGATCCTGAACGCACGCGGCAAGTTCGGCGCGATGATGTGGACCCCGGTCCTCAACAACCTCGTCATCATCGTGACGCTCTCGATGTTCCTGTGGGTGTACGGCACCGCCGCGCATTCCGGCATGAGCGTCACGAACATCCCGCCGGAGGGCCAGCGGCTGCTCGGCGTGGGCATCCTGCTCGGACTCGTGGTGCAGGCCCTCGCGATGATCCCGTATCTGCGCGAGACCGGGTTCCGGCTGCGCCTGCGCTTCGACTGGAAGGGCCACGGCCTCGGCAAGGCCGCGATGCTCGCGAAGTGGACCATCCTGTTCGTCCTCGCCAACCAGGCGGGCGCCCTCGTCGTCACCCAGCTCGCCACCGCGGCCGTCGCCGACACCAAGATCCCCGGCACCGGCTTCAGCGCCTACGCCAACGCCCAACTCATCTGGGGCCTCCCGCAGGCCATCATCACCGTCTCGCTGATGGCCGCCCTGCTGCCACGTATCTCCCGCTCGGCCGCGGAGGACGACGCCGGGGCAGTCCGCGACGACATCTCCCAGGGGCTGCGCACCACTGCAGTCGCGATCGTCCCAATCGCCTTCGGTTTCCTCGCACTCGGCATCCCGATGTGCACGCTGATCTTCGGTGCCTCCAGTACCGGCGCCGCCACGAACATGGGCTACATGCTGATGGCCTTCGGCCTCGGTCTGATCCCTTACTCCGTGCAGTACGTCGTCCTGCGCGCCTTCTACGCCTACGAGGACACCCGGACGCCCTTCTACAACACCGTGATCGTGGCAGCCGTCAACGCAGTCGCCTCCGCCGTCTGTTACGCCGTCCTGCCGCCCCGCTGGGCCGTGGTCGGCATGGCTGCTGCCTACGGTCTGGCCTACTCGATCGGCGTCGGGGTGGCCTGGCGCCGGCTGAGCAAGCGCCTCGGCGGCGACCTGGACGGCAACCGCGTCCTGCGGACCTACGCCCGGCTCTGCATCGCCTCCGTACCGGCGGCTTTGCTCAGTGGAGCGGTCTGCTACGGCATCGGTCACTCGCTCGGTCAGGGCGTCATCGGATCGTTCGCCTCACTGATCGCGGGTGGAGCTGTTCTGCTCGGGATCTTCTTTGTCGCGGCACGCAAGATGCGTATCGAGGAGCTGAACTCCCTGGTCGGCATGGTCCGGGGGCGTCTGGGGCGCTGAGGCGGGGGTACGCGCACAACCATCGGCCGCCACTGTGTGTCGTGCATAGCGGCGGACTGTGGGCACAATTGGGTTCTGCGTCGCACGACGCGCAAGGAATGGGGAGGCAGGGAACGACGGTGGCGGAACGGAGCACGGCTGCCGTCGACGTGGCAGACAACAGCGGTGACGAACCGCTGACCGCCAAGGCGGACCAGTCCACGGCCGACGGCGTGGCCAAGAACCGGGAGCGGGACACGGAAGACGTCGAGGCACAGGGGAGCGGCGGGACCGACGATCCCGGCAAGGCGTCACCGCCGGAGTTGCACAGCGGCCACAAACTCGCCAGACGCTACCGTCTCGAGGAGTGCGTCACCCGTCTGGACGGATTCAGCAGCTGGCGTGCCGTCGACGAGAAACTCCGTCGCGCCGTCGGCGTACACATCCTGCCCGCGGACCATGCGCGGGCACGTTCCGTCCTGGCCGCGGCCCGTTCCTCGGCGCTGCTCGGCGATCCGCGCTTCGTCCAGGTCCTGGACGCCGTCGAGGAGAACGACCTCGTCTACGTCGTCCACGAGTGGCTGCCCGACGCGACCGAGCTGACCGCGCTCCTCGCCCCGGGTCCGCTGGAGGTGTTCGACGCCTACCAGATGGTCAGTCAGGTGGCGTCCGCCATGGCCGCCGCCCACCGTGAGGGCCTCGCGCATCTGCGGCTGAACCCGAACGCAATCCTGCGTACGTCGAGCGGTCAGTGGCGCATCCGCGGCCTCGCTGTGAACGCGGCGCTGCGAGGCGCCAGTTCGGAGGCCCCTCAGCGCACGGACACCGAAGCGATCGGCGCTCTCCTGTACGCAGCCCTCACCCAGCGCTGGCCGTACGAGAACGACGCCTACGGCCTCGCCGGTCTACCCAAGGACGTCGGGCTCATCGCCCCCGACCAGGTGCGGGCAGGCGTCCACCGTGGGCTGTCCGAGCTGTCCATGCGGGCGCTCGCGAACGACGGTGCGACGGCCTCCCGCCACGAGTCGGCATGCACCACACCCGAGGAACTGGTCAAGGCGATCGGCGAGATGCCCCGCATCCGCCCGCCGGAGCCGGTGTTCACGGCGCCGCCCGAGTACCAGCGCACGACGTATCAGCAGGGCACATACGGCCGCCCCGCACCGCACCCCGGCGCCACCCAGCCGGTCTCGGTACCACCCCCACCGTTGCAGAGCCGCACCGGCCGAGCCCTGAAGTGGGCCGTCTCCGCCCTCCTCATCGCCGCGCTGGGACTGGGCAGTTGGCAGCTCGCGGACGCACTGATGGACAGGGGTGGAAAGTCGGACGAGAACCAGACCCAGACGACCGACGACGGCGACAAGAACAGCACGGCGCCGAAGCCGACGAAGACGCTCAGCATCGAGGGAGCCGAAGAGTACGTCGCCGAGGGTGACGCACAGCATCCAGGTGATGTGCAGCTGACGTACGACAACAGCTCGACCACAGGATGGCGGACCAGCAGCTACACGGACGGTCCAGACATGGTGATAAAGCCCGGCGTCGGCATCGTCTACGACCTCGGTTCCGCCCAGGAAGTGTCGGCAGCGACGCTGTCGTTCCGGTACGGCGGCAACCACACCACGGTCGAGCTGTACGCCACCGATTCACTGGGCTCGTCCACACCGCTGAGCTTGATGAAGAAGCTGGGTACGGCGAAGACGAACAGCGCCTCAGCCAACGTGAAGGTCGACAAGCCGGTGAAGAGCCGTTACGTGCTGGTCTGGCTGACTGCTCTGCCGTACTCCGGAGCCGATTCCGCGAACTACAGCAAGCCCGGCTACAAGCAGGCCATCACCAACGTGAAGTTCACCGGCTGAGAGCTCACCGCAGACAAAGGGAGGGGGGTCCGATGGCAGATGACACCGCGTACGGCGACACCAGCGATCAGGACCTCCTGGCCCGCCATGTAGAGGGCGACCACGATGCCTTCGGTGAGATCGTGCGGCGGCATCGGGATCGGCTGTGGGCGGTGGCTCTCCGGACGCTGGGGGACCGCGAGGAAGCCGCTGACGCCGTTCAGGATGCCCTTGTCTCGGCCTACCGGGCCGCGCACACGTTTCGGGGACAGTCGGCCGTCACCACGTGGCTGCACCGGATCACGGTGAACGCCTGCCTGGACCGGGCCCGGAAGGCGGCCTCCCGGAAGACGTCCCCGGTGGACGACACCGAACGCCTGGAACAGCTCCTGGAGCCGCACGAGTCGGCCTCGGCACCCGCGGAACGCAACGACCTCCACCGCCAACTCCTGGAGGCGCTGGGCACCCTCCCGCCCGACCAGCGAGCGGCCCTCGTCCTGGTGGACATGCAGGGCTACCCGGTCGCCGAAGCCGCCCGCATCCTCGACGTGCCGACGGGGACAGTGAAGAGCCGCTGCGCCCGAGGCAGAGCCAGACTCCTCCCCCTCCTGACCCACCTCCGGCCGGAAAACGCCGGTGACGGCATACAGGAGGTCTCACGACGGAACCGGACTCAGGGGACTTCCGTCCCACCCGCAGCGGGGCCTTCGCCAGAGGGCCCGCCGGATCCGGGATCAAGCGATTCAGCTGTAGTGAAGGGCGGAGGTGGGCGAGCGTGACTTCCACGACAGACACAGCGGGGCACCTGGATGTCGCGGAGATCTCCGACCTCACCGAAGGGCTCCTCCCGGCCTCCAGGACCGCGGATGTACGTCGGCATCTGGACGAGTGTGAACTCTGCGCGGACGTTCATGCGTCGCTGGAGGAGATCCGCGGATTGCTCGGCACTTTGCCGGGCCCCCTGCGCATGCCCGCCGACGTCGCCGGCAGGATCGACGCCGCTCTCGCCGCAGAAGCTCTGCTGAATGCCACGGCTCCGGATGCCGTGAATGCTCCGGCACCGGTCGAGAGCGCTCATGTTTCACGTGAAACATCGCCTCCCGCCGACCGACCCACGGGCCACGCCCGCCCCACGACCACAGGCCCCGGCCGTAAGGAACGGCAACGAAACGGCCGGCGCAGGACTGTGGTCCTGGGCGCCGTCTTCGCGGTCGCGGCTCTGGGGTTCGGTTCTGTGCTGTTGTCATCGCTGGACGAGGGCAAGCCGTCGGACGCAGGCCAGGTCTCCGCAGCCGACACATTCTCCGACAGCACGCTGGAGAAACAGATCACCGATCTCCTCGGCTCGGATCGCGCCACGGGTGGATCCCGTGCTCCGCAGGACAGCACCAGCGTGGGAGTGCAGTCCGTCCCCCCCACCGGGAACCAGCCCTTCGTGAAGAAGCAGCCCTTGGTGCCGGCCTGCATCAAAAGGGGCATCCACAGCAGCGGCACAACCCTCGCGACCAAGGACGGCGTCTACAAGGGCACGGATGCACTGCTCGTCGTGCTTCGCGACCCCTCCAACAGCGCCCGGGTCAACGCCTTCATCATGGACGCGTCCTGCGTGAAGAAGACGCCGACAGCCACAGCGAAGATTCTGCTGAAGCAGTCCTACGCGCACTCCTGAGCGCTCACGCGTCGTCTCCGTCCTGCGTGGTATTTCGTACCGAGTGGCCTCTCCGTGTGCCCGGACACACCGGGAATGCGCGCCCCTTAGGATCCGTTGGGTGGGGTGAGAGTTCTGAGAGGGGCTCCACCGGTCCGACGACGCAGTCCAGAGACGAGGAACCAAGCCGTGAGCGACGTTCGTAACGTGATCATCATCGGCTCCGGGCCCGCCGGCTACACGGCGGCGCTCTATACCGCGCGCGCGTCGCTGAAGCCGCTGGTGTTCGAGGGCGCCGTCACCGCTGGCGGCGCGCTGATGAACACCACCGAGGTGGAGAACTTTCCCGGCTTCCAGGACGGCATCATGGGCCCCGAGCTCATGGACAACATGCGCGCCCAGGCCGAGCGTTTCGGTGCCGAGCTCGTGCCGGACGACATCGTCAGCGTCGACCTGACCGGTGAGATCAAGACCGTCACCGACACCTCGGGGACTGTGCACCAGGCGAAGGCCGTGATCGTCACCACCGGTTCGCAGCACCGCAAGCTCGGCCTGCCGAACGAGGACGCCCTCTCCGGCCGCGGTGTTTCCTGGTGTGCCACCTGCGACGGCTTCTTCTTCAGGGACCACGACATCGCCGTCATCGGCGGTGGCGACACCGCAATGGAGGAGGCGACCTTCCTCTCCCGCTTCGCCAAGTCCGTGACGATCGTCCACCGCCGGGACACCCTGCGCGCCTCCAAGGCGATGCAAGAGCGCGCCTTCGCCGACCCCAAGATCAAGTTCGTGTGGGACAGCGAAGTCGCCGAGATCCAGGGCGACCCGAAGCTCTCGAGCCTGAAGCTGCGCAACCTCAAAACCGGCGAGCTCTCGGACCTGGCGGTCACCGGCCTGTTCATCGCGATCGGCCATGACCCGCGCACCGAGCTGTTCAAGGGCCAGCTCGAGCTGGACGGTGAGGGCTACCTGAAGGTGGAGGCGCCTTCGACCCGCACCAACCTGACCGGTGTCTTCGGCGCCGGCGACGTGGTCGACCACACCTACCGCCAGGCGATCACCGCGGCCGGCACCGGTTGCTCCGCCGCACTCGACGCCGAGCGCTTCCTTGCCGCCCTCGCGGACGAGGAGAAGGCCGAGCCCGAGAAGACTGCTGTCTGACCCCCATCCCGCCCCACCGCACCAACCAGTTAAGGAGCCCGCCGTGGCCGGCACCCTGAAGAATGTGACCGACGATTCCTTCGAGCAGGACGTCCTGAAGAGCGACAAGCCCGTCCTGGTGGACTTCTGGGCCGCCTGGTGCGGACCGTGCCGTCAGATCGCGCCGTCCCTCGAGGCGATCGCCGCCGAGTACGGCGACAAGATCGAGATCGTCAAGCTGAACATCGACGAGAACCCGGGTACGGCCGCCAAGTACGGCGTCATGTCGATCCCCACCCTCAACGTGTACCAGGGTGGCGAGGTCGCCAAGACCATCGTCGGTGCCAAGCCGAAGGCCGCGATCGTCCGCGACCTTGAGGACTTCATCGCTGAGTGACGTTTCACGTGAAACATGAAGGGGCCGGTCCGCAAGGGCCGGCCCCTTCGCTTGTCCGTCACAACGGTCGCAGCGCTGGTTCCTTCTGTACCGCCCCGAGGAGCCGGTCCAGCGCCATCTCCACGTCTTCCTTCCAGGAGAGCGTGGTACGCAGCTCCAGCCTCAGCCTGGGGTATGTGGGATGCGGCCTGACCGTCTTGAAGCCCACCGCCAGGAGATGGTCGGCAGGAAGCAGACAGGCCGGCTCTTTCCAGCGGGCGTCACCGAAAGCCTCGATCGCCTTGAACCCGCGCCGCAGAAGATCCTTGGCGACCGTCTGGACCATCACCCGCCCCAGTCCCTGCCCCTGGTAGCCCGGCATGATGAACGACGTCATCAGCTGGACGGCGTCAGGAGAGACAGGGCTCGTGGGGAACGCCGTCGAGCGAGGCACGTACGCGGGAGGAGCGTAGAGGACGAAGCCGACCGGTACCTCGTCGACGTAGACGACCCGGCCGCACGATCCCCAGTCCAGCAGGACGGCGGAGATCCAGGCTTCCTTCTCCAGGGTGGGTGTTCCCGCCTTTACTGCGGCCTCTCCACTGACTGGGTCCAACTCCCAGAAGACACACGAGCGACAGCGCTTGGGAAGGTCCGGAAGGTTGTCCAGCGTGAGCGGTACGAGCCGACGCCCCATAAAGGCTGTTCCTCGCTTCCTTCGCCCGCCACATCGCGGGCGGCAGTCAGAGCGCTTCTTTCCCTGAGCAGGCTGCCGACGAAGCCGCCGACCGCCCCCAGCCCCAGGCCCGCGCTCACCAATCCGCTTCGGCTCATCGTTCGCATGGCCCCTGCCTCCCCTTGCAGGTACTGGCGGGTGGATGTGCCTCACCCAGTCGCATCGTATCCACACAGCGAATCCATCGATACCGCCTGGAAGCAAAGAGCGGGCCGTGTCCGGTGTGCACCGGACACGGCCCGCTCTTCGTGTTCTGCCTGAGTGGTATCACCCCGGCGAGGCGGTTCAGGCTTCCGTCTCCTCGTCGTCGCCGTCCAGCAGGCTCTTCTGGAGGACCGGCCCCTCACCCGGGGCGAGACTGCTGAGGATGCGCTCGAGGTCCTCCATGGAGGCGAACTCGACCGTGATCTTGCCCTTCTTCTGTCCCAGGTCGACCTTCACCCGCGTCTCGAAGCGGTCCGAGAGACGGGTCGCGAGATCGGTCAGCGCCGGGGAGACAAGGGCACCGGCGCGCGGTCCCTTAGATCGTTGCGCAGTCTGAGGCCGCGATCCCATGAGGGTCACGATCTCCTCGACAGCGCGCACCGAGAGTCCTTCGGCCACGATCCGATGGGCCAGTCGGTCCTGCTCCTCCGAGTCGTCGACGGAGAGCAACGCCCGAGCATGTCCGGCGGAGAGCACCCCGGCAGCCACGCGGCGCTGGACGGCCGGCGAGAGCTTCAGCAGACGCAGAGTGTTGGAGACCTGCGGACGAGAGCGGCCGATGCGGTCTGCCAGCTGGTCGTGCGTGCAGTTGAAGTCCTTCAGCAACTGGTCATACGCAGCTGCTTCTTCCAGCGGGTTCAGCTGAGCACGGTGCAGGTTCTCCAGGAGCGCGTCCAGGAGAAGCTTCTCGTCATCCGTGGCCCGCACGATCGCCGGGATCGCCTCCAGGCCGGCCTCACGGCAGGCCCGCCAGCGCCGCTCGCCCATGATGAGCTCGTAGCGGGTGGGACCCAGCTCCCGCACGACGACCGGCTGGAGAAGGCCGACCTCCTGGATGGAGGTCACCAGTTCCTGAAGCGCGTCCTCGTCAAAGACCTCACGCGGCTGACGTGGGTTCGGCGTGATGGAGTCGAGGGGGAGCTCCGCGAAGTATGCGCCCACAGGAGGAGCTGGCGTGTCTCCATAGCCGTTGACCGACGGCTCCTCGGTTTCATGTGAAACAGGCGGCAACATGGCCACCTTCGCCGCAGCCACCCCACGGTCGGTCGTCAGCACCGGCACCGACGTCGGGGACGCGGAACCTGCGCCCCCCATCGCCGCCGGGGTCGGCGTCTTCTCCGTCGGGGCAGCGGGGATCAGTGCGCCGAGACCACGACCCAGACCCCTCCGTCGCTCGCTCACTGGATCCCTTCCACCATGCTCGGGTTGCTCTGTGCGCCGATGTGCGCCTGCGTCGGGTCGTAGCTGACACCAACGCCCTTCAGCGCGATCTCTCGCGCCGCCTCAAGGTAGGACAGCGCACCACTCGATCCAGGATCGTAGGTCAGCACCGTCTGTCCGTAACTCGGCGCCTCGGAGATACGGACCGAGCGGGGAATGCTCGTCCGCAGCACCTCGTCGCCGAAGTGGGTGCGCACCTCGTCCGCGACCTGGGACGCGAGGCGCGTCCGGCCGTCGTACATGGTGAGCAGGATGGTCGATACGTGCAAGGTGGGATTCAGGTGGCCCCGCACCAGGTCGACGTTACGCAGGAGCTGACCCAGTCCCTCCAGTGCGTAGTACTCGCACTGGATCGGGATGAGGACCTCAGCACCGGCCACCAGTGCGTTGACCGTCAACAGGCCAAGCGAGGGCGGGCAGTCGATGAGGATGTAGTCCAGGGGCTGTTCGTACGCCTGGATCGCTCGCTGCAACCGGCTCTCACGTGCCACCAAGGACACGAGCTCGATCTCCGCACCGGCGAGGTCGATCGTGGCGGGGGCACAGAAGAGGCCTTCGACATCAGGGACCGGCTGGACGACCTCGGCCAGCGGCCTGCTGTCGACCAGGACGTCGTAGATGGAAGGGACTTCGGCATGGTGGTCTATGCCCAGCGCAGTGGACGCGTTGCCCTGGGGGTCGAGGTCGATCACCAGGACACGGCCGCCGTGCAGTGCCAGCGAAGCAGCAAGATTGACGGTTGTCGTCGTCTTGCCTACGCCGCCCTTCTGGTTGGCGACGACCATGATCCGGGTCTGCTCGGGCCGTGGCAGGCCCTCGCCGGCGCGACCCAAAGCCTCCACCGCCAGTTGGGCGGCGCGACCGATCGGAGTGTCGTCCATCGGGGGCGGTGTTTCACGTGAAACATCGTCCCCCATCGACTCGGTTCGGGGACCGGGGACCGGATCGGTCATCGGTCCCGCGATGTTGGCGTCGGACCGCACGGATTCACTCTCCTCGACTTCAGGCTCGCAATGAACAGAGCCTCCCATGTCTTCGGGGTCATGAACCAGTGAGGCCTGTTGTTCTGTGGAGAAATCCACCTCTGTGGACAACTCCGTTACCTCTCCGAGTGACCCGAGAGGCTTCCGGTCGCGGGGTTCGGCCGCGGCGCGGCCCCGGCTGATGATGCCGTGCAGCAGTGAGCGACGTTTCACGTGAAACACGATGCACAGCAGCCGTGGCCGTTCGGCCGCGACACTCCGGCATGCATAGGTTTGGCAGCTTGTGTGGAGTACGTCTCGTCGTCAGGACGGATCAACGACGCCGACGAGTGCGTCCGGTCCGGGCGGCCTTGGCTCGCTTGGCCGCGAAACGCACACCGCCGGGACTTTCCCCCACCTCGACCCGCACCACCGTGGACAACGGGTCAACCACTCCCTCACCCACATGCAGGATGGAGGTCTCCACCGCACCGAGCTTGCTCAGTGCGGTGGCCGAGGCTTTGAGCTCCTCCTCCGCCGTGTCGCCCTTGAGCGCGAGCATCTCCCCGTACGGCCGCAGCAGAGGGATGCCCCAGGTCGCCAGCCGGTCCAGCGGGGCCACGGCCCGCGCTGTGACCACGTGGACGGGGGCCAGCGTGCCCATGACCTCCTCGGCCCGGCCTCGGACGACCGTCACATGGTCCAGGCCCAGCATCTCCACGACCTCGGTCAAAAAGGTCGTACGCCTCAGCAGGGGCTCCAGCAGAGTGATCTTCAGGTCCTCACGGACAAGAGCCAGAGGGATACCGGGCAGGCCGGCGCCGGAGCCGACATCGCACACCGTCACGCCCTCGGGAACAACCTCTGAGAGCACCGCGCAGTTCAGCAGATGCCGCTCCCACAGGCGGGGCACTTCTCGCGGGCCGATAAGACCACGCTGCACACCCGCCTCCGCCAGGAGTTCGGCGTAGCGCACCGCGTCCGCGTAGCGATCGCCGAACACCTCTCGCGCCTGTTCGGGCGCGGGGGGAAGCTCCGCTGCCTCCGTCACGGGGAACCGTCCTTCCGTACCGCATCAGCGCACCGGGCGCCGACCACCAGAACTATCAGGCTGACAAAGTTCGGCCCCGCCTGCTCTACAGACGGGGCCGGAGGAACGTAGGAACCGATCAGGCGGGAAGCACGACGACGAAGCGCTGCGGCTCCTCGCCTTCGGACTCACTGCGCAGGCCGGCGGCCTTGACGGCGTCGTGCACGACCTTGCGCTCGAACGGCGTCATCGGGTCGAGATTGACGGACTCGCCGGTGCTCTTGACCTCGGCGGCAGCCTTGGCACCCAGCTCGGACAGCTCGGCACGCTTCTTGGCCCGGTAACCGGCGATGTCCAGCATCAGCCGGCTGCGGTCTCCGGTCTCCCGGTGCACGGCCAGGCGCGTGAGCTCCTGGAGGGCTTCCAGCACCTCGCCGTCGCGGCCGACCAGCTTGTTGAGGTCGCGGCCGCCCGAGTCGCTGATGATCGAGACAGCGGCACGGTCGGCCTCGACGTCCATGTCGATGTCGCCGTCGAGATCGGCGATGTCGAGCAGACCTTCGAGGTAGTCCGCCGCGATCTCACCCTCCTGCTCCAGGCGGGTGAGGGTGTCTACGCCCTCGGCAGCGGCGGAGGTGGTGGTGCCTTCCGTCACGGGATGGACTCCTTCTTACTTCTTGGACGGGGACTTGGGCCGCTGCGGACCTTTGCGCTGTCCGGACTGGGCCTTGCTGCGAGTACCGGCGCCGGGCTGCTTCTTGGCCGGAGCGGCAGGCTTGGCGTCCTCGGGCTCGTCGGACTTGTTCAACGAGATCGGCTCCGACGACAGGCTGTCATCGTCGGCCTTCGAGCCGCTCGAAGCGGCACCCACCGCACCACCGGACTGACGCTGGGACTTGCTCTGCCGCTTGGGCTGCTGCCGCTTGGGAGCAGCAGCACTGGCCGGCGAGCCGTCCTCGGTCTGGGCCACGGCCTGGGAGTCGCTCTGGATCACGTTGCCGTCGGCCTGGGCCGCGAGACCCGCCTTGTTCAGACCGTTGATGAACTTGCGCTCGAACTCGTTGCGGTCACGGCCCTTGGCGACGATCGCCTTGATGATCGTGCGCTCGCTGCGCTTGCGCGTCTTGCCGTGGCTCGTGACGTGCTTGGTCAGACGCTCCAGGTAGGCGGCCTGAGCCTTGGAACCCGGGGTGGGGTTGTTGTGGATCACGTACATCTGCTGGCCCATGGTCCACACGTTGGTCGTGAGCCAGTAGACGAGGACACCGACCGGGAAGTTGATACCGAAGACGGCGAACATGACGGGGAAGACGTACATCAGCATCTTCTGCTGCTGCATGAACGGCGTCTTGACCGTGGTGTCGACGTTCTTCGTCATCAGCTGGCGCTGCGTGTAGAACTGCGACGCCGACATCATGACGATCATGATCGCGGTGACGACCCGCACATCGGTGACCGTGGCACCCAGCGCCTGGACGGTGGCGGAGCCGTCCTTGAACTTCGCGGCGAGCGGGGCACCGAAGATGTGTGCCTTACGAGCGCTGGCCAGCAGCGACTCGTTGATGACACCGATGGTGTCACCGGTCGCGATGCCGTTGAGCACGTGGTACAGGGCGAAGAAGAACGGGGACTGCGCCAGGATGGGAAGGCACGAGGAGAGCGGGTTGGTGCCCGTCTCCTTGTACAGCTTCATCATCTCTTCGGACTGACGCTGCTTGTCGTTCTTGTAGCGCTCCTGGATCTTCTTCATCTCGGGCTGGAGCGTCTGCATGGCCCGCGTCGACTTGATCTGCTTCACGAAGAGCGGGATCAGGCAGATACGGATCAGGATCACGAGGGACACGATCGACAGGCCCCAGGCCCACCCGGTGTCAGGGCCGAAGATCTTGCCGTACACCGTGTGGAACTGGACGATGACCCAGGAGACGGGTGTCGTGATGAAGCTGAAAAGACTGGCAATCGTGTCCACTAATCATGCTCCTTGGGCATGGGACGGAGTCTCGGCGGCCGGGCTCGAAGGAGTCTGTCCCTCGGCGGCCGAGTCGGCGGCGGAGGGCCCGCCCCTGCGTGCACGCCAGGCGTTACGCAGCAATTCGTGCCACCGCGGACGCTTCCGCGGCGGGACATGGTCCACGCCCCCCAGCGACCACGGATTGCACCGCAGGATGCGCCAGGCGGTGAGTGCCGTGCCCTTGATCGCACCGTGCCGATCGATGGATTGGTAGCCGTAGTGGGAGCACGACGGGTAGTACTTGCACACCGGCCCCAGCAGCGGACTGATGGTCCACTGGTAGAGCTTGATCAACGCCAGCAGCGGGTACTTCATCGCGCGCCCCCTCCCAGCAGCCGCTGTAGGGCGGCATCCAGGTCTCGGGCCAGTTGTTCATGATCGGCGTCGCCCGCCTCGGGCAACGCCCGTACGACTACCAGGCTACCGGGGGGCAACAGGGCGACGCGGTCGCGCATCAGATGGCGAAGCCTGCGCTTCACCTTGTTGCGCACGACCGCGCCCCCCACCGCTTTGCTCACGACGAAACCCGCACGCGTCGGGGGAGCGCTCTCCCCAGGCGCGTGCGGGTCCGTGGCACCGCTACGAAGATGGACGACGAGGGACGGGCGGCCTGCCCGGCGCCCCCGTCGTACCGCGGTCGCGAAGTCTTCGCGCCGCCTCAGCCGATGCTCGGTAGGCAGCACGACGTCATGACCTGATCAGAATCAGGCGGACAGGCTCGAGCGACCCTTGCTACGGCGGTTCGCAAGAATCGCGCGGCCGGCACGGGTACGCATCCGCAGGCGGAAACCGTGGGTCTTCGCGCGGCGACGGTTGTTCGGCTGGAAGGTGCGCTTGCTCACTCGGGGGCTCCAGAAATGACTCGTTGGTTGCGGGTGCCGTCCTGGCTGTCACCGTGCGCCCACGAGAAGCTCGCAGTAACGCCCGAGTGCACCGCTTCCCGATCACCCGAGGCGATCTGTGCCCATCGGAGGCAGGCGGCAGCAGCCATCGACAACTCGACCTGGTCACGGTACGCGGGGCTACGCCATCCGGTCAAACCAGCGGTCACCAGGAGACACTATCCACAGGCTGGGGACAACAACTTGAACCGCACCCGTCGCCCTGACTACCGTGGCTGAACTCCGACTCGCTTCCCCTGACCCCTCTGTTTCGGCTCCACCCCTTTTGAATCCCGACTCGTCCCACAACCACACGTTCGTGGGACCCGTGAGAGAGCGTGCCCTGTGGCTGACGTACCTGCCGATCTTGCCGCAGTGTGGCCACGCGTACTCGAGCAACTCCTCGGTGAGGGCCGCGTCCAGGGTGTCGAGGCGAAGGACGAGCACTGGATCCGGCGCTGCCAGCCGCTCGCGCTGGTCGCCGACACCGCCCTGCTCGCAGTGCCGAACGAATTTGCGAAAGGCGTACTGGAGGGCCGACTGGCCCCCGCCGTCAGCGAGACGCTGAGCCGCGAGTGCGGCCGTCCCATCCGAATCGCGATCACCGTCGACGACTCCGCGGGCGAACCCCCACCGCCGCCCACGCCCCCCACACCCCGCCACCAGTCGCGCTACGAGGAGCCCGAGCTCCCCTCCGGCCAGTACGACGACTCGTACGGCAACCAGTACGACAACAACCAGTACAAGGGCTACGGCCGACACCGCGGCGCCGACGACTCCATGCCGGGTCGCGGCGAACAGCGCCCCGGACCCCAGGGCGACCACGCCTCCCGCGCGGACCAGCTCCCGACCCCCCGCCCCGCGTACCCCTCGGAGTACCAGCGCCCCGAACCCGGCGCCTGGCCACGCCCCGCGCAGGACGAGTACAGCTGGCAGCAGCAGCGGCTCGGCTTCCCCGAGCGCGACCCTTACGCCTCGCCCTCGCAGGAGCCGTACCCGCAGGAGTCGTACGGCGCCCCGTCACAGGACTACCGGCCGCAGCCGATGGAGCGTCAGTCCTACGACAACCCGCGCCCCGACTACGACCAGCGGCCGGACTACGACAAGCCGCGCTCCGACTACGACCAGCGCGACAACCGCCGCGACCTGCCCGAGCCCCCGTCCGGCTCCGGGCGAGTGCACCGCGGCGGCCCCGTCGGCTCCAGCCTGCCCACCACCGGCGCCCCCGGTCCGCTGGCCGCGCAGCCCGCGCCGGCGACGAGGCCCGGGGAGCCCACCGCCCGGCTGAACCCGAAGTACCTCTTCGACACCTTCGTCATCGGCGCCTCCAACCGCTTCGCACACGCGGCCGCCGTCGCGGTCGCCGAGGCACCGGCCAAGGCGTACAACCCCCTCTTCATCTACGGGGAATCAGGGCTCGGCAAGACGCACCTGCTGCACGCGATCGGGCACTACGCGCGCAGTCTGTATCCCGGCACGCGCGTGCGGTACGTGAGCTCGGAGGAGTTCACCAACGAGTTCATCAACTCCATCCGCGACGGCAAGGGCGACAGCTTCCGCAAGCGCTACCGCGAGATGGACATCCTGCTCGTCGACGACATCCAGTTCCTCGCGGACAAGGAGTCGACGCAGGAGGAGTTCTTCCACACCTTCAACACCCTCCACAACGCCAACAAACAGATCGTGCTCTCCAGCGACCGGCCGCCCAAGCAGCTGGTCACGCTGGAGGACCGGCTGCGGAACCGTTTCGAGTGGGGTCTGATCACCGACGTCCAGCCGCCCGAGCTGGAGACGCGGATCGCGATCCTCCGCAAGAAGGCGGTGCAGGAGCAGCTCAACGCCCCGCCGGAGGTGCTGGAGTTCATCGCCTCCCGCATCTCGCGCAACATCCGCGAGCTGGAGGGGGCGCTGATCCGGGTGACGGCGTTCGCGTCGCTCAACCGGCAGCCGGTCGACCTGGGCCTCACCGAGATCGTGCTCAAGGACCTGATCCCCGGCGGCGAGGACTCGGCCCCCGAGATCACTTCGACAGCCATCATGAGCGCCACGGCGGCCTACTTCGGCCTGACCATCGATGACCTGTGCGGCACCTCACGGGGCCGCGCGCTCGTCACGGCCCGCCAGATCGCCATGTACCTGTGCCGCGAGCTGACGGACCTCTCGCTGCCGAAGATCGGCGCGCTGTTCGGCGGCCGCGACCACACGACCGTGATGCACGCGGACCGCAAGATCCGCAATCTGATGGCCGAGCGACGCTCCATCTACAACCAGGTGACCGAGCTGACGAACCGCATCAAGAACGGCTGACACCGGCAGACTCACCACGGTTTCGGCACCGAAGGGCGCCCTGGGGACGAGATCCCGAGGGCGCCCTTCGTCATGCCGCCGTAGCCGGCTGTTCGATTAGCCGTGGGGTTACGGCCTCTCTCCACAGATTCGGTCACTTTCTCCCGTACACACCCTGGGGACTGAGAAGTTGTCCAGATCACCGTCCACAGGGCCTCTACTGAAAGACCATCACCCCAGGTCAGATGGCTGTGGATTCGTGGACAAAGGATCTCCACAGACTGTGGACAGCGAAATGATCCACAGGCTGTGCACCGAGTTGTCCACCGACAACCCACAGGCCAGGCCCGGTTGTCCCCAGCGATCAGTGGCTTCTCCACAGGCCTGTCCACTGTTCGGCAACGCGACGCACCTCCTCACCGGGTCGAGTGAAAGGCGTCACACGAAGGTGCCGGGTTGGCTTGTGGGAAACGGGGGTAAAGCTGGGGACGGTGCTGGGGAGAACTCGCCTCCAGCTGTGCATGGAGTGTGCAGAACTTTCTGTTCTCCACAGAGACGCCTGGTTGTCCACCGCCTCCGCCCACAGGGCCGGTGGACAAAATTTCCCCTCTGAGCTGGGAAAACAGGGTTATCCACTGTATCCACAGCCCCTACTACTACTCCCAACTAGAGAGAGCTGGGAATCCGTTTAGAAGGGGGTCCTGTGCACAACTCGCTGCCCGGTGCCCGGCTGCCCCTCGTCACGACTTGACCCCGAGAGGCACCTACTGTCAGTGGGGTGCGTCAGACTGTTCCCCGGTGTCCTTCCCGCCACAGGGGCCGACGACACCGAGACAGACGACGAAGCCAGGCAGGCCGAGCAGCGCCGGCAACAGCAGGAGGCGGCAACAGTGAAGATCCGGGTGGAACGCGACGTACTCGCGGAGGCAGTGGCCTGGGCGGCACGCAGCCTCCCGGCCCGTCCGCCGGCGCCGGTCCTCGCCGGCCTGCTCCTGAAGGCCGAGCAGGGCCAGCTGAGCCTGTCCAGCTTCGACTACGAGGTCTCCGCGAGGGTGTCCGTGGAGGCCGAGGTCGAGGAAGAGGGCACGGTGCTGGTCTCCGGTCGGCTGCTCGCCGACATCTGCCGCGCCCTCCCCAACCGACCGGTGGAGATTTCCACAGACGGTGTACGGGCGACGGTGGTGTGCGGCTCCTCCCGGTTCACACTCCACACGCTGCCTGTGGAGGAGTACCCGGCGCTGCCGCAGATGCCGACCGCGACCGGCACCGTGCCCGGTGAGGTCTTCGCCTCCGCCGCCGCCCAGGTCGCCATCGCGGCCGGCCGCGACGACACGCTGCCCGTCCTGACCGGTGTGCGCATCGAGATCGAGGGCGACACCGTCACCCTGGCCTCCACCGACCGCTACCGCTTCGCGGTCCGCGAGTTCCTGTGGAAGCCGGAGAACCCCGAGACGTCCGCGGTGGCCCTGGTGCCCGCCAAGACGCTCCTGGACACCGCCAAGGCGCTCACGAGCGGCGACAGCGTCATCCTGGCGCTGTCCGGCTCGGGTGCGGGCGAGGGGCTGATCGGTTTCGAGGGCGCGGGCCGTCGTACGACGACGCGTCTTCTGGAGGGCGACCTTCCGAAGTACCGCTCGCTGTTCCCCACGGAGTTCAACTCCATCGCCGTCATCGAGACCGCCCCCTTCGTGGAGGCCGTCAAGCGTGTGGCCCTGGTCGCCGAGCGCAACACCCCCGTGCGGCTGAGCTTCGAGCAGGGTGTGCTCATCCTGGAGGCCGGTTCCAGCGACGACGCACAGGCTGTGGAGCGGGTCGACGCCCAGCTTGAGGGCGACGACGTGTCGATCGCCTTCAACCCGACCTTCCTGCTGGACGGTCTGAGCGCGATCGACTCCCCGGTGGCGCAGCTCTCCTTCACGACGTCCACCAAGCCCGCGCTGCTGAGCGGCAAGCCGGCCCTGGACGCCGAGGCGGACGAGGCCTACAAGTACCTGATCATGCCGGTGCGGCTCAGCGGCTGAGCGTGTCGGCCGGCTTTGCCGGGGCGCCTGCCGGGGTGTGGGGGTTGTCCCCCACAAGATCGCAGCCTGCCGGTGCGGCTCAGCGGCTGAGCGGTCGCTGCCGGAAAGCCCCAGGTGAGGGCATACGTTTGAGCGCGTATGCCCACAGGTGTGCGTGAGCGTCCGGGTTTAGGCTCGTACGTGGGTACGAAAGTGCCCCAACACGTCACCGCAACCTAAGGAACATCTGATGGAGCTCGGTCTCGTCGGCCTCGGCAAGATGGGCGGCAACATGCGCGAGCGGATCCGCCGCGCAGGCCACACCGTGATCGGATACGACCGCAACCCGGACCTCGCCGACGTCCACAGCTTGAAGGAGCTTGCGGACGCGCTTGAGGGCCCGCGGGTCGTGTGGGTGATGGTCCCGGCCGGTGCGCCGACCCAGGCGACCGTCGACGAGCTGGCCGAGCTCCTGGAGCCGGGTGACATCGTGGTCGACGGCGGGAACTCCCGCTGGACGGACGACGAGAAGCACGCCGGGGAACTGGCGGCCAAGGGCATCGGCTTCGTCGACTGCGGTGTCTCCGGCGGTGTGTGGGGCCTGGAGAACGGTTATGCGCTGATGTACGGCGGCGACGCGGAGAACGTCGCCAAGGTGCAGCCGGTCTTCGACGCCCTCAAGCCCAAGGGCGACGCCGGTGCGGTGCACGCGGGCAAGGTCGGCGCGGGCCACTTCGCGAAGATGGTCCACAACGGCATCGAGTACGCGATGATGCAGGCCTATGCCGAGGGCTGGGAGCTCCTGGAGAAGGTCGACTCCGTGACCGACGTCCGGGAGGTCTTCCGCTCCTGGCAGGAGGGCACGGTCATCCGTTCCTGGCTGCTGGACCTCGCGGTCAACGCTCTCGACGACGACGAGCACCTGGAGAAGCTGCGCGGTTTCGCACAGGACTCCGGTGAGGGCCGGTGGACCGTGGAGGCGGCCATCGACCACGCGGTGCCGCTGCCGGCGATCACCGCGTCGCTGTTCGCGCGGTACGCGTCCCGCCAGGACGACTCGCCGCAGATGAAGATGATCGCGGCGCTGCGCAACCAGTTCGGCGGCCACGCGGTAGAGACGAAGTAATCCACAGGACTGTGCACACAGTCCACAAGCTGGGGGAGGTCGGCGCCCGACCATGCACGTCACGCATCTGTCGCTGGCCGACTTCCGCTCGTACGCCCGGGTCGAGGTTCCGCTCGACCCGGGCGTCACCGCGTTCGTGGGTCCCAACGGGCAGGGCAAGACGAACCTGGTCGAGGCGATCGGCTATCTCGCCACACTCGCCAGTCACCGGGTCGCCTCCGATGCTCCCCTGGTCCGCATGGGCGCCGACCGTGCGATCGTCCGGGCGCAGGTCAGGCAGGGTGAGCGGCAGCAGTTGGTCGAGCTGGAGCTGAACCCCGGCAAGGCGAACCGGGCCCGCATCAACAGGTCCTCGCAGGTCAGGCCACGTGATGTGCTCGGGATCGTGCGCACCGTGCTGTTCGCTCCGGAGGATCTCGCGCTGGTGAAGGGCGATCCGGGCGAGCGGCGCCGCTTCCTGGACGAGCTGATCACCGCGCGCTCGCCGCGCATGGCAGGCGTCCGCTCCGACTACGAGCGTGTGCTCAAGCAGCGCAACACGCTGCTGAAGTCGGCCGCGCTCGCGCGGCGGCACGGTGGCCGTTCGATGGATCTGTCGACGCTCGACGTGTGGGACCAGCATCTCGCGCGCGTGGGCGCCGAGTTGCTCGCCCAGCGGCTCGATCTGATCGCCGCGCTGCAGCCGCTGGCCGACAAGGCGTACGAGCAGCTGGCGCCCGGCGGTGGTCCGGTCGCGCTGGAGTACAAGCCGTCCGCGCCGGGTGAGGCGCACACGCGCGAGGATCTCCTGGAGCAGCTGATGGCCGCGCTCGCGGAGGTGCGCAAGCAGGAGATCGAGCGGGGCGTGACCCTGGTGGGGCCGCATCGGGACGATCTGAATCTCAAGCTCGGTCAGCTGCCCGCCAAGGGGTACGCCTCGCACGGCGAGTCCTGGTCGTACGCGCTGGCGTTGCGCCTGGCGTCGTACGACCTGCTCAGGGCGGAGGGGAACGAGCCGGTGCTGATCCTGGACGACGTGTTCGCCGAGTTGGACACGCGGCGCCGTGAGCGCCTGGCCGAGCTGGTCGCGCCGGGTGAGCAGGTTCTGGTGACGGCGGCGGTGGACGACGATGTGCCGCATGTGCTGACGGGGACGCGGTACGCGGTGTCCGAGGGGGCGGTGGAGCGCGTATGAGCGACGAGGAGGCCAAGAGGCCCCCGGGGCCGGTCGAGCCGTCCGGTGTCGACCTCGCGCGCGTGGCGCTGCGGGCCGCCAAGGAGCAGGCACGCGCGCGTGGGGACGCGGCGCAGGAGAAGAAGCAGGCACGGCGTGGTGGTGGCCTGCGCTCCGGGGCGCGCGCCGACGGACGCGACCCCATGGCGTTCGGCGCCGCGATCAACCGGCTGATCACCGAGCGCGGCTGGGAGACGCCTGCCGCGGTGGGCGGGGTGATGGGGCGCTGGCCGCAGATCGTGGGCGAGGACCTGGCCAAGCACTGTGTGCCGGATACGTACGACGAGGACGAGCGGGTGCTGGTGGTGCGCTGCGACTCGACGGCGTGGGCGACGAATCTGCGGCTGCTCGCGCCCCAGCTGGTGGCCCGTCTGAACGAGGATCTCGGGCACGGTGCCGTGAAGGTGATCAAGGTGAACGGGCCCGCTGGCCCCCCTCGTCGCTACGGTCCGCTGCGCGCCCCCGGCAGCGTGGGACCCGGCGACACCTACGGGTGACAGACATCACATTAAGGGCGTCGGCGGTGCCATCGCGGCGCCGCCGACGCCTTTGTCGTGGCACCGCGCGCGGCTGCGAATCGCGACCTGACTCCCAAGTAGCCAAGGGTTGACAGCCCGAAGCGCTGAAAGCCTCCTTGAGCCTCCTGGAGCCCCGCTCCGTATATGGGGACCCGGAAGACGCCGGTTGAGGGCGGCACATGAGGACTCAGGTACCGGCAAACCCCCATCACTGTCGGCGCTACCGGTAGACTGGAAGCCAATCCCGCCCCAAACGTGGGGACCGCCCGGGAAACGCTGAGCAACGCTGATCAAGGCTTACCAACGCAACATGCCGCAGCCGCTCCGGCAACCCGCCGACGAGCCTGGCTCGTGCTGTGCCAGAAAGGGCGCTTCGTGGCCGATTCCGGCAACCCCAACGAGAACATCCCGTCCACCGACGCCGAGGCGACCTCGTCGAACGGCGAGGTCACCGCCTCGTACGACGCCAGTGCCATCACCGTCCTCGAGGGTCTGGACGCGGTCCGCAAGCGACCCGGTATGTACATCGGCTCGACCGGTGAGCGTGGCCTGCACCACTTGGTGCAGGAGGTCGTCGACAACTCCGTCGACGAGGCGCTGGCCGGGCACGCGGACACCATCGACGTGACGATCCTCGCCGACGGCGGCGTCCGCGTCATCGACAACGGCCGCGGCATCCCGGTGGGCATCGTCCCCTCCGAGGGCAAGCCGGCCGTCGAGGTCGTGCTGACAGTGCTGCACGCGGGCGGCAAGTTCGGCGGCGGCGGCTACGCGGTCTCCGGCGGTCTGCACGGCGTCGGCGTCTCCGTGGTGAACGCCCTGTCCAGCAGGGTCGCCGTCGAGGTCAAGACCGACGGCTACCGCTGGACGCAGGACTACAAGCTGGGTGTCCCGACGGCTCCGCTGGCCCAGCACGAGGCGACGGACGAGCACGGCACGTCGGTCACCTTCTGGGCCGACGGCGACATCTTCGAGACGACCGAGTACTCCTTCGAGACGCTCTCCCGGCGCTTTCAGGAGATGGCGTTCCTCAACAAGGGTTTGAGGATCAAACTCACTGACGAGCGCGAGTCGGCGAAGGCCACCACCGGGGCGGACGAGGCGGGCGCCGACGACAAGGCCGAGGTCAAGACCGTCGAGTACCACTACGAGGGCGGCATCGTCGACTTCGTGAAGTACCTCAACTCCCGCAAGGGCGATGTGGTGCACCCCACCGTGATCGACCTCGAGGCCGAGGACAAGGAAAAGCTCCTCTCCCTCGAAGTCGCGATGCAGTGGAACAGCAGCTACTCCGAGGGCGTCTACTCCTTCGCGAACATCATCCACACGCATGAGGGCGGTACGCACGAGGAGGGCTTCCGCGCGGCGCTGACGAACCTCGTCAACAAGTACGCGCGCGACAAGAAGCTGCTCCGCGAGAAGGACGACAACCTCACGGGTGACGACATCCGCGAGGGTCTGACCGCGATCATCTCGGTGAAGCTGAGCGAGCCGCAATTCGAGGGCCAGACCAAGACCAAGCTGGGCAACACCGAGGTGAAGACCTTCGTCCAGAAGGTCGTCTACGAGCACCTCACGGACTGGCTGGACCGCAACCCCGTCGAGGCCGCGGACATCATCCGCAAGTCCATCCAGGCGGCCACCGCGCGCGTGGCGGCCCGCAAGGCCCGCGACCTGACCCGGCGCAAGGGCCTGCTGGAGACGGCGTCCCTGCCGGGCAAGCTCTCCGACTGCCAGTCGAACGACCCGACCAAGTGCGAGATCTTCATCGTCGAGGGTGACTCCGCCGGCGGTTCGGCCAAGTCCGGCCGGAACCCCGAGTACCAGGCGATCCTCCCGATCCGCGGCAAGATCCTGAACGTCGAGAAGGCGCGGATCGACAAGATCCTGCAGAACCAGGAGATCCAGGCGCTGATCTCGGCCTTCGGCACCGGAGTCCACGAGGACTTCGACATCGAGAAGCTGCGCTATCACAAGATCATCCTGATGGCGGACGCCGACGTCGACGGCCAGCACATCTCCACCCTGCTGCTGACCTTCCTGTTCCGCTTCATGCGGCCGCTGGTCGAGGCCGGGCACGTGTACCTCTCCCGACCCCCCCTGTACAAGATCAAGTGGGGCCGGGACGACATCGAGTACGCGTACTCCGACCGCGAGCGCGACGCGCTGATCGAGATGGGCCGGCAGCGCGGCAAGCGCATCCGCGAGGACTCCATCCAGCGCTTCAAGGGCCTCGGCGAGATGAACGCCGAGGAACTGCGCATCACGACCATGGACCAGGAGCACCGCGTCCTCGGCCAGGTCACCCTGGACGACGCCGCCCAGGCCGACGACCTGTTCTCCGTCCTGATGGGCGAGGACGTCGAGGCCCGCCGCCAGTTCATCCAGCGCAACGCCAAGGACGTCCGGTTCCTCGACATCTGAGTCGGTCTCAGCTGACCGCACCAGAAAGGATCTTCACCAGCAATGGCCGACGAGAACACTCCCATCGCCCCTGAAGAAGGCGGCGAAATCGTGATGCGTGTCGAGCCCGTCGGGCTCGAGACGGAGATGCAGCGTTCGTACCTGGACTATGCGATGTCCGTCATCGTGTCCCGTGCGCTGCCGGACGTCCGGGACGGTCTCAAGCCCGTCCACCGCCGCGTCCTGTACGCCATGTACGACGGTGGCTACCGGCCCGAGAAGGGCTTCTACAAGTGCGCCCGCGTCGTCGGCGACGTCATGGGCAACTACCACCCGCACGGCGACTCCTCGATCTACGACGCGCTGGTCCGCCTCGCGCAGCCGTGGTCGATGCGGATGCCGCTGGTGGACTCCAACGGCAACTTCGGATCTCCCGGCAACGACCCGGCGGCCGCCATGCGGTACACCGAGTGCAAGATGATGCCGCTGTCCATGGAGATGGTCCGTGACATCGACGAGGAGACCGTCGACTTCACGGACAACTACGACGGCCGCTCCCAGGAGCCGACCGTCCTGCCGGCCCGGTTCCCCAACCTGCTGATCAACGGCTCCGCCGGCATCGCGGTCGGCATGGCGACCAACATCCCGCCGCACAACCTGCGCGAGGTCGCGTCCGGCGCCCAGTGGTACCTGGAGAACCCGGAAGCCAGTCACGAGGAGCTGCTCGACGCCCTCATCGAGCGCATCAAGGGCCCCGACTTCCCGACCGGCGCCCTTGTGGTGGGCCGCAAGGGCATCGAGGAGGCCTACCGCACCGGTCGTGGCTCGATCACCATGCGTGCCGTCGTCGCGGTCGAGGAGATCCAGAACCGCCAGTGCCTGGTGGTCACGGAACTGCCGTACCAGACCAACCCCGACAACCTCGCGCAGAAGATCGCCGACCTGGTGAAGGACGGCAAGGTCGGCGGCATCGCGGACGTCCGGGACGAGACCAGCTCCCGTACCGGTCAGCGTCTGGTCATCGTGCTCAAGAGGGACGCGGTCGCCAAGGTCGTACTGAACAACCTCTACAAGCACACGGACCTGCAGTCGAACTTCGGCGCCAACATGCTGGCGCTCGTCGACGGTGTCCCGCGCACCCTCTCGCTCGACGCGTTCATCCGGCACTGGGTGGCGCACCAGATCGAGGTCATCGTCCGGCGTACGAAGTTCCGGCTGCGCAAGGCCGAGGAGCGGGCGCACATCCTGCGCGGCCTGCTGAAGGCCCTGGACGCCATCGACGAGGTCATCGCGCTGATCCGGCGCAGCGACACCGTCGACATCGCGCGCGGGGGCCTGATGGAGCTCCTGGAGATCGACGAGATCCAGGCCAACGCCATCCTCGAGATGCAGCTGCGCCGACTGGCCGCCCTGGAGCGCCAGAAGATCATCCAGGAGCACGACGAACTCCAGGCGAAGATCACCGAGTACAACGAGATCCTGGCCTCGCCGGTCCGCCAGCGTGGCATCGTCAGCGCGGAACTGGCCGCGATCGTCGAGAAGTTCGGCGACGACCGCAAGACCATGCTGGTGCCCTACGACGGTGACATGTCCATCGAGGACCTGATCGCCGAAGAGGACATCGTCGTCACCATCTCGCGCGGTGGCTACGTCAAGCGCACCAAGACCGAGGACTACCGCTCGCAGAAGCGCGGCGGCAAGGGCGTACGCGGCACGAAGCTCAAGGAAGACGACATCGTCGACCACTTCTTCGTGTCGACCACGCACCACTGGCTGCTGTTCTTCACCAACAAGGGCCGCGTCTACCGGGCCAAGGCGTACGAACTGCCGGACGCCGGCCGTGACGCGCGCGGGCAGCACGTCGCGAACCTGCTGGCCTTCCAGCCGGACGAGGCGATCGCCGAGATCCTCGCGATCCGCGACTACGACGCGGCGCCCTACCTGGTGCTCGCCACGAAGGCGGGTCTGGTCAAGAAGACGTCACTGAAGGATTACGACTCTCCGCGTTCCGGTGGCGTCATCGCCATCAACCTGCGTGAGCGCGAGGACGGTTCGGACGACGAACTGATCGGCGCCGAACTCGTCTCGGCCGACAGTGATCTGCTTCTGATCAGCAAGAAGGCACAGTCGATCAGGTTCACCGCCTCGGACGACACCCTTCGTCCCATGGGGCGTGCCACCTCGGGTGTCAAGGGCATGAGCTTCCGTGAAGGTGACGAGCTGCTCTCGATGAATGTTGTTCGACCCGGTACGTTCGTGTTCACTGCTACGGACGGCGGGTACGCGAAGCGGACCCCTGTCGACGAGTACCGCGTCCAGGGTCGCGGTGGCCTCGGTATCAAGGCCGCCAAGATCGTGGAGGACCGTGGATCACTCGTCGGTGCGCTGGTGGTCGAGGAGAGCGACGAGATCCTCGCCATCACGCTGTCCGGCGGTGTGATTCGTACGCGAGTCAGCGGGGTCAGGGAGACGGGCCGTGACACCATGGGCGTCCAACTGATCAACCTGGGCAAGCGCGATGCCGTGGTCGGCATCGCGCGTAACGCCGAGGCGGGACGTGAGGCGGAGGAGGTCGACGGCGATGTGGCCGACGACGAGACCGCCGAGGATGCCGTCGAGACCATCGGCACGGACGAGGGTGAGTCGCCCTCGGTCGAGTAGCACGAGGAGAGAGTCATCGTGAGCGGAGCCACGGGCGCCGGATCGACCGGAACCTCTACGGGGTCCTCCCCCGGCACGGGGGGAGACGGCGGCGGCCGTGGCTCTGCCGCGCGTGCGACAGAAGCGAACACGACGGATACGCACACGACTCAACTCAAGGCGATCAAGCCTCCCGCGACGGAGCCGCGCTCGCCTGAGACGCATGGATCCCAGGGGGGACCTGTGACGGACACCCAGCCGCCGGCCCAGCCGACGGCGCCCGCCGCACCACCGAAGGCGGCGGCCCAGCCGCAGCCCCAGCCCGCGGCACCGCCCCAGCCGCTCTCGCCGCTGCCGGGGGAACGGCAGCCGCAGCAGCAGACCGGTCCGTACCACCCGCCTCAGGCCTACCCGACACAGGCCACTCCTGCCGGTGCCGTACGGCGCCCGCGTACCGGTGCGCGCACCACGCCCCGTACGCGCAAAGCACGTCTGCGGGTGGCCAAGGCCGACCCGTGGTCCGTCATGAAAGTCAGCTTCCTGCTCTCCATCGCGCTCGGCATCTGCACGATCGTCGCGGCCGCCGTGCTGTGGATGGTCATGGACGCGATGGGTGTCTTCTCGACGGTCGGCGGGACGATCTCCGAGGCGACCGGTTCGAACGAGTCGAACGGCTTCGACCTCCAGGCGTTCCTCTCCCTGCCGAACGTCCTGATGTTCACGTCGATCATCGCGGTCATCGACGTCGTTCTCGCGACGGCACTCGCGACTCTCGGCGCGTTCATCTACAACCTCTCCGCGGGCTTCGTCGGCGGCGTCGAGCTGACGCTGGCCGAAGACGAGTAACCACTGCTTCAAACCTGTGGGGCGGCCCTCGGGTAACCGATTTTGGGACTGCCCACGTCGTGCGCTAATCTTCAGGAGTCAGCGCGCGGGACACACCCCGCAGAGCGCGGCGGGGCTATAGCTCAGTTGGTTAGAGCGCATCCCTGATAAGGATGAGGCCACAGGTTCAAATCCTGTTAGCCCCACCACCACGAAGACCTTCAGCCGATACAGGTTGGGGGTCTTCGGCTTTTGCCTGGGTGTTTCCGGGTGGTGGTGTGCCGTCAGCGTTCGAGAACAGCGTCAGAGGCGCAGTCGGTCTGGGCTGCGATCGTTTCCACAGTCGTCATCGTGTCCGCGTCGGCCTCCGTCTCCGTGTCCGCGGGGGAGCGGTGGCGGCAGTGGGGGGTCTTGCCGTGGGCCTCGGCGCGGATGCGCTGCTTCATCGTGGGGGGCAGCGACCTGGTGTGGGACCAGAGCGCCGAGGACACCGAGGGCGGCTCCGGGTGTGCGGCTGCGCTGTTGCGGGCCGGCTGGGTCTGCGGTAGTGCGGCCGCGGCGGTCGTCGTGATGAGTCCGAGCGCGGTGCACAGCGCGAGGAAGGCGGTGATGACGGCGGTCCACAGCTTCATGACCTTGTTCTGGGCCATGGTCCCTCACTTTCGGCTTGGGCGATTTGCGTACTTTCCTCATGATGTGTATATGCGCCGCGAAATCACGGACCGCCGCCTGTGGCGCGTCGATCTTCAGATGAACACCACACGGATGGGTGCAAGCAGGTGGAAAAGGAGGAGAAACGGGGTGAGCGGGGTCGAAGTGACCTTCCGTCAAGGTGTGATCACCCTCTGATCGGAGGTCCTTATTCCACTTCTACTGGGCTGTCCCAGGCGGGAGTTGAGGGCCCGGCGCAGGTCACCGATCGGTATCGGTCGGTGTGTATAGTCGGGCGCCAGAGGTCCTCTACGTCAAGGAAAGACGAGGTCGCGCGGTGAAGAAGCTTCTCCTGGTCGCACTGGCCGCTATTGGCGGGCTCCTCGTGTACCGCCAGATCCAGGCGGATCGCGCCGAGCAGGATCTGTGGACGGAGGCGACTGACTCCGTGCCCACGGGTTCGTGAGTACCGAGATCCGATTCTGAGCAGACCCCGGCCGTGGTTGCGGTCGGGGTTTTGTGTTGCCTGCGGGTCGGACAGGGGTTTCGGACGGCCGTGCGGATTGCCGGCGTGGGCGGCGGCCCGGCGGGGCAGGATGGGCCACGGCCGGCCGCACGAGCTGTCGGCAGCAACGGCATTCAGGTCGCAGAGCAGTCAGGGTCGTACGGGTGCTCATGTCGCACGAGGGTCCGTCACAGAGACGGCCGCGTCGCATGAACGGCCGTGGCAGCGCGGACGCGGGCACGGAGAGGTGGCGCGGGATGGGGCGGCGTACGGCGGGGTGGCGGGCGGCCGTCGTGGGGGCGGTACTGGGCGTGCTGGCCGGAGTGCCCGGCTTTCCCGTCCTCGCGGCCTCCGGTTCTCCTTCTCCTACGTCCGCCCCCGACTCCGGCTCTCCCTCGACCTCTCCGTCTTCCTCCGCCACGGCGTCCTCGTACGCCTTCGCCGAAGGCGCCCCGTCGGTCACGGGCACCGTGAGCACCGAGGACGCCGGACTTCTCGAGCCCGGCACGACGTACCGGAGCTCACTGCCGAGCGCCGGCAAAGTCCACTACCGCCTCCAACTCGACGGCACGTCGACCGTCTACGTCGCCGCCACAGCCGTACCCCCCGCAGATGCCGAGGTCACCGCCACAGAAGGCGTCCGGGTCTCCGTGCAGGACGCCGACGGCCACTCCTGCTCCGCGGCGGACACCGCCACCATCGGCTCCGGCCGTAGCCCACGTCCCCTCACCGCCTGGGGCGCGCGCGTGCTCCCGTCGAACCGGTCACTGTGCCAGGGCGCCGGGACGTACTACGTCGTCGTCGAACGGGTTCTGCGCACCGAGTCCTCGCCGGACGCCTGGGACCTGGAGCTCTCACCCGTACGGGAACCGCGGCTGCGGCAGGCCGGTTCGACCAGTGCGCCCGAGGCCTGGGACTCCGCCACCCCCTCGCCTCCTGCCGGCGCGGCCACACGGCTCCGGGGCGGCGCGGGATTCGGCTCGGCGGCCGCGCTGGAGCAAGGGGTCTGGCGGGATGACCTACGACCCGGACAGACACTGTTCTACGAGGTGCCGGTCGACTGGGGGCAGCAGCTGTACGCCACCGCCGACCTGAGCAGCCTGGGCGGCGGTGGGACGGGCGGCAACGGCTTCGTGCCGGGGGCCGTGAATCTGGCCCTGTACAACCCCGCGCGCGGGCTCGTCGACGCCACGAGCATCAGCTACAACGGCAGCCGGAAATCGGGTGCCCTCGCCGCCCTGCCACCGGTCGAATACGCCAACCGGTACGCCGTCTCCGACCGGGTCAACGGGATGCGGTTCGCCGGGGCCTACTACCTCGTCGTGCATCTCGCCGCGCGGATGGGCGAGGAGTACGGCGACGGGCCGCTCGGGCTGACGCTGCGCGTGCGCGTGAAGGGGGAGGCGACGGCCGGGCCCGGGTACGCGGGGCAGTCCGAGCCCTCCGGGATCTTCCAGGTCGGGCTTCCTGGGCGGGAGCCGGGGGCTGTGGGCGGGGCGGCTGCTGGTGAAGGCGACGGTGGTGGAGGCGGGGACGCCGGGATGAAGCTCGTGGCCGTCGGGGGGATCGGAGCGGGGACCGTAGTGCTGGTGGTTCTCGGGGTGTGGACCGTGGTGGGGCGGCGGAGGGCTGCGGGGGTTTAGGGCGGAGGGCGGCTCGGGCGTCAGCGGGCAGGCGGTTGCGCTTCCGTTCCAAGGCTGAGAGTGGTGCTTCAGGGTTGTGGGCGCACGGAGCTCGGGGCTCCGGGTCGCTGGGACTTCGGTAGGGGTTCCGGAGTGCGTGGCGTTTCGGCCTGCAGGTTCAGGGCCCCCTCGGTACCCCGGAAGCGGGCCCGCTGCATGACCGCCGGGCTCCCCGTGGCGCGGGCAACTCCGGCTCGCGGGCAACTCCGGCTCGCGGGTCGCTCCGGAATGCCGGGCTCTCAGATCTGGGTGAGCGCCCAGAAACCCACGGCGTAGCAGGCCAGGGCCAGGAGCAGGAGGGGAATCGCCACCCTGGCGGGTGGCCCGCTGCGGCGTGCTCGTGAAATTGCCCGGCCGGGAGGCGGAACCTGTGGGCTCCGAGCGGTGTACGAAGCAGTAGAGGCATCGGCACGGGGCTGGTGCGGGATCGGCGTCGGGGCCCGCGTGGGGAAGCGTGCGGCGGGAGGTTGGGGGGAGGGCAGGACGTGAGTGGGGGGTGTGGGGTCGTGGGGGGAGGCGTAGGAGGAGTAGGCCTGCGTCTGTGGGCGGTGACGGTGTGGCTGTTCCTGGCGTTCCGGTGGGGTGGGGTGCTGGGGCGGTGGCAGATGGAAGCTGCCGGTGTCCGGCATCGAGGGCGGCCGGGTGGGAGCGGGCGGGGCATGGTGCGTGGACCAGGAAGTTCTGGAGCCCGCTCCGGAGTCGCCGGTCGGGGAGGACGTGTCGGCGCCGGACTGGGCGGCGGGGGCGCCGGCACCTGGAGAGGGCGGGAGGTCTGCTCCGGTGGGCCAGGATGGCGGGCCGGTCTGCTCGGACCAAGGCACCGGGTTCGCCTGCTCCGGCCAGGAGGGCGAACTCGTCTCACCGGGCCAGGGCTGCGCGCCTCCCTCGCCGGGCCGGACGGCTGCGTTTCCGTCCCGGCTCCAGGACTCCTCGTTTCCCTCCCCGCGCCAGGACGGCTCGTCTCTTTCACCGGGCCGAGGAGCCGTTCTGTGCGCCCCACGGGGCTGTATGGGCGCCCGCGCCCCGCCTGCATCGAGTGGATGGGAAGGCCTTCCGCTTCCCTCGCCGAACCAGGAGGACCCCCCGCCCGCCTCCCCAGGTCGGGAAGCCATCCCGTTCCCGTCGCCGGGCCAGGAAGACACCCCGCCCGCGTCACCGGAATCAGCACCAGCGCCAGGACCAGGGCCAGGACCGGAATCAGCACCAGCACCAACACCAGGACCAGGACCAGCACCGTAACCAGGCCAGGAAGAGCTCCCGTTTCCGCCGCCCGCGCCGAAATCCGCGCTCGCTCCACCGGGCCCGGACGGCGCGCCCCGTTCTCCGCTGCCCCCCGAAGAACCCTCGCCACCGTCACCGGTCCGGAAGCGAGCCTCTTCCCCCGTCCAGGAGCCCCCATTGCGCGTCCTGCTCGGATCCACCCCCGGTGCTTGCTTGACCGGTCCCTCCGGGCCGAACCCAGGGGGCAGGGGCCCGAGTTGGTCGAAGATCTCGATCGACTCGTCGTCGGGACCGGGATCCGTGAGGAGCTCCCTGGCGGCCGCGAGGGCTTTACGGGCGCCCGTGGCGGTGCGGAAGCGTGCCTGGGGATCCGGCTGGAGGAGCGAGGCCACCACCTGCCAGAGCGGCTCGGGGACGCTCTGGGGCGCGCCCGGGGTGCCGTGGGCGGCGAAGTACTGGATGAGCGCCTTGGCGTCGGGCTTGGCGCCCTCCAGGAGATACAGCGCGACCAGGCCCACGGCGAACAGGTCGGCGGGGAAGTCAGGTTCCGCGCCCAGCATCTGCTCCGGGGCGAGATAGCCGGGCGTGCCCACGACGAGGTTGGTCTCGGTCAGGCGTGGCTCGCCCAGCCGCATGGCGATACCGAAGTCGGACAGGCGCAGCCTGGGCCGTCCGGTGCCGGTCGCCTCGAGCAGGATGTTGGCGGGTTTGATGTCGCGGTGGACGACGCCTTCCGCGTGCACCGCCGCCAGTCCGGAGAGGAGTTGGTCGAGCAGGGTGCAGACGAAGGCGGGTGGCAGGGGGCCGTAGTCCCCGATCAGGTGGACGAGCGAGCCGCCGGCGACCAGGTCCATGGTGAACAGGACCTTGTCGTCGTCGGCGGCCCAGCTGGCGGGCGCGAGCACATGGGGGTGGTCGATCCGCAGGGCCTGCTCGCGGACGAAGCGCAACAAAGAGTGCGCATCGCTCTGCAACAGGACCTTGGCGGCCACAAAGCGGCGGCGCCGATGATCCCAGGCACGCCAGACGGCGCCGACGCCTCCGCGTCCGATCGGGTCGGCCAGTTCGTACCGGCCGGCGAACACCTCACCCATGACTGCGCGTCGCTCCTCCCCCTGCGGTTCCCCCCTTGCATCCCCCTCGATGAGCGGTACGACCCCTCGTGGCCTCCCGGATGAGAGATACGGCCCCGTGTTCCTCGTCTCCTCGACGGCTGACACACCCCCGTGTGTCAGCCACCGGTGAGGAGCGCGACCCCCTCGCGCTCCCCCGTGCCACCCGCACGACCCTCGGCCCGGCTGCCGAACCCCCTTCGGCGGCCGGGCGGACGGTTCAGCTCTGGTGGGACTGGTAGTGCGTGACCGCGTCGGACGTACGGCCGGCACCGTAGACCCGGAGGAACTCTGCCAGTTCCGGATGGGTCGGGGCGAGGGAGTCGGCCGCGTCGATGATGTCTCCGGCCGCGGCCACCGAGCGCAGCAGCGACTGGATCTCACGGACGACCCGCTTGACCGTCGGCGCACCCGAACTGCTCGTCGTGGTCGTGGTGTTGCTGAGCACCGAGCCCCCCTGCGACTTCTTGATCTCGTCCATGCGCTCGGTCGCCTCGGCCGCGCTCACGCTGCCGTCGGCGACCTGCCCCGCCAGGTCCTGCAACAGCTGCACCCGCTGGACCACGGCGGGATTGCCGATCTTCGCCCGCTGACCGCTCATCAGCTGTGACAGCATCGGAGCGGACAGTCCCAGTACCCCCGCGAGACGAGCCTGGTTGAGGCCGAGGTCGTCTATGAGCTTACGGAAGAGCGCCCCCAACGGCTCCCCGTACCAGTTCCGCTGAAGCTCCCGCGCTCTTGCGGTCGCTTCCTGTTGTGCGGCGTCCATGTGCGTCTCCCCATCGCTTCCCCAAAAATCCGTGGTTCGCGTCAGCGAACCACGCCGAGCATCTTACGGAGAGTGGTCGTTCGCGGGGACCCCAATCTGTTTGCGGAATACCGGGGATGACCCGGTACTCTGGTCTGCGGCGCCCACCGGTAAGTGGTTCTTCCGGCGGACGCTTCTCCTCCCGGGGCCTTAGCTCAGTTGGTAGAGCGCTGTCTTTGCATGGCAGATGTCAGGGGTTCGACTCCCCTAGGCTCCACTCCGAAAAACCCCTCCGACCTGCGAAAACGCGGGCGGAGGGGTTTTTGGTGCGTGAGGTGGGACGATGTCGGGCACGGAATGCCGGTGGCGTCCTGCCGGGTCATGATCGGACCAGGCCGACCTCCCACTCCCGACCGCACAGCGGACACGCCATGCACCGACGCCACGCTCGATCCCTCCCCCGACTTCTCGCGGCCCTCGGCCTGCTGATCGCCGCCGCCGCACCGGCCGCCGGCCTCCCGACATCCCCCGCGCCGCACCCATCCGCGCCGCACCCATCCGCGCCGCAGACGACCGCACCGTGGGCCCCCGGGCCACTGTCCCTCTGGGTGGATCCGAACACCCCCGCCGCGCTCCAGGCCGCCGAGTACCGACGCCTGGGCCGGACCGAGGACGCGGCGCTGATCGACAGGATCGCCACCCGCCCGCAGGCCACCTGGCTGACCGGCGCGAACCCCGGCCCCACCGTCCGCGCCCTCACCACCGAGGCCGCCCTCACCGGACGTACCGCGCTGCTCGTCGCCTACTACATCCCACACCGCGACTGCGGATCCTTCTCCGCGGGCGGCGCGGACGACGCACAGGACTACCGGGCCTACATCGACTCCTTCGCCGAGGGCCTCGGCGACCGGGCAGCCCTCGTCGTCCTCGAACCCGACGCCGTGCCACAGGCCCTGGCTGACTGCCCCCAGACGGACACCGCGGACCCACTCGCCCTGCTCGCCCACGCCGTGGAACGTCTCACGCAGCAGCCCCGCACCCGGGTCTACGTCGACGCCGGGAACCCCGGATGGATCACCGACGTGCCCTGGCTGGCCCGCGCACTGCGCCGGGCGGGCGTGGACGGGGCCGACGGCTTCGCGCTCAACGTCTCCAATTTCCAGACCACGGAGACCGTCCTGTCGTACGGAGGACGTGTGGCGGACGCCCTCGGCGGCAGCGCGCACTTCGTCGTCGACACCAGCCGAAACGGCAACGGCCCCCACATGGGCGTGGACGCCTGGTGCAATCCGCCGGGCCGCGCGCTGGGCAGCCCGCCCACGACGGACACCGGGATCCCGGGCGTGGACGCCTACCTGTGGATCAAACGGCCGGGGGAGTCGGACGGAACCTGCCGCGGCGGACCGCCGGCCGGCCACTGGTGGCCCCAATACGCCCTGGACCTGGCGCGGGCCGCACACGACTGACCCACGCGCCCGGCCTCCTCCCGCCCACTCCACTCACCGCTCGGCCGACTCAGCGCCGCCGCCCATCAAGGAGCGGTACACCGCCGACGACCTCGGATGGGAACGGCACCCCCACACGCCGTGCGGGCAGTAGTCGCTGATCGACTGGTACAGAGGACGCTGACGGGCGAACCACGTGAGCATGCCGCGCATATAGGCCGGATTGTCACCGTTCTCGTACAGCCCCCACTCCTGGTACGAGACCGGCTTGCCGTGGGCACGCGCGAAGCGGACGTGAGCGCGCAGACCGTACGGCTCCTCGACCTGGGCGGTGAAGCCCAGCCCGCGCGGGGCGTCGTAGGCGTCCATACCGATGATGTCGACGACCTCGTCACCCGGATAGCAGCGCGGCCACGGGATCGCGTCGCGGCCGCGGTTGGGCGTGAACTCGAAGCGCAGACGCTGTCCCGGCACCGAGCGCATCGCACGCACGATCCTCGTCCAGTACGCCTTCCAGGCGGCCGGGTCCGGGCCGCACCGATGGGTGTACGTGGTGCCGTTCATCTCCCAGCCCAGCACGACGACCGTGTCCGGGACGCCGAGACCCACCAATCGCCGGGCCAGGGCACGGAAATGCCCGTCGTAGGCGCCGCTCGCCCCGCGCCGGAGCTCCGCACGGACCACACTGTCGGACAGATGGCCCTCGGTGCGCTCCAGCATCGGCACATTGAGGACGAACATCCGCTTCGCGCCGGCCCGCCGCCACGCCGCCCAGGACTCCAGATAACCCGGCGCACCCTCGATGTTGCTCCAACGGTCACCGGGCAGGTACACGTGACCGACCCGCGGCGCGGGCCCGCCGAGCCAGGCACCGAGCTCGCCCAGACGCCGCACGTCGGAGGGCTCGTAGCCGACATAGGCGCCGTAAGCGGAAACCGAAGCCGGTTCAGGAGCGCGAGCGGTACAGGAGGAAACCGCCAGGAGCAGCAGTACGGTGGCCAGGGCGGGCAGCCCACGACACGAGGGCTTCATGAGGCGGCGGTCCATCCGGTTCGGGAGACATGGTCCCGAGACTGTGACGCACCCGAGCCCTCCCGCACCGGCCCGGTCACACCGTCGGGTGAACACCACGGTGGGGCGGAAACTTTCCGCCCCACCACTGGTACACGCGCCGTCGAAACGGCGTCAGCGCCCTTCGTCGTGCCTCGCGGCGTCCTCCTCGGCCTCCTTCGCCTGGACCTCCGGGTCCAGCGCGGACTGGCCGCTGCCGTCCACGGACGTCAGACGACCGGTCTCGGGCACCTCGGTCGCGGCAGGGGGCTCGACCAGCCAGTCCGGGTTGGCCTGCTTGTCCCACCACTTCCAAGCGGCGTAGGCGCCGCCCGCGACGATGCCCGCGACGGCCAGCGCCTTGGCGAGCCGTCCGGCCCGTGCCCGCCGCTCGTGCTTGCGGACCAGCTTGCGGACCTCCTTGGGCGTGACCTGGCCACGCAGCGCGGCCAGTGCGGCCGCGCTCCGTGCCGTGGCCTCCTCCCGGACCGGACCGGCCGCGGCGACGGCCTGCTCGATCCTCGGACGCGAGTAGTCGGCGGCCTGGCGGGCCGCCTTGCGGGTACGGGTGGCCGCCTCGTGGGCGGCCTGATCGACCTTCGGCGGAACATGCGTGCGAGCCTGCTCAAGACGCGGCGCGACATGAGCGCCGTACTGGACACGCGCCTGCCCGGCCGCCTGGGTGACCTTCGGCGCGAGCCGTACGCGTGCCTCCTGCGCATAGTGCGAGGCCTTGTCCTTGGCCGTGTCGGCGTAGGGCGCCACCACTTCCGCGGCGTGCAGCACGCTGTCCTTCGCCGAGCCGGTCGCGGCGCGCACGCTGTCAATGCGGGTCACGGGATCCTCCTCCTCGGTGGCGTACGGTAATTCGACTTTCCACCCTTTTCCGGATCATGCATGCCGGAGCACAACCCGGCACTCGAGGGACGGGCATCCGGATCAATAGCGGATGAATACGTGGCAACAGGAGCTTGTCGACGACAATGCCACGGATCGCCGCCGGGCGCCCCTGCCCGGAGCCTCCTCGGCCGGATCCGTGCGAGGATCGGTGGGGCAAAAGAAGACAACGGAAGGCACATCGTGGCCGAGCAGCTTTACGCCACCCTGAAGACCAATCACGGCGACATCGAGGTCCGGCTCCTGCCGAACCACGCCCCGAAGACCGTCAGGAACTTCGTGGAACTCGCCCAGGGCGAGCGCGAGTGGACCCACCCCGGCACCGGCGAGAAGTCCACCAACAAGCTCTACGACGGCACGGTCTTCCACCGCGTCATCAGCGGCTTCATGATCCAGGGCGGCGACCCCCTGGGCACCGGCATCGGCGGCCCGGGCTACGAGTTCGAGGACGAGTTCCACCCCGACCTCGGCTTCAACAAGCCCTACCTGCTCGCCATGGCCAACGCCGGCCCGGGCACCAACGGCTCGCAGTTCTTCATCACCGTCTCCCCGACGGCCTGGCTGAACCGCAAGCACACCATCTTCGGCGAGGTCACGGACGCGGCCAGCCAGAAGGTCGTGGACACCATCGCCGGCGTCAAGACCAGCCGGCCCAACGACCGCCCGGTGAACGACGTCGTCATCGAGTCGGTCGTCGTCGAGACACGCTGAGGCCCCGCGGAAAACACCGCGAAGGGAACCGAACGCCCCGCTCAACCGTAAGGATGAGCGGGGCGGTGCATGTGCGTACGACGACCTAGGGGATGTCATGGAACAGGCGGCAGGCGGTTCACCCGAGGCCCGGGACCTGCCCGGCTGCTATCGGCACCCGGACCGTGAGACGGGCATCCGCTGCACCCGCTGCGAGCGCCCGATCTGCCCCGAGTGCATGGTCAGCGCCTCCGTCGGCTTCCAGTGCCCCGAGTGCGTGCGCGACGGAGGCGGCGCCGGACCCGCCCCGGCCGCGGCCCGGCCCCGCACCATCGCGGGCGGCACCGTCACGGCGGACCCCCGGCTGTTCACGAAGATCCTGATCGCGATCAACGTCGCCGTGTTCATCGCCATCCAGGCCAAGGCCTCCCTCGCCGCGGACCTCAGCCTCGTCGGCGCCTGGCCGCCGCCCCCCTTCACCGCCACCGAAGGCGTCGCGGACGGGCAGTACTACCGCCTGGTGACCTCGATGTTCGCGCACCAGGAGTACTGGCACATCGGCTTCAACATGCTGAGCCTGTGGTGGCTCGGCGGCCCCCTCGAAGCCGCCCTCGGCCGCACCCGCTACCTCGCGGTCTACTTCGTCTCCGGTCTCGCGGGCAGCGCCCTGGCCTACCTCCTCGCGTCCCCGAGCACGGCGACCCTCGGCGCCTCCGGTGCCATCTTCGGCCTCTTCGGCGCGACCGCGGTCCTGATGCGCCGGCTCAACTACGACCTGCGGCCGATCATCGCGCTGCTGGTGATCAACCTGATCTTCACCTTCAACCCGGCGTTCAACATCTCCTGGCAGGCCCACATCGGCGGCCTGGTCGCCGGCATCGTCACGGGGTACGGGATGGTCCACGCCCCGCGCGAGCGGCGGTCACTGGTGCAGTACGGCACCAGCGCGCTGGTCCTGCTGGTCGTCGTGGTCGTGACCCTGGTGAGGACCGCACAGCTGACCTGACCAGCACGTTGTCCACAGTGAGTGGCGAATCTTGTGCATAGAGTGCGGGAACAGCTGTGCCCCCTGTCCCCGACCCGTGTTTCTGCAGGTCAGGCAGGGGGCGAACAGGCTTGCGAGGGCGGTGCGATGGTCGTACCGGCGTCAACACCCCATGAGTTATCCACAGATCGTCGTCTTTTTTCCCCAGCGTGTGGACAGGGGCTGTGGATAACTCAGCGGATACCCGTGGGCAGAGCTATTTCCACTGGGTGGACACGGCGAATCCGGCGGCGATGAAGCCGAAGCCCACCACGATGTTCCAGTTGTCCAGAGCATCGATGGGCAGCGAACCGTCGGTCACATAGAAGACGACGATCCAGGCCAGCCCGATGAGGAACATGGCCAGCATCACAGGGGCGACCCAGGCGCGGCTGTTCAGCTTGATGACGGTCGTCTGCTTCGCCGCGGGCGGCGTGTAGTCGGCCTTCTTGCGGATACGTGACTTCGGCACGAGGGTCTCTCCTGTCGATGCGCTGCGTGGCCGCGCAGGTAACTGGGTCGGGCTCCGGGCAGCGTACAAGGGGACACTGAGCACTCCCCCGGGCGTCCGTTAGCGTAGTGCTTCCGCGGCGCCGAAGGAGATAAGGGTACGTTGAGCAATTCTGCCGACTCTCCCCAGTCCGGATCCAGTCCTGTCCGCAGGCGGGGTTTCCGGCCGGTCAGGGTGCTCACGGTGGGCGTCTTCGCTCTCGCGGGACTCATCTTCTTCACGAGTTTCAACACCGCCAAGGGCACCAACATCCGCACCGACGCGTCCTTGCTGAAGCTCTCGGACCTGATCCAGGAGCGCAGTCACAAGAACGGTGGGCTCGACGAGTCGAACGGTTCGCTGCGCCGGGACGTCGAGTCGCTCGCCGAGCGGGACGACGGCAGCACCAAGGCCGAGGACGAGAAGCTCGCCGCCCTGGAGGACAGGGCGGGCACCCAGAAGATCAAGGGTGACGCGGTCACGGTCACGCTCGACGACGCTCCGCCGAACGCGACCGCCAAGCTCCCCGGATATCCCGAGCCGCAGCCCGACTACCTGGTCATCCACCAGCAGGACCTGCAGGCCGTGGTCAACGCCCTGTGGAAGGGCGGCGCCAAGGGCATCAAGGTGATGGACCAGCGGCTGATCTCCACCAGTGCCGTGCGCTGCGTCGGCAACACGCTGATCCTCCAGGGCCGCGTCTACTCGCCGCCGTACAGGATTCAGGCGGTCGGGGCCCGGGGGAAGCTGAAGCAGGCGCTCGCGGACTCCAAGGCGATCCAGAACTACATGGTCTACGTCAATGTCTACGGCCTCGGCTGGAATGTCGTCGACGACGGCACGGTGACTCTTCCCGGCTACTCGGGCACAGTGGATCTGCAGTACGCCAAGCCCGTGGAGTGAGCACGGTGTGAGTCCCTGGAGTCGCCGGTGCGTGTCGTCGTCAGGACCGTCAGCGAGCTGTGCTTCACCGTCGGCGCCCTGATCGTGTTGTTCGTCGCCTATGTGCTGTTCTGGACCGGTGTGAAGGCCGACACCGTCATGAACGACCAGATCGACCAGTTACAGAACCAGTGGTCGCAGGGGAGCGTGCGGCAGCCGAAGGTGACCGCCGGTGCCACCGCCGCGTCCGCGGCTGAGCCGGCGCCGTACCGGAGCGGGAAGCCCTTCGCGATCATGTACATCCCGAGGCTTGGTTTCACGTGGAACAAGCCGGTTCTTGAGGGCACCGAGGTCGGCACCCTGAAGAAGGGGCTCGGCCACTACGCGAACACCGCGCAGCTCGGGCAGCAGGGCAACTTCTCGGTCGCCGGGCACCGGCGCACGTACGGCGATCCGTTCAAGGACTTCCCGAAGCTGCGGCGCGGTGACGCGGTGGTGCTGACCGACGGGACGACCTGGTTCACGTATCGGATCGACAAAGGGCCTTACAAAACAGTGCCCACCGACATTGAGGTGATCGATCCTGTGCCACGTAATTCCGGGTACACGCGGCCTGGCCGCTATCTCACGCTGACCACGTGCGATCCGGAGTGGGGACACAGTCACCGGCTGATCGTCTGGGCACATCTGGACTCCACACAGCCTGTGGAGGACGGCAAGCCTGTTGCCCTGCGCCGTTAGTCTGGTGCGGTACGGCGTGTGTCTGGTGCCGTGGTGCGACGGAAGGGACGGCATGTACGGCTGGATCTGGCGGCATCTGCCGGGGAACGCATGGGTGAAGGCGTTGCTCTCGCTCGTGCTGGCGATTGCTGTGGTCTACGTCCTCTTCCAGTATGTCTTCCCGTGGGCTGAACCACTGCTGCCCTTCAACGATGTGACGGTGGACAACCAGTGAGCGCGCGCATTCTTGTCGTCGACAACTACGACAGCTTCGTCTTCAACCTGGTCCAGTACCTGTACCAGCTGGGCGCCGAGTGCGAGGTGCTGCGCAACGACGAGGTGTCGACGGCGCACGCCCAGGACGGCTTCGACGGCGTGCTGCTGTCGCCGGGTCCGGGGACGCCGGAGGAGGCGGGCGTGTGCGTGGACATGGTCCGCCACTGCGCCTCGACCGGGGTGCCCGTCTTCGGTGTCTGCCTGGGTATGCAGTCGATGCAGGTGGCGTACGGCGGTGTCGTGGACCGCGCGCCGGAGCTGCTGCACGGCAAGACCTCCCTCGTGGAGCACGGGGGCAAGGGTGTCTTCGCCGGTCTGCCGACGCCGTTCACGGCGACCCGGTACCACTCCCTGGCCGCCGAGCCGGCGACGGTCCCGGCCGAGCTGGAGGTCACCGCGCGGACGCACGACGGGATCGTCATGGGGCTTCGGCACCGTGAACTCCCGGTCGAGGGTGTGCAGTTCCACCCGGAGTCGGTGCTGACGGAGCACGGGCACCTGATGCTGGCCAACTGGCTGGTGGAGTGCGGGGACCAGGGCGCGGTGGCGAGGTCGGCGGGGCTCGCCCCGGTGGTGGGCAGGGCCACGGCGTGACGGCTCTGCGCCCCGAGCGCGAGGACTTGCACGGCGACGCGTCGTACGAGTCCTACGGTGGCGATCCCTATGGCGGGGAGCCTTTGGGGGGTGGTTCCCACGCAGGGCGGGCCTACGCGGAGGAGCCTTACGCCGAGGGGGCCCCGGGTGGGGTGCCCTCGGGCGGAGTGTCCTCGGGCGGTAGGGCGTCTTCGCGTCGTGCGGCTTCCAGGGGCGCGGGTTCGGATGGTGCCGCTTCGGGTGGCGCGGCTTCGGGTGGCGCAACGTCCGGTCGGGCGCGGGCGCCGTATGTGCCGCTCGCCGATGACGAGACGGTGGCGCTGCGGATACCCGATCCGCCGCCTCCCTCCATATCCGCCCCTGGGGGCGCTTCCGTCACATCCGCCACTGGAACCCCACATGGTGGCCGTGCGGCCCGGAGAAAGGCCGCCAAGGGCCGTCACGGGCGTCATGGTGGCGCGGCCGTCCCCGAGTCGGAGACGGAGTCGCTGGAGTCGCCTGACGGGAAGCCGCTTTCCCGCGTCGAGGCCCGTAAGCAGGCCAAGGCCCGCAAACCCGGTCCGGCCGTCGTCGCGAGCCGGGCGATAGGTGAGGTGTTCATCACCACCGGCGTGCTGATGCTGCTGTTCGTCAGCTACCAGCTGTGGTGGACCAACGTCCGTGCGCACGCGGCGGCGGACAAGGAGGCGAGCAGCCTCCAGAACGACTGGGCGAGCGGCAAGGGCGCCCCGGGCACCTTCGAGCCGGGTCAGGGTTTCGCCCTCCTGCACATCCCCAAGCTGGATGTGGTCGTGCCGATCGCCGAGGGTGTCAGCAACAAGAAGGTGCTCGACAAGGGCATGGTGGGGCACTACAGCGAGGGTGCGCTGAAGACGGCGATGCCCGACGCCAAGACCGGCAACTTCGCTCTCGCGGGGCATCGCAACACGCATGGCGAGCCCTTCCGTTACATCAACAAGCTCAGCCCGGGTGACTCGATCGTCGTCGAGACGCAGGACGAGTACTTCGTCTACAAGATGACGTCGACGCTTCCGGTGACGGCTCCGAGCAACACGAGCGTGATCGCCCCGATCCCCAAGGGGTCCGGGTTCACCACGGCCGGGCGCTACATCACTCTCACCACGTGTACGCCGGAGTTCACCAGCAAGTACCGGTTGATCGTCTGGGGCAAGATGGTCGAGGAACGGCCGCGCAGCAAGGGCAAGCCGGATGAGCTCGTCCAGTAAGGGCAGATGACTAGTGGCACCGACCACCGACGGCACCGCAGAGCACACCGACACCCGGGGATCCGAAGAGCCCGCGCCGCGCCGCCGCGGCCCCGGGCGGATCGCCATGGCGGTGAGCGTCTTCGGCGAACTCCTCATCACGGCCGGCCTGGTACTCGGCCTGTTCGTCGTCTACTCGCTCTGGTGGACGAACGTCGTCGCCGACCGCGAGGCGGACAAACAGGCCGACAAGGTGCGCGACAGCTGGAACGAGCGGACCACCGGCGGTCCCGGAGCGCTGGACACCAAGAACGGGATCGGGTTCCTGCACGTTCCCGCGATGAAGAACGGCGAGGTGCTGGTCGAGAAGGGCACCTCGACGAAGATCCTCAACGACGGTGTCGCCGGCTACTACACGGATCCCGTGAAGGCCGTGCTCCCCACCACCGGCAAGACGGGCAACTTCTCCCTGGCCGCCCACCGTGACGGCCATGGCGCGAAGTTCCACAACATCGACAAGGTCAAGAAGGGCGACGCGGTCGTCTTCGAGACCAAGGACGAGTGGTACGTCTACAAGGTCTACGCCGTCCTGTCCGAGACCTCGAAGTACAACGTCAAGGTCCTCGGCCAGATCCCCAAGGAGTCCGGCAAGAAGAAGGCCGGCCACTACATCACCCTGACGACGTGCACGCCGGTGTACACCTCGCGGTACCGGTACGTGGTGTGGGGCGAGCTGGTCCGCACGGAGAAGGTGGACAGCGAGCGGACGTTGCCGAAGGAACTGACCTAGCATGGTGGAGGCCCGAAGCCGCAACTTTCTCTTGCGGCTTCGGGCCTCTTTCCTTGGGTTCAGCGCAGCGCCTTGAGCCGGGCTCCCGCGCTCCAGGTCTCCAGGTCGTCCCGGTTCACGGTGACGACCCCGCTCAGATCGGCGACGGTCTGCGCTTCGCTGCTGAAGTTGCAGGTGGCGACGAACAGGGCGATGTCGACACGGTCGATGGCCCGGGCCGCGCCGGCGAACTTCTGCATGTCGGCGCTGGGGACGGTCCAGCGGCCGGAGCGGTTCTTGCACTGCACGGCGACGGTTCGGCCGTCCGCGGTGCGAGCGGTGATGTCGATGCCCCGGTCGGTGTGGGCTTTGCGTACGACGACGTCCGTGCAGCCGTCACGGCGCAGGAGCTCGGCCACGTGATGCTCGAACGCCTGCCAGGTCATCGCTTTGAGGTTGTGCCGCACGCTGTCCGCGGGCGCTTCCCCTTCCAGGATGCTGAGGCGCTTGTGGTGCCAGCACAGCCTGCGTTCGACGTTCTCGATGTCCTGCCGGAGTTCGATGAGTTCACGGCGGTGTTCGCCGGAGGTGGCGATGAGGACGTTGAACATCGGGACGACGGTCTTGCCGAGGATGGCGGTGATGCGCTGGTCGATGCGGTCGTCAAGGGGGTCTTCGAGGGGGACGGCCTCCCTGTGGACGGAGTTGTCCACAGGCTGTGTGCGTGCCAGGTACTCCATGTCCAGGAGGTACACACGCACCTGACGTGCGACTTCGCTGTCGCGGAGGAGCATGGCGACGTTGAGGACGGCTCGGCGGGAGAAGAGAGCGAGGGATGCGGAGCGCGACTGGATCCCACTGAGCTCCTTAAAGGAACTCAGTTCTGAACCTGTCAAGACGTGGTACCCGTTGGCCTCCAGCTCGGCGCGGTGGTCGAGTACGAGGGAGCGAATGGCTGTGAGGCCGACCTCGAAGTACGCCGCCACCATCGCCGTGGTCACATGCATTCCGTCCGGCAGCAGTGACAGTGCCTTGACCCTGTCGAGTACGTCCGTTCGTTCCAGCACGCTGTGGCGCAGGGTCTTCGATTCCAGGAGTGCGGATTCGTTGATCATGTTCTGCCCTTTCACTCGTGTGGTCAGGGCAGAGCTGTGGAACCCTCCCCGTCCGATCAACGAGGCATCAGGTATGACGACACGATCGAATGACGCACATGCATGCGACAGCGGCCCCGGACCTCCGTAAGTAGCGAGGTCCGGGGCCGCTGTTCGTGGTGCGGGGAGGGGTGTCAGTCCTCCGTGCGGGCCGCCGTTCCGGTGCCGCCTCCGAAGAAGCCGCCGCCGTTGTTGCCACCGCCGTTGTTGTTGCCGTTGCCGACACTCACGCTGGCCAGGGTGATCTGGGTGTTGCCCGGGTCGTCGACCTCGTCACCCGCGTTCGGGCTCTGCTGGGCCACGAGCGCGGTATCGCTCTGATCGCTGCCGTTCGTGAACTGGATCTTGTTGAAGCCGGCGTTGTTGAGGATCTGCTTGGCCTGGCCCACCGTCTGGCCGACGACGTTCGGGACCTCGGTCTTGTCCGCCGCCCTGCCGATCTGGATGTTGACCGACGAGTTCTTGTCGGCCTGGTTGCCGGCCTGCGGCGAGGTCGAGATGACCTTGCCGATCTGGTTGGTGTCGTCGGTCTCCACTTCGGTGCAGTTGCCGACGAGGTCGTTCGCCTGCATCTGTGCCTTGGCGTCGTCGCAGGACTGGCCGGTGACGTCCGGGACCGTGGACTTCTCCTCGGCCTTGGCGATGGTGAGGGTGACGGTGGAACCCTTCTCCACCTCGGCGCCCAGTTTCGGGTCCTGATCCAGGACGGTGCCCGCCTTCTCGGTGGACTCCCGCTGCTTGGTCTTGACGACGAACTGGTACTTGTCGTCCGTCAGCGCCTGCGTGGCGTCGTCGATGTCCTGGCCGAGGACGCTGGGGACGGCGACCTTCGGGGCTCCGGTGGACACGACGATGTTGACGCTGGACTGCTTGTCGACCGTCTGGCCGCTCGCCGGGTCCGTGGAGCACACGTTGCCCTTGGCGGTGTTCTCGCAGGTCTTCTGGGTGACCTGGCCGAGTTTGAGGTCGCTGTTGGTGAGCAGTTTCGTGGCGTCGGCCTGCGACTGGTTGACGAGGTTCGGCACGGCGACCGTGTCGTTGTTCGCGCCGCCGTTGCCGCTGAAGATCCACTTGCCGATGAGGATCGCGCCGACGAGCACCAGGGCACCCGCGACCACGAGCAGGATCGTCGAGGTGTTGGACTTCTTCTGGCGGCGCCGGTCGGGGCGGTCGTCGTAGCCGAAGCCGCCGTCGTCCGGGCTCATGGGCGGCAGCATGGTGGTGGCGCCGCCGTCGGAGCGCAGGGCTGTTGTCGGCTGGTCGTCGGGGTAGCCGCCGTAGCCCACGGAGCCCATGGCGGCGGTGGCCGCGACGGGCTGGCCGTCGAGGCAGGCCTCGATGTCGGCGCGCATCTCGTCCGCCGACTGGTAGCGGTAGTTCGGGTCCTTGACCAGGGCCTTGAGGACGATGGCGTCCATCTCGGGCGTGATCTCGGGGTCGAAGACGCTCGGGGGCTGGGGTTCCTCCCGTACGTGCTGGTAGGCGACCGCGACCGGGGAGTCCCCGACGAAGGGCGGCCGTACCGTCAGCAGTTCGTAGAGGAGGCAGCCCGAGGAGTACAGGTCGGAACGGGCGTCGACCTGTTCGCCCTTCGCCTGCTCCGGGGAGAGGTACTGGGCGGTGCCGATGACCGCGGAGGTCTGTGTCATCGTCATGCCGGAGTCGCCCATGGCGCGGGCGATGCCGAAGTCCATGACCTTGACCTGGCCGTTGCGCGTCAGCATGACGTTCGCGGGCTTGATGTCGCGGTGGACGATGCCGGCCCGGTGCGAGTACTCCAGGGCCTGGAGGATGCCGATGGTCATCTCCAGCGTGCGCTCCGGCAGCAGCTTGCGGCCGCTGTGGAGGAGTTCACGCAGGGTGGAGCCGTCGACGTACTCCATGACGATGTACGGGATCGAGACCCCGTCGATGTAGTCCTCACCCGTGTCGTAGACCGCGACGATCGCGGGGTGGTTGAGCGAGGCGGCCGACTGGGCCTCCCGGCGGAACCGGGCCTGGAAGGACGGGTCGCGCGCGAGGTCCGCGCGGAGCGTCTTCACCGCAACGGTGCGGCCGAGGCGCGTGTCCATGGCGAGGTAGACCTCCGCCATGCCACCACGGCCGAGCACCTGGCCCAGCTCGTACCGGCCGCCGAGGCGACGCGGCTCTTCCATAGCTTCCTACCAGCCCTCTCCGTCGGTCCCGACCGGCACGTGTGTGCGGTCGGAGGCTGCCGTCCGGGCCTACCGTACCCGTCTGGCTTTGTGTGACCTGGCCAAGTGCGTCACCCGATACAGGACCGGTATCGCAACGTGCACCGATGCGAAGGGGACGTGAGCGGGGTCACTTCTGGGAGTTGATGACGGCCTCCATCACGTTCTTCGCGATGGGGGCCGCGAGGCCGCCGCCGGAGATGTTCTCGCGGGCCTCGGCATCGTCGTCCTGGATCACGACGGCGACCGCCACCGGCGAGCTGTCACCGACCTTGGCGTACGAGATGAACCAGGCGTAGGGGTTCTTGCTGTTGTTCTCGCCCTGCTGGGCGGTACCGGTCTTGCCGCCCACCGTGACGCCGCTGATCTGCGCCTTCTTGCCGGTGCCGTCCTTGACGACCGTTTCCATCATCGACTGGAGGATCTGGGCGTTCTCCGCGGACAGCGGCTCGCTCATCTTCTCCGGCTCGGTCTGCTCGAGGGGGTCGAGGTTGGGGGCCTGGAGGGAGTCGACCATGTACGGCTTCATCAGGGTGCCGTTGTTGGCGACCGCGGAGGCGACCATGGCCATCTGGAGCGGGGAAGCGGCGGTGTTGAACTGGCCGATCGAGGACAGTGCCACCTCGGAGGGCGCCATGTCCTTGGAGAAGACGGAGGCGCTGGAGCGCACCGGGGTGAACTGCTCCTCGTCGAAGCCGAACTTCTTGGCTTCTTCCAGCATCTTGTCGTTGCCCAGGTCGGAGCCGACCTTGCCGAAGACGGTGTTGCAGGAGACCTGGAGCGCGACCCGCAGGGTGGCGTTCTTGCAGGGGATGTTGCCCTCGTTGGGCAGTTGGGTCGTGGTGCCCGGCATGGTCCACGGCAGAGGCGACTTCGTGGGCGAGTCGGCGTCCTTGTACAGGCCGTTCTCCAGCGCGGCGGCCGCGGTGACGACCTTGAAGGTGGAGCCGGGGGGGTAGACCTCGCGCAGGGCCCGGTTGAGCATCGGGTCGGCGGGGTTGTTCTTCTTGTCGAGCTTCTTCCAGGCCTCCCCGTCGGCCTTGCTGCCGCCGGCGATCGTCGAGGGGTCGTACGAGGGGTAGGAGGCCAGCGCCAGGATCTTGCCGGTGGTGGGGTCCAGGGCGGCGACCGCGCCCTTGCCGCCCTGCTTCTTCAGACCGTCGTAGGCGGCCTTCTGGGCGGCGGCGTTGAGGGTGGTGACGACGTTCCCGCCCTCTTTCGGCTTGCCGGTGAGCATGTCGAGGGTGTTGCGGAAGAAGAGCCGGTCGTCGTTGCCGGTGAGGATGCCGTCCTCGATGGACTCCAGCTGGGTGGCGCCGTAGGACTGGGAGACGAAGCCCGTGACCGGCGCCCACATCGCGCCGTCCTGGTAGGTGCGCTTGTACTTGAAGTCGCCCGAGGTGGTCTCGGCGTGCCCGGTGATGGCCTTGCCGTCGACGATGATGTCGCCGCGTGGTGTGGCGTACCGGGCGATGAGGACGCGGCGGTTGTCGGGGTCCTCGCGGAGGGTGTCGGCCTTGACGTACTGGAGCCAGTTGTCGCGGATGAGCAGGGCGAGGACCAGGAGGCCGCAGAAGATCGCGATCCGGCGCAGGGGCTTGTTCATGACGGGCGGACCACCTGGGTCATCTCGGCGTCGGGGCTGGGGGCGGGGGCGGGCGCCGGGCGGCGGGCGGTGTCGCTGATTCTGATCAGGATGCCGATCAGGGCCCAGTTGGCGATGACGGAGGATCCGCCGTACGCCAGGAAGGGCATCGTCATGCCGGTCAGCGGGATGAGGCCCATCACGCCGCCGGCGACCACGAAGACCTGGAGGGCGAAGGCGCCGGAGAGGCCGATGGCGAGGAGTTTGCCGAAGGGGTCGCGGGCGGCGAGGGCGGTGCGTACGCCGCGTTCCACGATCAGGCCGTAGATCAGCAGGATCGCCATGAGGCCGGCGAGGCCCAGTTCCTCGCCGAAGGTGGCGAGGATGAAGTCGGAGTTGGCGGCGAAGCGGATCAGCTCGGAGTGGCCCTGTCCCCAGCCGGTGCCGAGGGTGCCGCCGGAGCCGAAGGCCCACAGGGCCTGCATGGCCTGCTCGGAGTGGAGGATGCCGTCGGTGCTGCCGTTGCGGCTGAGGGTGTACTCGCGCATCGGGTCGAGCCAGGCCTGGACACGGGTCTGGACGTGCGGTTCGAAGCTGGCCACGCCGACGGCGCCGGCCGCGGACATCAGCAGACCGAAGACGATCCAGCTGGTCCGCTCGGTGGCGACGTACAGCATGATGATGAACATTCCGAAGAACAGCAGCGACGTACCGAGGTCGGTCTCGAACACCAGGATGAGGATCGAGATCATCCATACGACGATGATCGGTCCGAGGTCGCGGCCGCGGGGCAGGTAGAGGCCCATGAAGCGGCGGCTGGCGAGGGCGAGTGCGTCGCGTTTGACCATCAGGTAGCCGGCGAAGAAGATCGCCAGGACGATCTTGGCGAACTCTCCGGGCTGGATGGTGAAGCTGCCGACCTGGATCCAGATCTTGGCGCCGTAGGTGATGTTGGCGCCGAGGCCCGGGACGAGCGGGAGCAGCAGCAGGACCAGCGCGCCGACCATGGAGATGTAGGTGTAGCGCTGGAGGACGCGGTGGTCCTTGAGGAAGATCAGTACGACGGAGAACAGGGCGATGCCGAGCGCCGTGTAGATCAGCTGGTTGGTGGCCTTGCCGCCGGCGACGCCGAGTCCCCGCAGCAGCGCGGACTGGTCCAGGCGCCAGATGGCGACGAGTCCGAGGCCGTTCAGCAGGGTGGCGAGCGGCAGCATCAGCGGGTCCGCGTACGGGGCGAACTTGCGGACGACGAGGTGGGCGACGCCGGCCAGCAGACCGAGGCCCAGGCCGTAGCTGAGCAGGCCCGAGGGCACCTCGTCGTGGAGGGCGAGGCCCACGTTGGCGTAGGCGAAGACCGGGATGAGGACGGCGAACACCAGGAGAGCCAGCTCGGTGTTGCGGCGGCTCGGTGCGCCGATCGCGCCGATCGTGGACGTGTGGTGCGTCGAGGTGTTCGAAGTACTGCTGCTCATCGTGTGACAGGGCCTCTCACGGCTGGCCTACTGCGTACCGCAGTTCCCGACGACCTGCTTCTCCTCGTCCGAGAGAGTGGGGCCGGGGGTGGGAGTGGGCGCGGTCGGGGATGCGGAAGCGTTCGGGGACGGGGAGGTCGTGCTCGTCGGGGTCGGTGTGGCCTTGGACGTCAGGGAGGACGGTGTGGTTCCCGTGGTGCCGCCGGCCTCGCCCTCGCCCGTCGTGGAGTTCTTCTTGCTCTCCGTGGCCTGCGCCGCGGCCTGCTTCTTGCACGCGGAGGCCTGCACGCCTAGTTCGGTGATCTTCTTCTGGGCCGGCTTCAGGCCGCCCTCGGCGATGGTGCCCTCGACCGACTTCTGCTGGTACGGCGGCAGGTACTTGAGTTCGATCTCGGGGTGGTCCTTGGAGACCTTCGAGAGCGAGACCCAGGCCAGGTCCTGGCTGATGCCCCGGTACAGGGCGACGTGTTCGCCGTTGGTGCCGACGTAGTACTGCGTCTGCGTCCAGCGCCAGCCGCCGTACAGGCCGCCGCCGATGACGGCGAGCGCGAGGACCGAGTAGAAGGATCTCTTCAGCCACCTGCGGCCTTTGCGGGGCTTGACGAAGTCCTCGTCGGTGTAGTCGCCGTAGCTGCCCGCGGGGGCGTAGCCGGTGGTGTCGCCGGAGCCGGGCGGGCCGAACTCGCCGCCGCCCTGTCCGGGTACCTGCCTGCCGAGTCCGGAGGCGCGGCCCGCGGGTGTCTGCATGAGGCCGGGGTCGTGCAGGTGGTTCTGGTTCTCGGCGACCGCGCCGACCACGACCGGGGTGTCGGAGAGCTGCCCGGCGAGGGTGTCCCCGGTGTCCAGGTCGAGTACGTCGGCGATGATGACCGTGATGTTGTCGGGGCCGCCGCCGCGCAGGGCGAGCTGGATGAGCTCCTGCACGGTCTCCTGGGGGCCCTGGTAGCTGGCGAGGGTGTCCTCGAGGGTCTGGTGGGAGACCACGCCGGACAGGCCGTCGGAGCAGATCAGGTAGCGGTCGCCGGCGCGGACCTCGCGGATGGAGAGGTCGGGCTCGACGTGTTCGCCGCTGCCCAACGCCCGCATCAGCAGGGAGCGTTGGGGGTGGGTGGTGGCCTCTTCCTCGGTGATGCGGCCCTCGTCGACCAGGCGCTGCACCCAGGTGTGGTCCTGCGTGATCTGGGTGAGGACGCCGTCGCGCAGGAGGTAGGCGCGCGAGTCGCCGACGTGGACGAGACCGAGTCGCTGGCCGGTCCAGAGCAGGGCGGTGAGCGTGGTGCCCATGCCCTCCAGCTGGGGGTCGTCCTCGACCATGGAGCGCAGTTGGTCGTTGGCGCGCTGTACGGCCACGCCGAGCGAGGTGAGGACGTCGGAGCCGGGGACGTCGTCGTCGAGGGCGACGATGGTGGAGATGGCCTCGGAGGAGGCGACCTCGCCGGCGGCGGCGCCGCCCATGCCGTCGGCGATGGCGAGCAGGCGGGGTCCGGCGTATCCGGAGTCCTCGTTGCCCTCCCGGATCATGCCTTTGTGCGATCCGGCGGCGAAGCGCAGTGACAGACTCATGCGCACCTCGCCTGTCGGCTCCGGGTACATCCGCACGGTGCCCACCCTCCGGTCGGGAGCGCGCCGGGGCCCGGGGTGGGGGCCCACGCCGCGTGCTCGCTCCGCTCGCGCCTATTCATGATGTAGCACTACTTCCGCAGCTCGATGACGGTCTTGCCGATGCGGATCGGCGCGCCCAGCGGAATCGGTGTGGGAGTCGTCAGCCGCGATCGGTCGAGATACGTGCCGTTGGTCGAGCCCAGGTCCTCGACGATCCACTGGCCGTCGCGGTCCGGGTAGATCCTGGCATGGCGGCTGGAGGCGTAGTCGTCGTCCAGCACGATGGTGCTGTCGTGCGCCCGGCCCAGGCTGATGGTCTGGCCCTGGAGGGCGACCGTGGTGCCGGTGAGGGTGCCCTCGGACACGACCAGCTTGGTGGGTGCGTTACGGCGCTGGCGGCCGCCGGCCTGCTGGCGCTGCTGCGGAGGCGCCGCCTGCTGCCGGGCGGCCTGCTGGGGCCGTGCGGCTTCTCGCCTGGCGCCGCGCTGGGTGACGCGCGTACCGAAGAGGTCGCTGCGGATGACCTGCACGGCCACGATCACGAACAGCCACAGTACGGCCAGGAAACCCAGCCGCATGACCGTGAGGGTCAGCTCTGACATTGCCCCCGCTTCACCCTTCGGCTTGCCGGTAAATGATGGTGGTGCTGCCCACGACGATCCGCGAGCCGTCGCGGAGCGTAGCGCGGGTGGTGTGCTGCCCGTCCACCACGATGCCGTTGGTGGACCCGAGATCCTGGATCGTCGAGGGCGTTCCGGTCCGGATCTCACAGTGCCGGCGCGAGACGCCGGGGTCGTCGATCCGCACGTCGGCTTCGGTGCTGCGTCCCAGCACCAGCGTTGCGCGGGAGATCTGATGGCGGGCGCCGTTGATCTCGATCCAGTGGCGGGTGCGGGAGCCCGGAGCGGGCGCGCCGACCGGGCCGCCTGCCGGGCGTTGGGGCTGGGCCTGCTGCGGGTGGCCGTAGCCGCCGGGGGCGCCGCGGCCGGGCGGCGGGGCGGCCGGCATGGGCGGAGCGGCCGACGGCGGGTAGCCGTAACCGCCCGCTCCCTGCGCGCCGGGGCGGCCGGCCGGGGCCGCGGTTCCGGGGGCCTGCTGGTCGGTGGAGCCGGCGAGCGTACGACTGCGCACCCGGTACAGACCGGTGTCGAGGTCGTCCGCCTTCTCCAGGTTGACCTTGATCGGGCCCATGAAGGCGTATCGCTGCTGCTTGGCGTAGTCGCGCACCATGCCGGCGAGCTCGTCGCCGAGCTGGCCCGAGTAGGGGCTGAGCCGCTCGAAGTCCGGCGTGCTCAGCTCCACGATGAAGTCATTGGGTACGACCGTGCGGTCGCGGTTCCAGATGGTCGCGTTGTTGTCGCACTCCCGCTGGAGCGCTCCCGCGATCTCCACGGGCTGGACCTCGGACTTGAACACCTTGGCGAAGGTGCCGTTGACCAGACCTTCGAGACGCTGCTCGAACTTCTTCAGGACTCCCATGAGGCACCTCCTCCGTCCTTGCCGTCCTGGGTACTGCTCTGCGTGCTGCCTACCTGGTACTGCTTACTGATCGTATCCACGCGCCGGTGAATCGGCTGGTTCCCCTTGTCGGCACTGTCGACAGGTGTCGACGCCTCCGAGGTTCCCTGTGGAGCTCCACTTCGAACTCCGCTGTCGAACTCCTTTGTCAAGGATCGTAGAGGCGGCCGTGGACCAGTGTCCCGCACCTGACTGTGGACCCCGACCGGCTCCTGGGGAGACGGGGGTTACCGGTACGAGGTTGATACGTGAACCAGCACAGGTTGATACGTGGCCGGGGCGCCCCGGTTCGGGTGCCGTTTCCGAACCCGCTGGTGGGCGGCTGCCCCCTGATAAGGGATGTGAACCCACCCCTTGCTGCGTGCTAATGTTCTGCATGTCGGAGGGCGCCGCACCGCGAGGATCGGGGCCGGAGGACACACCCAATGCGCGGGTGGCGGAATAGGCAGACGCGCTGGATTCAGGTTCCAGTGCCCGAAAGGGCGTGGGGGTTCAACTCCCCCCTCGCGCACAGCGAAGAACCGACGGAACGGGTCTTCACCAGTGACGGAAGTCACCGGTGGGGGCCCGTTTCTCGTTGTCTGTCCGGACCTGGTCCGGACAGGGACGTGGCAGGGCCCCGGCGGTGAGGTATCTCACGGCCGGGGCCCTGCTATGTGAGCTGCTGGTTGTTCTCCGGGTGGTGCTGGGGTGACCTCGGCCGGTTCACGCGGCCGACGGCAGATGGCCGGTGGGTGTCCAGGTCCCGGGTTCCTTGGTCTTCCGCCTGTGGTGGGTGCGGCGCCGGGGGCGTTCGCCTCCGAGTGCGAGCGTCTCCAGCCATTTCATGATCTTGCGGCGGTTGGCGTGGGCGAGCTGGAAGGCCAGGAGGATGGTCTGGGCCGCGATGCCGCGATGCCGCGGATGCGGCGGGAGCCGGCGGCTTCGATGGCCTCGGCGAGGGGGTTCTTGGCGTAGCCGTTGTAGCCCTCGACGCTGTTGCGGAGCCGGAAGTAGATCTTCTGCCATTGCGGGCCGTCGTACTCCAGGGACTGCCACTGCTTGGCGCCGGCTTCCGGGCCGATGGTGATGGCGTGCTGGCGGCAGACCTTGACCGGGCCGCGTCCCATGGTGTGGGGCTTGAGGGAACACTGGGCCTTGCCTGCTTCGGCGGGGCACATCATCCGCTGGTAGCCGTCGGCGTCAGCGTTCTGCTTCGGCATGAGGCGGTAGCCGCGGCGGGCGGCGATCAGCCGGATCCACGTCTCCCGGTCGATGCGCTCGGCGTGCAGGTCGATGGTGGCGTTGATGAGGGGCTTCGGCATGGACGGGCAGTACCAGCGGCCCTCGACGAGGATCGCGCCCTGCGTTCCGTTCTGCTCGCCGAGCTGGTCCGCCCGGTAGTCATATACGGGCTTGTAGCCCATGGCCCGGATGGGAAGCTGCCACTCTGCGGGCTCGGAGTTGTTGTAGGCGCGGTCGCCCGCAAGGTAGCCGGGTTTGTAGCCCCGTTCCTGGAGTCGGTCGAGGACTGCAAGGCCGTTGTACGCCGGGCGCTGGCCGGGCTTGTCGAGGGTGACGCCGAGGACGACGACGGGCAGGACGTCGGGGTTCGGGGTGCCGTCGTCGAGGAGTACGGCGTCGTGTTCGGTGTCACGGGTCACGATGAGGTGGGCGTCGTAGCCGTAGAGGTACTTCTTCTTGCCCAGAGGCGTCTTGGCTTTGCCCTTCCTGGCGGGCGGCGGAGGCGGGCGCATGGCGTCGGACACCGGGACGTCCGGGTCGCGGTGGTCGCCTTCGCGTACGTACCAGTCGGCGTCCGGGTCGGTGGCGAGCTCGGGTCCGTTGGTGCGACGGCCGCGGGAGAACGTGCGGACGGGGCTGATCCTGCGGTCAGGACCGGGCTGCTGGTGCCGCGGCGCGGGCCCGGTGCGCGCGGATCTCGTCGTGGTGGTCGGTGGCCCAGCCGATCAGGGAGGTCACGATCTCGTGGAGGCCGCGCCCCAGCGGGGTGAGGGCGTACTCGACGCGTGGTGGGACCTCCGCGTATGCGGTGCGGGTGATCAGACCGTCCTCGTGGAGCTGGCGGAGCGTGAGGGTGAGCATCCGCTGGGAGATTCCGGGGACCTGGCGCTGCAGGTCGGTGTAGCGCAGCGGGCCAGCCTCCACGACCGCGATGAGCAGCAGGCTCCACTTGTCGCCGACGCGGTCGAGGACCTGCCGGATGAACTCCATGTGCTCGGCGGGGATGTGGGCACAGGGCCCCGCCGCCGCCGCGCCGCCCGAACCTCCGGTGACCTCCATGACGCACATTCCTCTCCGGCACGAACACCGATGTGCCTTTTGTATCGACCTCCATACTGGCCCATCATGGCGCTACGAACAAAACGTAGGAATCAAGCGCAGGCACGGGAGGCGCGCGTCATGAAGATCGAGATCTGGGCCGAGGTCACCTGCCCCTGGTGCGGACTGGGCAGCCACCGTGTGGACCGGGCTGTGGAGCGGTTCGAGCACGGCGAGGAGGTGGAGGTCGTCCACCACTCGTTCCCGCTGGGCAGTTCCTTCCCCGTGGGGGAGACGTTCAGCGTCCGTGACGCGCTGTTGCGCCGGCACGGCATGGGCGACTCGCAGGCCGAGGCGTCCACGCGTCGGATCGAGGCGCTGGCCGAGGCCGAGGGGCTGACCCCCTACCGGGTGCTGGACAACCTGGTCGGCAACACCGACCTGGCCCACGAGTTCCTCGCCCACGCCTCCGCCGAGGGCAGGAACCGCGAAGCCTGGGACGCGATCTTCCGCGCCTACTTCGGCCAGGCCCGCCCCGTCTTCAGCATGGACGACCTGCTCGACCTGGGCCAGGAGATCGCCCTGGACCGCGAGGGCACCCGCCGGGCGCTCACCGAGCACCGCTACCAGCGGCAGGTCCGCGACGATGCCGCCCGCGCCCAGCGCCTGGGCGCCACCGGCGCGCCCTTCATCGTCGTCGACGGCAGGTACGGCATCCCCGGCGCGCAGGACAGCGACGGTCTTCTCCACGTGTTGCGCACGGCCTGGGACGAGTCCCACCCGCTCACTCTGGCGACCGGCGGCGACGCTGCGGTCTGCGGCCCCGACGGCTGCGCCGTACCGGCCCGCAGTTGACCTCCACCATTCACCCAACGACACACCCTTGATCATTTCGAAAGGCTGACCTCTCCATGTCCTACCTGCTGCACATCGACGCCTCCTCGCTCGGCGAGGCCTCCGTCTCCCGTCAGGTCGCCGAGTCCTTCCGTGACGCGTGGAAGGGCGCGGTCGTCCACCGCGACCTGGCCGTCTCACCCGCACCGCACCTCAGTGCGGCGGGCATCACCGCCCGCACCACCGACCCCGCCGCCCGCACCCCCGAGCAGGCGAAGGCCGCCGCGGTCCAGGACGAGCTGATCGAGGAATTCCTCGGCGCCGACGCCTACCTGTTCACCGTGCCGCTGTACAACCTCACGATGCCGTCCGTGTTCAAGGCGTGGCTGGACCAGATCATTGTCGGCGGGCGCACCCTGAGCTTCGACGGACCCCCTCCCACCCTCGGCCGCCCCGCCACGGTGATCTCCGCACGCGGCGGCGGCTACGGCCCAGGCGCGCCCAAGCACGGCATGGACCACCTGGTGCCCACGCTGGAAACCGTCCTGGGCCACCCGGACAACCTCGGCCTCGACCTGACGACGGTCCTGCCGGAGCTGACCATGGCCCCGTACGTGCCGATGATGGCCCCGCTGCTGCCGGTGCACGAGGCGTCCATGACCAAGGCGCACGACGAGGCCCGCCGCCTGGGCTCTGTCCTGACCGGCCGACAGGCCGCCTGATCCAGCCTTGAACTGCCCGAAAGGCTTTTGAACACCATGAGCAACTTCCTGGTCCTCGGCGGCAGCGGCCGCACCGGCGCCCACGTCCTCAAGCAGGCCGCCGAGCGCGGCCACCGCGTCCGCGCCCTCGTCCGCAACCCCGACACGGTGCAGGCACCCGCCGGTGTCGAGCTGATCCAGGGCACCCCCGCGGACATCGACGACATCCGCAAGGCCGCCGAAGGCACCCAGGCGGTGATCAGCGCGCTGAACAACTCCCGCGCCTCCGACAACCCGTGGGCCAAGCCGGTCAGCCCGCCGATGTTCATGACCGACGCCACCCGCAACACGCTCACCGTCATGGGCGAACAGGGCATACACCGCATCGTGCTGACGTCCACGCAAGGCTCCGGCGACGACTGGGACCGGCTCAACCCGCTGGTCAAGGCGTTCATCAACCTGTCGAACATCAAGGCGGGCTTCGAGGACCACACCGGCGTCGACCAGGTCCTCCGCGCCTCGTCCGGCATCGACTGGACCCTGGCCCGCGCCGTCACCCTCACCGACAAGCCCCTCAGCGGCCCCGTACGGGCCGCCGAAGCCGGCACCGAAAAGCCCGGCGCACGGATCAACCGCGCCGACCTCGCCCAGTTCCTCGTCCAGACGATCGAGGACGACACCTGGATCCGCAAAGCCCCCCTCGTCTGGAACACACGAGGATGACCCACTCCATGATCCACACCCACCTCATGCACCACAGCTGTCCGACCTGAGGCGCGCCGTCCGTCGACGGCGACGCCGGACTGGAGTGACGTGACAACAACTGACGTACCAACCGCACGATGGAGGTCAGTTACGGCAGGGCCTACGCCCACCCGGCGAAGGACGGCGCCTCCACGTGGATGGCGACCGGGCCCGCCTACGTGACCGGGGCACCGGAGATCGACAACCCGGGCGTGCTGCCGATGGCGCCCGACGAGCCCGGCGCAACCCTGCTCGTCTCCGGCACCGTACGCTCCACCTCGGGCAAGCCGCTGCCCGGCGCGGTGATCGATCTCTGGCAGACCACCGCCGACGGCCGGTACGTGGGTCTGACGCCCGAGCAGGCGGGACCGCAGCAGCGGCACCTCCGACGCCGCCCCGCCAGAATCGACTGCTGTCACTGTTGCGGCACGTCGAGCCGGGAGCCTTGCGAGGTCACCGCTGCCGGAGCCGACATCCAGAGCACGGTCAAACCGTCTCAGTAGCTGCCTCAGAATCCAGCGGTGGTAGTGAGGCGTTGTGGCCCCAGGGGCAGGCGGGATTGAACCGTTCAAGAGCCCGGAGGACACGAGGCGACAAGACGGTGTCCCGCGCCGCGTCCATGATCGCGTGACTGTCGGCCTCGTTCGTCTGCGGTCGTCTGCGGTCCGAAGTTCATGGTGCGGAGGGCCAGTCGGCTGACCTTGAGGCCCGTGCGTCCGAGCTGTGTGTACTTCATGACCACCTGGCCCACGGCTGCGAGTGCGCTTAAGGCAAGAGCGTCGAGGCGGGTCAAGGAACGCCAAGGGGCGGCAAAGACGGTTGACATGGGCCGCTCCACGGTGATTATCTGCCGATGCAGAGTTTGAAACTTAAAATTACTCCCCGGTTTCGCATGCATGAGACGTTTGGAGCGCACCATGCCCCGTACTGCCCCCACCACCCCCGCCCGCAGGGCCGTCGTCACCTTCCTCGCCGCCGCCGCGGTCCTGGGCGCAACCGCCGTACCCGCCGTGGCGGCCCCGCACGGCCCGGCCGCCGGGCACGCGGCGCACGGACAGGGCGGCTACGACGGCCATGGCGGCTACGGTGATGCCGCCCGCCTCGGCTACCAGAAGACCGTCGCCATCACCGTCACCAAGAGGGTGTTCGAGCACGGTGACACCTCGGTCGTCGACCGCTACGTACGGCCGGACTACATCCAGCACAACCCGACCGCGGCCGACGGGGCGGCGGGCCTCAAGGCCCTGGCCACCTCGATCCACCAGCAGTTCCCCGACGCCCGGTACAACGTCAAGCGGGTCATCTCCCAGGGCGACCTCGTGATGCTCCACTCCAACGTGGTGCTGGTCCCGGGGACCAAGGGCGCGGCCGTCATCGACATCTTCCGCTTCCAGGGCGGCAAGATCGCCGAGCACTGGGACGTGATCCAGAACGTGCCGGACACCACGGCCAGCGGCAACGACATGTTCTCCACGCTGAGTTCACCGCAGGTCTCGCAGCCCCTGGACCACCGGCTCACCAAGGCCAACGAGGCTCTGGTCGTCAAGGCCTTCGACGAGCTCATAGTCCACAAGGACCTGAGCGCCCTCGACCGCTACTGGGACCCCGGCTACCTCCAGCACAACACGCAGATGCAGAGCGGCGTGCCCGCCGCGAAGGCCGGCCTCGGCGGTTACTTCGCCTCGGCACCGCAGCTGACGGTCACCCCGAAGCGGATCATCGCCGAGGGCGACCTGGTGGCCATCCACAGCGACTACGTCAACTATCCGGGAGACCGGGGCACGGCGATCCTGGACCTGTTCCGGGTGCGGAACGGCAAGATCGTCGAGCACTGGGATGTCATCCAGAACGTCCCGGAAACCTCCGCCAACGGCAACGGCATGTTCTAGAGGCCGGGGCCCCACCCGTCGGTCCCGCCCCGGTCCGTCGACGTGCACAGTGGCGAACGCCGCCCGGGCGCGGAGGCCGTCGGCCGCCTCCCAGGCGCCGCTGGCCTGGCCGGCCGCCGTCTCGGGGCGGGTGTCGGGTGCGTAGGGGTCCACGTTCCCAACTGCCCTGGAGGACAGAGGGTGTTCAAGGTGTTCCTGAGGCGTTCGGCCTCGGCGCTTCCGTAACGCCGTTCCGTGGTGCTCGTCGCTGACGGCATGCCCGGACCCGGCGACGATCCGAGCAGCACACGGCCGCCCTCGACCGCTCCACCCCCACCGTCCACGACCTGCCACGTACCGGGCACTCCGCTTGCTCGCCCCACCGCGCCCCGCCGCGCCCCGCCGCGTTGCGATGACTCGCTCAATGGCTGCGTCCGAAGCCCGCGACGGTGATCCGGATCGAGGACGGGACTTACGCGTTCGCGTCGCGGAGCGTGCGCAGGATGCGCTCGAGGTGGCGGCGGTCCTCGGCTGAGAGTGGTCCGGCGAGGTGGTTGCGCAGGTGGGAGACGTGGGCGGTCAGTGCGTGGTCGAGCGCCTGACCGCCCTTGTCGGTCAGTACGGCGAGTGCGGCTCGTCGGTCGGCGGGATCGGGGTCGCGGCGGAGGAGTCCTTCTTTTTCCATGCGGTCGGCGAGCCGGGTGAAGCCGCCCGAGCTGAAGGACACGGCCTCTGCCAGGTCCGTCATGCGGAGCTGGTGGCCGGGGGAGCGGCCCAGTCGCAGCAGCACTTCGAACCAGGTCTGCGGTATGTCGAGATCGCGGTTCACCAGGGGCTTGATACGGCTGTGGGCCTCCACGAAGAGACCGAAGAGTGTCACGTCGTCGTCGTACAGCAGTTGCTCGTTCACTCCTCAAGGATGACAGAAGGACACGAGCGGAAGAATCTGCCGTTGCAATATCTGTTGCGGCAGGTATATTGTCTGCGTCGGCAGGCACTTCGCCGTGCCACCCCCACAGATGTGGAGTCCGCCCCATGGGAAAGCGCGTCCTGGCCGCCTTCGGCGTCGCAGCTCCCATGAACGTCGTCCTTGCGTCCGGCCTGTCTGCGGCACCCACTTCGGCGGACGCCGCTACCTCCTCCACCGCCGAGCGGACCGGCTCGAGCGAGGAGGCCCAGTTGCGGGCGCTGTACCGGCCGGCCGCCGAGCACCACGTGGTCGCCGACGTCATCCACCGGCAGACCCTCGACGACTTCCCATGCTGGAAGAAGGAAGGGTCACTGGAGAACTGCGCACCGGTCGGCTGGAAGACGGTCCACCCGCAGATCAAGGCCCTCACCGGCACTTACCGCTTCGACTACCTGAAGAAGCCGCTCGCCCAGCACCCGAGGTTCGTGCGGGGCACCGGGGACTCCGCCGACCTGGTGGGAACCGGCGACCTCGTGGCGGACTCCGGCGGCGGCGACAGCCCCAACGGTCTCTCGACGCTCACCCTGCGCCGCAAGTCCCCCTGGGCGGCCTGGCCGCAGACCGGCGTCCCTCCTCAGGAACGCTCCGTACCAGGCCGCCGTCAAGCCGTACCTGAGCCGGCTGCTCTCCAAGGACGGGCAGCAGCACGCAATCGGCACCTGGAGCGCCCGCACGGGCGCCGCCCCGCCCGCCGCAAAGGCAGTTTCGACCACACCGCCATGAACCCGCTCCGCCTCGGCCAGTTCATGAGCGACCGCGCTGGCCTCGACCGTTACAAGGCCCGCCTCAGCCTCTGCGTCGACGAGGTACACGGCGCCAACCCGTCCGACCCCACGTCCTCAGCATCCACCCGACCGACCAGCAGGGCACCCAAGGCTGAACCCCTGCTCGACACGGGCTGCCCGCCTCGGCCCGGTTCACGTCGTACACCTCGCCGCTAGGCGATTTCCCCGACCATCACCCTTCACCCGAGGAAGCACGCATGAGCACTCTCTCCTTCAAGGTCCTCGATCTCGACTTCCCGGCCGGCAGCAAGAACAAGACCGCCACCCTCGTCACCGGCGAGAGTGAGGCACTGCTGGTGGACGCCGCCTTCACCCGCGCCGACGGCCACCGCCTGGTGGCCGAGATCCTCGACTCCGGCAAGACGCTGACCACCGTCTTCGTCAGCCACGCCGACCCCGACTTCTACTTTGGCGCCGAGGTGATCGCCGACGCGTTCCCCGAGGCGAAGTTCCTCGCCACTCCGCTCGTCATCGAGCACATCGCCCACTCCTACGAGGGCAAGCTCAAGGCCTGGGCGGCACTCGGCCCCAACCTCCCCACCCGCCTGGTCGACCTCACCCCGCTCACCGGCGACCTCACCCTGGAGGGCCACCGTTTCGAGCTCAAGGGCGGCCCCGAGGAGCTGTCCGACCGGCACTACCTCTGGCAGGCCGAGCACCGCGCCCTGCTCGGCGGCGTCCTGCTCTTCCAGCAGGAGCACGTCTGGGTCGCCGACACCCCCACCCCCGGCGACCGCGCCGCCTGGATCGACCTGCTTGACGAGATGGCCGCCCTCGACCCGGAACTGGTCGTCCCCGGCCACCGCCTCCCCGGCACCGCGGCCGACAGCTCCGCCATCAGCGCCACCCGCGACTACCTGCTCGCCTTCGAGGAGGAGCTGGGCAAGGCCGCCGACGGCGCCGCGCTGAACGACGCCCTCGTCAAGCGCTTCCCGGACAACGGCATGCTGATCGCCGCGCAGATCGGCTCGAAGGTCGCCAAGGGCGAGATGAAGTGGGGCTGACCATGAGTGAGTTCGCCACCTCCACCGAGCCCGCCGTCGTCGTACGGCGCCAGTACCTGGCCTCGGCCGCCGGTGACCTGGACGCCCTGCGCGCCACCCTCGCCCCCGACGTGGAGTGGACGGAGATGGCCGGCTTCCCGCTGGCCGGGACCTATCGCACGCCCGAGGGCGTCACCTCGAACGTCATGGAGCAGCTCGGCAAGGAGTGGGAGGGCTGGGCGGCCCACGACGACGCCTACGTCGTCGACGGCGAGAACGTCGTCGTCCTCGCCCGCTACACCGCGACCAACAAGGCCACGGGCAAGCCGATCGACGTCCGGGTCGCGCACCACTTCGTCGTACGGGGTGGACTCATCGTCCGCTTCGAACAGTTCGTCGACACGGCGCTCGTCCGCTACGCGATGAACGACTGATTCGTACCGCACCCATCGCGAGGCAGGAGACAGACATGTCCGCTGCGGACAACAAGGCACTCGTGACCGCCTTCTACGAGCAGGCGTTCAACGACTACCAGCCCGAGGTCGCCGCCACCGCACACCTCGGCGAGAGCTACACCCAGCACAACCCTGAGGCGCAGGACGGCCCGGGAGCCTTCGTCGGCTATGTGCACTGGCTGCGCGGGCAGTTCCCCGACCTGCGTCTGGACATCAAGCGTGTGATCGCCGAAGGGGACTTGGTGGTCACCCACAGCAACCTGCACCTCAAGCCCGGCGACCGGGGTATGGCCGTCGCGGACTTCTGGCGCGTCGCCGACGGAAAGATCGTCGAGCACTGGGACGTGATCCAGGAGGTGCCCGAGAAGAGCGCCAACGACAACACCATGTTCTGACCCCACAGCAGCAGCACGGCATCCGTGCCGTACTCGGGCGCCGTGCTGCTCCGCTGCCGTGGTCCAGCCGTACCACATAGACAACCGAACAGAACATAACGGACAGAGAGGCTCCCCCCACCATGACCAGCCTTCCCAGCCGACGCCGCCTGCTTGCCACCGGAGCGGGCGCCGCTCTCGGTCTCGGTGTCGCCGCTGCCTCCGTCACCCCCGCTCAGGCCGCCACCGGCCAAGCCTCCGCGGGCGGCGTGGCAACGGGCGGCGCCGAGGAGAAGCGGACCCTTGACGAGCTCTACCAGGCAGCCCTCGCGGAGGGCGGCAAGCTCGTGCTCTACGCCGGCGGTGACATCTCCAGCCAGGCGGACGGGATCCGCAACGGCTTCAAGAGCCGGTTCCCGGACATCGACCTGACGGTGGTCGTCGACTACAGCAAGTACCACGACGTCCGCGTCGACAACCAGTTCGCGACCGACACCCTGATACCCGACGTCGTACAGCTCCAGACCGTGCAGGACTTCGTGCGCTGGAAGGAGCAGGGCCGCCTGCTCGCCTACAAGCCGGCCGGTTTCTCCAAGCTCTACGCTCCCTTCAAGGACCCGCACGGCGCGTGGGTCGCCGTCCAGGTCAGTGCCTTCAGCTACATGTACGGTCCCGCCGCGGTCGGCTCCGACATCCCCAGCGGTCCGCTCGACCTGGCCGACCCCCGCTGGAAGGGGAAGATCGCGTCCTCCTACCCGCACGACGACGACGCGGTCCTCTACCTCTACACCCTCTACGTGCAGAAGTACGGCTGGGACTGGCTCGCTCGACTGGCCACCCAAGACCTTCAGTTCGCCCGCGGCAGCTACACCCCGAGCGCGGCCGTCACCAGCGGCCAGAAGGCCATCGGCATCGGCGGCTCCGGCGCGCCGCTGTCCACCGGGCCGGTCAAGTGGGTGCTGCCCGAGAAGGCGCCGTTCATGTCCTGGGGACAGCGGGCCGCGATCCTCAAGCAGGCCAAGAACCCCACCGCCGCCAAGCTGTATCTGAACTGGCGGCTCTCCGTCGAGCAGCAGAAGGCCGCCACCAACGGCTGGTCGGTCCGCACCGATGTCACTCCGCCGACCGGGCTGAAGCCCGTCTGGGAGTACCCCAACGGCAACCTCGACGGCTTCCCTCGCTTCATGGCCGACCGCGCGGCGATCGAGCGCTGGAAGCAGACCTTCGCCCTGTACTTCGGTGAGGTGAAGGGCGACCCCTCACCGGGCTGGCTCGGCCTGCACCCCGGAGCCTGACCGCCGACCGGTGCCGCCGGCCCCGCACTCCCCGCGCGATGGGCCGGCGGCCCGGCAACTCCTGGCCGCCCTACAGTCGACGGACAGACTCAGCGACTCCGGCCCTGCTGACGCTCCTCCCCAGTACTCCAGTGCGGACGGGTGTGTTGGGCTGGGGTGGAGTGGGCCGGTGGGCCGGTCCTGGTCGGCGCCGGCGGCAACTACTGGTGGCTTGTGAGGAAGCTCTCAGGGTTGGTGACGTAGCCCTTGGGGGTCCGGGTGCCCGATGACTTGGTCTTGCGGCCACGTGGGTCGGCGGCGGGTCGGTGGTGGGGCCGGTCGCCGTGGAGGGTGTGGATACGGTCGATCCAGGGCTACTTGTCGATCTTCGCGGCGATCAGGTCCTTGGTGGCGTCGTTGAGGGGCTGGGGTAGGAGGGGCATGGTGTCCGCTGCCTCCGCCGAGCCGATGACAGCCGTCGTAGGACCGGGCGACTTGGACTCTGACGGGCACTCGTGGACGCCCTGGTCGGCGCGTTCCGTCGGTGCCCGCAGCGAAGCCCCCTCAGGTCTCCTCGGCTCTCCTCAGGTCTCCTCGGACCTGAGGGGGTTTCTCGTTGCCCTCCCGGCCGTCAGGTTGTCGGCTGTGTGAATTCCCGTGCTGTGAGGTCTCTCTCACTGCCCTCCGGCTGGTTCCACCGTCCTGTGGCGCATGGCCCAGGCGGCCGGGACCACCGAGGACACCACGGCCAGAACCGCGCAGGCGCCGGTGACCGCGCCGAGCTCCGGCCACGGGATCCGCACCGGGCTCTGCACCGACAGCAGACCGAGCGCGCCCCGCATGCCCGCCAGGTTGAGCCCGGCGACCAGGAGCCCCAGTACCCCGCCCACTGCCACGACCGTCAGCGCTTCTGCACCGACCAGCCGCAGCACCTGCCGGCGGGTGGCTCCGGCCAGCCGGAGAACCGCCAGGTCGCGCACGCGGTCCGAGGTCGCCATGACCATCGTGTTGGCCAGAGCGATTCCGGTGTAGAGGAGGGCGATGCCGAGGACCAGCAGGAAGCCGTAACGCGTGGTCTGGTCGGTTCCGGGGCTGCTCGCCCGCACCCACTGGCCCCCGGTGAGGACCCGCCCACCCGCCTTGCGCAGTCCGGCGGCCACGGTGGTGGGGTCGGCGCCTTCGGCGAGGGCGACGTCCACGCGGTCGACGGGCGCGCCGGGGGCGTTGGCCGGGGTGACGTAGACGCCGTTGTCGCCGGTGCCGGTCGTCATCACCGCGGCGATCCGCAACGACCTCCTGGTGCCGTCGCCGAGCCATACATCCACGCTCCGGCCGACGGTGTGGCTCTCCCACTCCTCGTTGACGATGATCGACCCGTCGTCGAGCTCGCCCACCTTTCCGGCGGCCAGAGGGAGGTCGGCGGTCGCGGCGAGCGCTGTGGGCTCGGCGGCACGGGCCTGGGACCTGATGAGGGCCACGCCGTCCTCCAGGACATACACGGCGCTCGACGAGCTCGGGGAGACCACGGTGCCCGGGACCGCGCGCAGCTTCTGGAGCGTGGCCGCGTCGAAGCCCCTGGCCTCGACGGTGTCTGAGCTCTCGCCGGGGCCTGTGTCGTCGGCAGGGGTGACCACGAAGTCGGCGGTGGTCCGCTCGCGCGTCTCGGCCGCTTTGGCCGCGTTCAGCGTGGCGGTCGCGCCCAGCAACGAGCCCGTGAGGGCGACGGTGACCAGGACGGGCGCGGCGACGGCTGCCGTACGGCGGACTCCCGCGGCGGCGTTCTCCCGCACCAGCATCCCGCCCGCGCCCGGCAGCCGGGCCGGCAGGCAGGTCAGCATACGGGTCAGCGGCCGCACCAGGGCCGGCGCGAGCAGCGCCACCGCGGTGATCGACAGCATTGGACGACTCACGTAGGTCTTGCGGTGCAGCAGGTCGCCCGGGTCGGTCACCAGGAGCACGGCGAGCGTCGCCACCGCGGTCAGCAACAGGCAGGCCCCGAACAGCAGGCGTCCCCATGTCATCGCTTTCGCGTCCACGGACGCTTCGCGCAGAGCCTGGGTGGGGCCGGTGCGGCCGGCTCGCCAGGACGCGGCGACCACACCGAGCAGAGCGACGAGCAGGCCGGTCCAGAACGCCATGTGGAACGGCCACGTGGAGTCGCCGATGGTGAACCAGGCCGGAGCCAGGCCGACGTCGACCACCCATTTCGCGAGCCGTGGTGCGCCGTACATGCCGAGGGCGCAGCCGGTCGCCGAAGCGATCACGCCTGCCAGCAGGGCCTCCGCGCACACCGTCCGGCGAAGTTGGCCGGGCGTGGCTCCCGCGATGCGCAGCAGGCCGAATTCCCGGCGCCGTTGGGCGACCGAGAAGGCGAAGGTCGACGCCACGACGAACACCGACACGAAGGTGGTGACGCCCCCGGCGGTGCCGAAGAGGGCGTTCATGGCGGTGAGCGCTTCACGGTCCGGGTCCGGGTCCGGGTCGGCAAGGCGGCGGGCGCTGCCGGTGAGCACCTGGACGGGTTCGCCTTGTGCTGCTTCTCGTACCTCTGCCGCGTCTGCCTTCACCACGAGCTGGGTGCTCTTCGGTGACAGCTCGGCGGCGCGGGCGTCGGTGTAGAAGACGGCGTTCTCGAAGCCGAGGGAGGCAGCGGCGCCGACTACACGTACGGTGCCGTGGTCGGTGCGCAGCCGGTCGCCGGGGTGAGCCCAAGGGCCGGTCACCACGACTTCGTTTGCGGTGCGGGGGGCGCGGCCTTCCGCGATCTCGTACGGTGCGAAGGCGGCGGTGGACCAGGGGTGGCCGACGAGGTCGGCGGGGCCGCCGACGGTTTGGCCGGGGTCGCTTTCGGGGCGCACAGCGTTTCCGGCGGGCGCGCTTTCGCTGCTTGCGACCTGGCTGTCTCGTACGGCGAAGGAGCGGTCCTCAACGACGGTGCCGAGTTTCTTCAGCTTCGCCACGATGGCCTCGGGGACCGCGCGGGGGTGGGCGAGCTTGAGTGTTTCACGTGAAACATGGGCGTCGATCGAGGTCGGAATGCTCAGGAAGTTCTGTCCCTGGACGACGACCGGCGCCGCGGCGAACCGCTCCGGCTGCCTCTCCGGAGCGTTCAGCGAGGAGTCGAGGGCCAGGCCCATCACGGTGAGCAGGGCGACACCCAGGGAGAGCGCGACGAAGGTGCCGATGAAGGTGATCCAGCGGGTGCGGAGGGTGTGGAAGGCGATGGTCAGCACGGGAGGCCCTTGGAGGAGGTCTGGGGCTCTGGGCTGGGTGTGGTGCGGGTGGGGGGAGTGGGGGCGTGGGTGCGGGGTGAAGGGAGGTTGGTCGGCGGGGTGGGTGGTGAGGGCGGCGGCAGGGCCCGTGTCAGAGCTGGTGGCGGGACCGGTGACGGGGCCGGTGGTAGGGCCTCCAGCTTGGTCATGTGGGTGGCGATGTCGTCAGGGCGGGCTGCGTCGAACTCGCCGTTGATCCGGCCGTCGACGAGGAACACCACACGGTCGGCATAGGACGCGGCCAGCGGGTCGTGGGTGACCATGACGACCGTCTGGCCCTCGTCGTCGACCATGGAACGCAGCAGGGTCAGCACCTCGCGTCCGGTCTGCGAGTCCAGGGCGCCGGTCGGCTCGTCGCCGAAGAGGACCTCGGGGCGGGTCACCAGGGCACGGGCCAGGGCTACGCGTTGCTGCTGGCCGCCCGACAGTTCCGTGGGCCGGTGCCGGGCACGCTCGCCGAGGCCGACCTGCTGGAGCACCTCACGGATCCGGGTCTTCGGTACGCGTTTGCCGGCCAGCCGAAGTGGCAGGGCGACGTTCTGCTCGGCGGTGAATGAGGGCAGCAGGTTGAACGCCTGAAAGACGAACCCGATCCGCTCCCGCCGCAGCAAGGTCAGCCTGGTCTCGCTGAGCGTGGTGAGTTCGGTGCCGCCCATGGTGACCGAGCCGGAGGTGGGCCGGTCCAGCCCGGCGGCACACTGCAGGAGGGTCGACTTGCCGGAGCCGGATGGGCCCATGACGGCGGTGAAGGTGCCGCGGGGGAAGGCGAGGGTGACGTCGTCGAGTGCCGTGACAGCGGTGTCCCCGGGCGAGGGGCGTCTGCTGTTCCTGCTCCGGTTCCTGCCGTATGTCCTGCTGACGGACCGCAGACTGATGGCGTCGGTGTTCATGGGTCCCCATTCGTCCGGTGTCTCCGGTGTCTCCGGTATTCGTCCGGTGTCTTCGATGGGTCCACGAAACCGTTCGGAGGTGCTTGCGCGCAGTGCGGCAGGACCGAGACCCGGGGTAGGGCCGGCCATACCCCGAGTGCTCTGCCCCGGCCCATGGCACCGCCCCGCGCCGCGCTTCTACGGTGATGCGCATGCATCCTCGGAATCTGTGGCAGGCCATGTCCCGGCCGGGCTACCTGCGCTCGGTGTGGCCCTGGCGTGCGGTCGGCTATCTGCTGACCGGTGCGGTGGTCGGCATGGTCGCCCTGGTGGGATTCGTGACGTTGGCGGCGGTCGGCGGTGTGCTCACCGTCGTACTCGTGGGGCTGCCGTTGCTCGTCATGCTGGCGCTGTCCGGTGTCGTGGTGGCCCGGGTGGAGCGGTGGCGGCTGCGGCTGGTCGACCTGGACCCGGCTCCCGATCCGCACCGGGAGCCCGTGGCCACGGGATTGTGGGCCTGGCTGACGACACGACTGAAGGAGCAGGCGACATGGCGTGAACTCGGGTACACCCTGCTGTTCGCCGGACTGCTCTGGCCGGTCGACGCACTCGCGATCACCGTGGCGCTGCTCTTTCCCGTCTCCATGGCCGCCGCCCCGCTGCTCATGGCCACGGTCGGCGACGGCCGGGAGGCGAAGGTGCTCAAGCAGTGGACGGTCACCACGTGGCCGACGGCCTTCGCAGTGTCCGTACTGGGGCTGCTGTGCCTGGCGTTGGGCCTGTACGCGCTGGGAGTCGTCGCGGGTGCCCGGGCCGGTCTGACGCGTCTGCTGATCGCGTCACGCGATGGTGAGCTGGACGCCAGGGTCGTCGAACTGAGCCGTTCGCGCGTGCGGTTGGTGGACGCCTTCGAGGCGGAGCGCCGGCGTATCGAGCGCGACCTGCACGACGGTGCCCAGCAGCGCCTGGTCGCCCTGACGATGACCCTGGGTCTTGCCCGCCTCGATGTCCCGCCCGGGCCGCTCGCCGACCAGCTGGCAAAGGCCCACGACGAGGCGGGCACGGCCCTGGCCGAACTGCGCGAGCTGGTCCATGGCATCCACCCCAAGGTCCTCGCGGACTACGGGCTGACCGCCGCTGTCGCCGACGCCGCGGACCGTTCCGTGGTACCGGTCGACGTCGATCTGTCGGTGCCGGGGCGGCTGGAGCAGGCTGTGGAGGCGGCAGCCTACTTCGTGGTCTGCGAGGGCCCTTGCCAACATCGCCAAGCACAGCGGGGCGAGGCGGGCCGAAGTGCGCGGCGGCCACTTCGACGGACGGCTGGTTCTGGAGGTGCGTGACGACGGTGCGGGCGGCGCCGACGTCTCGGCGGGCAGCGGGCTGACCGGGCTCGCCGACCGGGTGTCGGTGCTCGATGGCACACTCTCCCTGTCCAGCCCGCCGGGCGGCCCGACCCTGTTGCGTGTGGAGTTTCCTTGCGAGGTGACCGAGTTGACCCGGCCGCACGGAATGAGCGGCACGTGCCGGGCGGGCGGAACGACGGCAGAGGCCGGTCGCTGCGTGTAGTGCTCGCCGAGGACAGCGTGTTGCTGCGTGAGGGACTCGTCGGCCTGCTCGGCCGCTGCGGTCACGAGGTCGTCGCGGTGGTCGGCGACGCCGAGGCACTGCTCGTCGCGGCCGAGGAGCACACCCCGGACATCGTCGTGACGGACGTCCGTATGCCACCCGGTTTCCAGGACGAGGGGCTGCACGCGGCGGTCCGCCTGCGGGAGCGGCACCCGGGCCTGCCGGTGCTGGTCCTGAGCCAGTACGTGCAGCGGGCCTACGCCTCCGAACTCCTCGACTCCGGCGACGGCACGGGGGTCGGCTATCTGCTGAAGGACCGGGTCGGCCAGGTCGAGCAGTTCATCGACGCCCTGTCCGAGGTCGCGGCCGGCGGCACGGTCGTGGATCCCGAAGTCGTACGGCAGTTGCTGCGCCGTCGCCGTGATCCGCTGGAGCGGCTCACTCCGCGCGAGCGGGAGGTCCTCGCGTTGATCGCGGAGGGCAAGTCCAACGGGGCGATCGCGCGGGAACTGGTGGTGTCCGAGGCGGCGGTCGGCAAGCACATCGGCGGCATCCTGACAAAGCTGGACCTGCCACCGGCGGAAGAGACGCATCGACGAGTGCTGGCGGTGCTCGCGTACTTGCGGGCGTGAGGGGTGTGGGGTGCAGGGGCGCGTACGGCTGTCGGGGGGGGGGCGTGGGGTTGCGCGCTGTCGGCAGGCGGCAGGCGGCAGGCGGCAGCCGGTTGGCAGTGGCCGGTTGACGGTGGCTGCTGCGAGGGCTGTGGGTTTTCCCCAGCGGGTTTTCCACAGCTGTGGAGTTGTCCACAGGGTCTGACGCGTTTCGGCCAGTGGTTGTACGGTCGGCACAAGTTGATGTTCTTGCCAGTTTCGGGGGAGGCGGTCGCTGTGACCGAGGTCGGTGCGGGGTCGGCGGTCGGGACGCGAGCCGGTGAGCCGGCCGGTGCTCAGGAGGCGCCGGCTGTGACGGCGGCGGTCGCGGGAGCGGCACGGCGGCCCCTGGTGCGCGGCTTCGCCCAGTGGCCCGTCGAGGGCTCGCCCAAGAAGGAGGGCAAGGCCCTCCGCTCGAGCGTCCCGCGCAGCGCCCATGCCGCGCTCGACCTCGACATCTCCCGTCCCGGCGCGGTGAGCGCGGTCGAGGAGTCGAGCCGTGGCCGCATCGCGGAGCTCGCGCCGATCCGGGTGGGCCGGATGGCTGCCACACCGTTCGCCTTCCTGCGCGGCTCCGCGGGCCTCATGGCGTACGACCTGGCCCGCACCCCCATGACCAGGATCCGTGCCCAGATCTGCGGAGACGCGCACGCGGCCAACTTCGGTCTGTACGGCGACGCGCGCGGTGATCTGGTCATCGACCTGAATGACTTCGACGAGACCGTGCACGGCCCTTGGGAGTGGGATCTCAAGCGGCTCGCCGCCTCCCTGGTCCTCGCGGGCCGGGAGATCGGCGCCGACGAGGACACCTGCCGCGCCGCAGCGCACGGCGCGGTGGGCGCGTACCGGCGCACCATGCGGCTGCTGGCCAAGCTGCCGGTGCTGGACGCGTGGAACGCGATCGCGGACGAGGAACTCGTCTCCCACGCGAACGCCCACGACCTGGTCGGCACGTTGGAGCGGGTCTCGGAGAAGGCACGAGCCAATACCAGCGGTCGCTTCGCGGCCAGGTCGACGGAGCTCACCGAGGACGGCGGTCGCCGTTTCGTGGACGCCGCTCCGGTGCTGCGCCGGGTGCCGGACGAGGAGGCCGCGGCTGTTGCCGCCGCCCTCGAGCACTACCTGACCACCCTCTCCGAGGACCGCCTCCCGCTGCTGGCCCGCCACGCGGTGCACGACGTGGCGTTCCGCGTCGTGGGCACGGGCAGTGTGGGGATGCGTTCGTACGTGGTGCTGCTGCTGGATCACCGCGGGGAACCGCTGGTCCTCCAGGTCAAGGAGGCCAAGGCCTCCGCCCTGCTGCCCCACCTGGCCACCGCGGGCTTCGAGACACCGTCGGTGGACCACGAGGGCCGCCGTGTCGTGCTCGGTCAGAAGCGGATGCAGGTCGTCAGCGACATCCTGCTCGGCTGGACGACCGTCGAGGGCCGTCCCTTCCAGGTCCGCCAGTTCCGCAACCGCAAGGGCAGCGTCGACCCCGCCGCCCTCTCCGCCGACCAGATAGACGACTACGGCCGCATGACCGGCGCCCTGCTGGCCCGCGCCCACTCCCACAGCGTCGACCCCCGTCTCGTCGCCGGCTACTGCGGCAAGAGTGACGAACTCGACGAGGCGATCGCCACGTTCGCCGTGACCTACGCGGACCGCACGGAGGCTGACCACGCGGAGTTGGTGACAGCAGTTCGGGCGGGGCGGATCGCGGGGGAGCCGGGAGTGTGAGGCACCTTGCCGAGAGCCGGTTCGGAGGTACCCGGAGTGATCGTTGAGGTGGCGCTCCGGTCGTGGCCTACGCTGTTCGGATGACGACCCCGGAAGCTGAGCGGCACGGTGGTGGCGCCGGTGCGGAGCAGGTGGCTGCCGAGGGCCAGGGCGCGCCCCGGCCCGAGGAGCGGTTGGAGCGGGCCGTGCGGGCCGCGGAGCAGGCGCTCATCGAGTACGAGATCGCGGTGGAGACCTTCCGCATCGAGGTGGAGAACTTCTCCCGGCTGCACCACCAGAAGCTCGGCCCCATGTACACCCGCCTCGACGAACTGGACGCCCAGCTCGCCGAGGCCCGGGCCGCCCGCACCGGCGACCCGGAGGACCTGCGCAGAGCGGATGAGGCCCGCGCCCGGGTGATGCCGATGCCCGGCGTGGAGGAGTTGTTCCACGGCTGGATGGACGGGGAGGGCCTGTTCCCCGAGGCCGCCGCGATGCTCACCGACCAGCCGGTGCGGCCCCCGCAGCGGGTGCGTCCCAGCGACGAGGCCCGCAAGCTCTACCGTGAGCTCGCCCGCAAGGCCCACCCGGACCTGGCCCAGGACGAGACCGAGCGGGCGCGACGCGAGGAGTTCATCACCCGGGTCAACGCGGCCTACTCCCGCGGCGACGAGGTACTCCTGCACGAACTGGCCGCGGAGTGGGCCGCCGGTCCGAAGCCTCCGGAGCAGGGCCCCACACCCAGCGAGGAGCTCTACGCCCGCCTCGAATGGCTCGCCCGGCGCAAGGAGCTGCTCTCCGTGGTCGCGCGGGAGCTGGAGGAGGGCGCGATCGGCTCGATGCTCCGGATGGCGCCGGACGACCCGGACCGTCTCCTGGAGGAGATCGCCGAGAAGCTGCTTGCCGATGTCTCCACGCGCGAGGCGGAACTCGCGGAGCTGCTCGCACAGGAGTGACCGGACGGGCCTGCGCGGGCGTCAGGTAGCGTCGGGCCCATGAATTTCGGTGCTGGTGTGCCCACGGTCCAGGTCACGGACCTCAAGGACAGTGACTTCCTGCTGGACGTCCGCGAGGACGACGAGTGGCAGGCGGGTCACGCCGAAGGGGCGTTGCACATCCCCATCAGTGAGTTCGTGGCCCGCTATGGCGAGCTGACCGAAGCCGCCCCGCAGGACGGCCGCGTCCACGTGATCTGCCGCTCCGGCGGCCGGTCCGCTCAGGTCACGATGTATCTGTCCCAGCAGGGCATCGACGCCGCGAACGTCGACGGCGGCATGCAGCTGTGGGCCGAAGCGGGGCGTCCCGTGGTGACCGACGACGGCCGGCCGGGGTTCGTGCTCTAGCCGACAGCTTCCGGCCGGGCCGACAGCTTCCGGGCGGCCTACGACTGCCGGCCGGTAGCCCCTCAGGTGACGGGTGCTGTGCTCAGTCGTCCCCTCCGTTCGGTTCCGGCCGGCCCTGTGGTTCGCGGTATGGGCGGGAGCACCCGCCGCGAGGTCGGGCCGGCCACCGCGCGGGCCCGGTGCGGGCCGCCCCGTGTTGTCCACCGGACGCGGACACATCCGCCGATGGCGAGCACGAGGACGCCGCCGGCCAGGGCGAGCTCCAACCTGCTCAGCCTCTTCTGCGATCGCGGTCCGCCTCACCCCAGGGGATGCGCCGCCAGGAGGTCCCCCAACGCTTCCTCGTGCGCCGCCGCCGGGCCGAGCGACAGCTCGAGATGCTTGGCCCAGGCGTGGTACCGGTGCAGGGGGTAGTCGACGTCCGCGCCGAAGCCGCCGTGCAGATGCTGTGCTGTCTGCACCACCCGCCGCACTCCCTCCGAGGCCCAGATCTTCGCCACGGCGACGTCCCCCGTCACCGGCAACGCGCCCCGAGCCCCCGAGGCGATCCGCCACGCGGCCTGCCAGAGCGTGACCTCCATCGCGCGCAGGTCGATGTAGCGGTCGGCGGCCTGCACGGCGACGGCCTGGAAGGTGGCCACCGGGAACCCGAACTGCTCCCGCTTGCTGGTGTATTCGCTGCTCATCCGCAGTACCCGCTCGCCCAGACCGAGCGCCAGCGCGCACGTCCCCGTGGTCAGCAGATTGCGCAGCCACTCCCACGCGCCCTCGACGTCGATCACGTCCCGCGCGGCGATCCGCACCGACTCCAGTCGCAGCTCGCCCAGCCGCTCCCCGCTGGTGGAGAACTGCTCGCCGAGCGCGACCCCGTCATGGACCCGGGGTACCAGCGCGAGGACGGTACGGCCCGCGGCCGTGTGTGCCGGTACGACGACGTAGTCCGCGTCGTATGCCCACGGCACCGCCGTCTGTACTCCGTCGAGGGTCCATTCGCCGCCCGCTTCCTCGTTCTGCCGCGCGGTGACGGCGAGTTCGGCGGGGTCGTGGCCGGTGCGGCCGCTCGCGGCGACGGTCAGCACGAGCTCTCCGCGCCCGGCCCGTTCCAGCAGCTCGGCCCTCAACTCCGGCTCGCCGTAGGCCTGTACGGTCGCCATGGCCGCGCTGTTCTCCAGGAGCGGCACCCGGGCCAGCACCTTCGCCGACTCGCGCAGCACCAGGCACAGGGCGATGGCGTCCAGACCCGCCCCGCCGTGATCCTCGGCCACCAGCAGGCTCAGCAGGTCCGCGTCGGCGAGCCTGGCCCACAGTGCGCGGTCGAACTCGTCGGCCACGGCTCCCGTGGTCAGCGCCGGACTCGGCACCGCGTCCGGGGCGACATCGGCGAGCACCCCCCGTGCCGCCTCGGCCGCTGCCTGCTGCTCCTCGCTGAAGGTGAAGTCCACGGTCCCTGTCCTTCCGAAGGGTCGGCAGATCGGGGCAGCCGATCTGACGGTCCGTCAAGATAGAACAGGTTCTAGAAGAAGGGAACGGGCTCCCCCGGCCTACCTGTCGAAGTCCAGCTCCACCTTCTCCGTCACCGGGTGCGACTGGCACGCCAGCACATACCCGGCGTCCGTCTCCTCCGGTTCCAGCGCGAAGTTGCGGTTCATGCGCACCTCTCCCGAGACGAGGAACGCCCGGCAGGTCCCGCACACTCCGCCCTTGCAGGCGTAGGGCGCGTCCGGGCGGTTGCGCAGCACCGTCTCCAGCAGTGACTCACCGTCCTGGACGGGCCAGCTGCCCCCGCGTCCGTCGAGCCGGGCGGTCACCGTACTGTGCGCGGGCGCGGGCACGGTCTGTGCCGGGGCCGTGCCCGCATCCACGTGGAAGATCTCCTCGTGGACTCGGGCGCGGGGAACCCCGAGCTCCCGCAATGCCCGTTCCGCGCCCTGCACCAGTCCGAACGGTCCGCACAGGAGCCACCCCGCCACCCGCTCCACCGGCAGCAGCGCCGGAAGCAGTGCGGTCAGCCGCTCCCGGTCGAGCCGACCGGACGGCAGGCCGGCCTGCTGCTCCTCCCGCGAGAGCACCGTGACGAGCTGGAACCGCTCGGGGTAGCGGTCCTTCAGGTCGGCGACCTCCTCCAGGAACATCGTGGACGCGGAGGTGCGGTCGCTGCGGATCAGGCAGAACCGGGCCTCGGGCTCGCGCGACAGCAGTGTCGCCACGATCGACAGCACCGGAGTGATGCCGCTGCCGCCGACGATCGCCGCGTACAGCCCGGGCGCCGGGTCCAGAGTGAACCGCCCCGCCGGTGTCATCACCTCCAGTTCGTCACCGACGTTGATCTCCTTGAGCGCGTACGTCGAGAAGGCCCCGCCCTCCACCAGCCGCACGCCGACCCGCAGTTCGCGCGGTCCCTCACTGTCGGGTGCCGGGGAGCAGATCGAGTAGGTCCGGCGTATCTCCTTGCCGTCGACCGTGCGGCGCAGGGCGAGATGCTGGCCGGGGGCGTGCCGGTACTCCTCGCGCAGCCCGGGCGGCACGGTGAAGGTCAGGGCCACGGAGTCGTCGGTGAGCCGGTCGACCGCGGCCACCGGGAGCGGGTGGAAGCGGGCCATCACAACTCCTTGAAGTGGTCGAACGGTTCACGGCAGTCGAGACACCGCCGCAGCGCCTTGCACGCGGTGGAGGAGAAACGGCTGAGCAGCTCCGTCGCGGCGGAGCCGCAGTGCGGACAGCGGAGGGGCTCGGTGAATGCGGTGGGGGCGGTGGGAGTGGTCGGCTGCGGTGCGGGCGACGCAGGGGCGGCTTTCGCGTCGCGCGTTCGTGTCGGTCCCAGCTGCATCGCGACCGGCCCCACCGCCGATGTCGCGCGGGGCGGGGCGATGCCGAACTCCCGCAGCTTGCGGCGGCCTTCGGCCGTGATGTCGTCGGTCGACCAGGCCGGTGCGAGGACCGTGCGGACGGTCACCTCCCGCATGCCGTGTTCGCGCAGCACCCGCTCTATGTTCATGGACATCGCCTCGACGGCCGGGCAGCCGGTGTAGGTCGGAGTCAGCTCGACCTCGACCGAGTCCGCGTCCCGTACCCGCACCGCGCGCAGCACGCCCAGCTCGCGCAGGGTGAGGACGGGCAGTTCGGGGTCGGGTACCGAACCGGCGAGCGCGAACAGGTCGGCCTCCAGCCGGGTGAGCGTCACCATGACGCCCCCGGGTGGCTGCGGTGCAGATGCTGCATCTCGGCGAGCATCCGGCCGAAGGACTCGGTGTGCAGGCCCTGTCGTCCCGCTCCGGCCGCCCACGCGCCCGTGCGTGGCCCTTCGGGAACGGCCAGGGTGGCCTGGCGCAGCACGTCCCCCACGGACGCGAGCCAGGCGGCCTCCATGCGCTCCACGTCAACGTCCACGCCCTCCACCGGTTGGAACATCTCTCCGGTGAACCGCCACAGCGCCTCGCACGCCCGTCGCGTCCGCGCGTGACTCTCCTCGGTGCCGTCGCCGAGCCGCAGGGTCCACTGCTCGGCGTGGTCGCGGTGGTAGGCGACCTCCTTGACGGCCTTCGCGGCGAGGGGGGCGAAGGGGCCGCCGCCCGCGGCCAGTTCGGCGTGCAGCAGGTGCTGGTAGGTGGAGAAGTAGAGCTGACGGACGATGGTGTGGGCGAAGTCGCCGTTGGGTTGCTCCACCAGCTGGAGGTTGCGGAAGGCGCGCTCCTCGCGCAGATACGCCATCTCGTCCTCGTCGCCGGCCATGGACAGCAGCACCCGGGCCTGGCCGAGCAGGTCCAGGGCGATGTTGGCGAGGGCGACCTCCTCCTCCAGGACAGGGGCGTGGCCCGCCCACTCGCCCAGGCGGTGCGAGAGCACCAGCGCGTCGTCGCCGAGCGCGAGGGCGGCCGCCGCGGTGATCGGGGCGGGCGGGTGCGCGGCCGGGGCGGGGGTCACGGGAGCAGCCGTCGTCTCCGGTGTCGTCACAGGTGCTTCACCCCCTCCGGGATCTCGTAGAACGTCGGGTGCCGGTAGGGCTTGTCGGCGGACGGCTCGAAGAACGGGTCCTTCTCGTCGGGTGAGGAGGCCGTGATCGCGGACGAGGGGACGACCCAGATCGAGACGCCCTCGCCTCGCCGGGTGTACAGATCGCGGGCGTTGCGCAGGGCGAGCTCCGCGTCCGGGGCGTGCAGGCTGCCGGCGTGGGTGTGGGAGAGACCGCGGCGTGAGCGCACGAAGACCTCCCACAGGGGCCAGTCGGTGTTCGTCATGCGCGTGCCGCTCCTGTCTCGCCGGTGTGCTTCGCCGCGTAGGCCGCGGCCGCCTCCCGCACCCAGGCGCCCTCGTCGTGCGCCTTCCGGCGCTGGGTGATGCGCTGTTCGTTGCACGGGCCGTTGCCCTTCAGGACCTCCCGGAACTCCGTCCAGTCGATCGGGCCGAAGTCGTGGTGCCCCCGCTCCTCGTTCCACCGGAGGTCCGGGTCGGGGAGGGTGAGGCCCAGGGACTCGGCCTGGGGGACGCAGATGTCGACGAAGCGCCGGCGCAGTTCGTCGTTGGAATGGCGCTTGATCTTCCACGCCATCGACTGCGCGGAGTGCGCGGACTCGTCGTCGGGCGGCCCGAACATCATCAGTGACGGCCACCACCAGCGGTCCACCGCGTCCTGGGCCATCGCGTGCTGCTCGGGGGTGCCGTTGCTCAGGGCCAGCAGCAGTTCGTAGCCCTGGCGTTGGTGGAAGGACTCCTCCTTGCAGACCCGGACCATGGCGCGCGCGTACGGGCCGTAGGAGCAGCGGCACAGGGGGACCTGGTTGGTGATCGCGGCACCGTCCACCAGCCAGCCGATCGCACCGACGTCCGCCCAGGTCAGGGTGGGGTAGTTGAAGATCGAGGAGTACTTCTGGCGGCCGGAGTGCAGCTTGTCCAGGAGCTCCTCGCGACTGGTGCCGAGCGTTTCGGCCGCGCTGTACAGGTAGAGGCCGTGCCCTGCCTCGTCCTGGACCTTGGCCATCAGGATGGCCTTGCGGCGCAGGGAGGGCGCGCGGGTGATCCAGTTCGCCTCCGGCTGCATGCCGATGATCTCGGAGTGGGCGTGCTGGGCGATCTGGCGGACCAGGGTCGCGCGGTAGGCGTCGGGCATCCAGTCGCGCGGCTCGATGCGCTCGTCGGCGGCCACGGCGGCGTCGAAGACGCTCTCGAACGCTGCTGGGTCGCCGACGGCGCCCTGAGCGCCGTACGCCTGTGTACTCGCCGTCTGGTGCACGGCTGCTGTCGCCATGAGGCCCCCTCGACCTGGGCTCTGCCGGAATCCGCTCCCGACCGATCGTTCGGTTCGTGCGATTCCATGGTGTGCCGGGCGCCGTAAGGTGTCAACCGCTGTGGAAAACCCGCGGGTGCCCCTGTGGAAAACCGGGGCGGAAGTGAGAACGGCCACGGCGGGGACTGCCGACGAGGGCTGTGCGGGACGGTCGGGCCTGAGTACCGTGCCGGTGCGAGCCGCCGCGTCGACGCGGGCGCCGGCGCCGTTCGCAGGGGCCATGGCGCCCTGCGGCCGAGGCGGCCGGAAGTCGGACCGGAATCGGGAACGGGGCGGGATGGACGCGTACGACGGAGACTCGGACGCCCGGCGGCGACCGGGTGCCGCGAGCGGACCGGGCGGGCCCGGCGGTGCCCCCGATCCTGCCGACCGGGTCGAGCCGACCGACTCGACCGACTCGACCGAGCCGACCGACTCGACCGGGTCCGTTGAGCCGGCGGAGGCGCCCCGGCCGAGCTCGTCGGCAGATCCGGTTGATCTGATTGCTCCCGTTGCTTCGGCCGGACTGGCTGAGTCCACCGAGTCCACCGAGTCGCGCGAGGAAGTCTCCGGACCGGGCCGTACGTCCGCGGACGCGTGGCCGACCGTTTCTGACCCGGGCCGCGCGCCCGCGCAGGTGCGGCCGTTCGCCGCCGGTGGACCCGCCGAGCTCACGGACACCCGGCCCACGGCCCGCACCGCGATACGCCGGGCCGCCCTTCGTACCCGCCACGAACCCGACGGCTCCCACCCCGGAGTGCCTCGGCCGTTCTCCGAGCACGACGGTACCTATGCCGCTTTCCCCGATTCGGGCGGCGACCCCGGCCCCCGCACCGGTGTCGCCGCACTCTCCCTCCGGTACCAGATCGGTGTGGCCCTCGCCCTGGCCGTCGTGGCCGTCGCCGTCTGTGTGCACATCGGGATGGTGTTTCTGTATGTCGCGCCGCCGAACACGGTGACCAAGCAGCACGGCAGGGCGATCGACGACTGGATCTATCCGGAGTTCGAGCAGAACTGGAAGCTGTTCGCGCCGAACCCGCTGCAACAGGACATCGCCGTGCAGGTGCGTGCCCGGGTCCGCAGCGCCGACGGTGGCAGCCGTACGACGGGGTGGTACGACCTGTCCGCCCAGGACGGCCGTTCCATAGACGGCAATCTGCTGCCGAGTCACACCCAGCAGAACGAGTTGCGCCGCGCCTGGGACCTCTTCGTCGCCACGCATGATGCCGACAACCGTCCGATCGGTCTGCGCGGCACCCTGTCCGAGACGTATCTGCGCCGCATCGTGGTGCTGCGGCTGGAGCGCGAGGACGCGACCGCGCGGGGCGACGTCCTCACGAGCGTCCAGGTCCGTTCCAGGACTGCCAGCGTCCCCCCGCCGAAGTGGAGCGAGGAGAAGATCTCGGTGCAGCCGGTCTACCGCGAGCTGTCCTGGTGGGCCGTGACGGCGGACGACACCGAGGGGAGCGTCCGGTGAACCGATTCGCCCTGTCGGTGTCGAACGCCATCGCCCGTGTCACCGAGGCGGCACTGGGCCCCTGGCAGAGCGCGATGATCCGCATCGGCTTCAGCGCGACCTGGCTGCTGTTCCTGGTGCGGGAGTTCCCGCACCGCCAGGAGCTGTACGGCCCCGACGGCCCCTGGAACTGGAATCTCGCCGAGCAGCTGATCTCGACCAATGGCGCGTTCACGGCCCTGATGTGGTCGGACGGCCAGATCTGGTTCGAGACCGTCTATGTGCTCGCCGTCCTGTCGAGCCTCCTGCTGCTGCTCGGCTGGCGCACCCGCACGATGTCCGTGCTGTTCATGGTCGGCGTGCTCTCGCTGCAGAACCGCAGCATCTTCATGGGCGACGGCGGCGACAACGTGCTGCACCTGATGTGCATCTACCTCGTCTTCACCCGCTGCGGCCAGGTCTGGTCGCTGGACGGGCGACGGGCCCGGCGCACCCGTGAGGCACGCGCGCGTGGGGAACACGTCGTCGACAGGGTCGGCCCCGCCCTGTGGGTGGTGCTCGGGTTCGTGCTGACGTCGGCGACCTTCCTTGGCAGGCTTGGCGGCGACTGGGTTGTTCCGGCCATCCTGTGGGGCCTGTGGCTGACGCAGGCCCTGTGGTGGGTGGTCCGACGCTTCGTCCGGTCGGACCAGCCGCGGATCATGCTCGACGTGGTCGCCAACATCGTCCACAACGGCGCCCTGCTCGTGATCATGGCGGAGGCCTGTCTGATCTATGCGACAGCGGGCTGGTACAAGATCCAGGGCTCGCGCTGGCAGGACGGCACCGCCGTCTACTACCCCCTCCAGTTGGAGTCCTTCTCGCCGTGGCCCGCTCTCGCCCATCTGCTGTCGTCCCACGGCGTCATGGTGATGCTGGTGACGTACGGGACGGTCGCGGTGCAGGTCGCTTTCCCGTTCACGCTGTTCAACCGGCGGGTCAAGAACGTCCTGCTGGCGGCGATGATCACCGAGCACGCGGTGATCGCGGTCGTCCTCGGCCTGCCGTTCTTCTCGCTGGCGATGATCGCCGCCGACTCGGTCTTCCTGCCGACGTCGTTCCTGCGCCGGCTCGGCGACGGGGCCGCACGCACGCGTGGCCGGCTGTGGGCGCGGTTCGCGGGCGGAGGCGGCCCGGATCCGGGGCTGCCGGGGCAGCGCGCACCGAAGGAGCCCAGGGCCGCGCAGTACCCGCAGTGCGCCGACGGCCCGGACGGCCGCTCCGGCGACCCTGGCGACCCCGAGAACCCCGATCACACGCACGTAGGCTTCCCCGCATGACCGGTACCGATCCCGTGAGCCTGTGGCACCGGCTCGCCGACACCTCCGTGCTGCTCGACGGCTTCCACGCCCTCAAGCACGCGGTGCGCTTCGGGGCCGAGGTCCCGGTAGCGGTCACCGTCGACAGGGGTGCCGCGCTCGCCCTGGCCGAGGAAATGGCGCCGGACGTACGGCCCACCCTGGACGCGCTGCTGACACAGGTCCCGGAGACGGTGTACCGGGCCCTCGTGCCGCGCCCGCACCCCACCGAGGTGGCGGCACTGGCCGTACGACCGTCCCGGGCCGTCCATCTCGAGAAGCTGGCGCACACGCCGCGTACCGCCCCCGTCGTGGTCCTCGACAACCCGCGCAACCTCGGCAACGCGGGGGCCGTGATCCGGCTGGCCGCGGGGTTCGGGGCGACGGGAGTGGTCACCACGGGCACCCTCGACCCCTGGCACCCGACGGTCGTGCGCGGCGGGGCGGGCCTGCACTTCGCGACCGCGGTGGAACGGCTCACCGTCGCCGAGCTGCCGACCGGCCCGGTGTTCGCGCTGGACCCCGAGGGCGACGACATCCGGGGTGTGAAGCTCCCGGACGACGCCGTCCTCGCGTTCGGCTCCGAGCGCAGTGGCCTGTCCGCCGAACTACGCGCGCGTGCCGATCACCTGGTCGCGCTTCCCATGCGCCCCCAGGTCTCCAGCTACAACCTGGCGACGAGCGTGGCGATGACGCTCTACCACTGGAGTCTCGCCGGTTCCTAGGCGTCCCGGCGGACCTCGACCACGCGGAACCGGTTGGCGACGAACGCGCCGTCGCACAGGGCGGCGTTCGCCGCCGGGTTGCCGCCCGAGCCGTGGAAGTCGGAGAACGCGGCCGTCTGGTTGACGTACACCCCGCCGGCGAGGTTCAGCGACAACTGGGCCGCCTCCTCCAGGCAGACCTCCTGGACGGCCTGCTCGACCTCGTCGTCCGTGGTGTACGCCCCGACCGTCATCGCGCCCTTCTCACGGACCGTGCGCCGCAGCAGCTCCACCGCGTCGGCCGCCGAGTCGACCGCGACGGCGAAGGAGACGGGTCCGAAGCACTCGCTCATGTAGGCGGCCTCGTCGTCCGGCTTGGCGCCGTCCAGCTTGACGACGACGGGCGTACGGACGACCGCGTCCGGGAACTCCGGGTTGCGGATCTCCCTGGACGCGAGGGCGACCTCACCCAGCCCCGCAGCCGCCTCCAGACGGGACTTCACATCGGGGTTCACGATCGCGCCCAGCAGGCCGTTCGCGCGTGCGTCGTCGCCGAGGAGGCCGTCGATCGAGCGGGCCAGGTCGGCGACCACCTCGTCGAAGGTCTTGGGGCCCTCGTCGGTGCGGATGCCGTCCCGGGGGATCAGCAGGTTCTGCGGGGTCGTGCACATCTGGCCGCTGTACAGCGACAGAGAGAAGGCCAGGTTGGCGAGCATCCCCTTGTAGTCGCCGGCCGACTCCACGAGCACGGTGTTGACGCCGGCCTTCTCGGTGTAGACCTGCGCCTGGCGGGCGTTGGCCTCCAGCCAGTCGCCGAACGCCGTCGAGCCCGTGTAGTCGATGATCCGGATCTCCGGGCGCGTGGCCAGGGTCTTCGCGATGCCCTCGCCGGGGCGCTCGGCGGTGAGCGCGACCAGGTTCGGGTCGAAGCCGGTCTCGCTCAGGACCTCGCGCGCGATCTGAACCGTGAGCGCGAGCGGCAGCACCGCGCGCGGGTGCGGCTTCACCAGCACGGCGTTGCCGGTGGCGAGAGAGGCGAACAGGCCCGGGTAGCCGTTCCACGTCGGGAAGGTGTTGCAGCCGATGACCAGGCCGATCCCGCGCGGGACCGGCGTGAACCGCTTGGTGAGCGCGAGCGGGTCGCGCTTGCCCTGCGGCTTGCTCCACTGCGCGGTGTCGGGTGTGCGGACCTGCTCCGCGTACGCGTACGCCACCGCTTCCAGGCCGCGGTCCTGGGCGTGCGGGCCGCCCGCCTGGAACGCCATCATGAACGCCTGGCCGCTGGTGTGCATGACCGCGTGAGCGAACTCGTGGGTCCGGGCGCTGATCCGCCCCAGGATCTCCAGACAGACCATCGCGCGGATCTCCGCACCCGCGTCGCGCCAGGCCTTCTGGCCCGCCTTCATCGCGGGCAGCAGCACGTCGACGTCCGCGTGCGGGTACTCGATGCCCAGCTCGATGCCGTACGGCGAGACCTCACCGCCGACGAAGTCGTCCGTGCCGGGCTGGCCGAGGTCGAGGCGGGCGCCCAGAAGGGCGTCGAAGGCGGCCTTCCCCGCCGCCATGTCGAGGCTGCCGTTCTCGCCGTAGGCCTTGGGGTGCTCGGGGTGCGGGGACCAGTACGCGCGTGTGCGGATCGCTTCGAGCGCCTGGTCGAGGGTGGGCCGGTGCTTGGCGATCAGCTGGTGGGCGGTCGGTTCGGCGGCCATGCGGGACCAACTCCTCGTCTTTCGAACTCTTCGTCGAGCTCATGACCTGGGCAGAAACATGGGCAGGAACAGCCACTCAGGGTTAGAGTAACCGAACGATCGGTCGGGACAAGGGGGTCCGCCGCATCTGTGGAAAACGCCGTGCGGGAGGATCGCGCACATGACAGCACTCGACCTCAACAGCCCCGTGGCCGTCGTCGGCACCGGCACCATGGGCCAGGGCATCGCCCAGGTCGCGCTGGTCGCCGGGCACTTCGTGCGGCTGTACGACGCCGTGCCCGGTCGCGCACGGGAGGCCGCCGACGCGATCGGCGCCCGGCTGGACCGGCTCGTCGAGAAGGACCGGCTCACCGCGTCGGACCGGGACGCGGCGCGCACCCGTCTCGTACCCGCCGAGCACCTCACCGACCTCGCGGACTGCGCCCTGGTGGTCGAGGCCGTCCTGGAGCGGCTGGACGTCAAGCAGCAGTTGTTCCGCGAGCTGGAGGACGTCGTCGACGAGGACTGCCTGCTCGCCACCAACACCTCCTCCCTGTCGGTGACCGCCGTCGCCGGCGCCCTGCGCAACCCGGGCCGTGTCGTCGGCCTGCACTTCTTCAACCCGGCGCCCCTGCTGCCGCTGGTCGAGGTGGTCTCCGGGTTCGCCACCGACGTCTCGTCGGCCACACGCGCGTACGAGACGGCGCGCGCGTGGGGCAAGACGCCGGTTGCCTGCGCCGACACCCCCGGCTTCATCGTCAACCGCATCGCCCGGCCGTTCTACGCCGAGGCCTTCGCGGTCCACGAGGCCCAGGGCGCCGAGCCCGCCACCATCGACGCCGTGCTGCGCGAGTCCGGCGGCTTCAAGATGGGCGCGTTCGAACTGACCGATCTGATCGGCCAGGACGTCAACGAGTCCGTCACGCACTCCGTGTGGCGGGCCTTCTTCCAGGACGTGCGCTTCACGCCCTCGCTCGCCCAGCAACGCCTGGTGGAGTCGGGCCGGCTGGGCCGCAAGAGCGGGCAGGGCTGGTACGACTACACGGACGGGGCCGAGCGCGACGAGCCGCACACCGCGGAACCGGCCCAGCCGCCCGCGTACGTCGTCGCCGAGGGCGACCTGGGCCCCGCGTCCGAACTGCTCGCCCTGATCCGCGAGACGGGCATCCAGGTCCGCGAGGACGAGGAGGACCACGGCACCCGGCTGGTCATGCCGAGCGGTGGTCAGCTCGCGCTCGCCGACGGGCAGACCTCGGTGGAGTTCCGGGACGTCGTCTACTTCGACCTCGCGCTGGACTACCGCAGGGCCACCCGCATCGCGCTGTCCGCCTCCCAGGACACCTCGCAGCAGACCCTTGCCGAGGCCGTCGGGCTGTTCCAGGCGCTCGGCAAGGACGTCAGCGTCATCGGTGACGTCCCCGGAATGATCGTCGCCCGTACGGTCGCCCGGATCGTCGACCTCGCGCACGACGCCGTGGCCAAGGGCGTGGCCACCGAGGAGGACATCGACACCGCGATGCGACTCGGCGTGAACTATCCGCTGGGCCCGTTCGAGTGGAGCCGCAGGCTCGGCCGCAACTGGGCCTACGCCCTCCTCGACGACCTGCACATGCGCGACCCCTCGGGGCGGTACGCGCCGTCGCTCGCCCTGTACCGCCACGCGTACGCCTCCGACAAGCGGGAGGGCAGCACCTCATGACGACCGCCAAGCGCGACACGTACACCCCGGACACGCTGCTGTCCGTCGCCGTCCAGGTCTTCAACGAGCGCGGCTACGACGGCACGTCCATGGAGCACCTCTCCAAGGCCGCCGGCATCTCCAAGTCGTCGATCTACCACCATGTCTCCGGCAAGGAGGAGCTGCTGCGCCGGGCGGTCAGCCGGGCCCTGGACGGCCTCTTCGGGATCCTCGACGAGGAGCACGCGCGCGTGGGGCGTGCCTCCGAGCGCCTGCAGTACGTGGTGCGGCGCATGGTCGAGGTACTGATCGCCGAACTCCCGTACGTGACACTGCTGCTGCGGGTGCGCGGCAACACCGGCACCGAGCGCTGGGCCCTGGAGCGGCGCCGCGACTTCGACCACCGGGTCGCCGAGCTGTTGAAGGCGGCGGCCGCGGACGGGGACGTGCGCGGTGACGTGGAGGTACGGCTCGCGACCCGGCTGATGTTCGGCATGATCAACTCCGTCGTGGAGTGGTACCGGCCGGACGGACGGGGCGGCAGTGAGCGCGAAGTGACGGACGCGGTGGCGCAGTTGGTCTTCGAAGGGCTGCGAAAGACGTCCTGAGGTCAGCTCTGCGGCTCCAGGTCCTCCTCCTCGAAGACCAGCAGGGTGCGGCTGCTGAGGACCTCGGGGATCGCCTGGAGGCGGGTGAGGACGAGTTCGCGCAGGGATCTGTTGTCCGGGGTGTGGACGAGGAGCAGCACGTCGAAGTCACCGCCGACCAGCGCGATGTGCGAAGCCCCGGGCAGCTGTCTGAGCTGCTCGCGGACCGTGCGCCAGGAGTTCTGGACGATCTTCAGGGTGATGTAGGCCGAGGTGCCCTGTCCCGCGCGTTCGTGGTTGACGCGGGCCCCGAAGCCGCGGATGACGCCGTCCTCGACGAGGCGGTTGATGCGCGCGTAGGCGTTGGCGCGCGAGACATGGACCCGCTCGGCGACCGACCGTATCGACGCACGGCCGTCCGCCTGGAGCATCTGGAGGATGTCCTGATCGATGGCGTCGAGGGGACGCGGGGGCGGGAGCGGGGTGCCGCCCTCCGTGCCGTCGGCCATTTGTTCAGGTGCCATGTCCCCCCGCCTCCCTACCATGGACGTACTGCGTCCATCTCAGGTTGTGGAGAACCGTTTGTCCACAGCCTGAGGGGGCCTGTAGCCAAAATGTGCCGACGACCGAACAATCGGTAGGTGAGACGCCTCACAGCCGTGATGCGTCCGAAGCCGTCTCCCACGAGGAGGTGCCGTCATGACGGTCATGGAGCAGCGGGGCGCGTACCGGCCATCACCGCCGCCCGCCTGGCAGCCCCGCACGGACCCCGCGCCGTTGCTGCCCGACCCCGAGCCGTACCGGGTCCTCGGCACCGACGCGGCCGCGAAGGCCGATCCGGCCCTCCTGCGCCGACTGCACGCCGAACTGGTCCGCGGTCGCCGCTACAACACGCAGGCCACCGCCCTCACCAAGCAGGGCCGTCTCGCGGTCTACCCCTCCAGCACCGGCCAGGAGGCCTGCGAGGTCGCCGCCGCGCTCGCCCTGCAGGACCGCGACTGGCTCTTCCCCAGCTACCGCGACACCCTCGCCGCCGTCGCCCGCGGCCTGGACCCCGTCCAGGCGCTGACCCTCCTGCGCGGCGACTGGCACACCGGCTACGACCCGCGCGAGCACCGCGTCGCCCCTCTGTGCACCCCCCTCGCCACCCAGCTCCCGCACGCCGTGGGGCTCGCGCACGCCGCCCGCCTCAAGGGCGACGACGTGGTCGCGCTCGCCATGGTCGGCGACGGCGGCACCAGCGAGGGCGACTTCCACGAGGCGCTGAACTTCGCCGCCGTCTGGCAGGCGCCGGTCGTCTTCCTCGTCCAGAACAACGGCTTCGCCATCTCCGTCCCGCTCGCCAAGCAGACCGCGGCCCCCTCACTGGCCCACAAGGCCGTCGGCTACGGCATGCCGGGCCGTCTGGTCGACGGCAACGACGCGGCCGCCGTGCACGAGGTCCTCAGCGCCGCCGTACGGCACGCGCGCGCGGGCGGCGGTCCCACCCTGGTCGAGGCGATCACGTACCGCGTGGACGCCCACACCAACGCAGACGACGCGACCCGCTACCGCGGCGACGCCGAGGTCGAGACCTGGCGCGGGCACGACCCGATCGCCCTCCTGGAGCACGAACTGACCGAGCGCGGACTGATCGACGAGGCCGGCATCGAGGCCGTACGCCAGGACGCCGAGGTGTTCGCCGCCGCCCTGCGCGAGCGCATGAACCAGGACCCGGTCCTCGACCCCATGGACCTCTTCGCGCACGTCTACGCCGAGCCCACCCCGCAGCTGCGCGAGCAGCAGGCCGTGCTGCAGGCCGAGCTGGAGGCCGAGGGGGACACCCGATGACCACCGTCGCCCTCAAGCCGGCCACCATGGCACAGGCCTTCACGCGCGCGCTGCGCGACGCGATGGCGGCCGACCCCACCGTGCACGTCATGGGCGAGGACGTCGGCACCCTCGGCGGTGTCTTCCGCGTCACCGACGGACTCGCCAAGGAGTTCGGCGAGGACCGCTGCACGGACACCCCCCTCGCCGAGGCGGGCATCCTCGGCACAGCCGTCGGCATGGCGATGTACGGGCTGCGCCCGGTCGTGGAGATGCAGTTCGACGCCTTCGCCTACCCGGCGTTCGAGCAGCTCATCAGCCACGTGGCGAAGATGCGCAACCGCACACGCGGCGCGATGCCGCTCCCGATCACCATCCGCGTCCCCTACGGCGGCGGCATCGGCGGGGTCGAACACCACAGCGACTCCTCCGAGGCGTACTACATGGCGACCCCAGGGCTCCATGTCGTCACGCCCGCGACCGTCGCCGACGCCTACGGCCTGCTGCGCGCGGCCATTGCCTCCGACGACCCGGTCGTCGTCCTGGAGCCGAAACGGCTGTACTGGTCGAAGGACTCCTGGAACCCGGACGATCCACAGCCCGTTGAACCGATAGGCCGCGCGGTGGTGCGGCGCTCGGGCCGGAGCGCCACACTCATCACGTACGGGCCGTCCGTCCCCGTGTGCCTCGAAGCCGCCGAGGCCGCGCGCGAGGAGGGGTGGGACCTCGAGGTCGTCGACCTGCGCTCACTGGTGCCGTTCGACGACGACACGGTCTCGGCCTCGGTACGGCGGACCGGACGTGCGGTCGTCGTGCACGAGTCGGGTGGGTTCGGCGGACCGGGCGGAGAGATCGCGGCCCGGGTCACCGAGCGCTGCTTCCACCATCTGGAGGCACCGGTGCTCCGCGTCGCAGGGTTCGACATTCCCTACCCGCCGCCGATGCTGGAACGTCACCACCTGCCCGGTGTGGACCGGATCCTGGACGCCGTGGGGCGTCTTCAGTGGGAGGCGGAGAGCTGATGGCGCAGGTGCTGGAGTTCAGGCTGCCGGATCTCGGCGAGGGCCTGACCGGGGCGGAGATCGTCCGCTGGCTGGTCGAGGTCGGCGACGTCGTCGCGGTCGACCAGCCGGTCGTCGAGGTCGAGACGGCCAAGGCGATGGTCGACGTCCCCTGCCCCTACGCCGGGGTGGTCACGGCCCGCTTCGGCGAGGAGGGCACGGAGCTTCCCGTGGGGGCGCCGCTGATCACGGTGGCGGTCGGAGCGGCGGACTCCGGCGCTTCGACGGAGGGCTCGGGGAACGTACTTGTCGGGTACGGCACCTCGGAGGCACCCGCGCGGCGGCAGAGGGTACGGCCGGCCCCTCGCGTGGCCGCGGCGGCGAACGGCCGGAGCATCGCCGCCGAGCCGGCTGTGGAGCGGAACGACGGGCTCCCGGCGGAGACGGCCGGACGGGACGCGCCCGGGGCAGGGCGGGTCGACGGGTCCGGGGCGATCGCGCCCGGGCGGGCCGGTGCGTCCGAGGCCGTGGTGGACGGGCCCGTTCCCGTGATCTCGCCCCTGGTGCGCCGGCTCGCGCGCGAGAACGGCCTCGACCTCAGGAAGCTCATCGGCACCGGCCCCGACGGGCTGATCCTGCGGGCGGACGTCGAGTACGCCCTGCGTGCCGCGGCCGTACAGACGCTTGCGACCCCCGCGCCGACCGCCGCCCCGGAGACAGCCCCTGTGACACCCCCCGGAGGGACCCGTGTTCCCCTCAAGGGCGTCCGAGGCGCCGTCGCCGACAAGCTGTCGCGCAGTCGGAGCGAGATCCCCGACGCCACCTGCTGGGTGGACGCGGACGCGACGGAGCTGATGCGGGCACGGGCGGCGATGAACGCCGCCGGGGGGCCGAAGATCTCCCTGCTCGCGCTGCTCGCCCGCATCTGCACCGCCGCCCTCGCCCGCTTCCCCGAGCTCAACTCCACCGTGGACATGGCGGCCAGGGAGATCGTGCGGCTGGACGCCGTGCATCTCGGGTTCGCCGCGCAGACGGAGCGGGGACTGGTCGTCCCGGTCGTGAAGGGCGCCCACGCGCGCGACGCCGAGTCGCTGTCCGCCGAGTTCACCCGGCTGACCGAGGCGGCCCGCACCGGCTCCCTCACCCCCGCGGAACTCACCGGCGGCACCTTCACGTTGAACAACTACGGCGTGTTCGGTGTCGACGGCTCGACACCGATCATCAACCACCCCGAGGCGGCCATGCTCGGCGTCGGCCGCATCGTCCCCAAGCCGTGGGTGCACCAGGGCGAGCTCGCGGTGCGCCAGGTCGTCCAGCTCTCGCTCACCTTCGACCACCGGGTCTGCGACGGCGGCACGGCGGGCGGCTTCCTGCGGTACGTGGCGGACTGCGTGGAACAGCCGACGGTCCTGCTGCGCACGCTCTGATCGCGGCGCCGCCTCGCGCCTCCCGTCATGGCGGTGCCGTGCGCGGGCCGCCCCGGCGATCGCGGCGCCGCCCGCACGTTCCCTGTGATCGCGGTGGCACGCATACTCAGGGGGTGACCTCGTACGAGCCCCTGGCCGACCCGGGCGCCGATCCCGTGTACGACGTGGTCGTGCTCGCCGGGGGTGGTGCCCGGCGGCTCGGCGGTGCCGACAAGCCCGGTGTCAGGGTGGGCGGGCGGGCCCTGCTCGACCGGGTCCTCGCGGCCTGCGTCGGCGCCCGCACCACCGTCGTCGTCGCCGACCCCCGTCCCACCGCCCGACCGGTGACCTGGGCCCGCGAGGACCCGCCCGGCGGCGGTCCGCTGGCCGCCCTCGACGCCGGCCTCAGGCACACCACGGCCAGGCACGTCCTGGTGGTCTCCGCCGACCTGCCCTTCCTCCAGGAGGGCACCGTACGGCTGCTGCTGACCGTCCTGCGCACGGGCGGCGCCGACGGTGTGCTGCTCACCGACGCCGACGGCCGCGACCAGCCGCTGGTGGCCGCGTACCGCTCGCCCTCACTGCGCCATGAGCTCACCGCACTCACGAAGGAGCACGGCAGCCTCACCGGCCTCCCCCTGCGCCGGCTGACCGCAGTGCTCGACCTCACCCGCGTCCCCGACCCCGTCGCGTCCTTCGACTGCGACACCTGGGACGACATCGCCACCGCCAGGGCACGCATCAGGGAGCATGGGCACGTGTTGGATGAATGGATTTCCGCAGTCAAGGACGAGCTGGGCATCGACCTCGACGTCGACACCGGCGTGCTGCTCGACCTCGCCCGTGACGCCGCCCACGGCGTGGCCAGGCCCGCGGCACCGCTGACCACCTTCCTGGTCGGCTATGCGGCCGCACAGGCAGGCGGCGGTCCCGAGGCTGTCGCCGAGGCCTCCCGCAAGGCCGCTGCCCTGGCCCTGCGCTGGGCCGACGAGGACGCCGCCGCCACACCCGACGGGGCCTCCGACGCCCGCCCGGACGCCGGATGACGGCCCGGTCACTGCGCACCGGCGAGAGTGCCGGACACGCCGAAGACGCCGACGAACTCGACGTCGAGGAGGCGCTGGCCCTCGTGAGGGAAGACCACGACCGCACCCCGGGCGACCAGGTGCCCGCGCCGGGCGCCCCGGACCCGGAGCACGGACCGCGGCACGGGCCAGGACACCGCCCGGAGGCTCACCACAAGGCGACCCCCTGGCCCGAGGCTCGCGCGACCGCCGCCCGGGCCGCGCACGCCGTCACCCGCAGCGCCCGCCGCGCCCCGGTCTCCGTACGGCTCGACGACGCCCTGGGCCTCACCCTGGCCGCCCCCCTCGACGCCCTCACCGACCTTCCCTCCTTCGACACCTCGGCCATGGACGGCTGGGCGGTCGCCGGGCCGGGCCCCTGGGCCGTGCGGGAGGGGGGCGTACTGGCCGGGCAGGCCGAGTCCGCTCCCCTCACCGACGGCGAGGCGGCCCGTATCGCCACCGGCGCCCGCATCCCCCCGGACACCACCGGCGTCCTGCGCAGCGAGCATGGACAGATCGACGAGAAGGGCCGGCTGCACGCCACCCGAGAGGTCGTGCACGGCCAGGACATCCGGCCGCGCGGACAGGAGTGCCGCAGCGGCGACCAGCTCCTGCCCCCCGGCACCCTCGTCACCCCGGCCGTCCTGGGCCTGGCCGCGGCCGCCGGGTACGACACGGTCGCCGCCGTGCCCCGTCCTCGCGTCGAAGTCCTCGTCCTCGGCGACGAGTTGCTCACCGAGGGCACCCCGCGGGACGGCATGATCCGGGACGCGCTCGGCCCGATGCTCCCGCCCTGGCTGCGCGCTGTCGGCGCCGAGGTCACCGCCGTACGCCGACTCGGGGACTCGGCGGAGGCCCTGCACAAGGCGGTCACCCGTTCCGCGGCCGATGTGATCGTCACGACCGGCGGCACCGCGGCCGGACCCGTCGACCATGTCCATCCCACCCTGCGCCGCATCGGCGCCGAACTCCTGGTCGACGGCGTCAAGGTGCGCCCCGGCCACCCCATGCTGCTGGCCCGCACCAAGGAGAACCAGCACCTCGTCGGTCTGCCGGGCAATCCCCTGGCCGCCGTCTCCGGCCTGCTCACACTCGCCGAGCCGCTGCTGCGCGCCCTGGCCGCGCATCCGACCCCGGAGCCGTACACACTGCCCCTGAGGGACGAGGCGCACGGCCACCCGTACGACACCCGGCTCGTCCCCGTCGTCCTGCGCGGCGACGAGGCGGTTCCGCTGCACTACAACGGTCCGGCCATGCTGCGGGGCATCGCCGCCGCCGACGCGCTCGCCGTCGTACCGCCCGGAGGTGCCCGGCCGGGGCAGGAGACCGAACTCCTCGATCTGCCCTGGGCGTCCGCCGGAATCGGGGTGTGTTTCACGTGAAACTTCCGGGCCATGACGCGATCGCCCGGCAGGCGGACGAGCATCTCGTGACCCGCAAGGTGAAGCTCCCCAGGAAGATGGTGGAGCATCCCTTCAGACAGGTCGCCAAACGGCTGTTCCTGGCCCTGTTCCTGCTGGTCGCCACCGCTCTGATCGTCTACGCCGACCATGGCGGCTACAACGACAACTCCGACGGGTCCGTCGACCTGCTCGACTCCTTCTACTACGCGACCGTCACCCTCTCGACCACCGGATACGGCGACATCACCCCGGTCAGTGACGCAGCCCGGTTCACCAACATCTTCGTCATCACGCCCCTGCGGGTGCTGTTCCTGATCGTCCTGGTCGGTACGACGCTCGAGGTTCTCACCGAACGCACCCGGGAGGAGTGGCGACTCAACCGCTGGAGGTCCACCTTGCGCGACCACACCGTCGTCGTCGGTTTCGGCACGAAGGGGCGGTCGGCGATCGAGACCGTCTGTGTGACCGGGCTGAAGAAGGAGCAGGTCGTGGTGGTCGACCCGAGTGGCAAGGTCATCGAGGCCGCGACCGCCGACGGCTACGCGGGTGTCATGGGGGACGCGACGCGCAGCGATGTGCTCAAGCAGGCAGAGGTGCACCGGGCCCGCCAGATCATCATCGCGACGCAGCGTGACGACACCGCGGTCCTCGTGACGCTGACGGCCCGGCAGATGAACAGGACAGCGAAGATCGTGGCCGCCGTGCGTGAGGAGGAGAACGCGCCGCTCCTCAAGCAGTCCGGCGCGGACGCGGTGATCACCAGCGCCAGCGCGGCCGGCCGGCTCCTCGGTCTCTCGGTGCTGAGCCCTGCCGCGGGCATGGTGATGGAGGACCTGATCCAGCAGGGCAGCGGGCTCGACATCGTCGAACGGCCGGTCATAAAGGCCGAGGTGGGAATGAAGCCGCGGCAGACGGAGGACCTGGTGGTGAGCATCGTCCGCGGACACCGGGTGCTCGGATACGACGATCCGGCCGTCGGGACACTGGAGTTGACGGACCGGCTGATCACGATCGTGCGGGCGTCGCCGGGCACCCAGGTGGCACCCGACATGCGACCCCTGCCCCCGAACTGATCACTTGTGCCCGACGTCCGCCCCCCTGCCTCCGAACTGATCACTTGCGGTTGTAGAGCCGCATCGTGACCGGCCCGAAGACCGCGACGAACAGGCCCGCCCACCCCAGGGACCAGGCGATCTCGTCGGCCGGCCAGTCACCCGCCATCAGTTCCCGGACGGCCGAGGACAGATGAGTGATCGGGCTGTTGTTGACGAAGGCCTGGAGCCAGCCCGGCATGGTCCTCGGGTCGACGAAGACGTTGGACAGGAAGGTCAGCGGGAAGATCACCATCATGCTGACGCCCATCACCGACTTCTCGGTGCGCAGCAGCAGCCCGAACATGGTCCAGATCCACGAGAACGCGAACGAGAACACGACCAGCAGCGCGATCCCGGCGATCACCCCGCCGAACCCGCCGTCGGGGCGGTAGCCGATGACCAGGCCGACGACGAGCATGACCACGGACGCGATGGTGTAGCGCAGGGCGTCACCGAGCAGATAGCCGACCATCACCGAGGGCCGCCAGATCGGCAGCGTGCGGAAGCGGTCGAAGACGCCCTTCTCGATGTCGGTGTTGACCGAGACACCGGTGTACATCGTGATCATCACGACCGACATCACCAGGATGCCCGGCAGCAGGAACTGGATGTACTCCGTCGGGGACCCGGCCAGGGCGCCCCCGAACAGGTACGTGTACATCAGCACCATCATGATCGGGAACGCGGTGACGTCGAAGAGCTGCTCCGGCACGTGCTTGATCTTGAGGATCGCCCGCCAGCCGAAGGTCAACGAGGCCGACAGCGCGCTCGGGCGCGGCGGCCGCTCCCCGGTGACCAGCAGTGCGGCAAGCGACTCGGCGCTGACGGGGGCGAGATCCTGGGCCTCGGTCTGGGTCACGGTGCTCATGCCGCGATCTCCTCGGTGTTCTGGCTGTCCTGGGTGGGGTGTCCGGTGAGGGCGAGGAACACCTCGTCCAGGCTGGGCTGGCCCAGCGAGAAGTTGTCGACGGTGATGCCGGTGCGAGCCAGTTCGGCGAGGGCGCGGGAGGCCTGTTCGGCGGCCGTGTCACCGGCCGCGGAGTCGAGCCTGGCCGTCAGGGCGACCGAGTCGGGTTCCAGCTGCACCTGCGCGTCCAGGGACCGGCGCAGGATCTCCGCCGCCTCGGGCCGCTGCCGGCCGTCGCGCAGTCGCAGATGTACGGTTCCGGCCCCCACGGAGGCCTTCAGCTCACCCTTGGTGCCCTCGGCGATCACCCGGCCGTGGTCGATGACGGCGATCCGGGAGGCCAGCTGGTCGGCCTCGTCCAGGTACTGCGTGGTCAGCAGCACGGTCGTGCCCTGGGCGACGACCGCACGCACGATGTCCCACACCTGGTTGCGGCTGCGCGGGTCGAGCCCGGTGGTCGGCTCGTCGAGGAAGAGCAGATCGGGGGTGTTGAGGATGGAGGCGGCGATGTCGATACGGCGCCGCATGCCACCGGAGTAGTGCTTGACCTGCTTTCCGGCCGCGTCCGTGAGCCCGAAGGCCTCCAGGAGCTGACCGGCACGCACGCGTGCGGCCTTCTTGTGGTGGCCGAGGAGGCGGCCCAGCAGGATCAGGTTCTCGCTGCCGGTGAGGTCCTCGTCGACGGAGGCGTACTGCCCGGTGAGGCTGACCCGGCCGCGGACCTCGTCGGCCTCGCGGACCACGTCGTGGCCGAAGACGTGGGCCTGGCCGCCGTCGGGCCGCAGGAGAGTGGCGAGCATCTTCACGGTGGTGGTCTTGCCGGCGCCGTTCGGCCCCAGGACGCCGTAGACCGTGCCGGCCGGCACGGCGAGGTCGACTCCGTCGACGGCCCTGGTCTCGCCGAACGTCTTCACCAGGCCTGCGGTTTCGATGGCCATGGCTGACGTGGGCTGGCTCATGGTGTGTCCTTCCGCGTACTTGGGTTACGCATGGGGAGACCTTTACCGTCGCGCGAATTCATCGGTCGTGCACGACAATTTCGGGGCCGGACAGGTCGAGCTAGCCATGAGGAGGGCGGGGAGTAGCGTCGGGGCCATGTATGCGATCACGATTCCCGAACCCGGTGGGCCCGAGGCGCTGGTCTGGAGCGAGGTACCGGATCCTGTGGCCGGTGAGGGCGAGGTGCTGGTCGAGGTGGTGGCCGGAGCCGTCAACCGCGCCGACATCCTCCAGCGGCAGGGCTTCTACAACCCTCCGCCCGGCGCCTCCCCCTACCCCGGCCTGGAGGTTTCCGGACGGATCGCGGCGCTCGGCACCGGCGTCTCCGGCTGGTCCGTCGGTGACGAGGTGTGCGCGCTGCTCGCGGGCGGCGGCTACGCGCAGAAGGTCGCCGTACCGGCGGGCCAGCTGCTGCCCGTGCCCAAGGGTGTCGACGTGCAGCAGGCGGCGGCCCTGCCCGAGGTGGTCTGCACGGTCTGGTCGAACGTCTTCATGGTGTCCCACCTGCGCCCCGGCGAGACGCTCCTGGTGCACGGCGGCTCCAGCGGCATCGGCACGATGGCGATCCAGCTGGCCAAGGCTGTCGGCGCCAAGGTCGCGGTGACCGCGGGCACGCGCGCGAAGCTGGACCGCTGTGCCGAGCTGGGTGCGGACATCCTGATCAACTACCGCGAGCAGGACTTCGTCGAGGAGATCGCGAAGGCCACCGACGGGGCGGGTGCCGACGTCATCCTCGACAACATGGGCGCCAAGTACCTGGACCGCAACGTCCAGGCCCTCGCCGTCAACGGGCGGCTCGCGATCATCGGCATGCAGGGCGGCATCAAGGGCGAGCTGAACATCGCCACGCTGCTGAGCAAGCGGGCCGCGATCAGTGCGACCTCGCTGCGGGCGCGGCCCCTGGAGGAGAAGACGGCGATCGTGGCGGCCGTACGGGAGCATGTGTGGCCGCTGCTGGACGCCGGGCACATCCGTCCCGTCGTCGACCGGGCGCTGCCGATGAGTGAGGCGGGCGCCGCGCACCGGGTCGTGGAGGAGAGCGGGCACATCGGAAAGGTCCTGCTGGTCACGTCCTAGCCCCGTCGCGACCGCAGCGCGAGGAGGCCGAGCCCGAGCCCCAGTCCGATCAGCACCATCCCGGTGCCGAGCGGCAGGATGAACACCTTGGGCCCGGCCACCGGCCGCTGCTCCGAGCGTGGCGGTGGCGCGGGTGATGCGACGGCGGTCTGCCGGGGTCGCCGAGGTACGGCTGCCAGGTCGCCGTCGCCGGAGTCGGTACCGGTGGATTCGGCGGATTCGGTGGCGGAGGTGTCGTCACCTGAGTCGTCCACGTCCTCCGTCACCGGTTCCTCCCGCCGCCCGGGCCGCTCCCGGCCCTCACCCGCGCGGCTTCCGGCACGCGAGGGAGTGGCGGCGGAGGGGGAGGGCGCGACGGAGGCCGAGGGGGAGCGAGAGGCGCGCGGCGGGCCGTGGCCCGGGGACGACGGACCCGACAGGTACCGCGGTCCATGAGCCGGCCCCGGGTGTGCCGGGGTACCGGAGGGGGATGCGGACACGGCCGTCGGGGTGAGTGGCCTCGGCTCCGTGCCGTACGACCGCTCGATGCCGTACCTGTGTTCCGTCCCGTGCGGCCGGTCCCCCGGCGGTACGACGGCCGTGCTCGACCCGACCACGATCACCAGTACCGTCGCGTGCAGCCAGGGAGTCACGGAACAAGACTGGCATTCCGGCGCTGAACCGGCATTCCGGGCGGATCTGTGGTGTTCATCTGTGCTGTGGACGGTGGATCAGCGCTCGGCGGGGGCACCCCAGTAGTCAGGTGTACGGGTGCGAGAGAATGGCGGCATGGAGATGCCGAGGAACGAAGGTTCGCCGGAAACCCCCCAGATCCTGGTCGTGGGCCAGGACGGGATGGCGCTGGGCGGCGGGGGTGACGAGGACTCCCGCGAGGTTCCGGTCACGGAGATGGTCGAGCAGCCCGCGAAGGTGATGCGGATCGGCAGCATGATCAAGCAGCTGCTCGAAGAGGTGCGCGCGGCTCCCCTCGACGAGGCCAGCCGGGCCCGCCTCAAGGAGATCCACCACAGCTCGGTCAAGGAGCTGGAGGACGGCCTGGCCCCCGAGCTCGTGGACGAGCTGGAGCGGCTCTCGCTGCCCTTCAACGAGGACTCGACCCCGAGCGACGCGGAACTGCGGATCGCGCAGGCCCAGTTGGTGGGGTGGCTGGAGGGTCTCTTCCACGGGATCCAGACCACGCTGTTCGCCCAGCAGATGGCCGCGCGGGCCCAGCTGGAGCAGATGCGCCGCGCGTTGCCCCCGGGCGTCGGCGGCCACGAGGAGGGCGGTGACCCGCGTACCGTCGGCCGCTCGGGCGGGCCGTACCTGTAAAGACCGTAAACCCCCTGGACTCGTGAAGGGCCCGGCAGCGTCCGCTGCCGGGCCCTTCGTCTCGCCTGTGGAAAACGCTCGTTAGGGTTTTTCTTCGGTGCCCCGGCGACATCGGCCGACGGGTCCGGCGCGGTGCCCGTTGCGTGACCGTGGGCGAAAGAAGGGTCGCGCGGGCGTTACAGGTGCTCCATCGCCGGTACACAGGATTTGCACGCCGAGACGTAGTACAGGTTTGATGACCGGTCCGTGCAGGGCCGGTCCCCGGGCTCATCCCGGACCGGCGGCTTGCGTGAAGGCTGTAGCGTGGCCGACGGAGACCGTAACAACACCGCGCGCACCGCGGGCAGAAACGACGGCGAGGACCGATGGCACAGCAGCAGCGCGCTCAGGGCCCGTCCGACCCCGAGGCGGCTGGCGGCGGAATGTCGGATGCGCCAGAGCTGTGGGGTAACGGCGGACTGGTCGGGGACGGCCGGTACCGGCTGACCCACAGACTCGGCCGGGGCGGTATGGCCGAGGTGTTCGCGGCCGAGGACGTACGGCTCGGCCGGACCGTGGCGGTCAAGCTGCTCCGCGCCGACCTCGCCGAGGACCCGACCTCCAAGGCCCGCTTCACGCGCGAGGCCCAGTCCGTGGCCGGCCTCAACCACCACGCGATCGTCGCCGTGTACGACTCCGGCGAGGACTTCGTGGGCGGCCTGTCGGTGCCGTACATCGTCATGGAGATCGTCGAGGGACGGACGATCCGGGACCTGCTGATCAACGCCGAGGCGCCCGGGCCCGAGCAGGCCCTGATCATCGTCTCGGGTGTGCTGGAGGCGCTCGCCTACTCGCACCAGCACGGCATCGTGCACCGCGACATCAAGCCGGCGAACGTGATCATCACGCACAACGGCGCGGTCAAGGTGATGGACTTCGGCATCGCCCGCGCCCTGCACGGCGCGTCGACGACGATGACGCAGACCGGCATGGTCATGGGAACTCCGCAGTACCTCTCCCCGGAGCAGGCGCTCGGCAAAGCCGTCGACCACCGCTCCGACCTGTACGCGACGGGCTGCCTCCTCTACGAACTCCTCGCGCTCAGGCCCCCGTTCACCGGCGAGACCCCGCTCTCGGTGGTCTACCAGCACGTCCAGGACATTCCGACGCCCCCGTCGGAGGTCTCGCAGGCCGTGCCGCCGGAGCTCGACGGCCTGGTCATGCGCTCGCTCGCCAAGGAGCCGGACGACCGCTTCCAGACGGCCGAGGAGATGCGCGGGCTCGTCCAGTACGGCTTGCAGATGCTGTACGACCAGGGTGGCCACACCGGCACCTGGAACACCGGCCCGGTGGCGGCGCACGACGGCCGGAACACGCCCTCCGCGGGCTTCGCGAGCACCAGCGTGCTGCCGCACCCCGGTGCCGCGTCCGGCACCACCCAGATCCCCCAGCCGATCCTGCCCTCCGGCTACGGCGGCGGGGACGACGGCGGCTTCGAGGGGCACGGCAACCGGGGCAGCGGCCGCGGCAAGCTGTGGATACTCGCCGTCTTCGCGGTGATCGCCATCGCGGCGGGCGTCGCGCTGGCGCTCCAGAACGGTGGCGGGGGCGGTGGCGGCACCGGGACCACCAAGTCGCCGACCACCTCGCAGACCACCGACGACCAGACGGCCAGCGAGACGCCGAGCGACGAGGCGACGGACGAGTCGACCGAGACGTCCACGGACAACAGCGGCAGCTCCGGCGGCTCGGGCTACACGCCGTCCTATACGCCGTCGTACACACAGTCGTACACGCCTTCTCCCACCGCGACGGAGCCGAGCGAGACGGCGCCCGAGCCGACGGACACGGCACCCGAGCCGACGGACACGGCGCCCGCGGATCCCACCGACACGGGCGATCCGACCGACGGCGGCGGCCTCGTGGCCGGCTCGGACGGCGGAGACGGCGTCTGATCCGCTGAGCCCTCCACGCGCGCGTGGGCCCGGAAACGGGTCTCACGCGCGCGTGCTGTTTCACGGTCGGTCCGGCCCACGAAGGTGCGCGATCGGTTCAGCCCACGAACGCGTCGCACACCGCGTCGTACTCCCGCGTCCACCACACCACCAGCGCCGAGGCCGCCGGGAACTGGGGGTCCGCGCGGGTGTCGCCGCGCTCGTAGTGCCAGCGCAGCATCCAGAAGTCGTTGAGGCGCTCCCACCACACGCGGTGCACGGCCGCCGCGAGCTCCGACGGACTGGCTCCCGCCGTACGCCGGTAGGCGCGCCCGTACGCCCGCACCTTCGGCAGATCGAGTGTCCCCGCGGGCCGTACGAAGAAGATCGCGGCGGCCCGTACGGCCTCCTCCGCGCGGGGCTTCATGCCGAGCCGGTCCCAGTCGACGATCGCGGCGGGCGCGTCGCCCCGGTAGAGCAGGTTGAAGGGGTGGAAGTCGCCGTGCACCCAGCCCACCGGGCCACCGAGCGGAGGGCGCCGGTCCACGTGTTGCTCGAGCAGTTCGCGTCGTTCCGTGAGCCTGTGCCGGGCCAGCTCGTCGAAGCTGTCGGCCGGCCGGTGCCGGCGCACGCGCGCGAGGAGGTCGTCGATGAGGGCGAAGGTGGTGACGGGGTCGGCGCCCGCGTCGGTGCCGACGGGGCAGGTACGCACGCGTGCGTGCGTCGGCATCACCCGCTCCAGACTCGCGTGCACCACCCCCAGCAGGGCCCCCAGCCGTTCGCACTGACCGGTGGTGAGCTGGGCGCCGTGACGGTGGCCGCCGTCGACCCAGGGATGGAGGGCGTAGGCGTGGCCGCCGACGACCGCGACCGTACGGCCGTCGCGGCCGGGGAGCGCCGGGGCCACCGGGACGCCGAGATCGGCCAGGCGCCGGGTGGCCCGGTGCTGGCGGACGATGGCCTCCGGGGCGGCCGTCTCGGGGTCGAAGTGGTGCTTGAGGAAGTAGCGGCCGCGGGTCGTGCGCAGCCGGTAGCCGCGGTTGAGGAGGCCCTGTTCGACGGGGTCGCAGGCGAGGGCGGATCCGGCCGAGTACTGGCGGAGGAGGGCGCTCAGCGGGGGCGCGTGAGGCATCAGGGGTGGTACAGAAGAGCGCGGCACGCGCCAGATGCTAGGGCACGAGCCGATGCTGTGAGCTGGGCGTTGTCACAGCAAGTCATGGACGATCACTGGTGGTCGCTGTCAGTCTCCTTCGGTCATGTGCGGTGCCCGAAAAGGCTTTCCCGGCCGCTGTCCGTCAGGTGCACGGTCCCGAACCGCGGCCGCACGGACAGATAGACGGGCTCGTACGGCTCCCCGTCGACGAGGCGCGGAGCGGCCCCGAAGCGGTCGATCTCGGCGGCGCTGGGTTCGTACGCCGCGCACTCGCCCACAACCTGCGCCGACCACAGGTCCTCCCCCGGCCGGGCGCAGCCCAGGTTGTCCGAGCCGTACGCCACCACGCTGCCCGCGCACGCCCGGTGGTGGCCGACGCTCCTGGGCATCCGGAGCAGGACCCGGCCGTCCGCCACGATGTGACGGGCGAAGGCGAGGAAAGGCAGGGCGCGCACGCTGGTCGCGACCCGGCCGTGATCCGTACGGGCGAGCAGCCGGACGGCGAACTGTTCGGCACAGGGCGTGGCAGAGGACGTGGCAGAGGACATACCGGAACTGTGCGCGACAAGAAGGGCGAGCAACAGGGACCTAGGTCCTTGAAACGTCCTGGCGCCGCTCGACCTGCATACGCGCCACGTACGCGGCCGCCTGGGAGCGTCTTTGCATGCCGAGTTTGGACAGCAGACTCGACACATAGTTCTTGATCGTCTTCTCGGCGAGGTGCAGCCGCTCACCGATCTGCCGGTTGGTGAGACCCTCGCCGACGAGATCGAGGATCCTGCGCTCCCGGTCGGTGAGGTGCGCGAGCCTGTCGTCCTGCTTGGCGCCGCCGTCGCGCAGCCGCTCCAGCACGCGCGCGGTGGCCACCGGATCCAGCAGGGACCGGCCCGCGGCCACACCCCGGACGGCGGCCAGCAGTTCGGCGCCACGGATGGCCTTGAGGGCGTATCCGGACGCGCCGGCCATGATCGCGTCGAAGAGGGCCTCGTCGTCGGCGAAGGAGGTCAGCATCAGGCACTTCACGGAGTCGTCACGCGAGCGGATCTCCCGGCACACCTCGACCCCGCTGCCGTCGGGGAGTCGTACGTCCAGCACCACCACGTCGGGCCGGGTGGCCGGAATCCGCACCAGCGCGTCGGCCGCCGTACCCGCCTCGCCGACCACCTCGATGTCACCCTCGACCGAGAGGAGTTCGTGGACACCCCGCCGGACCACCTCATGGTCGTCGACAAGAAATACCCTGATTTTTCGGATTTCGCGCACTCGGTAAGTCAAACACGGAAAGTCTTCCGGTGACCTGGGTAGACGGGATAACGTGCCGTTGCTCCGGCCTCCTGCAAGGCTGTGACCAGCGCTGCTACGACCCTTTCCCGATTTACTTGGAAATCCAAGCAAAATCGCAGGTCAAAGGGGGTTTCACAGAAATGTGGGGCACTGGGTAACGTGATTCTTGCAGGGCGCTCGCCGGGGCACCTGTCACGCCTGTTCCGGCCGAGCGGCACCCACCCCGTGCACGGGAGTCGGAAACAGGTGAGCCGCTTCCCCAGGCTCTGAACGAGCTGGGGGGATCCCCAGCTCCCGGCAACCCCGAGGGCCGGACCGACGGAGGAGCACACGTGACCGTGGAGAGCACTGCCGCGCGCAAGCCGCGACGCAGCGCCGGGACGAGGAAGTCCCCGAGCACCAAGCCCGAACTGGTTCAGCTGCTGACGCCCGAGGGCAAGCGCGTCAAGAACGCCACGTACGACAAGTACGTCGCCGGTATCACCCCCGACGAGCTCCGCGGCCTCTACCGCGACATGGTGCTCACCCGCCGCTTCGACGCCGAGGCCACCTCCCTGCAGCGCCAGGGCGAGCTGGGTCTGTGGGCCTCGCTGCTCGGCCAGGAGGCCGCCCAGATCGGCTCCGGCAGGGCCCTGCGCGACGACGACTACGTCTTCCCGACCTACCGCGAGCACGGCGTGGCCTGGTGCCGCGGGGTCGACCCGACCAACCTGCTCGGCATGTTCCGCGGCGTGAACAACGGCGGCTGGGACCCGAACGGCAACAACTTCCACCTCTACACGATCGTCATCGGCTCCCAGACGCTGCACGCCACCGGCTACGCGATGGGCATCGCCAAGGACGGCGCCGACTCCGCGGTCATCGCCTACTTCGGCGACGGGGCCTCCAGCCAGGGCGACGTGGCGGAATCGTTCACCTTCTCCGCGGTCTACAACGCCCCGGTGGTGTTCTTCTGCCAGAACAACCAGTGGGCGATCTCCGAGCCGACCGAGAAGCAGACCCGCGTCCCGCTCTACCAGCGCGCGCAGGGCTTCGGCTTCCCCGGCGTACGGGTCGACGGCAACGACGTGCTCGCGTCGCTGGCCGTCACGAAGTGGGCCCTGGAGCGCGCCCGGAACGGCGAGGGCCCGACGCTCGTCGAGGCGTACACCTACCGGATGGGCGCCCACACCACCTCCGACGACCCGAGCAAGTACCGGGCCGACGAGGAGCGCGAGGCGTGGGAGGCGAAGGACCCGATCCTGCGCCTTCGCCGGTACCTGGAGGCCTCAAACCACGCGGACGAGGGATTTTTCGCGGAACTGGAGACCGAGTCCGAGGCGTTGGGCAAGCGAGTGCGTGAGGCGGTCCGTGCCATGCCGGACCCGGACCGTTTCGCCATGTTCGAGCATGCCTACGCGGACGGACACGCGCTCGTGGACGAGGAGCGGGCCGAGTTCGCCGCCTACCAGGCGTCGTTCGCGGATGGGGAAGGGGCCTGATCATGTCGGCGGAAACTGTGACATTCAAAAACATCGCCCTGGCCAAGGCGATCAACGAGTCGCTCAGGCGCGCCCTGGACACCGACCCCAAGGTCCTGGTCATGGGCGAGGACGTCGGCAAGCTCGGCGGCGTCTTCCGCGTCACCGACGGCCTCCAGAAGGACTTCGGCGAGGACCGGGTCATCGACACCCCGCTCGCCGAGTCCGGGATCGTCGGCACCGCGATCGGCCTCGCCCTGCGCGGCTACCGCCCGGTGGTCGAGATCCAGTTCGACGGCTTCGTGTTCCCGGCCTACGACCAGATCGTCACCCAGCTCGCGAAGATGCACGCGCGCTCGCTGGGCAAGGTCAAGATGCCCGTCGTGGTGCGCATCCCCTACGGCGGCGGCATCGGCGCGGTCGAGCATCACTCGGAGTCCCCGGAGGCGCTGTTCGCGCACGTGGCGGGGCTGAAGGTGGTCTCGCCGTCCAACTCCTTCGACGCGTACTGGATGATGCAGCAGGCCATCCAGAGCGACGACCCGGTGATCTTCTTCGAGCCCAAGCGGCGGTACTGGGACAAGGGCGATGTCAACACCGAGGCGATCCCCGGTCCGCTGCACAAGGCCCAGGTGGTCCGCGAGGGCACCGACCTGACACTCGTCGCCTACGGGCCGATGGTGAAGCTGTGCAAGGAGGTCGCCGACGCGGCCGCCGAGGAGGGCAGGTCGCTGGAGGTGCTGGATCTGCGGTCGGTCTCACCGCTGGACTTCGACGCGATCCAGACCTCGGTGGAGAAGACCCGGCGCCTGGTCGTGGTCCACGAGGCCCCGGTGTTCTTCGGTTCGGGCGCGGAGATCGCGGCCCGGATCACCGAGCGCTGCTTCTACCACCTGGAGGCCCCGGTGCTCAGGGTCGGCGGCTACCACGCCCCCTATCCGCCGGCCCGCCTGGAGGAGGAGTACCTGCCGGGCCTGGACCGGGTGCTCGACGCCGTCGACCGTGCCCTGGCGTACTGAGGAGAGGGTCGTGACGACGATGACGGAAGCGTCCGTGCGCGAGTTCAAGATGCCCGACGTGGGCGAGGGGCTCACCGAGGCAGAGATCCTCAAGTGGTACGTCAAGGCCGGGGACACGGTGACGGACGGCCAGGTGGTGTGCGAAGTGGAGACGGCCAAGGCGGCCGTCGAACTGCCCATCCCCTACGACGGGGTGGTGCGCGAGCTGCGCTTCCCCGAGGGCACCACCGTCGACGTGGGCACGTCGATCATCGCGGTGGACGTGTCGGGAGGCACCGCGGCGGCGCCACCGGTAGCGGAGCAGCCGGCCGAGGCCGCGGCTCCCGTGACCCCCGCCGCCCCGGAGGCTCCCGGGGTTCCGCAGAAGCGGCAGCCGGTCCTGGTCGGTTACGGCGTGGCCACCTCCTCGACCAAGCGCCGGCCCCGCAAGGGCCCCGACGTCCCGGTCCAGCAGGCGTCGGTGGCGATCCAGACCGAGCTGAACGGCCATGGGGCGGCCCCCGTGGTGGAGTCCCGCCCGCTCGCCAAGCCCCCGGTGCGCAAGCTCGCCAAGGATCTGGGCGTCGACCTCACCACGGTGGTCCCGACCGGCCCGGACGGCATCATCACGCGCGAGGACGTACACGCGGCGGCCCCTGCCGAAGCGCCGGCATCCGTATCCGCACCTGCATCCGCACCGGTGACGCAGGCCCCGGCTCCGGTCACGGCCCCCGTGCCGGCGGCCCCTGCCGCGTCGTACGACGCCGTCCGTGAAACCCGCGTCCCCGTCAAGGGAGTCCGCAAGGCCACGGCGCTGGCGATGGTCGGCTCCGCGTTCACCGCCCCGCATGTCACGGAGTTCGTGACAGTGGACGTGACGCGGACGATGAAACTGGTCGAGGAGCTCAAGCAGGACAAGGAGTTCGCCGGGCTGCGCGTGAACCCCCTGCTGCTGATCGCCAGGGCACTCCTCGTCGCGATCAAACGCCACCCGGACATCAACGCGTCCTGGGACGAGGCGAACCAGGAGATCGTCCTCAAGCACTACGTCAACCTGGGCATCGCGGCGGCCACTCCGCGTGGCCTGATCGTCCCGAACATCAAGGACGCCGACGCGAAGACGCTGCCGCAACTGGCCGAGGCACTGGGCGAGCTGGTGGCGACGGCGAAGGACGGCCGCACCTCCCCCGGCGCGATGCAGGGCGGCACGGTCACCATCACCAACGTCGGCGTCTTCGGCGTCGACACCGGCACCCCGATCCTCCCGCCCGGCGAGTCCGCGATCCTCGCCGTCGGCGCGATCAGGCTCCAGCCGTGGGTCCACAAGGGCAAGGTCAAGGCCCGCCAGGTCACCACACTGGCGCTGAGCTTCGATCACCGTCTCGTGGACGGGGAGTTGGGCTCCAAGGTCCTGGCCGACGTGGCGGCGATCCTGGAACAGCCGAAGAAACTCATCACCTGGGCGTGACCTGTCCGGCCCGGACAGGTTGTTCAACGGTGAAGGGACGGCCGCAACTTCGGATTGCGGCCGCCCCTTCAGTCGTTCACGGGATCAGCGCTGATGGAGCACGTACACCGGGGCCCCGTCCTCCGTGGGCCCTTGAGCACGGATGCAGGCGTGCTTGCGCAGGAGCCGCAGGCATTCGTTGACGCGGCGCACGGACAGTCCGGTCCGGGCCGCGATCACTTCGAGCGGCTGCCGCAGCTCACCCTCCTCGACGAGCACCGGCGCGATGACGACGGCCACGGTCCAGACGTCCTCCGTCACCGACAACCGCCGCCGCCAGTCGGCCAGCACGGACTCGGTGGTCGGCTCGGCGGACAATTCGGCGGCGGATACCGGGCGTTCGAGAGTAAGGGCGTCGAACCGGTCCGCGATGCGTTCCATTGCCAGGGCGATGGCTTGCTGCGTGACGAGGGTGGCGCGCTGCATGTCGAGCATTTCCCGCTGCGTATCCAGGATCGCTTCTTGCAGCGCGATCGACTTGTGCTGTGCGGCGGCGAGTTGTTCGTCCGCGTGAAGGTTGCGCTCCTCAAGCCGGACGATGGCCTCGGCGACCTGCTCCGGCATGGCGTAGGCGATGGGAGCGCCTGGTTCGGACGGCTGTACCTCGGCTTCTTCGAGGGTGTAGGAACCCTCTCGCTGGACGGTTTCGATCACCTCGGCGGCCCACTGTTTGAAGGGCAGACAGGCGGGCTTCGTACAGGCGTTGACCAAAAGGATCAGACCCTGGAGATCGATGAGATTCAGGTCTCGGCGCCACTCCCTACCTGCAGGAACGCTGAGACCGTAAGCTCCAGTTACGGTCTCGAGAATCTCTCGGTGGTCGTCGGGGACATGGTCGGCGAGAGCCTGCCGAGAGTTGGTGTGCCCCAATCGCTTGCACACATCCACCGCCGGGAACCAATGCGCCCCGTCCGGCATGGTCAGCCTCCGTACCCGGGCTCCCGTAGCCGCGTAGACGAAGTCGCCGACGTCGATAGCCTCATGCCTTTTGCCCGCCTCGGGCCGCTTACTGGGTTCGATCATGTGAACCACCTCCGCTGCGGAACTTAGGGCGAAGGAAATCGAATATGCCAACCAGTCGAGTGATGTTCACTATTGCGAGGGAAGTTCTCTTGTTCCCCTTGCGTCAGGCATGACGAAAGGGGCCCATCGCCCACAGGCGACGGACCCCTTTCGTGACCGGCGTCAGCTGATCTTCGCGTAGCCGTACGTGATGAGCTTCTTCACGTCGGCCGTGCGGTTGGCCGCGTCGGGGGCCGTCATGACGGCGCCCATGACGGACTCGCCGTTCTTCGTGGCGGCGAAGACGAGGCAGTACTTGGACTGGGTGCCCGAACCGGTCTTGATGCCGAGCGTGCCGTTCCAGCCGAGCAGGGTGTTGGTGTTCGCCCAGGCGGCCATGGTGCGGGTGCTGCCGGTCTTCGTGACCGTCTTCGCCGTGTACGACTTGGTCTTGACGACGGACTTGAAGGTCGAGTTCTTCATCACGTTGCGGGCGAGCAGCGTGAGGTCCTTCGGCGTCGAGGCGTTCGCGCCGTTGCTGTTGCCGTCGAACGAGTCGAACTTGGTGTTCGTCATGCCGAGGCTCTTCGCCGTCGTGTTCATCTTCGCGATGAACGACTTCGTGCGCGCGGAGACCGTCGAGCCGGTACCGAACTTGTCGGCGAGGGCCATCGCGGCGTCGCAGCCGGACGGCAGCATCATCCCGTAGAGCAGCTGACGGACGGTGACCTTGTCGCCGACGATCAGGTGGGCGGAGGAGGCGCCCTTGGCGACGATGTAGTCGCTGTACGCCTTCTTGATGGTGATCTTGGTGTCGAGATTCAGGTTCGACTGCGACAGGACGACCTTCGCGGTCATGATCTTCGTGGTGGAAGCGGTGAGCCGCTTCGTGTTGGGCGCCTTGCTGAAGAGCGTCGCGCCGGTCGCGCTGTTCATCAGGAATCCGCCCTTGGCGGTGATGGTGGGCGTCGTCAGCGCCTGCGCGGGTGCCGCGGTGAGGGCTCCGGTGGCGAGCACTGCGCCGGTCGTCAGGGCGACGGCTGCGGCTCTGCGGGTCCGGAAGCCCTTGGTGGCGGTAATCAACTTAAATACCCCGAATACGTCGAATGACCCTGTGGTGCGGCCGAGTTGGTGGGGAAAAAGCTGAGGCCGCACATGTCTGACTCGTAGATAGCACGGAAGGTTGTGCGCCAGTTGGGGCGGGTGTGGATTTCCGCGCCCGGGGTGACCGCCGGGGGTCCGCATGCTGGACGGGTCCTATCTTGCGTACGCGTTGTATCTAAGCTGTCGGCATGAGCCTGGCCGTGAAACAGCCCCCCGCCGCCGACCGCGTATACGCCCACGTCAAGCACGGCGTTCTGGACCGCCTCTACGAGGGCGGGACCCTGCTCACCGAGGGCGAGCTCGCCGTGGCCGTGGGAGTGTCCCGGACCCCGGTCCGCGAGGCACTGCTCCGCCTGGAGGTCGAGGGGCTGATCAAGCTTTACCCGAAAAAGGGGGCGCTGGTCCTGCCCGTCTCCGCCCAGGAGATCGCGGACGTGGTGGAGACGCGGCAGCTCGTCGAGGAACACGCCGCGCGCAAGGCCGTACCGGCGTCCCCGCGGCTCATCGCCCGCCTCGAGGAACTGCTCGCCCAGCAGAAGGAGCAGGCCGCCGCCGGGGATCTGGCGGGCGCCGCCGTCACCGACCGCTGCTTCCACGCGGAGATCGTCCGCAGCGGCGGCAACGAGATCCTGAACCGGCTCTACGACCAGCTCCGCGACCGCCAGCTCAGGATGGGCGTCGCCGTGATGCACGCCCACCCGGACCGCATCACCAAGACCCTCGCCGAGCACGAGCAGATCCTTCACGCCCTGCGCTCCGGCGACGCGGAGGCGGTCGTAGGCCTGATCCACAGCCATGTCGAGTGGTTCTCCCACCTCGCCCGGGGTGAAGTCCGATGAGCCACACGAGGCTCCCCGGCGACCCTCCGGGCGGCCGACGCGCCATGGCCGTGTGGGGCATCGGCGTCTCCGTGTACTTCGTCGCCGTCATCTTCCGTACGTCCCTCGGGGTCGCCGGCCTCGACGCGGCCGACCGCTTCCATGTGAACGCCTCGGCCCTGTCGACCTTCTCGATCCTCCAGCTCCTCGTGTACGCCGGCATGCAGATACCCGTCGGCCTGCTGGTCGACCGGCTCGGCACCAAGAAGGTGCTGACGCTCGGCGTGGTGCTGTTCACGGCGGGACAGCTCGGCTTCGCGTTCTCACCGTCGTACGGCACCGCCCTCGCCTCGCGCGCCCTCCTCGGCTGCGGCGACGCGATGACCTTCATCAGCGTGCTGCGGCTCGGCACCCGCTGGTTCCCGGCGCGGCGCGGGCCGATGGTCGCGCAGCTCGCCGGGCTCGCCGGCATGGCGGGCAACCTGGTCTCCACCCTGGTCCTGGCCCGGCTGCTGCACGGCGTCGGCTGGACGGCCGCGTTCGCGGGCAGCTCGCTCGCCGGTGTCGTGGTGCTGGTCCTGCTGCTCCTCTTCCTCAAGGACCATCCCGAGGGCCACGAGCCGGAGCCGTTCCCGCACCGGGGCGCGGCCTATGTACGGCGGCAGATCACCGCGTCCTGGCGGGAGCCGGGCACCCGGCTCGGGCTGTGGGTGCACTTCACGACCCAGTTCCCGGCGATGGTGTTCCTGCTGCTGTGGGGCCTGCCGTTCCTCGTCGAGGCGCAGGGGCTGTCCCGCGCGACGGCGGGCGAACTCCTCACGCTGGTCGTGCTCTCCAACATGGTCGTCGGTCTCGTCTACGGCCAGGTCGTCGCCCGGCACCACGGGGCGCGGCTGCCGCTCGCGCTCGGGACGGTGGGGGCGACGGCGCTGCTGTGGGCGGTCACGCTGGCCTACCCCGGTGACCACGCGCCGATGTGGCTGTTGATCGTGCTGTGCGCGGTGCTCGGCTCGTGCGGGCCGGCCTCGATGCTCGGCTTCGACTTCGCGCGACCGGCGAATCCGCCGGAACGGCAGGGCACCGCCTCCGGCATCACGAACATGGGCGGGTTCGTCGCCTCGATGACCACGCTGTTCGCCGTAGGTGTGCTCCTCGACGCCACCGACGGGAACTACAGCGTCGCCTTCTCGTCCGTCTTCGTGCTCCAGGCGCTGGGCGTCAGCCAGATCCTGCGGCTGCGGAAGCGGGCGGCACGGCGGGAGCGGGAGCGGCTGGTGGCCAGCCGGGTGGAGACGGTGCACGTACCCGCGTAGGCGCACGCCGACGGAGCCGGGTGGTCTCGCTCGCGGGGTGCCGCTGTGCCCACCCGTGCCGCCCCGGCGGCACGACTGCCCGCAGCCGCGCCTACCGCGTCACCGCGAAGTTCCTGAGGATCGCCGAGGTCAGTTCCGGGGCGCCCTCCGCCTTCACCCGGTCCGCCACCGCCTCCAGGCTCACGCGGCCGCAGGCCAGACGGACGTACGTCTCCCAGTCGAGGGTGAGGGTGGCGGCCGGGCCCAGGGCGGGCGCGGTCTCCAGGGTGCCGCGGCCCTGGATGTCGACCCTTATCGTGCGCAGGAACTCGATGGGTCCGTGGACGTCGAGGACGATGGCCGAACTGCGGGGCGCCTCGGCCTTGGTGGCCACTATGTCGGGGAGCGCCGCGAGAAGGACGTCACGGGCGATGTGGGCGCCGGGGGAGTCGAGGTTGCCGGGCCGGCCGAGGGCGGTCCGCAGGTCCTGTTCGTGCACCCACACGTCGAAGGCGTGCCGGCGCATCGACTCTTCGAGCGTGAGTTCGGTGCTGAGCGGGCCGCGGACCTTGGTGCCCGGGTCGCGCGACTCGTTGCGCAGCTGGCGGTTGCGGCGGATGATCACGTACTCGAGCTCGGACGTCATCTCCGGAGCTGTGTGGTGGCGGCGGACGTCGACCTGCATCTCCGTGTACCGCTGGTGCTCGTTGGTGACGTGGTACAGGTCGCGGGGCAGCGAGTGGATGGGGCGCGGGTCTCCCAGCATCTCGGTGTCCAGGCCGATGACATGAGACACCACATCCCGGACCGACCAGCCGGGGCACGGCGTACGACGGTTCCACTCTCCCTCCACGAGAGGGTTCACCAGCTCGGATATCGCTTCGATGGAGTGGGTCCAGGCGTCGGCGTAGGGCTGGAGGGTGGGATGCAGACTCACGGAACGGGACCCCTCGGCGGTCGGAGCACGGGCTGGTGATGGCGTCGTTGCCAGTGGAGGTGGTGGCTGTCGGCGGGTGTCTTGAAACGCTAAGTTACGCTGCTGTGAGGCACCCCGGCAGTGCTTTCGTGTGACGATCGTAGGCCCGTGTGAACGGCTCGAATGCCAGGACGGTGGTAGTGTGCGCGCCTCTCTGATCCAGATCGCCGTGGATGAGGGCGAATCGGTCGATTCGCGTCGGGGTCGAGTGGCCTCGCTGGTACGGGATCAGGCAGGTGCCGATCTCGTCGTGCTGCCGGAGCTGTGGACCACCGGGGCGTTCGCCTTCGAGGAGTTCGGGCGCGAGGCCGAGCCGCTGGAAGGCTCGACGTACGAGGCGATGTCGAAGGCGGCGAGTGACGCGGGCGTGTGGCTGCACGCGGGCTCGATCCCCGAGCGGTCCCCCGACGGCACTCTCTACAACACCTCCCTCTTCTTCTCCCCCTCGGGCGAACTGGCCGCCACCTACCGCAAGATCCACCGCTTCGGCTTCGACAAGGGCGAGGCCGTGCTGATGGGCCGGGGCGAGGACCTGGTGACGGTCCGGCTTCCCGGGACGACCGTGGGCGTCGCCACCTGTTACGACCTCCGTTTCCCCGAACTCTTCCGCGGTCTCGTCGACGCGGGCGCCGAGACCCTGGTGATCCCCGCGGGCTGGCCGGAGCGCCGCAGGGCGCACTGGACGCTGCTGGCCCAGGCGCGGGCGGTCGAGAACCAGGCGTTCGTGCTTGCCTGTGGAACGGCCGGGACGCACGCCGGAGTTCCACAGGCCGGTCACTCGATCGTGGTGGATCCGTGGGGCGAGGTACTGGCGGAGGCGGGCGCGGGCGAGGAGGTCCTCACCGTGGAGATCGACCTCGCGAAGGTGGCCGCGACCCGGGAACAGTTCCCAGCCCTGAAGGACCGGGTGCTCTGACACCGCACCCTGGGGCGGTCAGTCGTCCTCCCGCTCCTTCTCGGCGAGGTGGATCACGCACACCGCCACCGCGATGAGCAGCGCCGGATCCGCGTCTTCGCGGACGATGTCGACGCCGTAGGTCTCGCGGACGTGCAGCCACCGCCGTGAGACCACCGCGAGCAGCTCACCGTCGTACTCCACGGCGAACTCCCGGTCGAGGATCTTGCCGCTGACGTCGAGTTCGGTGCTGCCGTCGGCGAGGGCGACCCGGTAGTGGTTGCGCAGCAGCGACAGGCGTTTGCGCCTGATCGTCGCCAGCGGCTCGCCGTCCCGTTCGATCAGCATGGTGTCGCGCAGGGCGAACATCTTCTGGCGGATGTCGATCAGGACCCGCCCGCGGGTGTCCTTCAGCTCGAAGGTGTCCCGCAACCTCATGGCCTTGCCGTCGACCAGGAACACCTTGTTGCCCTGGTCGTCCTCGATCCAGTAGTCGTCACCGAAGCCGAGGAGCCGGTCGCGTACGAGAAATCTCATGCTCTCAGCGCTTCCCCGGCGCCCGGCCCGAAACGCCGCCGGTAGGCCGACGGGCTGAGTCCCGTCCCCCTTCGCACACGCGCGCGAAGGTTGGCGGCGGTGCCCAGACCGCTCCTGGCCGCCACCACGTCGAGGCGCTCCTCGCCGCGCTCGATGAGCCGGCACGCCAGCGCCACGCGCTCCCCCGTCAGCCACGCCAGCGGGGTCGTGCCGAGCTGGGCCTGGAAGCGGCGGTGCAGGGTCGCGGGGGAGACGGCCGCGCGGGCCGCCAGATCGGCCACGGTCAGCGGTTCCCCGAGCCGCTCCTGGGCCCACGCGAGCAGCGGGCCCAGCGACTCGTCCCGTACGTCGGGCACGGGCCGCTCCACGAACTGCCGTTGCCCGCCGTCCCGGTGCGCGGCGAAGACGAGCCGTCGTGACACGGCGTTGGCGACCTCGGCGCCATGGTCCTGCCGGACGACGTACAGGCCGAGGTCGAGCGCGGCCGCGCTGCCCGCCGCCGTCAGGACGTCCCCCTCGTCCACGAACAGCACGTCGGGTTCCAGCCGCACGCGCGGGTGCAGCTCGCGGAAGGCGTCGGCCCACATCCAGTGGGTGGTGGCCAGTCGGCCGTCCAGCAACCCGGCCTCGGCGAGCGCGAAGCTTCCGGTGCACAGGCTGATCACCCGGGCGCCACGCGCGTGCGTGCGGCGGATCGCCTCCCGTACGGCGGCCCCGCGCGGTACGACGTTGTCCGGCCGTCCGGGCACGACGAGGGTGTCGACGCCGTCCACGGCCTCCAGTCCGGGCACCCCGGTCAGCGTGAAGAAGCCGTGGTTCATCCGCACCTCGGGGACCGGCGTGCACAGCGTCACCTCGTACAACGGCCCCGGCAGGCCCAGTTCGGGGCGCGGCAGCCCGAACATCTCGGTGGCGACGCCCACTTCGAAGGGGTTGGTGCCCTCGTCGACGATCACCGCGACCCGGTGCGGACGGTGCTGCGTCTGAGAGGATCCTTGCGGCATGTGCGATTCCTAGCACTCGCGCGCCATCTGGGCCACCCCGCACGATGACGACATGACCGACGAACCCGTCTCGCTGCCCGCCGCCCTGGCCTCCTTCACCGAGCGGTGGAGCCCCCGCATCGTCACGGCCGTCAACGACTACGACGTCCGCGTCACCCACGTCGAGGGCGAACACCTCTGGCACGTCCATGACGACACCGACGAGTTCTTCCTGGTCCTGGAGGGCGAGCTGCACATCTCACTGCGGGAGCCGGCCGGCGAGCGCACGGTCGTCCTGCCCCGGCTCTCCGTCTTCACGGTCCCGCGAGGCGTCGAGCACAAGCCGTACGCGCCCGTCCCGACGGACATCCTGCTCCTCGAACCCGCCGGCACCTCCACGGTCGGCGACCGCCACGACGAGGTCCCGTCCCATGTGGACGTGACGACGGGCCACGCGCTGCACCGGTGACCCCGCCCGTGATCAGACCGTCCTCGTGGACGGTCAGCGACCCGTCACCGTCCGCCTGCGCGGGGCGAGCTTGAACAGGGCGACTCCCGCCGCCACCAACGTGGTGGCCGTCACCACCATCGCCATGCTGTTGAGCCACAGCCCCGTCGCGGCCAGCGTGGCACCGCCGGCCCCGGTGGTGCCGACTCCGATCACTCTTCCGTACATCGCGCTTCTCCTGTGTGGGTTTCCATTGGGGTTACGTGGCCACTGGGGTCACGTGGCCACCCACTTCTCCTCGCTGCGGCGCAACAGGCCCCACAGCGAGGAGAAGTAGACGGCGTGCTGAAAAAGGTCGTAGAGCATCTCGGGCACCATGAGCGCCGCCACCACGACGGCCCGCCACCCGGCCCGCCGCACGGACACGGTCTTCTCCACGACGAAGACCAGCCCGATCCCCGTCCAGAAGGGCGAGAAGCCGGGCCAGCCGTACAGGGTGGTGTACGTGACCATGTAGGTCAGGTAGACCAGGAAGGACAGCGCGCCGAACCCCATGAGGAACTGCTGCACGAAGTAGCGGGCGGTGACGCGGGTCCACCCGTAGTCGCGCAGGTTCTCCAGGGCCCCGCGCTGCCACCGCAGCCGCTGGTGCCACAGCTTGCCCAGGGTGGGCATGACCTCGGTGGTGACCGCGCAGCCGGCCGGGGACATGGCCCGGTAACCGAGGGTCTTGACCGCCTTGGTCATCTCGTCGTCCTCGGTGAGCGAGGCGAGACTGTAGTAACTGTGCCCGCCACCGAGCACTCCGTCACGGCGGGCGGCGCGCACCTCGCGCAGGACGCGGGCCCGGAACATGGTGCCGGTGCCGGTGAGCACCTGGGCCTTGCCGCCGGTGCGCTCCAGCTCCCAGGCGTAGCGGTGGAACTCCATGCGCTGCAGCAGGCCGAGCAGACCTCCGCCATCCTCGCCGTAGAAGACTCCGCCGACGGCGCCGACCTTGCGGTTGAAGGTCCCGATCGCCGTCTCGCTGAACGACGGGGCCAGCACGGTGTCGGCGTCCTGCACCAACAGCAGGTCACGGTCCTCGAGATGGGGGAGCACCCAGGCGATGGCCTGGTTGAGGGCGCCCGCCTTCTTGTGCGTGTTGCCCTGGGTGGCGAAGACCTGCGCGCCGTGCCCGGCCGCGATCTCGGCGGTGGCGTCGGTGCAGTTGTCGGCGACCACGACGATCAGGTCGGGGCGACGGGTCTGGCGCCACAGGCCCTGGATCGCGTCGGCGATGCGGTCCTGTTCGTTGTGGGCCGGGATCAGCACCACCAGGCGCTGCGGGCCGTCGAGTCCGTCGGGTGCGGCATGGGCGCGGCGCGCCGCGTGCCGATGCGGGCGCGTCGAGGCCGGACCGGGTGCCGTGACGGTCGTCGTGGAGTGGAGCACGGGGAGCCCCCGGGTGCGCTGGTGGTTCGCGCCCGGCACTGCTGACCCCCCGGGCTCTCAAGGATCCCGAGTCTTCACGATTTACACACAACACCACAAGTCAACCCTGATCACGGATTGCTCACGGTTGTCCGTGAATTCGACTTACATGCCGTATCCGTCGGAGTATCCGTCCCGGCGCCCGCGCTCCTCCTGGATGACCGTCGGAGTCGCGGGCGGTACCACCACGCGCCGCCGCCGGGCGATGCTGCTGAACGTCGTCACGCCGATCAGTCCCACGATCATGAGGATCACACCGACCAGGTCGAGGTTGACCCCCTGCATGTGCCAGTCGGTGGCGAACGTGAGGATTGCTCCCACGGCGATGAGGATGATGCACCCGCCGAGGCCCATGAGTGTCGCCTCCCTGTCCGGTCCGGTCGTTCCGGTCCGACCTCGCGGGTACCCCCACTTTCCGCGAACTACCCCTCCAGGAACGCCACCAGAGCGTTCGCCAGCAGATGCGGGTCGTCCACGCCGCACAATTCCCGGACGCTGTGCATCGAAAGGATCGCCACACCGATGTCGACGGTCTTGATGCCGTGCCGGGCCGCGGTGATCGGGCCGATGGTCGTGCCGCAGGGCATGGAGTTGTTGGAGACGAAGGTCTGGAAGGGCACGCCGGCCTTCTCGCAGGCGGCGGCCCACACGGCCCGGCCCGAACCGTCCGTGGCGTAGCGGTTGTTGACGTTGACCTTGAGGATCGGCCCGCCGTTGACGCGCGGGTGGTGGGTCGGGTCGTGCCGTTCCGCGTAGTTGGGGTGCACGGCGTGCCCGGTGTCGGAGGACAGACACACCGTCCCCGCGAAGGCCCGCGCCCGGTCCTCGTACGACCCGCCCCGCGCGAACACCGAGCGCTCCAGGACCCCGCCGAGCAGCGGCCCGTCCGCGCCGGTGTCCGACTGCGAACCGTTCTCCTCGTGGTCGAAGGCGGCGAGGACCGGGATGTACGGCAGCTCCGGGCGGGTGGACACCGCGGTCAGCGCGGCCACGCCCGCGTGCACGGACAGCAGGTTGTCCATCCGCGGTCCGGCCACCAGCTCCTTGTCCCGGCCGAGGTGGGAGGGCGCCTCCACGGAGTGCGTCATCAGGTCCCAGCCGGTCACCTCGCCCGCGCCGAGCCCCGACTCCTCCTCCAGGAACGCGATCAGGTCGCCGTCGCGCACATCGTCCCCGAGACCCCAGATGGGCTGCAGATGCCGCTGCTTGTCGAGCTTGAGCCCCTCGGAGGACACCGCGCGGTCCAGGTGGATGGCGAGCTGGGGCACCCTCAGCAGCGGCCGGTCCACGTTCACCAGCCGCGTCGAACCGTCCCGCAGGGTCAGACGGCCCGCCAGGCCCAGGTCACGGTCGAGCCAGGAGTTCATCAGCGGTCCGCCGTAGATCTCCACGGCGACCTGGCGCCAGCCGTGCCCGCCGGCGTCGGGCAGCGGCTTGACCCGCAGGTTGGGCGAGTCGGTGTGGGCGCCGACGATCCGGTACGGCGTGTGGGGCGCCGCACCCTCGGGGACGTACCAGGCGATGATCGCGCCGCCGCGCAGCACGTACTTGCCGCCGCTTCCCGCGGCGGAACCCGTCGCCGTGTCCGCGTCCCAGGCGTCCGTCTCCGAGACCTGGCGGAAGCCGGCCTTCTCCAGCCGCTCGGCGGCGTTCGCCACCGCGTGGTACGGCGTGGGGCTCGCCGCCAGGAAGGTCATGAGGTCGTCGGTGTGGCCGCGGTCGAGGCGGTGGGGTGCGCTCATGGGGTTCACCTTAACGACGTACGAGAGCCCGCTCCCGGGATGGGGAGCGGGCTCTCGCGAGGACGTGTGCAGCTGTACAGATGTGTCCTAGAACGCGGCCTCGTCCAGTTCCATCACGTCCAGGTCGACGCCCTCGGCGATCTTGCGGGCCAGGGTCACGCCGGGCAGGACGTCGGCCGCGAAGAACTTCGCCGCCGCGATCTTGCCGGTGTAGAAGGGCCTGTCCTTCGCGGAGGCCGTCTCCAGCTTCTCGGCGGCGATCGCCGCGCCCTTGAGGAGCAGGTAGCCGACGACGACGTCACCGGAGGCCATCAGCAGGCGGGTGGTGTTGAGGCCCACCTTGTACATGTTCTTGACGTCCTGCTCGGTGGCCGCGAGGTCGGTCAGCATGATGCCGACGATGGCCTCCAGCTCCACGGCCGCCTTCGCCAGGTGCTCACGGGCGCCCGCGAGGTCCTCGCCGCCGGTGCCCAGCGCCAGGAACTTCTTGATGTCCTCGGCGAGGGAGTTGAGGGCCGCGCCCTGGTTGCGGACGATCTTCCGGAAGAAGAAGTCCTGGCCCTGGATCGCGGTGGTGCCCTCGTACAGGGTGTCGATCTTCGCGTCCCGGATGTACTGCTCGATCGGGTACTCCTGGAGGAACCCGGAGCCGCCGAAGGTCTGGAGCGACTGGGCGAGCTGCTCGTAGCCCTTCTCGGAGCCGTAGCCCTTGACGATCGGCAGGAGCAGGTCGTTCAGCGCGTGCTCGGTCTTCGCGTCCTCGCCCGCGGCCTCCTTGACGGCGATCGCGTCCTGGATCGAGGCCGTGTAGAGGACGAGGGCGCGCATGCCCTCCGCGTACGCCTTCTGCGTGATGAGCGCGCGGCGCACGTCGGGGTGGTGGGTGATGGTGACCTTGGGCGCGGCCTTGTCCATGAAGCTCGCCAGGTCGGGGCCCTGGACGCGCTCCTTGGCGTACTCGAGGGCGTTGAGGTAGCCCGTCGACAGCGTGGAGATCGCCTTCGTGCCGACCATCATCCGGGCCATCTCGATGATGCGGAACATCTGGCGGATGCCGTCGTGCTTGTCGCCGATCAGCCAGCCCTTGGCGGGGTGCTGGTCGCCGAAGGTCATCTCGCAGGTGTTGGACGCCTTGAGGCCCATCTTGTGCTCGACGTTGGTCGCGTAGACGCCGTTGCGCTCGCCCAGCTCGCCGGTCTCGAAGTCGAACAGGTACTTCGGGACGAGGAAGAGGGACAGCCCCTTGGTGCCCGGACCGGCACCCTCGGGCCGCGCGAGCACGTAGTGGAGGATGTTCTCCTCCATGTCGTGCTCACCGGACGTGATGAAGCGCTTGACGCCCTCGATGTGCCAGGAGCCGTCCTCCTGCTGGGTCGCCTTCGTACGGCCGGCGCCGACGTCGGAGCCCGCGTCGGGCTCGGTGAGCACCATGGTCGAGCCCCAGGTCCGCTCCACCGCGATCTTCGCGATGTGCTTCTGGACGTCGTTGCCCTCGTCGAAGAGGATCCCGGCGAACGCCGGGCCGGAGGAGTACATCCACACGGCCGGGTTCGAGCCGAGGACCATCTCCGCGTACGACCAGATCAGGGACGGCGGAGCCGTCGTGCCGCCGATCTCCTCGGGCAGGCCGAGCCGCCAGTACTCGGAGTCCATGAAGGCCTTGTAGCTCTTCTTGAAGGACGCCGGGACCGGCGCGGTGTTCGTCTCCGGGTCGAAGACCGGCGGGTTGCGGTCGGCGTCCGTGAAGGACTCCGCCAGCTCGTTCTCCGAGAGGCGGACCAGCTCCTCCAGGATGCTCTTCGCGGTCTCGACGTCCATCTCCGCGAAGGGGCCCGTGCCGTACAGCTTGTCGCGCCCGAGCACCTCGAAGAGGTTGAACTCGATGTCGCGGAGATTCGACTTGTAGTGCCCCATGGCTCCGGCTCCGTTGAGATCGGCGAGGCACTTGGTTCCTCGCACCAGTTCACATACCAACAAGTAGCTACGATGATGCTACCCGTCGGTAATAAGTCGCAACCCGATCCCGCCATCTGTGACGGTTCACACCGCGATGGTCAACGTGGCGCTGTACCCCTCCCGGACACTCCCCCGCACCGTCGCGAGCTGCTGGTCGTGGCCGTCGCGGAAGACCATGTCCGTGTCCAGGGAGAGCCGGCCCAGGTTGTCCACGCTCCCCTCGTACCCCTGCGTGGCGTACACCGTCTCGCAGACGTCCTTCGGCAGGGCGAGCTGCGAGGTGTTCGTGATCGCGGTGGCTCCCGTCGCGTCCCGGAGGCTGCCGTAGACCTCGAAGTGGATGTGCGGCCAGCGGCCGGGGTAACAGCCCGGGAAGACACTGGTGAACGTCACCTGCCCCCGCTCGTCGGTCTCCTGGACGCCGCGCAGGTAGTTCTCGTCGGTGACACCCTCGGTGTAGAGGGAGTAGCCGCCCTCGCGGTCGCAGTGCCAGACATAGACGGCGGCGCCCTTCCGCGGGGTCCCGCAGCCGGATTCGGCGTCCACGACCGTGAGCGTGAAGGTCAGGGGCACGCCCTCGGCGGTGCCGCCCGCGGAGTCGCCGAAGCTCCGGGTGATGTCACCGCGGACCACCCCGCTCTCCTTCAGCACGTTCACGCCGTTCGAACCGTCACCGGGATAGGGGCCGGCGGTCTCGTCGGGGATGGTGGCGCACTCGGCGGGGCTCGCGTCGCCTGTCGACGACGAGGGTGTGCTCGCGGCCGTCGGAGAAGAGGAGCTGTCGGTGGTACACCCCGCCAGGGGCACCAGGGCGGCCCCCGCTCCCGCCATGAGCCGGATCATCCGCCGGCGGGCGAGAACGGGAAGGTCGTAGGCGAGGCCTCTGTCGTGCTCGTGGACCTCTTCGTCGTCATGTCGGCGCATGAAACGACGCTACGAGCCCGCGCCGCCCGAAAACCAGAACGGCCGCTGTCAGGTGCCTGTCGGTTTCTCAGGTATCCACAGCCGCCCACCCGCCACCCGCCTCTCGGTACGCTTACGCCCATGTACGGCTACGACCAGAATGGCGGCGCCCAGCAGCAGTACGGCGTCCCGCCGCAGCAGCCCATGGCCGGCGGTGCGGGCGGGTACGGCCAGCAGCCGCCGCTGTACCCCGAGCCGTCCCCGCCCTCCCTCGCGGACGCGGTGCGCGCCTTCACCACCGGCCAGCTGGCCGCCGAGGACTTCCAGCAGGTCTTCGCCACGTCCAAGGTGTACTGCCCGCGCGGCGACAACCCCGGATTCCTCGCCCTGCACAACACCCAGCAGCCGGTGATCCCCATGTTCACCACGCTCAAGGAACTGCGCCGGTACGCGGGCAAGGAGTCCAAGTACTTCGTCATCACCGGCGCCGAGGTCCTCGACCTGCTGCCGACCGGCTACGGCTTCGTCCTCGACATGGAGGGCGAGCACCGGATCGTGTTCGACGCGAAGGCCGTGGAACAGATGGTGGAGTTCGCGATGCGGCGGATGTACGGGTAGCGCTTCGCGGGGTGAGGGTGCCGGTGCGCTCTCCCAGGGGTCCAGGGGGCGCGTTCAGGGAGCCTGGGTCGTCAGGCGCAGTGACAGGCCGTCCAGGACGACGCCCAGCGCTGCCGTGAACTTCGCGTCCCTCAGGGCGGCCGGGTCGGTCGTGGCGGCTTCCTCCGTCTCGGCGTAACCCTGGGCCAGGTGGCTGTGGGGGGCCGTGGCCTGCTGGACCGCGGGCAGGAGGCGGGCGATGAGAGCCGACTCGGAGTCGCCGGACCGGGCGACCGTGGTGAGCCAGGCGGCCTCCGTGGTGCTCATGCCGATCACGTACGACAGCACCGCGTCGATCGCCGTGCCGGGATCCGGGAATCCGGCCGCCGTGAACAGGGCCGCCAGCCGCTCCGAGTACGACATGAGGTTGGGTCCGAGATAGGCGAGGCCCGCCTGGCCGAGGACCGGGGGCAGCCACGGATGCCGTAGCGCGGTCGTCCGGAAGGAGCGGGTCGCCTCCGTGACGGCCGCGCGCCAGTCCGAGCCGCCCGCCGACGGTACGTGCAGCTCCGCGGCGACCTCGTCCACCGCCAGCTCCATCAGCTCGTCCTTCGTGGCCACGTGCCGGTAGAGGGAGGCAGCGCCCGCGTTCAGCCGGGTGGCCAGCTTGCGCATGCTCAGCGCCTCGACACCCTCCGCGTCCAGCATGACGATCGCCTCGCGCACGATCGCGGTGCGGCTGAGCGCCGGCTGGTCGGACGCCCGTGCGGGGCGGGCCCAGACGGAGGGGATGGGGCTCGGGTTCGTCGTCATCGGTACTCCTTCTGGCGCCGGTCCGACCTTCGGCGTACGTCGTTCGCGTTGAGCGTACATGAATAGGGTATTGCGAACGGTGAATCCATATGCGTACAGTGTTCGCAACGAAGGAACGGTGTTCCGACCTTGGAGGGGAACTGTCATGGACGCCTTGGAAACCCGCGACCCACGCCGCTGGTGGATTCTGGTCGTGCTCTGCCTCAGCAGCCTGGTGCTGGTCGTCGACAGCATGGCGCTGACCGTCGCGGTGCCGGTCATGACCGAGGAGATCGGGGCGAGCGCCCAGGACACCCAGTGGATCCTGGACTCCTACATCCTGGTCTTCGCCGGCCTCCTGCTCACCTCCGGCAGCCTGGGCGACCGCTTCGGCCGCCGCAAGGTGATGCTGACCGGACTCCTGCTCTTCGGCGCGGCATCGCTGGCCGCGATCTGGTGCACCACTCCCGGCGAGCTGATAGCCGTCCGGGTCGCGATGGGGGTCGGCGGCGCACTGGTCATGCCGTCCACGCTCTCCATCCTCATCACCGTCTTCGACGAGGACGAACGCGGCAGGGCGATGGCGGCCTGGAGCTCGGTGGCGATGCTCGGCCTGGTGGCCAGCCCCGTCCTGGGCGGCGTCCTGATCGACCACTTCTCCTGGCAGTCGATCTTCCTTCTCAACGTGCCGGTCGTGGCCCTCGCGATCGCCGCCGGCCTGACACTGATGCCGGAGTCCAAGGCCCCCTGGCAGAAGGCCGACCCGCTGGGCGCGGTGCTGTCGGCGGCCGGGATGACCGCCCTGGTCTGGTGGATCATCGAGCTCCCGCAGCACGGCATGTGGACGGCGGCCCTGCCCCTCGCCCTGGTGTCCCTGACCGGCTTCGTGATCTGGGAGAACGTCACGAAGTCCCCCATGGTCCCGCTGGTCCTCTTCAAGCACCGCAACTTCAGCGGAGGTTCGGTCTCACTGGCCCTGGTCCAGATCGGCAACGGCGGTCTGCTGCTGGTCCTCACCCAGTACCTCCAGTTCGTGCTCGACTACTCGCCCGTCAAGGCGGGCCTGGCGTTCCTGCCGCTGGCGGTCACGGCCCTCATCGGCAACGGCGTCGGGGTCAAGCTCGCCGCGAAGTACGGCAACCGGTGGGTGATCCTCGCGGGCATGCTGGTGATGGTGGCCTGCTTCGCCCTGCTGACCACGGTCACGGCGGACTCCGGCTTCACCGTCCCGGCGGTGGCGCTCGGTCTGCTCGGCCTCGGCGCGGGTCTGGCGATGCCCGCCGCGGTGGCCGCGCTGATGGGTACCATCCCCGAGGACAAAGCCGGCGTCGGCTCGGCGCTCAACGACACCGTCCAGCAGGCCGGCACCGCGCTGGGCATCGCGATCCTGGGCTCGCTCCTGTCGAGCGGCTACGCGGACCGGATGCCCGAGGGGACACCCGAGCAGGCGAAGCACTCGATCGCCGGGGCGACCGCACTGCGGGACACCGGCCTGATGACGGCGGCCCGCGAGGCCTTCACGGCCTCCATGTCCACGACCTTCATGGTCAGCGCGATCGGTGTCCTCGCGGCGGCGCTGCTGGCGGCACTGGTGATGCGGGACGACCGGTCACAATCGGGAGCGGCCGCCGAGGCGACGGCGACGGAGGGGGCGACGGAGGGGGCGACCGATCGGGAACCGGAGCTCGCCGTCTGACCTCTTGAGCGGGTGCGGGGATTCGGGGAGGCCCGGAGGGAATGTCCTCCGGGCTTCTGCCGTTAGGGGTGGCAGAAAGTTCAATGCTCAACTAAACTCGAACCACGAGGAGGTACCGACATGCCTGCAGTGACTGTCGACAACCCGCTGACCCTGCCGCGCGTGGCCGCGACCGCGGACGCGGTGGCCCGTCCCGTCCTCGGCGTGACGACCGCGCCGAGTGGCTTCGAGGGGGAGGGCTTCCCGGTACGCCGGGCCTTCGCCGGGATCAACTACCGGCAGCTCGACCCGTTCATCATGATGGATCAGATGGGTGAGGTGGACTACGCTCCGGGCGAGCCGAAGGGGACCCCTTGGCATCCGCACCGCGGCTTCGAGACCGTCACGTACATCATCGACGGGATCTTCGACCACCAGGACAGCCAGGGTGGCGGGGGGACCATCACCAACGGCGACACCCAGTGGATGACGGCCGGCTCGGGCCTTCTCCACATCGAGGCCCCGCCGGAGTCGCTCGTCATGTCCGGCGGTCTCTTCCACGGCCTCCAGCTGTGGGTGAACCTGCCGGCCAAGGACAAGATGATGGCGCCGCGGTACCAGGACATCCGGGGCGGCAACGTGCAACTCCTGTCGACCCCCGACGGCGGCGCGCTGCTCCGCGTCATCGCCGGTGAGCTGGACGGCCATGAGGGCCCCGGCATCACCCACACCCCGATCACCATGATCCACGCGACAGTGGCACCCGGCGCCGAGCTCACGCTCCCCTGGCGTGAGGACTTCAACGGCCTGGCGTACGTGATGGCGGGCCGCGGTTCGGTGGGCGCCGAGCGCCGACCGGTCCACCTGGGCCAGACGGCGGTCTTCGGGGCCGGCGGTTCCCTGACGGTCCGCGCGGACGAGAAGCAGGACTCGCACACGCCGGACCTGGAGGTCGTGCTCCTGGGCGGCCGACCGATCCGTGAACCGATGGCCCACTACGGCCCCTTCGTGATGAACACCCGCGAGGAGTTGCAGCAGGCGTTCGACGACTTCCAGAAGGGGCGCCTGGGGACGGTTCCGGCGGTGCACGGAATGACCGAGGGCGGGCTGTAAGTCCGGTACGGTACGACGCAGGCCCGAAGTCGCAACCTCGTATTGCGACTTCGGGCCTTTGCCGTGAGCGCGCTGCTACGGCAGCACGTAGGTGGGCGCTCCGTCCGCGGTGCAGCCCGTCTGCCGGATGCAGCCCCGCTTGAGCAGAAGGCGCAAGGAGTCGTGGACGCGAGCGGAGGTGAGCCCGGCGCGGGTGGCGATCTCCTCCAGTCGGTAACCGGCCTCGCCGCGAACGAGGGCCGGTGCCAGGTAGGCGGCCACGGCGTGGACGTCCTCGGTGAAGACGAGGTTCTTCGCCCTCCAGGCGGCGAGGAGTTGCTGGGGCGTCAACTGCGGTTCCGATCCCGGGGACCGGAGCGTCCGGGCGATGTCCTGGAGTGCGTCCGCGATCGTGTTCTGGCTTCGGCTGATCTGCCGTAGAAGGACGGTCTGCTCCTCCTGGAACGCGGCCATCATCTCGTCGGCCTGAATGTTCCTCACTTCGAGCCGCACGATCGCGTCGGCGACCGCTTTGGGCATGACGTAGGCGGGGGCGCCGGTGGTGGGGGTTTGCGCGGGGGATGGTTCCAGGGAGTAGGTGCCTTCCTTGTGGATGGTCTCGATGACCTCCGACACCCAGGTCTTGAAAGGTAGGCACTCGGGCTTGGTGGAACCGTTGACGAGTGCGACAAGACCTCGCAGATTCACCATCTTCATCGACTTCTGCAGCCTGTGAGCTGCGAGTTTGCGCGAGACGTCTAGTGTATAGACGCCTTGTGCAAACTCGCTCAGCCGCTTCGTGCACTCTGGTGCAACGTGCCAGATGAGTGCCTGGCGCGGGTTCGCATAACCGAGATCCGAGGCCACGTCCGCCGCTACAAACCAGTGCTCACCATCCGGTGCCGTCACTCTCCGCACCCGCGCCCCCGTAGCCGCGAACACGAAGTCGTTGATGTCGATCGCGTCGTTTCGCTGTTCTGTGCTGTGTTCCTTGCTGTTCTGCTCGCTCATCGAGCATCACCTCCGCTCCGGAAAGTAGGCACGGTCGCCTGCAACTGGTGTCCGAAGGAGGGGTGTTCACCCGATATAGCGAAAGAAGTATCGATTCAGTCGGACGTCCCGGCAGAGGGCTCGTGGAGTTCGTGGAATTCGAACCAGATGCTTTTGCCGTCGCCGCGGGGGTCCACTCCCCATCGGTCCGCGAGGAGTTCGATCAGCATCAGGCCGCGGCCTGAAGAGGCCAGTTCGCCGGGGCGGCGTTTGTGCGGGAGGTCGTCGCTGGTGTCGGTGACCTCGATGCGCAGTCGGCGGGTGCCCGCCTCGCCGTGGACCTCCGCGAGGAGCAGCGCGTCCGCGTCGGTGTGGACCAGGACGTTGGTCAGTGTCTCGGACAGCAGCAGGACCGCCGAGTCGACCTGGTCGGCCGAGGACCAGTCGTGCAGCAGTTCGCGCAGGTGCTGGCGGGCGAACCCGACGCGTTGTGGTTCCGCCTGGGCCACCGAGAGCATCGTGCGGCGGACAGTCGGCCGGGGATTGACGGTGTCGTCGTGGTCAGGGCCCTCGCCCTGCCGGGACAGCAGCAGGACTGCGATGTCGTCCTCGCGGCGGTCGGCCAGGGGGCCGGTGGTGTGGTGGGAGGAGGGGCCGTGGACGGCCTGGACCAGGGCGTCGGCGAGTTCCTCCAGGTCGCCCTCGTGGGTCTCCAGGATGGTGCGGACGCGCTTCCAGCCGGTCTCGAAGTCGTGGCCGCCGGTCTCGATCAGCCCGTCGGTGCAGAGCATCAGCGTCTCGCCGGGCTCCAGGACGATCCTGGTCGTGGGGTAGTCGGCGTCCGGGTCGATGCCGAGGGGGAGGCCGCCTTCGGTGCGGCGGGCCAGGACCGTGCCGTCGGCCATGCGGATCGCCGGCTCGGGGTGGCCGGCCCGGGCCACCTCCAGGACGCCGGTCACCGGGTCGGCCTCGATGTAGAGGCAGGTCGCGAACCGAGTGTCGGTGGGGTCGCCGTCCTCGACGGAGCCGTAGGTCATGCCGTTCAGGAAGCGTGAGGCGCGGGAGAGGACCGCGTCGGGGCGGTGGCCTTCGGAGGCGTAGGCGCGCAGGGCGATGCGGAGCTGGCCCATCAGGCCCGCCGCCCGCACGTCATGGCCCTGGACGTCCCCGATGACCAGGGCGAAGCGGCCGCCGCCCGACTCCGTGCGGGAGGTGCCTCCGGGCAGCGGGATCATGTCGTACCAGTCGCCGCCCACCTGGAGGCCGCCGCCGGTGGGGACGTAGCGGGCGGCGATGGTCATGCCCGGTATCCGTGGGCCGAGGGTGGGGAGCATGGAACGCTGGAGGCCGTCGGTCAGTTCGCGTTCCGACTCGGTGACCCCCGCGCGGGACAGGGCCTGGGCCAGCATGCGTGCCACCGTCGTCAGCACCGAGCGTTCGTCCGGTGTGAACGCCACCGGGTAGGCGAAGCCGGCCATCCACGCGCCCATCGTGCGGCCGGCCACCGTCAGCGGCAGGAACGCCCAGGACTGGCGGTCGAAGTGCTGGGCCAGCGGCCAGGTGACCGGGTAGCGGGCGCGGTAGGCCTCGGGGCTGGAGAGATAGACGGCACGGCCGGTGCGTACGACCTCGGCGGCCGGATAGTCCGTCTCCAGGGACATGTGGGAGAAGGGGTTCTCGTCACCGGGCTGTTGTCCGTGGTGGCCGATGATCGTCAGGCGGTCGCCCTCGACGCCGAAGACGGCCAGGCCGTCGGGGCTGAAGCCGGGCATGGACAGGCCTGCGGCGACCCGCAGGACCTCGGCGGTCGAGCGGGCCTCGGCGAGGGCGCGGCCCGCGTCCAGCAGGAAGGCCTCGCGGGAGCGTCGCCAGTCGCCGGTGACCGCGGTGCGCCCGGCGGGGGTGCCCGGGGTCGGTTCGGAGACCTCCTGGAGGGTGCCCGTCACCCGGTACACGCGCTCTTCGCGGTCGAACATCGGTCTGAAGCGGCTGCGGACGGTACGGACGATCCCGCCCTGCTCGTCCATGATCCGCAGCCGGACCTCGCCGAGGGTGCCCTCGGCGGCGGCGAGCTGGGTGATGCTCGTGTTCTCGTTCCAGTCGACCGGGTGGAACAAGGAGCGGGCCCGGGACTGGGTGAGGGTGGTCGGCTCGGAGGGCAGCCCGAGCAGCCGGGCGGTCTCGGCGTCGACGGTGACCAGCTCGGCGGCTGTGTCCCAGTGCCAGAGTCCGGTCGAGAGGGAGGCGAGGACGTCCTCCACTGGGGGCAGGGGCTCGCCAGTGCGCATTGCCCCACTTTATGGAGAGAGGATCGTCGAGTGCCACCGATCGCCCGAGATCAGCGGTGATCACCGAGGTTTAAAGGGGCAAGCCGATCTTGGGGTGCCCGGTAGGCTTGGGGGAGTTTCACGTGAAACAAACCCCGATCCGCGAAGGCTGGATGAACGACGATGCATCGGTACAGGTCCCACACCTGCGGCGAGCTCCGCTCCTCTGACGTCGGCACCGACGTCCGGCTGAGTGGCTGGCTGCACAATCGGCGCGACCTGGGCGGCATCCTCTTCATCGATCTGCGCGACCACTACGGCATCACGCAGCTGGTCGCCCGCCCCGGCACGCCCGCCTACGAGGCTCTCGACAAGCTGACCAAGGAGTCCACGGTCCGCGTCGACGGCAAGGTCGTCTCCCGCGGTGCCGAGAACATCAACGCGGACCTGCCCACCGGTGAGGTCGAGGTCGAGGTCGGCGAGGTCGAGCTGCTCGGCGCGGCCGCCCCGCTGCCGTTCACGATCAACACCGAGGACGGGGTCAACGAGGAGCGGCGTCTGGAGTACCGCTTCCTGGACCTGCGCCGTGAGCGCATGCACCGCAACATCATGCTGCGCTCCTCGGTGATCGCCTCGATCCGCTCGAAGATGGTCGCCCTCGGCTTCAACGAGATGGCCACCCCGATCCTGTCGGCGACCTCCCCCGAGGGCGCCCGCGACTTCGTGGTCCCCTCCCGCCTGAACCCGGGCAAGTTCTACGCCCTTCCGCAGGCGCCGCAGCAGTTCAAGCAGCTGCTGATGATCTCCGGCTTCGACCGCTACTTCCAGATCGCGCCCTGCTTCCGTGACGAGGACGCGCGCGCGGACCGTTCGCCGGGCGAGTTCTACCAGCTCGACGTGGAGATGAGCTTCGTCGAGCAGGAGGACGTCTTCCAGCCGATCGAGAAGCTCATGACGGAGCTGTTCGAGGAGTTCGGCAACGGCCGCCAGGTGACGTCGCCGTTCCCGCGGATCCCGTTCCGGGAGTCGATGCTGAAGTACGGCTCCGACAAGCCGGACCTCAGGGCCCAGCTGGAGCTCGTCGACATCACCGACGTCTTCGAGGGCTCGGAGTTCAAGGCGTTCGCCGGCAAGCACGTGCGGGCGCTCGCGGTGCCGGACGTCTCCGCTCAGCCGCGGAAGTTCTTCGACCAGCTCGGTGACTACGCGGTCTCGCAGGGCGCGAAGGGCCTGGCCTGGGTGCGGGTGACCGAGGACGGTTCGCTGACCGGCCCGATCGCGAAGTTCCTCACCGAGGAGAACGTCGCCGAGCTGACCAAGCGGCTGTCGCTGGCCGCCGGTCACGCGGTGTTCTTCGGCGCGGGCGAGTTCGACGAGGTCTCGAAGATCATGGGCGCGGTCCGCGTCGAGGCCGCCAAGCGTGCCGGGCACTTCGAGGAGGGCGTGTTCCGGTTCTGCTGGATCGTCGACTTCCCGATGTACGAGAAGGACGAGGAGACGGGCGCGATCGACTTCTCGCACAACCCGTTCTCCATGCCGCAGGGCGGCCTCGAGGCCCTGGAGTCCCAGGACCCGCTGGACATCCTGGGCTGGCAGTACGACATCGTCTGCAACGGCGTCGAGCTGTCCTCCGGCGCGATCCGGAACCACGAGCCGGAGATCATGCTCAAGGCGTTCGAGATCGCGGGCTACGAGCGGGAGACCGTCGAGGAGAAGTTCGCCGGCATGCTGCGCGCGCTCCGCTTCGGCGCCCCGCCGCACGGCGGCATCGCCCCCGGTGTCGACCGCATCGTGATGCTGCTGGCCGACGAGCCCAACATCCGCGAGACCATCTCCTTCCCGCTCAACGGCAACGCCCAGGACCTGATGATGGGCGCGCCGACGGAGCTGGAGGAGACCCGGCTGAGGGAGCTGCACCTGTCGGTGCGCAAGCCGCAGCCGAAGTAAGGGAAGCCTTCCAACTGGGCTGAATGCAGAGGGACTTGAAATCGACGGACGATTTCAAGTCCCTTTCGCATGCGCGAGGAAAAGGCGACGTTTTCTCAGCTCGTTGACAGGGTTCTTACCTAACTTCCAGCCGCATGACGGAGAACCGACAGCCTCAAGAGGCAACAGACGTACGAGACGTGACGCGTCGAAAGGTCGTCGTGGTGGGCGCCGGAGCGGTCGCGGCGGTGGGCCTGGGCGGCAGCGCGTTCGCGGCGGACGCCCTCACGGGAGAAGAAGTCACACAGAAGCCGGTGCCCGGCGAGGACTGCTACCAGCTGACCACGGAGACCACCGAGGGCCCGTACTACATCGACGCGGACAAGATCCGCAGGGATGTCACCGAGGACAAGGAGGGCATCCCGCTCCTCCTCGACCTCAAGGTGATCGACAACGAGACGTGCAAGCCGGTCAGGAACGCGGCCGTCGACATCTGGCACTGCGACGCCGTGGGCGTCTACTCCGGGTACCAGGACGTGGGTAACGGTGGCGGCGGACCGGTCCCCACGGGCGCCCCCACCGGTATCCCCACCGGTCCTCCCCCGGGCGGCGGCGGCGGCCACCAGGAACCGACCGACGACACCCGCTACCTGCGCGGGACCTGGCGCACGGACCGGCACGGCCATGTCGCGTTCAGGACGGTCTTCCCGGGCTGGTACCAGGGCCGTTGTGTGCACATCCACGTCAAGGTGCACGTGGGCGGCGAGTGGACGGACGCCGGTTACGAGGGCGGCAACACCTGCCACACCGGCCAGTTCTTCTTCGACGAGGAGTCGGTCCTGGCCTCGGCGCTGCTGGAGCCGTACGCGTCCAACACGGTGGAGCGCACCACGCTCGACAGGGACTCGATCTACGACGGCAGCGGCACCCAGGGCGGCCTGCTCAGGCTGAGGTACCGCAAGGACGACATCGGCAGGGGCGTCCAGGGGTCGATCACGGTCGGCGTCGACCCGGAGGCGACGAACGACGGGCAGGGCGGCGGCCCGCGGCCGAGCACGTCGGCCTCGCCCTCGGCCTCCTAGCTCGCCTTCTCCACGGATAGTTCACATATATGGCCATGCTTCCAACCCGTTGACCCGGACGATCGTCATCCGTATCGTCCACGCACGGGAACTCAAGCATGTGATGCATGGTCATGTATGTGAACCGCTAGGGAGACAACGATGTCAGCCGAGAGCCGTGCCGTAGGGAAATTCCTGCGCCGCATGATGCCGCTGCTGGTTCTGATGCTGCTGGTCAACAATCTGGACCGGACCAACATCGGGTTCATCCAGGACGACCTCCGGGCGGACGTCGGCGTCAGCGCGACCGCCTACGGCCTCGGCGCGGGCCTGTTCTTCATCGGGTACGCGCTCTTCGAGGTCCCCAGCAACATGCTGCTGGAACGATTCGGCGCCCGGGTCTGGCTGACCCGCATCATGATCACCTGGGGCATCGTGATCGTGGCGATGTGCTTCATCCACAACGTCACGATGTTCTACGTGCTGCGCTTCCTGCTGGGTGTCGCCGAGGCCGGCTTCTTCCCCGGCGCGATGCTCTACATCACCCAGTGGCTGCCCGACTCCAGCCGGGGCCGGGCCACCGCGATCTTCCTCGGCGGTTCGGCCGCGGCCGGCATCGTGACCGGCCCGGTCACCGGCGCCCTCCTCGAGATGCACGGGGCGGGCGGCATCGCCGGCTGGCGCTGGATGTTCGGCCTGGAGGGCACCTTCTCGGTCGTCGTCGGAATCGTCGCGGGCTTCTTCCTGGTCTCCCGGATCGAGGACGCGCGCTGGCTCGACGCCGACGAGAAGGCGGCGCTGCGGGCCGCGGTGGCGCAGGACCAGCAGGCCCGCAGCCGCGCGCCCAAGGTGTCCCGGCTCAGGCTGCTGATCCACCCGCAGGTCCTGCTGCTGACCGGCGCCTTCTTCGCCATGACCCTCACCGGCTACGCGATCACCTTCTGGCTGCCCAGCCTGATCGAGGAGATCGGCGGCCTCTCCTCCTTCCAGATCGGTGTCCTGTCGGCGATCCCCGCCGTCTGCTCCATGATCGCCATGTACTCCATGAGCCGCTTCACCGACCGCGCCCCGGACCGCCGCCCCTTCCTGGCCGGCATGCTCGTGCTGTCCGCCGTCGGTACCTACCTCGCCACCCTGGGCAGCCCCTGGTTCGGGCTCGCGGCGATCACCCTCGCCGGCGTCGGCTCGAAGTGCGCGGCCACCCTGTTCTGGCCGATGGCCCAGTCCGGACTCGACCTGAGGATCGCCGCGCCGGGCCTCGCCCTCGTCAACTCGATCGGGAACCTGGGCGGTTTCGTCTCGCCGTTCCTCTTCGGCTATCTCAAGGACACGACCGGCAGCACCAACGGCGGCCTCTACACCCTGACGGCGGCCTCGCTGCTCGCGGTGATCGCGGCGAAGTACCTCCGGGGCCACCGGGCCACCGTGGATCTGAAGGAGAACACAGGGAAGCACAGTCCGCTCCCACGCTGAGGACAGCCTTCTTACCTACCTTCCCTGTCCATGACGGGAAACCAGCCGGAACAACACCAGCAGTCGGCCCACGGGCCGAAACACAAGAAGGACCTGACGCGACGCAAGGTCGTCGTGGCCGGAGCGGGAGCGGCCGTGGCGGTGGGTGCGGCCGGCACCCTCGCCGCGTCGGGTGCCTTCGCGGGCGAGAGGAGTACGGCAGCCCCCGCGAGCAGCACCTCCACCGCCGCCGAGGCCTGCTACAAACTCACCTCGGAGACCACCGAGGGACCGTATTACCTCGACGCGGACAAGATCCGCCGGGACATCACGGAGGACAAGGAGGGCATCCCCCTCACCCTCCAGCTCAAGGTGATCGACTCCGAGACCTGCAAGCCCATCGCCGACGCCGCCGTCGACGTCTGGCACTGCGACGCGCTCGGCCTCTACTCGGGGTACGAGAGTTTCTCCCAGGGCGGCGGCACCGCGCCCACGGACGCCCCCTCCGGCACCCCCACCGGTGAGCCCCCGTCCGGGGCACCCTCCGGCGGCACCGGTGGTGGCGGCGGGCACGAGGAGCCGACCAGCGACACCCGCTATCTGCGCGGCACCTGGAAGACGGACAAGCAGGGGCTCGTCACCTTCAGGACGATCTTCCCGGGCTGGTACCAGGGCCGTTGCGTGCACGTCCACACCAAGGTGCATGTGGGCGGCGAGTGGACCGACGCCGGTTACGAGGGCGGCAACACCTGCCACACCGGCCAGCTGTTCTTCTCCGAGGAGTCCGTGCTCGCCTCCGCCGAGGTCGACCCGTACTCCACCAGCACCACCACCCGCACCACGCTCACCGAGGACATGATCTACGACCAGAGCGGCACCACGGGCGGTCTGCTGAAGCTGAAGTACAACAAGAAGAACATCGCCAAGGGCGTCGTCGGCTCCCTCACGATGGGCGTCGACCCGGACACGACGAACGACGGCACGTAGACGTGATCCGAGCATGAAGGGGCGCCCGGGACGGTGAAGTCCCGGGCTGCTTCCGTTCACGGCCGCGGAAGGGCGACGGCGGAAATCCGTCCGAAGATCACGGCAACCCCGCGGAGACCAGCGGCAACTGAGGGGTCGTAAGACCTTTCACGAGGGCTTCACACACCGCTCACCTCGTACGACTCCGTAAGGAACTCCCCTGTGGCTTCCCCCTCCCACCGCCGGTCCCTCCGCACCCGCCGCACCCTGGTCGTCTCCGCCGCCGTGGTGGCCGCGGGCGTCGGTGCCGGCGTCGTCGTGATGAACGCGAACGCCCAACCGGTGGACCTGTTCCACCAGACGCTCGCCGCGAAGGACGGCTGGGCGTCCTCCGGGACGGGCACGACCGGCGGCACCAAGGCCGACGCGGCGCACACCTTCACCGTCTCCACGCGGGCGCAGCTCGTGAAGGCGCTGGGGTCGGCGTCCGACACGACCCCGCGGATCATCAAGGTCAAGGGCACGATCGACGCCAACACGGACGCCGCCGGCAAGAAGCTGACGTGCGCCAACTACGCGTCGGGGACGGGCTATTCGCTGACGTCGTACCTGAAGGCCTTCGATCCCGCGACCCACGGCCGCTCGAAGCTGCCGTCGGGCACGCAGGAGACCGCGCGTGCCGCCGCGCAGAAGAAGCAGGCCGCGAACATCGTCTTCAAGGTGCCGGCCAACACGTCGATCGTGGGCGTGCCGGGCACGAAGGCCGGGATCACCGGGGGCATGCTCCAGATCCAGAACGTCAACAACGTCATCGTCCGCAACCTCGCCTTCTCCGGCACCGAGGACTGCTTCCCGCAGTGGGACCCGACGGACGGCTCCACGGGCAACTGGAACTCCAACTACGACTCCGTGACCCTGCGCGGCGCCACCCATGTCTGGGCGGACCACAATTCGTTCACGGACGTGCCGCACCTGGACTCGGCGAACCTCAAGTACTTCGGCCGCGAGTACCAGATCCACGACGGGGAGCTGGACATCACCAAGAGCTCGGACCTGGTGACCGTCTCCCGCAACCAGTTCACCAACCACGACAAGACGATGCTGATCGGCAGCAGCGACAGCGAGCCGGGCGGCAAGCTGCGGGTCTCGATCCACCACAACGTGTGGAAGGGCATCGTCCAGCGGGCGCCCCTGTCCCGCGTGGGCCAGATCCACATCTACAACAACTACTACGACGTCACGGCCCTGAACGGCTACGCGCTGCAGTACAGCATCAACTCCCGCGCCAAGGCCCAGGTCGTCGCCGCCGGCAACTACTGGAAGGTCCCGGCCACGGTCAAGGTGTCCAAGCTCCTCAGCGGAGACGGCACGGGCGCCATCGCGGGCTCCGGCAACCAGGTCAACGGCACGGTGACCAACCTGGTCGCCGCGTACAACGCCGCGTCCTCGAAGGACCTGAAGACCACGGTCAACTGGACGCCGACCCTGACGGCGGGCCTGGAGACCACGGCGTCCGCGGTGAAGAACCTCCCGACGTCCCTCGCCACGACGACCGGCGCGGGCGTCCTCAAGTAACACCCAAGACACGCGAGGGCCGGGTGACCACGAGCCCCCGGCCCTCGCGTACCGACCCACTCAGGTGTCGTAGGTCCCGTCCCACGGTTCCGCGAAGGCGAGGCGGTCCGGGTAGAGCTCCGCCCACTGCTCGCCCTCGTCCTCGCGGATCACCAGGCCGAAGCGGATGCCCTCGTGGGTGACGCTGAAGGGCCGGATCGCGATGTCCGTGTACGAGCGCCGGGGCAGGCTGCGCAGCAGGGTCGCGCGGTGGACCTGGGCACGGGTCAGGGGAGAGGCGGCACCCTCGGGGTCACGCTTCTGCTCCGCCCAGGTGCCGGCACACCAGATGTCCGAGTCGCGGTAATTGCCCTCCGCGTCGAAGGTGTGCAGCACCGCATAGAGGCGTTTCTGTTCTTCCCAGCCTTCTTCGAGGTGGAACCCCTCGGGGAAGGCATAGGTGATCGACGCCAGGAACTGACCCTCCGCATACCGCCCGATCGTCTCGGTGCGGTGCCTCGGCTCGTAGGCGACAGGAATGACACCGGGCACGGCCATGGCGCAAACCATACGGCTTGGCGGGGACACGGCGATGCCCGGGTCGCCTCCAGGTGGTCGAGTTGCTGCCTCGGCAGGCCCGACCGGTGCCGTATCAAGCAATGTTCGCTCTGTCCCCTCCCTCCGACGCCGGGGTGGTTGCGATCAGTCGGTTCGTGATCTCCTCGGCGGTCAGCACGAGCGCGAAGCCTTTGCGCAGTACGGCGAGTTCTGGTTCCTGGCGCGACTCGTCGTCGGTGGCCGTGGTGTCGGACCCGAAGACGACCTTGTAGCCGCGTTCGTAAGCCTGCCGGGCCGTGGTGCCACAGCAGTAGTTGGTGAGGGTGCCCGTGACGATGACGGTGTCGCGGCCGAGGTTGCGCAGCATGGTGTCGAGCGGGGTGTCGTAGAACGCGCCGTAGGAGGGTTTGCGGATCAGGGCTTCGTCGGGTCGGCGGCCCATCGGAGCCCACACCTCGGCGGGGCCTGTGCGGCGCCAGTCGGTGTCGGCGTGGGGGAGGAAGCGCAGGGCGTGCGGCCGGTCCAGTCCGAGATGGGTGTCGTCGAAGATGGTCCAGATCACCGGGATCGAGACGGCCCTGCAGTCCTCGACCAGGTGCCGCAGCCGGGGCGCCATCCGTGTGGCCGCCGGAACCCAGTAAGGGCTCTCCCCGGGGCGGACGAATTCGTCCTGCATGTCGATGACCAGCAGCGCCGTGCGATCGGGCCGTACGTCGAACGACGCCCGGCCGTGCTCGTAGGCTTCGCGTGCTCGCGTGGTAACCCATTCCTCGGTGTACGCCATCCCCACCCCTATCTCGATTCGAGGTACCTCGTTTCGATGTGGGAGAGTAGCAGCATGCTGGAACTCGCGATCCTTGGATTCCTGGCCGAGGAGCCACTGCACGGCTACCAACTACGCCGCCGGATAGCGCACTTGTCCGGCCATGCCCGTCCGGTCAGCGACGGCAGCCTCTATCCGGCGATCAACCGCCTGGTCAAGTCCGGGCTGCTCGACCGCAGAGCCGAGCCAGGGGCCTCGGTCGTCCAGCGGCACACCCTGAGCCTGACGGCTGACGGCCACACCGAGCTGCTGCGCCGACTGCGGGACGCCGACGACCTGGACATCAGCGACAGCACCCGGTACTTCACGGTCCTGGCATTTCTCTCCCGGCTTCCCGACCGCGCCGACCAGCACGCGGTACTGCGTCGGCGACTGGACTTCCTGGAACAGCCCGCGAGCTTCTTCCGCGACGGCGACCGCCTCCTGGGTGCCGAGGACACCGACGACCCCTACCGCCGCGGCATGCTCACCATCGCCCGCACCACCAGCCGCGCGGAACGGTCGTGGCTACGGGGACAACTGGCCTGACGCCGACACGTCGGGTCCGCCGGCTGCACCCGGATGCTCCCTCTGCCCGCGAGAGTTGGTGTTGTTGCCCGGGATACGGGACTGGGCGCGCGGGGGGCCTCTATCCAGTGGGTGGTTCATGGGGATCGCAGGTCGGACCGGAGTACGGGTCGTCAGGCTTCGGTGATTGTTATGTCAGGCGGCGTGCGAATTGTGCTGGTGTTGCGCGGTATTGCTTCTTGAAAGCGCGGATGAAGTGGCTGCTGTCGGTGAAGTGCCAGAGCGCGGCGGCCTCGGAGACGGTGAGCCGTGTCCCGGAGGCGGTGAGTGCCTGGGCCGCTTCCTCCAGGCGTCGGCGGCGGATGTAGGCGCTGAACGACTCGTCCAGACTCGCGAAGGCTCGCTGCAGGGTACGGACGGAGACGTGCAGTTGCGCGGCGACCGTGGCCGGCGACAACTCGGCGTCGGTGAGCCGGGCATCGGCGAGATCCTTGGCCGCTTGCGCCAGCGCCGGGGTGAAGGTGGGCTCGCGGTCGTCGAAGCGGTCGAGGACCAGCCCTTTGGCGAGTTCGAGCAGGGCGTTGCGGGACGCGTGCGCGCCCGCCGGGCCGAGACCGCTCATGGTCCGCCGCACCATGGTGGTGTGTGCCATGAGGATCTGCGCCGCGGGTGAGGTGGCCTGGCCGGTGCGTGGATTCCCGGCGACCAGGGGCCGCAGGGCGTCGCCGGGAAAGATGAAGATGCGGGTGCCGATCACGGGCGTGGTGTGGAAGTGGTTCTCCGTCACGACGTGGTGCATGAAGTAGGTGCCGGCCGAGACGTACGCGTCACCGCCCTGATCGTGCGGGTCCTGCAGGGCCACCGCGCCGCGCAGCCCGACGTACAACCTGATCTCATCGTGCTCGTGGGTCCCGACCGCCCGGGTGCTCACGGGTGAGGACGCCCAGAGTTCGTTGACGGCGGTGTCTTCCAGCGTCAGCGAGCACATCGTTCCCTGGAAGCCTTCGACCGTGGAAGCGCTGAACTCCGGCAGGGGGTACCGGTCCCCCATACGGTCGTTCCAGGTGTCGATGAACGGCTCCCACGTTCCCCGACCGGTGCCGGTGGAGCCGGCGTCGACGTGGAACGTGCCCACCTTGCTGGTCGGCCCAAGTAATCGCGGCCTGCTCGTCATGTGCTCTCCGCCCCCCCATGAGGATGTCGCCGGAATCCCATTCCGTGTCGCGAAGGTACACCCGTTCTACGTACACCTGTTCCTACGCTGGGTGACGCTTCAACCTCCCCAACGATCTACCGCCTGTCCTGCGTCTTGACCACGCGCGCGGCGCAGGGCGACCGCGACACCGCGGGCGAAAGTGAGAAGAACTATGAAGGCAGTGCGTTTCCACCAGTACGGTGACCCCGACGTCCTGCGTCACGAGGACGTGGAGCAGCCGGTTCCCGGCGCCGGGCAGGTGCGGGTCCGTGTCGCGGCGACGTCGTTCAACCCGGTCGACGCCAACATCCGCGCCGGCTTCATGCAGGGGCCGATCCCTGTGACCCTGCCGCACACACCCGGCATCGACGTCGCCGGCTCGGTCGACGCGCTCGGCGAGGGCGTGACCGGCATCCAGGTCGGGGACCAGGTCATCGGCTTCCTTCCGATGGCGGGACCCGGCGCCGCCGCGGAGTACGTCCTGGCACCGGCGGAGGCCCTGACGCCCGCGCCCAAGAGCGTCGCGCTGGCCGACGCGGCCGCGCTCCCGCTGGTGGGCCTGACCGCGTGGCAGGCACTGTTCGAGCACGCCAAGTTGACCGCCGGGCAGCGCGTGCTGATCAACGGCGCGGGCGGAGCGGTCGGCGGCTACGCCGTGCAGTTGGCCAAGCAGGCCGGCGCCCATGTGATCGCCACGGCCGGCCCGCGCAGCAGTCTGAGTGTCACGGCGGCGGGCGCGGACGAGGTCGTCGACCACACGGCCGCCGACGTCGTCGCGGCGGTGAGCCGGCCGGTCGACGTCGTGCTCAACCTCGCGCCGGTCGAACCCGCGCAACTGGCCGCGCTCCTCGGCCTGATCAGCCCCGGCGGTGTCCTGGTGAACACCACCGTGTGGATGCCCGCGCCCACCGACGAGGAGCGCGGCGTACGCGGCATCGACCTGTTCGTCCGCAGCGACGCGGAGCAGCTGTCGCACCTGGTGGAGCTGGTCGACCGCGGCGAGCTGCGCGTCGAGGTCGCCCGGCGGGTGCCGCTGGCCGAGCTGCCGGCCCTGCACGCCGACGCCGCCGCGGGCGCACTCCCCAGCGGCAAGGTCGTCGTCACGCCCGACGCCTGACGCCCACCCGACGGACCTGTGAAGGAGACGACCACGATGATCCCCGACGACGATCCGTCGCGCTCGCTGACCGTGGCGAACCCCGACGACCCCGGCACGACGTACATCTCACTGGTGGGCAACACCTACGGCATGCTGGTCACCGGCGAGCAGACCGACGGCCGGTACTGCCTGATCGACATGCACATCCCCGACGGCGGCGGCCCGCCGCCGCACCGGCACGACTTCGAGGAGATGTTCACCATCCTCGAAGGCGAGATCGAGTTCACCTTCCGCGGCGAAAAACACACCGTACGGGCCGGATCCACGATCAATGTCCCGGCCAACGCACCGCACAACTTCCGCAACGCGTCGGGCGCGCCGGCCCGCATGCTGTGCATGTGCACCCCGGCCGGCCAGGACGAGTACTTCATGCGCATCGGCGATGTCGTCGCCGGCAAGGACGCACGGCCCCCGCAGCTGTCGGCCGACGAACTCGCCGAACGCCGCCGCCGGGCCGCCGAGTTGGCCTCGACCTACCGAAGCGAGTTCCTTTAGCTCGCAACCCTGGCCTTGTAGATCGTCAAGCGCCTCGCCACCACCCCCGGCACCATCCACGTCCGCGACTCCAAGCACCGCGACGCCAGTCCCCGTCTCGCGCTCGCGCCGACGACCTGGGCGGACTTCGTGACGTACGCGGCGTCGAGGGGCTGACGCCAACGGGGGCCCTGGATGATCCAGGACCCCCTTTGTTCTACGTGCCTTACGCGGCCGGTTGGCCGCCGAAGCGCTCCTTGTAGTTCTCCAGGTCCTCGTCCGTGAGCTTGGCGAAGAGGACCGGGGGGACCGTGAAGGGGGTGCCCGCGGGGACGGCGGCGAGGGCGCGGGCCTCTTCGGGGGTGATCCAGGTCGCCGTGTCGGACGGGAGGGCGAAGGCCTGGCGCATCGCTGCCGAGGTCGACGGGATGAAGGGCTCCGAGACCACCGCGTACAGGTGGATCAGGTTCATCGCCGTGCGCAGGGTCAGGGCGGCGGCGGGCTGGTCGGTCTTGATCTCCAGCCAGGGGGCCTTCTCCTCCAGGTAGGAGTTGCCCGCCGACCACAGGGCGCGCAGCGCGGCCGCCGCCTTGCGGAACTGGAGCGCCTCCATCTGGGACTCGTACTCGGCGAGCAGGCGGGCGATCTCCTCGCCCAGCTTGGTCTCCGCCTCGCCGGGCTCGCTGCCCGCCGGGACCTCGTCGCCGAAGCGCTTCTTCGAGAAGGACAGGACACGGTTGACGAAGTTGCCGAGGGTGTCGGCCAAGTCCTTGTTCACCGTCGCCGTGAAGTGCTCCCAGGTGAAGGACGAGTCGTCCGACTCGGGGGCGTTGGCAATGAGGAAGTAGCGCCAGTAGTCGGCCGGGAGGATGTCCAGGGCCTGGTCGGTGAAGACGCCGCGCTTCTGGGACGTGGAGAACTTCCCGCCGTAGTACGTCAGCCAGTTGAAGGCCTTGACGTAGTCGACCTTCTTCCACGGCTCGCGCACGCCGAGCTCGGTCGCAGGGAACATCACCGTGTGGAACGGGACGTTGTCCTTCGCCATGAACTCCGTGTAGCGGACGGGGTTCTCGCCCGTGTCCGACTCGTACCACCAGGACTTCCAGTCCCGGTTCTCCGGGTCGAGGTCCGACCATTCCTTCGTCGCGCCGATGTACTCGATCGGGGCGTCGAACCAGACGTAGAAGACCTTGCCCTCCGCCGCCAGCTCCGGCCACGTGTCGGACGGGACCGGGACGCCCCAGTCCAGGTCACGGGTGATCGCACGGTCGTGCAGGCCCTCGGTCAGCCACTTGCGGGCGATGGAGGAGGCCAGCTGCGGCCAGTCGTCCTCGTGCCGGGAGACCCACTCCTCGACCTCGTGCTGGAGCTTGGACTGGAGGAGGAAGAGGTGCTTGGTCTCCCTCACTTCGAGATCCGTGCTGCCCGAGATCGCCGAGCGCGGGTTGATCAGGTCCGTGGGGTCGAGCACGCGCGTGCAGTTCTCGCACTGGTCGCCGCGGGCCTTGTCGTAGCCGCAGTGGGGGCAGGTGCCCTCGACGTAGCGGTCCGGGAGGAAGCGGCCGTCGGTGGGCGAGTAGACCTGACGGATCGCCCGCTCCTCGATGAACCCGTTCTCGTTGAGGCGGCGCGCGAAGTGCTGGGTGATCTCGACGTTCTGCTCGCTGGAGCTGCGGCCGAAGTAGTCGAAGGCCAGCGCGAAGCCGTCGTAGACCGCCTTCTGCGCGTCGTGCGCCTGCGCGCAGAACTCGGCGACCGGGATGCCCTGCTCCTTGGCCGCGAGCTCGGCGGGGGTGCCGTGCTCGTCCGTCGCGCAGATGTAGAGGACCTCGTGGCCGCGCTGGCGGAGGTACCGGGAGTAGACGTCCGCCGGGAGCATGGACCCCACCATGTTGCCCAGGTGCTTGATCCCGTTGATGTACGGAAGGGCGCTGGTGATGAGGTGTCGAGCCATCGGGGGCTGCTCCCAGGTCGCTGCCGGCTGCGGGGCCGGGCTGTCGTACGAACTCTGAAATCGTAGTCGACCGGGACGAGCGCGGGGACCTGTAATATATCTCCGGATTGGCTCGCAGATATAAGGAGGTCCTTCGTGTCGAAGCTGCTCATCGAGGTCGACGACGAGGCTCTGGCGGAAGCCCAGCTCCTGCTCGGCACGAAGACCAAGAAGGACACCGTCAACACCGCGCTGCGGGAAGTCGCCAAGCGGCGCAGCCGGGCCATAGCGCTGGCCAAGCTCCGTGAGAGGGGGGCGCGCGGCGACTTCGACATCCTCCTGGACAAGAGGAACTACCGACGATGAGCGATGTCTCGTTTCTGGTCGACACCTCGGCCGCCGTCCGCCTGCTCAGCAGTGACGTGTACGACGAGCAGTGGGGGCAGCTGCTCGACAACGGCCTGGTCGCGCTCTGCGATCTGACCGAGTTGGAGATCCTCTTCTCCTCGCGTGGCCGAGCGGACCGTGAAGGCATCCAGGAGGAACTGCGGCAACTGTTCAGCTGGGTCCTCATGCCCGACGGCATCTACCAGCGCGCCCGCGAGGTTCAGCAGCTCCTCACCGACAACGGTGAGCACCGCTCGGCCGGGCCGGCCGACCTGCTCCTCGCCGCCACGGCCGAGCTGTCGGGTCTGACCCTGCTCCACCACGACCGGGACTTCGAGACGGTCGCCGGGCACACGGGGCAGTCGACCGCCTGGCTGGCCGAACCCGAGTCCTGAACCACTACGCGCTCGGCTTCTCCTCCAGGCGTGGGAAGAGCACCGCGCCCTTCGTGACGGTCGCGCCGGGGCGGAGCCGGCCCCACTCGGCCGCTTCCTGGATCCTCTGGTCGGCGAGGGCGCCCAGGGAGGCCTCCGCGCCGAGGGAGTCCCAGAGCCTGCGGGAGGTGTCCGGCATGACCGGGTTGAGGAGGACCGCCACCGCGCGGAGCGACTCTGCGGCCGTGTAGAGGATGGTCGCGAGGCGGCCCCGGGCCTCCGGTGAGTCGTCCTTGGCAACCTTCCACGGTTCCTGTTCCGTGAGGTAGCCGTTGACCTGCTTCACGAAGTCGAAGACCGCGAGGATGCCGCCCTGGAAGTCGAGGTCGTCGCCGATCCGGCGGTCTGCTTCGGTGACGGCCTTCGCCAGCCCGGCCCGGATCGCCTTCTCCGCGGCGCCCGCTGCGGACGTCTCGGGAAGCGTGCCGTCGAAGTACTTGCCCACCATCGCGGCCACGCGTGACGCGAGGTTGCCGTAGTCGTTCGCCAGCTCGCTCGTGTAGCGGGCCGAGAAGTCCTCCCAGGAGAACGAGCCGTCCTGGCCGAACGCGATCGCGCGCAGGAAGTACCAGCGGTACGCGTCCACGCCGAAGTGGGAGGTCAGGTCCTGCGGCTTGATGCCCGTCAGGTTCGACTTGGACATCTTCTCGCCGCCGACCATCAGCCAGCCGTTGGCCGCGATCCTGCCGGGCAGCGGGAGGCCCTGCGCCATCAGCATCGCGGGCCAGATGATCGCGTGGAAGCGGAGGATGTCCTTGCCTACGAGGTGGACGTCGGCGGGGAAGGTGTCCCCGAACTTCTCCGGGTTCTCGTTGTAGCCGACCGCCGTCGCGTAGTTCAGCAGGGCGTCGATCCACACGTAGATGACGTGCTTGTCGTCGAAGGGGACCGGGACGCCCCAGTCGAAGGTGGAGCGCGAGATGGAGAGGTCCTGGAGGCCCTGGCGTACGAAGTTCACGACCTCGTTGCGGGCCGACTCGGGCTGGACGAAGCCCGGGTTCGCCTCGTAGTGGGCGAGGAGCCGGTCGCCGTACTCGCTCAGCCTGAAGAAGTAGTTCTCCTCCTTGAGGAGCTCCACCGGCCTCTTGTGAATGGCGCACAGCTGCGTGCCGTCCCCGGCCTCGATGAGGTCGCCGGGCAGCTTGTACTCCTCGCAGCCGACGCAGTACGGGCCCTCGTAACCGCCCTTGTAGATCTCGCCCTTGTCGTGGAGATCCTGGACGAACTCCCGGACACGGTCCGTGTGCCGCTTCTCCGTGGTGCGGATGAAGTCGTCGTTCGCGATCTCCAGGTGCTCCCAGAGGGGCTTCCAGGCTTCGTCGACGAGCTTGTCCGCCCACTCCTGCGGGCTGACGCCGTTCGCCTCGGCGGTCCGCATGATCTTCTGGCCGTGCTCGTCGGTGCCGGTGAGGTACCACACCGCCTCGCCGCGCTGACGGTGCCAGCGGGTCAGTACGTCGCCTGCGACGGTCGTATAGGCGTGGCCCAGGTGAGGAGCGTCGTTGACGTAGTAGATGGGGGTGGAGACGTAGTACGTCATGGGTCGGAAGCGTACTGGCGGTACAGGGACGGGGCCCGGTGATTTTCCGGGCCCCGTGGTGGTGGTGCTGGTGGTCGTACCGGTTGCTACGGGCGCCAGTTGGCCAGGATGCCCTCGTAGATTTCCGCGTCCGTGAGTTCCTTCGGGGTCTCGCCCGCGAGGAAGTGGGACGTGTTCGCGAGCTTGAGCTTGCGGAGGTAGTCGAAGGCCTTGTTCTCCGGGTCACCGAAGGCCACGAAGGAGAAGAAGACGGTCGGGTGGGTCTTCGCCGCCTCCGTGAGGGCCTGGGTGGCGGGGGTCTTCGCGTCCGGGGCGCCGTCCGTCTGGAAGACGACCAGGGCGGGGGTGTCGGGGGCGTTCTTGGTGTGGTGCGTGAGGACTTCCTCCACGGCCGCGTGGTAGCTGGTACGGCCCATGCGGCCGAGGCCGGCGTGGAGGTCGTCGATCTTGTTCTCGTGGTCGGTGAGGGTGAGTTCGCCAGTGCCGTCGAGTTCGGTGGAGAAGAAGACGACGTGAACCTTGGCGGCCGGGTCCAGGTGGGCGGCCAGGGCGAGGGTCTGCTCACCGAGGGCCTGGGCGGAGCCGTCCTTGTAGTACGCGCGCATGCTCGCGGAGCGGTCCAGGACGAGGTAGGTGGTGGCGGTGGTGCCGGTGAGGTCATGGGTGGAGAGGGTGGTGGCGGCGGCGTCGTAGGCGGTGCGGAGGGTGGCGGGTACGGCCTTGTCGTTCCCACCCGCACCACCCGTGACGGTCTCGTCCTCGCCGTCGGCGGCCGCGAGCACGTTGTCCGCTGCCGCGGGGGTGGCCGGTTCCGGCTCCACCTCCGGCTGGGGGGCGGGGTCGGGGGTGACGTCGGCGACCGGCTCCGGCTCGGGCTCGGGTTCTGCGACGGTCTCGGGCTCCGCCTCGGGAGCGACCTCGGCGACCGGCTCCGGCGCGACCTCCGGCTCGGGGGTGGCCTCGGCGGTCGGCTCGGGAGCGGTGGCCGGCTCGGGCTCGACGATCGCTTCCGGCTCGGGAGCAGCCTCGGTCACCGGTTCAGGAACGGGCGTCGGCTCGGGCTCGACGGCCGGCTCCGGTGCGGCCTCAGCGGCCGGCTCGGGCTCGAGGGTTGCTTCCGGTTCGGGGGCGGCCTCGGTCGCCGCGTCGGGAGCGGGGGTCGATTCGGGCTCGACCTCCGGCTCCGGCTCCGGGGTGGCCTCGGCGACCGGTGCCGGTGCTTCAGCCACCGGCTCCTCTACGGCCGTGGCCTCTGCCACCGGCTCCGCTGCGGGGGCCTCGGGCTCTGCCACCGGCTCCTCGGCGGGTGCCTCGGGCGTTGCCACCGGCTCCGTTGCTGTCGGGGATTCGGCCGAAGGCGTCTGCTTCGGGACCGCCACGTTGTCGAAGGCGGCCGCGACCAGATCGTGCTCGGAATCGGTGGAGTCGGACGTGGATGTGGACGGCGTGGCGGAGCGGGGCTCCGGGACCGTTGCCTTCGCAGGAGCCGGTTCCGGCGCCGGAGCCGTGGCTGTCGGCGGAGTCGGCTCGGCCGCCGGGGACGGGAGCTTCGGTTCCGTCTCCTGCGAAGGAGTCGTCTCCGCACCCTCTGCCTCGGTGGCAGCGCCCTTGCGTGATCGGCCGCCGAACGCGTTCCGCAGGAGAGTGAGAATGCCCATGTGCGCAACCCTTCGCATGAGTTGAAGCCCGTCAATCCCTGGCCAGGACGGACACGTAAGGTTAGCGGCCCTGGATTGCGATCTTGGTCAGGGGCAGGTGGCAGGGCGCTCGGCGTCAAGGCCTGGTTCCGGACATCACTCCTGAACGCCCCGGATACGGCCCGGCGCCCCTATGTCGGTGCCGTGATCGCCCTTGCTGCTGCCACCTCTTGCCGGAGTGGTTCCAGGACGCTGCCCGCCGGGCCTGTCAGGTCTGTGCGGACCGCGTACAGGATTTCCGCCTCGCGCAAGCCGTCCGCCAGTTCCCGGAGTTGGAGCACCACTTGCTCCACCTCCGCGGCGGACGGCTGGGCCGCCCCGTGTCGTACCCGTACCCTCGCTGCCGTCGTCGCGTCGACGATGCGCTCGACCGCTACGACCAGGGGCCACCAGGCCGCCGCCCGCCGTCCGGTGGGCGGTGGTTCGGTCAGGGCTCGTTGGAACTCGGTGCGGATGGCGGACAGGTCGCGGTAGAGGCGGCGGCGGGTTCGGGCGCCCTCGCCGGAGTCGCCGAACGCCGACTCCACGTACCGTGCCGTGTCCGCCACGGCGTCCGCCAGGCGGTCGCCGACCCGCGTGTGCCAGCTCTCCGGCCACAGCAGGTAGCCCGCGACCAGGGCGATTGCGCAGCCCATCAGGGAGTCGAGGAGCCGCGGCATCAGCAGGGCCGTGCCCTGGTGGTTCAGGACGTCCGAGAGCAGGAGGATCACCGGGGTGATGGCCGCCGTCTGGTAGCCGTACCCGCGCGGGGTCAGGGAAGGGATGAGGGGGGCCAGCAGGAGCATCGCCGGTACGTCCCACCAGCCGCGGGGGACCTGTGAGAGGACCGCCGCCGCGACCACCAGGCCGGCCACCGTGCCCAGTGCTCGCAGCAGCGCCCGGGAGAACACCGAGCCGAAGTCCGGCTTGAGGACGAACGTGATCGTGAGCGCCACCCAGTAGGAGCGGGGGACGGGGACGATCGAGACCAGGGCCTGGGCGAGGCCGATGCACAGGGCGAGGCGAAGGCCGTAGCGCCAGGAGCCCGCCGACAGGGCCACGTTGCGGGCTGCGCGGGCGGCCCTGACGCCGAGCGCGGCCGGTCGGCCCAGGCGGTCGTCGACGCCGCGCGGGTCCACGTCGGGTACGGCGACGACCTCGGCGGCGTGCCGCAGGGCGTGGTCGACGGCTCGCGCGGTCTCCGACACCGGGACCGGGAGGTTCAACCCCGTCGGACCCGTGTAGCCCGTCTCCACCGCGTGCGCGAGATGCCGTACGGCCTCCGGGATCTCCGGGGCCAGGGGCGTGCCGGACAGGTGGGCCGCGGGGGCCGCCTCCACCACCGGGGTGATCGCGTTCAACTGGGCGAGCAGCCGGGTGAGTTCGGGGCTGCGGCCGTGGTGGCGGGCGCGCCGGGCGAGGACGAGGTCGTAACTCTGGTTCAGGGACTGGGTGACGGCGTGCCGTGCCTCGTCGTAGCGCGGGCGGCCGCAGGCCTCCATCAGGTCGGCCACCGTCCGGTAGGTGCGGGCGACCGCCGCCCGTTCCGGCACTCCGGACCTGAGCGGCCAGGCGAGGAGGGCGAGCAGCAGGACGAGCAGGCCGCCGCCGGTCATCAGCAGCGGGGCCAGCCACCAGTCGCCCGGCATGGGCAGGCCCGCGCCCACCACGGAGTTCAGCAGCAGGAGCAGGCCCGAGACCGAGGCCACCGCGCCGATCGTCGAGATCATCCCGGAGACCAGCGCCACGCAGGTGACGGCGACGACCGCGACCCAGCCGTGGCCGAACACCAGCGAACCGAGGGTCACGCCGATCGCGCCGAACACCTGGGGGATCGCGATGTTGAGGAGCCGCATGCGGTAGGCGTCGGCGGTGTCGCCGATGACCCCGGACAGGGCGCCCATGGAGGCGAGGGCGCCGTACGCGGGCTGGTCGAGCGAGAGTCCGATCGCCAGCGGGAGGGTCATCGCGAGGGCGGCGCGGGCCACGGCGGGGCGGTTGACGGGCGTCTGCTGGGACTGGAGGTTCCGGACCAGCCAGTCGGGCGGGGTGAGGCCGATGCGGGACATGGGCTCATTATCGGCGCCCGGGTCATCCGGTCTTGTGCAGCGTGATGTCGACGAGGAGGGCACGGTGGTCGGTGTCCGGCAGGTTCAGGAAGCGGGCGTCGCTCGCCGAGAAGTCCGCCGAGACCAGCACGTGGTCGATCTGCGCACCGATCGCCGGGGCCGTGCGGGCGGGCCAGGTCGGGGTGCGGTCGGAGCCGGCGAGGCGGGCCGCGTCGCGCAGGCCGGCGTCGAGGATCGCGCGGAAGGCCGCGTGGTCCTGGGAGGCGTTGAAGTCGCCGGCCAGGACGGTGGGCGTCTTGTCCACGGCAGCCGCGAAGCCACGTAGCTTCCCCAACTCACGGCGCCATACGTCCAGTTGGCCGGGGAGTGGGGGCATCGGGTGGGCGAGTTGCAGTCGTACGGGGTGGCCGTGCACGTCGGCGACGGCTCCGGGCATGCCCATGGTGCTCCCGGGGATTCCGGCGGCGGGCTTCAGGGGGAAGCGGCTGAGGATGACGGACCCCGTCGAACCGCTCCCCTCCACGGACCGCCGGTACGGGTAGTCCCCGGAGAGGGACCTACGCAGGGTCGCCGAGCAGCCGTACTCGCACTCCTCCGCGAACACGACGTCCGGTTTCTCGCGGCGTACGGCGGCGACGAGGGCGTCGGTGGCCCGGCCGAACTCGACGTTCGAGGTGAGGACTCTGAAGGAGGCGAGAGCCCGGCCGTCCGGTTCGCCGCCCGTCCCGTAGGGCGCGATGCACCACGCCAGCAGTCCGAGGACCAGGGCCGCCCAGAGCGTCCCGGGCCACCAGCGGGTGAGTAGCGCGAGGGCGAGGCCGAGTCCGGCGGGCGCGAGCAGCCATGGCAGGAAGGCCAGGAGCTGGGGGACGGGGGTGATGCCGTCCGTGTCGGCGAGCCGGCAGCCGACGACCGCGCTCACGGCGGCGAAGAGCAGGGCTGCGGTCCAGATGCCGAGGCGCCGTCGGGTCACCGTGCCGAGCCTACGAGCGGGCGTCGGCCTTCGCCAGGAACTTCCCGAGCACCGTGTTGAACTCCGCCGGCTGTTCGAGGTTCGGCAGGTGCGCCGCGCCGGCGAACACGTGCAGCTCCGACTCGGGGAGCGCCGCGTGCATCGCCTCCGCGTCGGCGACCGGCGTGTAGGTGTCGTCGGCTCCCACGGCCACCAGCGCCGGGACGGTGACGCGGGTCAGCAGGTCGCGGTAGTCGGGGCGGGCGGCACGGGCGCGCAGGGCCGCGGCGGCGGCCTCCGGGCGAGTGGCCGTCATCATGCCGTGGACGTGCGCCTTGACCTCGGAGGAGGCGTACGGCGCGACCATCTTCTCCAACACCTCGTCGGCGTATCCGCGCATGCCCTCGCGCAGCAGCCGGTCCGCCATCGCGTGCCGGAACCGCATGCCCTCGGGGGTCTCCAGCGCCGCGAACGTGTCGGCGAGGACCAGGCCCCGGATACGGCCGGGGAACCGCCCGTAGCAGTCCATGACGATCTGGCCGCCCATGGACAGCCCCGCCAACACGCACTGTTCGACGCCGAGTTCGTCCAGCAGCGCCTCGATGTCCCGGGCGTACTGCCCGAACTCCGTGACGGGGGACGTGAGCGGGCCGGTGCCGTAGCCGCGCAGGTCGGGGGCGATCACCTGGCGGGAGGCGGAGAAGGCCTCGATCTGCGGGTGCCACATCGTGTGGTCGAAGGGGTGGCCGTGGACCAGGACCAGCGGAAGTGCCGTCATGTCGTCGACCCTAGGTCGGTCTTTCGGCTCGGGGCAATAAGATCTTTGCCCTCGGTGCAATCACAGGGGGACCCGTGCACGACTACCGGCGCATCGCCGACCGCATAGCCGCCGACATCAGCGCCGGACGGCTCCGACCCGGCGAACGCCTGCCCCCGCAAAGGAAGTTCGCCCGCCGGCACGGGATCGCCGCGTCGACGGCGGAACGGGCGTACGGCGAACTCGTACGGCGGGGGCTGGTCGTCGGCGAGGTCGGACGCGGCACCTTCGTCCGTACGACCCCGCCCGTGCGGCCCGGCAGGGGGCTCATCGAGGACGCGGGGGCGGCCGTCAACCTGGAGCTCAACTACCCGTCCGTCGAAGGCCAGTCCGAGCTCCTCGCCGCCACGCTCGCGCCCCTGCTGCGCCCCGACGTCCTGGCCGAGGCCCTCCGCCCGGCCGCCGCCGACGGCACCCCGGCCGCCCGGGAGGCCACGGCCGCCCTTCTCACCACCCCCGGCTGGCGCCCCGGCCCGGACCGGATCCTCTTCACGGGCAACGCCCGCCAGTCCGTCGCCGCCGCCCTCGCCTCCCTGGTGCGGCCGGGCGGCCGGGTCGGGGTCGAGGAGCTGACGTATCCCGTGGTCGTGGAGATCGCGGCGCGGCTCGGCATCACGCTGGTGCCGCTGGCCACCGACGAGGACGGACTGCGCCCGGACGCGGTCGTGGCCGCGCACCGCACGGCTCCCCTGTCGGCCCTCTATGTGCAGCCGACCCTGCACAATCCGACCTCGGTGACGACCAGCCCCGAGCGCAGACATCAACTCGCCGACGCGGTCAGCGACTTGGACCTGCCCGTCGTGGAGGACCGCATCTGGTCGTTCCTCGCGGAGACCGACGACCCGCTCGCGGCCCACGCCCCGGGTCTCGTCCATGTCGTCGACGGTCTCTCCAAGCGGGTCGCGCCCGGGCTCACCGTCGGCTTCCTCGTCGTACCGCCCTCGCGGGTGCAGGCGGTGGCGGACGCCGTCCGCTCCGGCGGGTGGGGTGCGGGCCGGTTCGCGCTGGAGGCGGCGACCGGGTGGATGACGGACGGGACCGTGGCGCGGCTGGTCCGGGCAAAGCGGGCCGACGCGGCGCACCGACAGCGGGTGCTGGCCCGGTGCCTGGCCGGGTTCGCCGTACGGTCCGATCCGCGTGCCTACTACGCCTGGTGGCAACTCCCCGCGCCCTGGCGGTCGGAGACCTTCACGGCCGCCGCGGCGGCGCTCGGCATCGCGGTCTCGCCCGGCCCCTCCTTCGCGGTCGACCCCGGCCGCACCCCGGACGCGGTACGGCTCGGGCTCGCCTCGGCTCCCCCGGCGGACCTGGAGCGGGCGCTGCGCACGCTCGCCGAGCTCGCCTCGCGGGGCGCGGGTCAGTCCAGCAGGCCGTCGTAGTCGGGCAGTTTGTACGTCGCGTCGGCGTAACCGCCCGTGAGGTCGGTGGTGTTGTTGCCGATGTTCGCGAGGATGTCGTAGCCGTTCGCCTCGATCGCCTTGCGCTGCGAGGTCTTGAAGTCCGCGACGGACTCCGTCACCAGCTGTGCGACGGTCCGCGCGTACAGCCCGTCGACCGGGTAACCGACCTTCGTCAGGTTCGACGTGGTCACCGAGTCGAACAGGTTGCTGCGGGCGCTGATGAAGAAGACGCTGACGCCCTTCGCATGGGCGTCCTGGGCCAGGGCGAGGACCGGTGGGGTGGCGGGGGTGCTGGTGCCGACGCCCTCGAAGTGGCTCTCCAGCGAGGTGTTGTCGATGTCGAGCACGATCGCCTGCCGGGCACCCGAGGTGTTCGCTGCGGCCCGCCCGTCGACGTAGGTCTGCGCGGGGCCGGTGACGGCGGCCACGTCGGACAGCCACTGGGCCTCGGTGACGGTCGAGTCGGCGGCCTGGGCGGGCAGGGCGGCGGCGAGCGACAGAGCGAGGGCGGACACGACGGCTGTGGCGCCGAGGCGCGCGGTGGGACCCACGGTGGGACTCGTGGTGGGACGGATCATCGGGGGGTTCTCCTTGGGTGACGGCAGCCGCCGGCTCCGTGCCGGCGGCCGTCGTCAACCCAGGCTGGTCGGCCCTGCCGTGGGCCGGGTGGCGCCAGGGAGATCATTCGATGACGTCATGGTCATGTTCAGGTCAGCAACCTGTGGGTCGGCGATGAGCGGCTCGGCCTCGGGCGCCCCGCCCCGCACCCGGACACAGCCGCTGAGCCACGCCCCGAGGGCGACCGTCAGGCCCACGGCGACCAGCAGCCAGGAGGCCTGGCGCAGCGTGACCGTCAGGGCGTCGTAGATCGCGCCCGCCGCCGGGCGGTGCACCGGGTCGGGCAGGTCGGTGAGGGTGAGGTGGCGGCCGACGGCGACGGCCAGGCCGAGGAGCGCACCGCCGAGCGCGGTGCCGAGGGCGGTCGCGGTGAGGGCGCGGCGGCGGCAGGCGGCCACCGCGATACCGGCGACGGCGAGGACGGCGGCCGTGACGGGCAGCCAGAAACCGGCGACTTCGAGCACGTCGTAGCCCTTCCTCAGGCGGTCGAGTTCGGCGGCCGGGAGCACGGCGACCTCGGTGTGGGGGAGATCCAACGACGGCTGCCCGTACGGCAGTTGCTGCTCCACCTCGGCGAGATCGACGCGCACCTCGCGGCGGCTGTCGTCGTGCAGGGCGTCCAGTACGGCGTCGTGGACGGCCCGGTTGCCGGCGTCCCAGGCGGTGCGGTAGGCCGGGGTGCGGGCCAAGTCGTGCACGAAGGGCCGCAGCGGCTCGCCGACCTCGCCCTCCACGGCGTCCCGTACGGCCGGGTCGGCGGCCAGGGGCGCCATCGCGGTGACGTACCGGCCCGTGTCGGCGAGGCCGTACACCACCCAGGCCGCCAGCGCGCCGAAGGGCACGAGGAGACAGGCCAGGGCGATCAGTACGGCCGACAGGGCGGTCCTCAGTCGGGTGGACACCCTTCCAGGCAAGGCCGCCCGGGGCCGGGGCGCGAGCCGCGCGCGTGCATCCGGGCGCACACCGTCCGCCGAACGGGTGGCGGCCCGCCGCGGCTCCTGCCGGAACGGCTGCTCCGTCCTCCGGTGGAGGGTTCACCCGAACGGGTGTCTCATGGATCAAGGGGAAGAAGGAGGCCGACCATGCGCACCACTACGGCCCTGCGGACCCTGGCCGTGGCCATGCTCGCCGGCGGAACGCTCGCCGTCACGGCGGTGGGCACGTTCGCGGCGGCAGCCCCGCCCACCCACGCCGAAGGCCACGGTGGCGGCGGTCCGATCTGGGGCACCATCGTCTCCCGTACCGCGCTCAACGTGCGGGCCGAGCCCACCACCCACTCCGCCGTCGTCGACCGGCTCTCACCGGGCAGTCAGGACCGGGTCGAGTGCATGGTCCGCGGGCAGAGCGTCGACGGCAACCCGTACTGGTACTGGTTCACCGGCGCCCAGGGCTGGGTCAGCGCCGAGTTCGTCGACACCGGACGGCGTTCCGTGCCGACCTGTGCCGATCCGTGCCCGCAGTGGAAGAACGACGACTGGAGCAACGCCGACTGGAACGACCCGAGCTGGAACTCCGGTTCCGACTCCTGGGCAGCTTCCGGCTCCGTCTCCTGGAGCGTTTCCGGCTCCTGGACCTGGAGCGCGACCGGATCCTCGTCGGACGTCTGGGACTGGATCCCGGGCGTCCGGTGAGCGGAGGGATGAGGGAACGCGCGGACCCCGGCGGGAAGTCGGCCGGGGTCCACGTGTGTCGGGCGAGCTCTAGCGGATCCGGTTTCCCTCACCGTCCTCGTGCGTGTAGTAGCGGTAGAAGAACACCAGGAACACTCCCGCCGTGACCGCGAGTCCCAGCGCCGTCGACCGCAGCACGCTCTCGCCGCTCTGGCTGTACAGGAACCCGACGGCCGCACCGGCGAAGGCCGACTTGACCCCCGAGTGCAGCTCCCGCTTCAGCAGGGGGGCGAACGTGGCCACCGCCACGCACAGCACGATGAACGCCAGCGCGGTCGTGAAGCCGAACAGGAGGTTCCAGCCGGTGATCGGCCCGCCGCTGCGGCGGTTCGCCGCGGCCCAGTAGCCGTACACGAGACCCAGCACGACGGGGACGCCGTAGCGGGCCGCCAGGTGGATTCTCGGGCTGAACACGTCGGGTGTGCGGGCCGGCCCGGTCATCGTGCCGACGGGTGCCGCATGAGCCATGAGAGGACTCCTCTCTCCTCGCCCCCGACTACCAGAGCACACCTGGGCGCGGGCACTGGCAAGTCGAATGGCGGCGCAGGTCCGACGAGCGGGCAGGAAAGGGACGTTCGGCGTCCTGGGAACTCCCCTTCGCGGCCGGACCGGTTACCGTGCTGCGGTACGTGATCGACGGGGGATGGGGAGGGACCGATGCCCGGGACCGTGCTGCTGCTCGCCGCCTCACCGGTGGGCAGGAGCTGTCTGGTGGACGCGGCGTCCGTGCTTCCCGTCCTCGCCGCCGTGCCGCCCGCCGTGCTCTCCGGCACCGACACGGCCAACGTCGTCGAGCTCGCCGACCCCCTGGAACCGCAGGCCGTCCTCACCCGGCTGCGTGCCGTCGCGGCCACGCCGGGGCCGCTCACCGTGTTCGTCACCGGCCAGCTCGCCCTGGACCGCCGTCAGCACCTGCCCCACCTCGCGCTGGCCCGCACCACGCCGGCCACCGTCCGCTACACCGCGTTGCCCTGGCAGTGGATCCGCGAGGAGTTCCGGCTGCGGACGCCGGGGAGTACGACGCTCTTCCTCGACCTGCACGCCGACGCGGACGCCTGGGGGTGGCTGCGGACGCATGCGCTCGACTCTGGGCGCAACAACGCCGTGTTCGGGCGGATCGCGCCGCCGCCGTCGCGGCGTGCGGTGGCCTTGCCGGCGTATATGCGGACGTTGGGGACGATTCTGCGCAGCGGGTGGCGTCCGCCGGTTGAGCAGTTGCATCAGCAGGCGTTCGGGCGGCTGGGGCCTGAGGCGTACGGGGACCTTGTGTTGACGGTGCCGTCTGCTTCGGTGGCCGGTGTCCCTGGGGGCTTCGCCCCCAGACCCCCGTATCGGCCTGAACGGCCTCGTCCTCAAGCGCCGGACGGGCTGGGGGGTGCGGGCGGGCCTTCGTGGCAAGCGCCGGAGGGGCTGGGGGGTGCGGGCGGGCCTTCGTGGCAAGCGCCGGAGGGGCTGGGGGGTGCGGGCGGGCCTTCGTGGCAAGCGCCGGACGGGCTGGTTGGTGGGGGCCAGGCTCCTGGGCAAGCGCCGGACGGGCCGGTGGGTGTGGGGCAGGCTCCTCGGCAAGTGCCGGGGCGAGTACCGTCCCAGAACCCGCCGCAACTGCCGCAAGTACCGTCCCAGAACCTTCCGCAGCCGCCGCAGGCACCTCCGCAGGACCCCCATACCCAGCTCACCGCCGCCGTGCAGGCCGGGCGGCATCAGGATGCTGAGGTGCTTGCGCTGGCGCATGAGCGGGCTGCGGCGGGGGCTCATGGGGAGGCCTCGGAGCAGGCTCTGCACTGGGCGGAGGTCCGGGCGGATCTCGCCATGTTCGCCCGGGATCCGGCGCGCAGTTGCCGGGTCTGGCTGACGGTGGCGGAGACGCGGTTGGGTGCCGGGCAGGCGCCGGACTCGGTGGCCGTGGAGAAGGCCGTGGACCGGGCCCACCACCAGTGGGGGCAGGTCCGCGACAAGGCCAGGGCCCAGGAACTCGGCGCCCTGCTCGCGCAGTTGCGTGCCCGTGTTCCCGGCCGCCGCCCCGGTGCGCTGGAGAACGTGCGCAAGCAGCTGCGGGAGTTGCAGGCGACGCCGTTCTAACCGAGCATCGCCAGCGCCCCCGAGACGAGGGTGCGCACCCCCGGTGCGACCGTCGACAGGTCGGGGGCGAACTGCGGGCTGTGGTTGCTGGGGACGGCGTCGAACTTCTCCATCAGGTCCGCGCCCGGCGCCGCCTCCCAGGTGGCGGCCGGGGTGGAGGTCACGAACCAGTAGGAGTACGGGAGTTCACCGAGCGCGAGCAGGGAGAAGTCCTCGCTGCCCATCGCCGGGCCGGAGTCGAAGACGGTGTCGGTGCCGAGGACCTCGCGGTGCACGGCGGCGATCCGGTGGTCGGTCTCCGGGTCGTTGACGGTGACCGGGAACGAGCCGCCCATGGTCACCTCCGGCTCACGCGGGCAGCCCGCCGCATGGCACTCGCCCTCGGCGATCCGGCGGATCGCGGCGAGCATCCGGTCCCGGACCGCCTCCGACTGGGTGCGCAGGTTGAGGGAGATACGGGCGGTGGCGGGGATGATGTTCGCCGCCGTGCCTGCTTCTATGCGGCCCACGGTCAGGACGGCCGGGTCGCGCGGCTTGATCTCCCGGCTGACGACCGTCTGGAGGCGCGTGACGATGTAGGCGGCCGTGACGACCGGGTCGACGGTGGTCTCCGGGCGTGAGCCGTGGCCGCCCCGGCCGTGCACCACGATCTCGACGTCCGTCGTCGCCGACATGATCAGCCCGGGCACGTGCGCGTACAGGCCCGCCGGGCCCGGTGCCACATGCTGGCCCAGCAGTACGTCCGGGCGCGGGAAACGGTCGTAGAGCCCGTCCGCGACCATCGCCGCGGCCCCGCTGCCGGTCTCCTCGGCGGGCTGGCCGACCAGGAGCAGCGTCCCGGACCAGGTCTCCCGCCCCGCCGCGAGCGCCTTCGCCGCGCCCGCCAGCCAGGTCACGTGCAGGTCGTGCCCGCAGGCGTGCATGACTCCGGGCGCCTGGGACGCGTACGGCAGTCCGGTCTGCTCCTGGACCGGCAGGGCGTCCATGTCGGCGCGCAGCAGGACCGTGGGTCCGTCGCCGTTGCGCAGGAGGCCCGCGACGCCGGTGCCGCCGATGCCCTCGGCGGTGTCGAAGCCGGCCGCCCTCAGCTGTTCGGCGAGCCGGGCCGCGGTGCGGTGCTCCTCGAAGGACAGCTCGGGGTGGCGGTGCAGGTCCCGGTAGAAATCCTCCAGGGCGGGGACCGGGAGGTCCGCGGTGAGCTCCAGGGCGGTGCGGGCGGCGGCAGAGGTCATGGACGTCAGCGTGTCACTCGTCCGGGCGTCTCCACCATGCCGGGCCCGGTGTCACGGGGCACGGGGGCATGGGGGCACGGGGGATGGAAGCGGCCGCCGACGCGAAGGGGGGAGTGCGCGTCGGCGGCCGCGGTCAGGGGGCCGGGTGTCAGAACGCGGGGACCGCGGTGGGGCGGGCCTTGTTCACGTTGCTGATGAGGTTCTTGCCGAGCTGGAAGTTGGCGCGCCCCCAGGCCGTGTCGTTCAGCTTGCCCTGCAGGGTGCTGTTCAGCCCGGCGAAGTTGACCAGCGCGGGGGTGTCCCAGGTGCCGTTGCCCCAGGCCACCGGCTTCTCACCCCACTTGGCGAAGCGGAAGGGGTGATCCTTGACACCGTCCTTGTGGTAGACGATCTCGACGTGGTTGCCGTTCATCGGCACCTCGTTGATCGCATGGGTGCTGTAGCCGCCGTGCCGGGAGGCGGCCAGATAGCGCGGCTTCTCCTCGCCCTGCTTCTGGAAGACCACGACGGACTCCCAGTCGTGGCGGTGCCCGCATCCGGAGATGCCGGTGGGGTCGCACTGGTCCTTCTCGAAGTACAGCGAGTACACGTACGCGCACCAGCCGTGCTCGCACCGCGACTGCGCGTAGGTGTTCGCCTTGCCGAGGTGGTTGGTGCGGCACTTGCCGGTCATCGAGCCGGAGGGGTACAGGCCACCGTTGACGTTGCCGTTCGCATCGACGGCCGCCGCCGGGAAGCAGCTGTCCGAGTCGTAGTCGAAGTACGGCATGTACTTGTTCTGGAACGTGGAGCCGCTCCACGGGAGCGGGTTCAGGATGCCGGCGTTCGCGCTGCCCGTCAGGCCGACGGTGAGGGCGGCGGCACTGCCCGCGACGAGGGCGGCTCGGCCGAGGCGGGACTTCCTGCCGCTCCTGGGTGTCTTGAACATGGGGGGTGCTCTCCAGTCGTGCTCTACCGGGGGGACTCCGGCGGATCGGGGCGGTGCGGTTCCGAGACTGGTCGGAGGAGGAGTTGTTCGGCACCCCGCTTTGTCAGGTCAATCAATCCCGCCTCCGCCGACCTGCGGAAACGTGAGCCCCGAGGAAAGTCGACAATCCGATGACACCCGCCCGCCACCCGTGGGCCACCGTTCCGTTTCCTGGCGGCTCGTAGGGTCATCGCGCCCGATGTCGCTTTCGTCGGGTGTGTGTCGGGTGTGTCGGGTGTATGTCGGGTGTTGGAGGCATGAGCGCATGGGGCGTCCCGAGAGAGCCCTGGACCCCGGGGCCGGTCCCGTCCAGCGGCTCGCGTACGAGCTGCGCGAGCTGCGCCGGGCGGCGGGAAGTCCGTCGTACCGGGCGATGGCCGAGGCGGCGGGCTTCTCGGCGACGACCCTGTCCCAGGCCGCCGCGGGCGAACGGCTGCCCTCGTCCGCCGTCGTCGAGGGGTACGTGCGTGCCTGCGGGGCCGACCCGCGGGAGTGGGCGCCGCGCCGGCAGCAGGCGGAGGCGGAACTCGCGGGGTCCCCGTCCGAGGAGCAGCCCGAGACGCCGGCCCCCTATCGCGGGCTCGCCCGGTTCGAACCGGATCACCAGCACCTCTTCTTCGGCCGGGACCAGATGATCGCGGAGCTCGGGGAGCTCGTCCGCGACCACCGGTTCGCCGTGCTGTTCGGCCCGTCCGGCAGCGGCAAGTCGTCCCTGCTGCGGGCCGGACTGATCCCCCGGCTCCGGCAGGAGATCGCGGAGCGGGACCGGCCGGCGGTGCTGCGGATCCTCACACCGGGCCCGACACCCGCCACCACCTACGGCGACCTCCTCGCCCCGGCCGCGGCGGAGCCGGAGAGCTGGGTGGTCGTGGACCAGTTCGAGGAGGTCTTCACCCTCTGCGGCGACCCCCAGGAGCGCGCCCGCTTCATCGACCTGCTGCTCACCGCGCGCGCCCCGGAGAGCCGACTGCGCGTCCTGGTCGCCGTACGTGCCGACTTCTACGCCCGCTGCGCCGAGCACCGCGACCTCGCGGACGCCCTGCGCGGCGCCGGGCTGCTGCTCGGCCCGATGACGGCCGGGGAACTGCGGGAGGCGGTGGTCGGACCGGCCCAGGCGGTCGGCGCTCTCGTCGAACGGGCGCTGACCGCCCGCCTGGTGGACGAGGTCCGGGGCGAGCCCGGCGGCCTGCCGATGCTCGCGCACGCCCTCCTGGAGACCTGGCGCCGCCGCAGGGGCCGCCTGCTCACCCTCGCCGCGTACGAGTCCGCCGGCGGGGTGCGCGGCGCGATCGCGGCGAGCGCCGAGGACGTCTACGGCGCGCTGACCCCGGCCCAGGCCCGCGCCGCCCGCCGCCTGCTGCTGCGGATGATCGTGCCGGGCCAGGGCACCCCCGACACCCGCCGCCCGCTCGGCCGGGCCGAGCTCGCCGAATGGGCGGACCCGGATGTGCCTGCGGTGGTGGAGCGGCTGACCTGTGCCCGGCTGCTGACCGCAGACGAGGACGGCGTCCAGCTCGCCCACGAGGCGCTCATCACCTGCTGGCCCCGGTTGCACGGCTGGCTGGAGGCGGACCGCGAACGGCTGCGTCATCACCGGATGCTCGCCGACGCGTCCCGCGCCTGGCTGGAGCACGACCGCGATCCCGGCGCCCTGTACCGGGGCACCAGGCTGGCCCGCGCCGAGGAGCTGTTCCCGGACCACCGCACCGACCCGGCACTGACCGCGACCGAGCAGACCTTCCTCAGCGCCGCGGTCCGGGCCCGCGAGAGCGAGCGCCGGGCCGCCTCCCGGATCAGCCGCCGGCACCGCGCCCTGACCGGGTCCCTGTCCGCCGTGCTGGCCATCGCCGTGCTGACGGCCTTCGCGGTCTACCACGAGTACGACAGCAACCGGCGCGGGCGCACCCAGAACGCGGCCCGCCGGGTCGCCGGCGTCGCCGACGCGCTGCGCACCACCGACCCGCGCACCGCGCTGCTGCTCGGCGTGGCCGCCTGGCGGGTGGCCGAACTCCCCGAGACCCGCCGCGCCCTGCTCGGCTCCCTGGCCCAGGCGGAGACGGACACCTTCACCGATCCCACGCCCGGCGACGAGCCCCGGCGCGTGCTCGCCGCCGACGGCCGCGTCCTGCTCGGGGTGAACGGCGGCGGCTGGCGCACCTGGGACGTGATCACGCACCGCCGCATCGGCTCCGGGCGGGTGCCGCGGGTAACGGTGGCGGAGGCCGGCCCGGACGCGCGGGTGCTCGCCGTCACCACGAGCGACTCGGCCGTACGGCTGTGGGACACCGCCACCGGCCGCTGGACCGGCGGCTCCGCCACCCTGCCAGACGTCGACGACCTCCACTTCACCGCCGACGGCCGCGCCTTCCTCACCTCGCAGGGCGCCCGAGTACGGCTGCGCTCGGTCACCGACGGCCGGGTGCTGTTCGGGACCAGCGCCCCGGAGACGGTGGAACCCCAGGTCAGCGCCGACGGCGGACGCGTGGCCGTCTGCCCCTCGGGGCGGACCCCGCAACTGTGGGACACCTCGACCGGCCGCGTCCTGCCCGGGGCCTGGCGGAAGGACCACGTGTGCGACGGGGCCACCTCCCTGCTCGCCCTCGGCACCGGCCGGCTGGCCGCCGTCACCGACAGCGGAGTGCGGGTCTGGGACACCGGTACGGGCCGCCGGGTCGCCGACCTCGACGACTCCGGTGTGCAGTACGTGTCCGTCAGCCCCGACGGCGCCTTCCTGGCCACCGCCGACCACGAGGAGGTGCGCGTATGGCGGCTCGCCGCCCCGGACGCGCCCGTCTTCCGGCACACCCTCAACAACCAGCACCTCTACGGCGGCCCGCGCTGGGACCGCGACGGCCGCACCCTGCGGTACGTCGAGGGCGGCACCGTCCACACCCTCGACCTCGGTGCCGCCGTCACCCCCGCCTGGCGCACCGACCCGGTGGGCGGGACCTGGACCGCCCCGGACGGCCGCGCCTACGCCACCGCCCGGCTCACCGGCGCCCACTACGTCTTCCAGCTCCGCGCGACCTCCGACGGCCGTGTCCTGCACACCTTCCCGCCGGTGCCGGTCCCCGTCTCCGCCGACCCCGCCCGGCCCACCGTGCCCGGCGACCTCGTGCCGGTGGCGGCCTTCAGCCCCGACGGCACCCGGATCGCCTACGGCGTCTCGCAGTCCGGCCGGAACATGGTGGCGCAGCCGGTCGAGGTGCGGGACGTACGGCTCGGGCGGGCCGTGACCACGCTGGACCTGCCGGGCGGGGCGCTGATCGGCCTCGCTCTCGGCCCGGGCGGCCGCACCCTGGTCGCCGCCCGGGCCACGGCGATCGGCGTCGTCGACGACGAGGTGTGGGACGTCGCCCGCCGACGCCGTACGGCCGCGGTCGACGGCGTGGCCGACTCCCACCTGGCCGTCAGCCCCGACGGCGGGCTCCTGGTCGCCGACGGCCGCACCGTCCGGCTGCCCGCGGGCCCGGCCACCCGGCGCGACCTCGTCCAGGGCGACCAGATCGGCGCGCTCGCCCTCACCGCCGACGGTTCGCTGCTGGCGGCGGGCGACGGCACGGGGCGGGTCGCCCTGTGGGCGCGGGGTCTCACCCGCCGTGAGGGGGTCCTGCGCAACGTCTTCCCCGCCCCGCTCACCGACGACCCCGAGGGCGTGAGCGCGCTCGCCTTCAGCCCGGACGGCGGCACGCTGGCCGTCGCGGGCACGGCGGGCGGCCTGCAGTTGTGGGACGTCGCCACCCAGCAGCCGTTGGGCAGCCCGCTGACCACACCCGGCGAGGAGATCGACACGCTCGCCTTCGGCGGCGACGGCTCGACCCTGTACGCGGGAGGCGCGCACGTCCCGCTCCAGCGGTACGCCGTCGATCCGGAGCGGGCCCTGGCGAGGGTGTGCGCGCGGGCGGGCGGTACCGGGCTGACCCGGGCCCAGTGGCGGACGTACGTGCCGGAGGTGCCGTACAAGCGCGTGTGCGGTTGACCCGTTCGGCCCAGTTGGGCGCGGCCCCGCGCGCGTGCCGCTGCTATCCACGAGGGAGGGGGACGGCACCCACCGAAGGAAGGCCGGTATGGCCAGCACCCTTTCCATCGACTTCACGCAGGGCCTCGACGACGCCTGGTCGAAGGTCGCCCAGTTCGTGCCGAAACTCGTCGCGTTCCTGGTCATCCTGGCCATCGGCTGGTTCGTCTCGAAGCTGATCGCCCGCGTCCTGGACCGGGTCCTGCGCAAGGTCGGCTCCGAACGCCTCTCCGAACGCGCGGGCACCGCCCGCCTGCTGCGGGACTCCGCGTACGACATGACGGGCATCGTCTGCCGGATCGTCTACTACGCGCTGGTGCTGGTCACCCTCCAGCTCGCGCTCGGCGTCTTCGGCCCGAACCCCGTCTCCACGATGATCAACGGCATCGTCTCCTGGCTGCCGCGGGCGATCGTGGCCGTGGTGCTGGTCGTGGTCGCGATGGCCATCGCCAACGCGGTCCGCGGCATCGTCTCGGGCGCCCTGTCGTCCGTCTCCTACGGCCGTACGGTCGCCACCGTCCTGTGGGCCTGCATCATCGCGCTGGGCGTCATCGCCGCCCTCGGCCAGGCGGGCATCGCGCGCGACGTCACCCGGCCGCTGCTGTACGCGGCGCTCGCCACGGTCGTGGGCATCCTGGTCGTCGGGGTCGGCGGCGGCATGATCCAGCCGATGCGGCAGCGCTGGGAGCGGGCCCTGACCACGGTGGAGACCGAGTCGATGCGGGCCCGGGGCAGCATGGCCGCCTACCAGGCGGGTCGCGAGGACGCCCTGCGGAACCAGCCGGTCCAGGAGCGCACGGACCTGCCGGGCGGTAGGACGAACATGCGGGACCCCGACGGCATGTGATCGGGGAGCACGGCACTCCGGCCGGACTTGGGGGAACCTTTACCCGGGCCCGGCCGTTGCCGGGGTGAGATCACTCAACGAGTACCGAGGTGACGTCGATGGCACTGTTCGACCGGCTCAAGGACCAGGCCAAGAACCTGCAGCAGCAGGTCCAGGGCGGCCGCGCCACGACCGGTGGGCAGGGCGGCGGTGCTTCGCACGGTTCGCCGTACGGAGCGACGCCCCCCGCCGGTTCGCACGGCAGCGGTTCGCGCGGCGGTGGTTCGCGCGCCCAGCTCGTCGGTGTGCTCAAGACGCAGCTCGGCTCCCTCAAGACCGAGTTGAAGAGCGGCGCCTACCGGGACGCCAGCATGGCGATGTGCGCCCTGGTCGCCGCCGCGGACGGGCAGGTCGACGGGAACGAGATCCAGCAGATGGAGTCGCTGATCCTCGGCAACGAGGTGCTGCAGAACTTCCCGCCGGAGCAGCTGCGCACCCGTTTCCACAAGCATGTGGACCAGCTCACCCGCAACTTCCCGCAGGGCAAGGCCGAAGCTCTCCAGGACATCGCCAAGGCCGCCAAGAAGCCCACCGAGGCGCGCGCGGTGATCCAGACGGGCATCGTCATCGCCGGTGCCGACGGCCACTTCTCCCAGGCGGAGCAGTCGGTCCTCCGGGAGGCCTGCGCGGCGCTGGGCCTGCAGCCCGCGGAGTTCCAGCTCTGAGGGGACCTACTGCCGGTCGAGCAGGTCGTGCCGCGTCACCAGCCAGCTGATGGCAGTGAGGCGGCACACCGCGTAGTCGTGCCCCACGGGCTCCCGCCAGTCGATCTCGCCGAGCGCGTCGAGGAAACCGACGGCGTAGTCGGCGAGGTCCTCGCGGTGCGGAGGCCGGGGGACCAGACCGGCGTGGTTGGCGTCGAGCCGCTCCCGCAGCTCGGCCACATGCTGGTCCACGGCGGCCACGAACGCGGGCTCGAACGCGAACTCCGCGAACCGCGGCGCGAACGAGCTGCTGATCCTGGCCAGAGGGGACATTCCCCCACCGTAGAGGCGCTTCGCGCGGTGGAGGAGAGCTGCCCGGGATGGTCTCCGTCACAGCACAACCGCCCATGCGGGCCCGGTCCCGGGCGGTGACCCACGCCCCGTCCCGGACCCGGCACACGGCTCAGCCCGCAGGGTTCCGGCTACGAGCCACGTCGGCTGCCTGTCCTGCCTGGTGGGTCTCGGGACGGTCCTGACACGGCGGACGGGTCGCGCGGGGCCGGTCCAGAGTCGTGGCCCGGGCTGGTCGCGGGGCTCAGTCCGCGGTGTTCGCGGCCGCCTGGCGCGTCTGCGTGGTCTGTCCGGCGGGGTGCGGCTCGGACGCCTTCGCGGGGTTCGCGTTCCGCTGCTCGGGATGGCCGCCGACTCAGTGGACCAGCCGCGAGAGGGCGGCCCCGGCTTGTCCCGGGGATCAGTCCGCGGTGTTTCCGGCTGCGTGCCGCGGCGTCATCTGCGTGGCCTGGCCGGCGGGGTGCGGCTCGGAAGCCTTCGCCGGGCCCGCGTTCGCCGCGAGGATCAGCGTGGCCACGGTCACGACCGCGGCGGCGAAACCCCTGGTGTAACGCGCGGTGGTGCTGGTGCGTTCGAGCACGGCGACCTCGCAGCAGTGGCGGTCAGCAACCATGGCGGTGAGCATCCATGGCGGTGGCAGCGTATTAAGCACGGTTAATACGCCGTTTAACCTAGGGGTTGCGCGAGCCGAACGGCAAGAGGCGCTGGGGGAGTTGGCGATGTCGGAGCGGGACGACCCGGGTGTCATCGGGAGGCGGGTGCAGCAGCTCAGAGTCGAACGCGGGCTGACCCAGAAACAGTTGGCCGAGCCGGCCTACACGCCCGCCTACATCTCCACCCTGGAGGCCGGCCGGGTGCGGCCCTCCGACGACGCGCTGCGGCATCTCGCCGACCGGCTCGGCGTCGGGTTCGAGGAGCTGACGACCGGGCGGCCGGCCCGTCTCGTCACCGATCTGCGTCTGAGGCTCACCGAGGCCCAGCGCACCCTCGCCACCGGGGAGGCCGAGGAGTCCGCCGCGCAGTACGCCGGCCTCCTCGCCGAGGCCGACACGCTGGACCTCGCCGACGTACGGTCCGCCGCACTGCTGGGGCTCGGGGAGTGCGCCGTGGAGACGGGTGAACTCGGCGCGGCGCGGCGGTACTTCGAGCGGGCCGAACAGGCCCTCGGCGACGACGTACCGCTGCCCGCCCGGGTCCCCGCCCTGCGCGGACGCGCCGTGGCCCACTACCTCACCGGTGAACTGCGCTACTCCGTCTACCTGTTGGAATCCACCATCGACGAGCTCAACCGCGGTGGACTGCACGACCCCGACGCCCTGCTCCTCCTCTACGCGAGCGTCATCGGCCCCTACATGGACATGGGGGCGCACGCCCGCGCCGCCCAGGCCGCCGAACTCGCCCTCGCGCTCGCCCCGCGCTCCGGCGACCCCGCCCTCGTCGCCCGGATGCACCGCTCCGTCGCCCGCACCCTGCTCGCCGAGGGCCGCCTCGCCGAGGCCGACGCCTCCCTCGCCAAGGCCGCCGAGCTCTACCGCCAGCTCCAGCTGCGCACCGAACTCGCCAACTGCCACTGGATGCGCGGCTACGTCTACGCCCAGAACGGTGAACTGGAGCGCGCCGAGGCCGAGTTGAGACAGGCCCTCGACATGCTGACCGCCAAGCGGGCCGCCCTCTACTCCAGCCAGGTCGCCGTCGAACTGGCCGACGTACTGCACCGGCGCGACAAGTCCGACGAGGCCGCCGCCCTCCTGCACGACGTGCTCAGCGACTTCAGCCCCGAGCGCGGCGCCCTGCACTCCGCCGCCGCCCACCGCCTCCTCGGGATCATCGCCGAGGACGCCCGCGACACCGAGGTCGCCGAGGAGCACTACGTCCGCGCCCTGAGCCTCCTGGAGCGGGCGGGCGCCGCCGGTGACCTGGCCGACCTGTGCCGGCTGCTCGGCGATCTGCTTCGCCGTACGGGACGGGTGGAGGCGGCACTGGACGCGTACCGGACGGGCCTCGGGCACCGTACGGCCCCCGGCACCACCACGTTGGGACCCGCACCCGCACAGCCACCTCTGTGACGATTCCGGGCCTGCGCACAGGTATGTCCGGTTAGCCTGCGCGGGGACACCGGAGGGCGGGACAGGCGCGTGGAGAACCACAGGACGGCGGGCGACGGACTGCGGCTCGCGGCGCTCGCTCTGCGGGTCCTCGTGCACGTCGTCGTCGGCGGCGCCGCGCTGCTCGCCATCGTCACCGTCGCCTCGGTCCTCGGGCCCACCCTCGCCCTGGACCTCTACACCCCGCCGGTCGCCGCCTGGTGGACCGTCTTCACGGCGATCGCGGTGCAGGGCGTGCCCTTCCTCCTGCTCGGTACGGTCGTCTCCGCGGCGATCGGCGCCTTCGTTCCGGAGCGGGTCCTCACCCGGCTCCTGCCGCGCAACCAGGCCCTCGCGGTACCGCTCGCGGGGGCGGCGGGAGTCGTCCTGCCGGGCTGCGAGTGCGCGTCCGTGCCGGTGGCCGGGAGCCTGATGCGGCGCGGGGTCGCCCCGGCGGCCGCGCTCGCCTTCCTCCTGTCCGCGCCCGCGATCAACCCCGTGGTGCTGGTCGCGACCTCGATCGCCTTCCCCGGCCAGCCGAGGATGGTGCTGGGACGGCTGCTCGCCTCCCTCGCCACGGCCGTGGTGATGGGGTGGCTGTGGGCCCGGTTCGGGCGCGAGGAGTGGCTGCGGCCACCGAGGCGTCACACGGACACGTCCGCCCGTGGTCTGCGTGCCTTCGGCGCCGGACTCCAGCACGACTTCCTGCACGCGGGCGGCTTCCTGGTGCTCGGCGCGGCGGCCGCGGCCACCTTCAACCTCGTCGTCCCGCGTTCCGTCCTCGACCTCTTCACCGGCTCGGCCTGGCTGTCGGTCCTGCTCCTGGCCGTCCTCGCGGTCGTGCTGTGCGTGTGCAGCGAGGCCGACGCGTTCGTGGCCGCGTCCCTGAGCGGCTTCTCCCCGACCGCCAGGCTGGCGTTCATGGTGGTGGGGCCGATGGTCGACCTCAAACTGATCGCCCTCCAGGCGGGAACCTTCGGGCGGGCCTTCGCCGTCCGGTTCTCGGCCGTGACCTGGGTGACCGCCGTGGCCGGCAGCTCGCTCGTGGGGTGGTGGCTGCTGTGAGGCGGTACGGATCCTGTCTGCTCCTCGTCCTGGTCGGCGCGGCGGTGCTGCGGATCTCCCTGCTCAGCGACCTGTATCTGCGGTACGTACAGGCGGCGTTGCGGCCCTACCTGGTGGTGTCCGGCGTGCTGCTGGTGCTGCTGGGCACCGCGATGGCGGCCGTACGGCGAACCGAGCGCGAGGCCCCGAAGGAAGACGCGCACGGCGACGCGCACGAGACCGGGCACGAGGCCGCGTACGGCGACGCGCGGGAGGCCGGGTACGAAGACGAGCGCGGTGACACGCGGGAGGCCGCGTACGGCGAGGCGCGCGAGACCGCGCGGGAGGCCGCGTACGAGGCCGCGTACGGCGACGTGCGAGGGGCCGCGTACGAAGACGCGCACAGCGACGCGCACGGCGACGCGCACGGACACGGTCACGGCGCCGCCGGCCCCCGTGTCGCCTGGCTGCTCACGCTTCCCGCCCTCGCGCTGCTCCTCTTTCCGCCGCCCGCGCTCGGTTCGTACAGCGCCGGGCGGGAGGCGGCGCAGCGGGCGGCCCAGGGCGTCGGGGCCTTCCCGGCCCTGCCCGCCGGGGACCCCGTCGAGCTCACCGTCGGGGAGTTCGGCTCGCGGGCGGTCTACGACAGCGGGCACTCGCTGAAGGGCCGTACGGTCCGCATGACCGGGTTCGTGACCCACGGAGACGACGGCACCTGGTACGTCACCCGGCTCCTCGTCACCTGCTGCGCCGCCGATGCCACGACCAGCAAGGCCGAGGTGCGGGGCGCCGCGGACGGGGCCCCGCCGGTCGACACCTGGGTCACTGTCACCGGCACCTGGTACCCCAAGGGGAAGCTCGGCACCGACGGCGCCTGGCCGCCGGTCGTGGACGCGAGCGAGGTGCGGCACGTGAAGGAGCCGGCGGATCCCTACGAGAAGCGCTGAAGCGGGGGCCGGGGCGGCCGCGGTGTCGGTGGCCGGCGGCCGCCCCGGTGGAGGATGCGCCGCTCCCTCAGCGCGGTCCTCCCGGAAGGTCCCCGTCCCGCTCGGGACGGCGGGAGACGCCCCGGTCGGCGACGCGGGAACAGGGACGAGGTACGGCGCCGCTCGGGGCACGGGCCCCGGCGGGGCGGGACGGAGAGGACGGGCGGGGACATGGGGGCTCCGGCACAGTTCGACGCTGTGCGGCCGCTCCCTGACCGTCACCGCCAACCGTAAAGAAGGTGTACGCGGTCTGTGAAGACCGCATGCGGGTACCCGTGGTCCGGACCACCGAGGAAGGACGCCCTTGTGACGGACACATCCTCCGCGGCCCCGCCCGACGGGCCGGCACGCGGTGAGCAGACCCTGGCACGACTGCAGCAACTGCTGCTGGAGGCCGACCGGCTGGACGACTTCCTGCGCGAGCTCGTACGGCTCGCCTCGACGTCGCTGCCCACGCCGGTGTACTGCTCGATCACCCTCAGGGCCGAGGACAGCGCCCACCCCTACACCGCGGCCGCCAGCCACCAGCTCGTGGACCAGTTCGACCAGCGGCAGTACGACGAGGGCGACGGGCCCTGTCTGCGGACCCTGCGGACCGGTACCTCGCACCACGTCGACGACGTCGACGAGGAGGACCGCTTCGGCTCGTTCCCCGAGATCGCCCGTGAGTACGGCCTGCGCAGCATGTTCGCGCTGCCCCTGGCCGCGCCCCGGCAGCAGGTCGCCGGCGTGCTGAACATGTACTCCACCGAGCCGTACGGCTTCGACCTGACGGTGCGCGAACAGGCCGCCGTCTTCGCGGGGCACGCCTCGGGCGCGCTGGGCGTGGCCCTGAAGTTCGCGGGCCAGCTCCAGTTCAGCCTGGACCTGCAGAGCGCGATCGCCTCGCGGACCGTCATCGACCAGGCACTCGGCATCGTCATGGCCCGGGAGGCCTGTTCCTCCGAGCGGGCCTTCGAGATCCTCACCAAGGCCTCGCAGCACCGCAACATCAAACTGCGCGACCTCGCCGCCGACCTCGTTCAGGGCGTCTCCGGGCAGCCGCCCTCCGTACGGCCGCTCCTGCCGCGCAACTCCCCCCTGCCCGGCCAGGGCCACGAGGCGTTTGGGCCTGAGGGCGAGGGGTAGCCGGGCGGTGCCCATGGGCGGGTGCGCCACGAGTCGCGCCGCCCGCTTCGGGTGAGCGGGTTCCGGAGCCCATGGCGGATAATGGCCGCGCTGAGCGAAGGAGGCGGTGGCCGTGCGGCCGAAGGACGACCGCGGCGACGCCGCCGGCGACGACCCTGGCCCGTTCACCGCCTCGGGAGGCGGTTCGGGCGCGCGTGCGCCCGACGACGACATGAGGCTGGACGACAAGCGGCTGTCGGGGCAGGACGCCGAGCGTGAACGCGAGCACGACCGGGTGCGGGCGTCCGACCTGATCGCGGACGGGGTCCGCGGCGCCGATGCCTCCGAGATCCCCGGCAGGCTCTGCGTGGTCGCCGTCAAACTGCTCCCCGTGGTCGGGGCGAGTGTCTCGCTGCGCAGCAACGGCATGCCCGTGCAGCTCAGCTCCAGCAGCGACGAGGCCGCCCGGCTGTCGGAGATCCAGGCCACCCTGGGCGACGGCCCCTGTGTCTACGCCGCGTCGATCGGCGCCCCCGTGCTCGCCGACGACCTGACCAACGGCCGGGACGCCCGCCGCTGGCCGATGTTCGCCCGGGAGGCGACGGCCGCCGGGGTACAGGCGGTCTACTCGATGCCGCTCGGCAACGACGCCGTGTGCGTGGGCACCCTCGACCTCTACCGGGACGTCCCCGGCGCCCTGGAAGCGCGCGAGCTGCGCACCGCGCAACTTGTGGCCGGAGTCATGACCGTAGCCCTGATGGCGCTGCCCCGCGGGGAGGAGAATGGCCCCGATGGAGACGAGCCCTGGCTGAGCGGATTGGCCACCGATTATGACGAGGTCTACCAGGCCGTCGGCATGATCATGGTGCAGCTCGGTGTCGGTGCCGACGAGGCGCTGGCCCGGCTGCGCGCCGATGCCTTCGCGGACAACCGCACCGCCGTCGAGGTGGCGCGCGATGTGGTCTGGCACAGGAAGAGGTTCGAGCGTGACTGACAAGTCCCGGGCACGGCGAACGGCGCGCCGACGCCGTGCCGGTGCGAGGAGGCTCGGATGAACAGGGAACTGCGGCTCACCCGCGCCTTCGTGGACCTCGCGGACACCCTGGCCGCGGGCTTCGACCCGCTCGACCTGTTCACCCGGCTCGGCGGGCACTGCACGGACCTGCTGCCGGTCGACGCGGTGGGCGTGGTGATGGCCGACGCGCGGGGCGCCCTGCGCAACATGACCGCCTCCGACGAGGACCTTCTCGCACTGGACCTGTTCCAGGTGCAGCAGGAGGAGGGGCCGTCCGTCGACTGCTTCCGCAGCGGCGAGATCGTCACCGCGGACGATCTGCGCGAGGGGGCCCGCTGGCCCCGGTACACGGCGTACGCGCTGGAGGCGGGCTATGTCTCCGTGCATGTGCTGCCGCTGCGGCTGGACGGCCGGCCGATCGGCGCGGTGTCCCTCCTCAACCGTGACAGCGCGGCCCTGCCGAGCGAGGACATCGCCGTCGCGCAGGGCATGAGCGACATCGCCGCGCTGGCCCTGACCCACTGGCCCGCCGAGGCCCGGCGCCCGCACGACCTGCTCACCTCGCTGCAGGCCGCGGTCTCCGCGAAGGCGAGCGTAGAACTGGCCAAGGGACTCCTCGCGGAGTACGCGGGCGTCTCCTTCTCCGAGGCGCTGGACCTGCTGCGCCGCCACGCGGAGAAGGAGCGCCGGTCCCTGACGGCCGTCGCCCGCGCGCTGGCCGAGCGCAGCCTCGACCCCCGGGACGTGCTGGAGGAGGAGCAGTCCCGCCGGTCCTGACCGGTCAGATCTGGACCCGGCCCTGCTTCCTGACCTCCGTCAGCCGTTGGGCTCCCAGCTCCACGGCGGCCTGCGTGGCATCCGTCTGCACGTCACCGAAGCCGCCGTTGCTCACGCTGATGGCGTCCTCGCCCACCCGGACGGCGGCGAGCTCCAGGGTGAGTGTCACCGGTTGACCGTCCGGGGACTCTCCGGTCAGCAGCACCCGCAGCCCCTGCCGGGCGTCTCCCGCCTCCGGCAACTGCGCCTCTGTGACCTGGACGCCCAGTACGGCCCCGGTGCTGGTCGTCGTGGCCGCGAACCGGGCGCACTTCCGCGGGAGACCCCTGAGCCAGGCCAGCGTCTTGTCGATCTCGGCCGGGGGGCGGCCAAGTACCTGGTAGTGCAGCTGGGCCTGGTTCCACTGGTCGTCCAGCCCGACGACCGCGCGGGGCTGGGCGTCGGCCCCGAAGAGGTCGTCGGCGTACAGCGCGTCGAGCAACCGCTGGCAGTCCGGCAGTTCGCTCCTCGCCTTCAGCACTCCGTCGTGCCAGGTGGCCGTGCCCTGGGTGGGGGTCCACGGCTCACCGAGATCCGCGTCCGTGATGAGGGCGGCCTGGGCCATCGCCTCGGTGAGGGTGGAGGCGGCTGCGGGAGAGGCCTTCGGGGACGGGGACGGGGCCGGGCTGGTGGGCCGGGTGATCGGCGGCTTGGCGGCGGTCGGCGGGTTGGACAGCGCGGAACAGCCGGTGGCGGTGAGGACACCGGCCAGGGTGAGGACGGAGGCGGCGACACGGGGGGCGCGGGGCGGGGTCATGCTCTCAAGTGATCACCGGGTTCGACGGGGTCACCAGCGGTCCGGGCCGTACGGGTTACGCGGTGCGGTGGGACACCCCGGAACACCGGTTCCACGGCGGCCCGTGTGCGCTCCTGCCGAAAACCCCTCGCGCCGCCCCCGCTCCTGCCGCTATCGTCACCTCCATGCAGCGCGCCCAAGCAGTCCCGTCGATCACGACGACGCCGGAGCAGGTCCCGGCGCGCTGACCGCTGACGCAGTCCGAAGCCCCGGGGCGAGTGCCCCGGGGCTTCGTCGTTCCCGGCCGGTCCCTCGCCCCCATTCCGAGGGAGACCCGCATGTATGACCACCGCCGGCTCGGCCGTGAACTCGATCTGTTCGACACCGACCCCCTGATGGGCGCGGGGCTGCCGTACTGGCTGCCCGACGGGGCCGTCGTACGGCATGTCCTGGAGGAGTACGTCAGGGACGCCGAGCGGGCCGCCGGCTACCGGCACGTGTACTCGCCCGTGCTCGGCAAGCGGGAGCTGTACGAGATCTCCGGGCACTGGGACCACTACAGCGAGGACATGTTCCCGCCGATGCGGATGGGCGGCGAGGAGGTCGTCCTGCGGCCCAGTCTCTGTCCGCACCACGCCCTCATCTACCGGTCGAGATCGCACAGTTACCGTGAACTCCCGCTCCGGATGGCCGAGTTGGGCGGTATGTACCGCTCCGAGCCGTCCGGCGTCGTCGGCGGTCTCACCCGCGTCCGCTCCATCCAGCTCAATGACGCCCACATCTTCTGCACCCTGGAGCAGGCGGTCGAGGAGGCCCGCGCCGCCCTCGACCTGATCCGGCGCGCCTACGACGACCTCGGCATCCGGGCGAGCCGGTACCGCCTCTCCCTCCCGGGCGAGGGCGGCAAGTACGTCCCCGACCCGGAACTCTGGCAGCGCGCCACCGCCCTCCTGAAGGACGTCCTGGACGGCGTCGACTACGAGTCCGTCGAGGGCGAGGCCGCCTTCTACGGCCCCAAGATCGACGTACAGGTCACCGACCCCGCGGGCCGTGAGTCCACCCTCTCCACCGTCCAGATCGACTTCCACCAGCCCGAACGCTTCGACCTGCACTACATCGGCCCCGACGGCGGAAAACACCGCCCGGTCATGGTCCACCGCAGCATCATCGGCAGCGTGGAGCGGCTGGTCGCGCACCTCATCGAGGCGCACGGCGGCGCGTTCCCGGTGTGGCTCGCCCCGGTGCAGCTCGTGGTCCTGCCGGTCGGCGACGACCAGGAGGAACGGGCCCACGACGTGGTACGCCAGGCCCTCGCGCGCGGTGTCCGGGCCGAAGTCGCCGCTCCCGGCGACGGCACCCTCGCCGCCCGCATCCGCGCCGCGCGCCTGGTGCCGTACCAGGCGGTGATCGGCGCGCGGGAGGCCGACGCGGGCAGTGCGGCCGTACGGCTGCGGGACGGCCGCAGGCCCGGAGCCGTGCCGGTCGACGAACTGCTGGACCGGATCGCCGCCCGGGACGGCGACCGCGGGGCCGAACTCTGGGCGGCTGCGTAAGGTCGGTCCCGTACGCCAGTGACGAAAGGACCCACGCCGTGACCGGTCAGCCCATCCCGGTGATCATCGACTGCGACACCGGTGTCGACGACGCCCTGGCCCTGCTGTTCGCCGTACGGCATCCCGGCATCGACCTGCGCGCGGTCACCTGTGTCGCCGGGAACACCGACGTCGACGGCGTGGTCCGCAACACGCTGACCGTGCTCGAGCAGGCCGGGGCCGGTGACATCCCCGTCGCCCGGGGCGCCGAACGCCCGCTGATCGAGCCCGTGCGCACCGCGCAGCACGTGCACGGGCGGGACGGCATGGGCGACCTGGGGCTGCCCGCGCCGACCCGGGTGGCGGTGGACGTGGACGCGGTGACGCTGCTCAGGCGGGAGATCCTCGCCTCGCCGAGGCCGGTCACCCTGATCCCGACCGCGCCCCTGACGAACATCGCGCTGCTCCTTCGCACCCACCCCGAAGTGGTGCGCAACATCGAGCGGATCGTGTTCATGGGCGGCGCGGTGGCCACCGGGAACGCCACGCCCGTCGCGGAGTTCAACGTCTGGCACGACCCCGAGGCGGCCGCCGTCCTGCTCACCGCGGGCGTGCCGATCACCATGTACGGCCTGGACGTCTTCGAGCGGGTCATCGTCCCGGCGGCGGACGTCCAGCGGCTGCGCGCCAGTTCGGAACCCTCCCTGCGCATGGCCGGCGAACTCCTCGCCCACCGCGACCCGGCCACCTCCGGCGACCCCACCCCCACCGGCGGCCTCGGCGACGCGGGCGCGGTCTGCGCGGTCGTCGACCCGGGCGGCCTGGCCACCGAACTCCTCCCGGTGGAGGTCTCGTTGGCACCCGGCCCGACCCGCGGCCAGACCGTCGTCGACCGCCGCCGCCGCCGCCCCGGCGAGTCCGAGATCCACGGCGGCGAGCGCGAAGTCACCCTCGTGGACGTGGCGTTGGGCGTGGACGTGGAGCGCTACGTGAAGCTGTGGCTGACGGCGGTGGAGGGGGTCTGACTCCCCGGCACCCGCAGCACCGGGGGTGACCGAATGCCCCCTTGCCCCGGCAAGGGCGGCTCCGTCACTGTCGGGGTGCACCGCCACCCACCCGATGACCGACCACCATCGGAGAACCCCCCATGCTGCGGGTGCACTTCACCACCGACGACATCGCGCGCGTGCGTCTCGCCGCCGGCCCCGATCCTCTCTGGGAGATCTGCAACAGCTTCCAGGTGCTGGCGGGGCAGGACGCGCCCCTCCAGTTCGGCGACTGGCGGCGGACGGTACGGCCACGGCTGCTCCCGGCGCACGGGCTGCTCGCCGCGCTGCTGCCACCGCGCGGCTACACACCGGACTTCCTCACCCCCGACCTCGGCGGCTCCCATGACCTGGAGCGCGCCGTCGACACCGTGCTGCGCACCCGGCGCACCGCGCTGCACAGGGACCTGAGCACACTCGCCGCCTCCCCGCGCCGGAGCCGCCCGCTGCCGTCCGAGGCCCGTGCCCTGGCCGACGGCGAGCCTCCGGCGCTGCGGCGTCTGGGTGCCGCCCTGCACGGCTACCACCAGGACGCGCTCGCCCCGTTCTGGACACGCATCCGGGCCCAGGTGGACGCCGACCGGGCGCTGCGCACCCGGGCGGTGCTGAGGGACGGCACCGACGGACTGCTCGCGAGCTTCCGTCCCGTACTGCGCTGGCGCCCGCCCGTGCTGGAGGCCGACTATCCCGTCGACCGTGAACTGCGGCTCGACGGGCGGGGGTTGCTGCTCCAGCCGTCGCTGTTCTGCCTCCGCAGACCCGTCACGCTCGCCGCGCCCGACCTGCCGCCCGTCCTCGTCTATCCCATCCAGCCGGCCCTCGGCTGGGCCCGCCCACCGGGCCGATCCGCACCCGGCGAGGACGTCGCCGCCCTCATCGGCCGCACCCGCGCCGCGATCCTGGAGGACGTCGTGACCGGCCGTACGACCGGCGAACTCGCCCAGCGCCTGGGCATCTCCGGCGCGGCCGCGAGCCAGCACACGGCGGTGCTGCGCCGGGCCGGCCTGCTGCTGAGCGTGCGCCGCGGCAGGCATGTGCTGCACACCGTCACGCCGGTGGGGCTGGCGTTGCTCGAAGGGACGGGTTCCGTTTAAGGCAGGGCTTCAGGGTGTGGCGGGGACCGGTGGACCGAAGCCAGCCTGTGGACGCGAGGAATGTCCCTTCCCACAGGGGGTTTGACACCATATGCGCGACAAACGACGTTCTCTGCTCGCGGGCCTGGGTGCCCTGGGCCTGGCGCTGACGGCCGCGTTCACGGCGGGACCGGCCGACGCGGCCCCGGCGAACCGGGACTTCGGCCAGATCCTGACCATGCCCGCCGCCCCGCCCGCCTCGGCGCTGCCGGCCGGAGCCGCCGCGGAGCCTCCGACGGCCTGGCCGAAGCCCGCCAGGATCCTGCACGTGGCGGCACGCGAGTCCATCACCTGCGAGAGCGGCAATCTCTGCACGGCGACCTACGACCCCACGCGGGGCGACTACGTCGTCTACTACTTCTACTACTGCGACACCTACACCCTCTCCAACTGGACCGGCACGGGCTCCTACCGCAACTCCCAGACCGGCGGGGTGACCGCGTACTTCTACGGCCAGAACGGCGCGGTCGTCACACCGGTCGGACCCGGCGGCAGCAGCAACTCCTACAACTGGGGCCCGATCTGGTCCATCAAGAACTGCTGACGCTCCACCGCTGCTCCACCTTCGCGAGCCGCCAGTAGGAGATCGCCGCCGCCCACACCACCACGAACAGGCCGACGATGACGTAGCCGACGTTGTCGAGGTCGATCTCGGCGATCCAGGTGGTGAGGGCGTCGGTGAGGTCGAACTTGTCGTGCACGACACCGACCAGCTCGATCGTGCCGATGAAGAAGGCGACCGCGATGGACAGCCCGGTGATGGCGAGGTTGTAGAACACCTTGCGCACCGGGTTGGAGAAGGCCCACTGGTAGGCGAAGTTCATGAACGTGCCGTCGAGGGTGTCGAACAGGCTCATCCCGGCGGCGAACAGCAGCGGCAGGCACAGGATCGCGTACCAGGGCAGCCCGGCCGCCGCGCCCGAACCCGCCATCACCATCAGCGTGACCTCGGTGGCGGTGTCGAATCCGAGCCCGAACAGGAACCCCAGCGGGAACATCTGCCCCGGCCGGGTGATGGACTTGGTGAGCCGCCCGAGGATCCGGTTCATGAACCCGCGCGAGTCGAGATGCTGCTCCAGCTCCTTCTCGTCGTACGTCCCCGCCCGCATCGCCCGGAAGACCTTCAGGATGCCCAGCAGGGCGACCAGGTTGAGGGCGGCGATGAGGTAGAGGAACGAACCGGAGACCGTCGTACCGAGAAATCCCAGGACCTGGTGGGTACTTGAGCCCTCGTTCATGACCTTGCCGGCCAGCTGGGTGCCGCCGGCGATCAGCGCGGCGAGCAGGACCACGACACTGGAGTGCCCGAGCGCGAACCAGAACCCTCCGGACACCGGCCGCTTGCCGTCGGCCATGAGCTTGCGGGTGGTGTTGTCGATCGCGGCGATGTGGTCGGCGTCGAAGGCGTGCCGCATGCCGAGGGTGTAGGCGGTGATGCCGAGTCCGATGCCGAAGGCCTTGTCGCCGACCTCGTAGTGCTCCGGAACGACGAGCAGGAAGAGAATCCCGAAGGCGACGACGTGCAGGGCGGCTATCGCGGCCATCAGGCCGACCGTCTTGACGGTGTCCTCGCGGCGCCAGCGGAAGGACGCGGCGGCGGTCTCGGGCAGGGCAGGGTCAGTCATACGGTGGTCACTCCAGCACCTCGTGGATGAACGCGTGAGCTGCCGTGGCCGGTCTCCTGGCTTACGGGTCGTACGTTTCCCTGCCCGCCTTCCCGGCCTCGTGCTGACGGCCAGTGGCTGTCCCGTGAGGGACGTGGGAGGGAAACTCCCCGATCACAGTGGCGAGGGCCGCGCCGGCATGAACCCCCTGAGGGGTCGTCACCGGCTTCCCGAGCACCACGGCCCGACCACGGTAGGGGTGCGAGGCGTCTCCTGCATAGCTGCATACCTGCGCAGGTATGGAAGATCACACCGGCCGCCTGCGAGGATGACCCCCATGCATCTCGTCCCGGCGGACCGAGCGGACCGCCGCACCATCGACGGCCACCGGGTGTGCGACGCCATCGCGGCGATCGGCGACCCCGGCCAAGTCCGCGCCTGGTCGGACCGTTTCGCCCTCCTGGCCGACCCGAACCGCCTCTCCCTCCTCCTCGCCCTGCACCGGACCGGCCCCCTCGCGGTCTCCGACCTGGCGATCGCCACGGGCATGAACGACCCCGCCGTCTCGCAGGCACTGCGCCTGCTGCGGGCGGCGGGGGTCGTGGCGGGGGAGAAGGAGGGGCGCGTGGTGCGGTACTCGGTGGTGGACGAGGGAGTGCGGGGGCTGCTGAAGCAGGTGTCCTGAGCCTGAACCGGCGGTCAGGGCCGTTCGCTGTGCAGGGAGTGCAGGAAGGGGGCCCAGGCGCGGGGGGTGAGGCGGAGCACCGGGCCGTCGGAGTGCTTGCTGTCGCGGACGGCCACGGTGGTGGGTATGTTGCGGGCGACTTCGACGCACTCGCCGTTTCCGCTGCTGTGGCTGGACTTGGCGAACTCGAAGTACGGCACGGGCCACAGCTCCTTGCGGCGGGCGGTCAGGGTCATTCGCTGTGCAGGGAGTGCAGGAAGGGGCTCCAGGCGCGGGGGGTGAGGCGGAGCACCGGGCCGTCGAGGTACTTGGAGTCACGGACGGCGACGGTGGTGGGTATGTTGCGGGCGACTTCGACGCACTCGCCGTGTGCGTCGCCGCTGCTGTATGTGGACTTCCTGAAGTCGTAGTGGGACACGGTGCCCTACATCTCCTTGCGGATGCCGTCGATGAGTCTCACGGAGTTGCTGTGCGCCAGACCGAGCCGCGTGATGCGGTCGAAGGCCGCGTTGTGGTGCGCGGCGTCAGTCTCGCTCTCCAACCAGACCTTCGTCGACGAAGTATCCACCTGTACGACGTCCAGAGCACCGGGCTCGGCGAAGGAGACGACGGTAAAGGCACAGGTCATCCCGGGGTGGGCCCCGGCGATGAACGGGACGACCTGGACACGCACGTTGGGCAGGTGCGCCGCCTCCAGCAGGTGTTCCAGTTGCGCCCGCATGACATCCCGGCCACCGACCAGTTGACGCACGGCCCCCTCATGCAGCAACGCCCAGAGCTGTAGCGGGCGGTCACCGCCCAACCGTGCCTGCCGGGCCATCCTCGCTTCGACGAAGGTCTCGATCTCGTCGAGATCGTCCCAGGACCCGTTCCCGACAGCGAGGGCGCGGGCGTAGTCAGGGGTCTGCAAGAGGCCGGGCACGAAGGTCAGTTGCCAGGTGCGGACTTCCGTGGCGATGTCTTCCAGGGCCACATACTCGATCTGCGCAGTCAGTTGCGGGTACTGGTTCCACCAGCCCTTGGCCTTGCGCCGTTCCCGGTCCGCCTTGGCGAGGGCGAGCAGTTTGCCGATCGCCGTCTCGTCGGTCTCGCCGTAGAGGTGGGACAGGGCCCTGACGTCGGGATCACGCAATGGCACCTGCCCGCGCTCGATCTTCGCCACCTTCGTGACGGATGCCGTCAGGGCCTCGGCAGCATGCGCCTGCCGGAGATCGCAAGCCTCTCGCATCCTCAGCAGCTCACCACCGAGTCGTCGCCCGAGAACGGTTGTGACGGTCTTACCGCGGTTGGGGTCCCTGCCTGCCATGAGTTCCCTTTCGTCAGTGCCTCAGTGGGCCAGCAATATTTCTGTCCTGTTCGATTGCTGGCCAACCCTCCAAAAGGCTACCGTCAGTGTTCAACAGGCCACTCACCGGCACCGGTTGGCGGAAGGCACCGCGCTGTCCGCGCGGCGGAGCCACCCCGACGACACGACTCCCTGGAGGTATCCGTGACCGACTCCTGCCTGCCCCGACGCCCCAAGCCCTACGACCGCCACGACGAGGTCAGTTACACCCCGTACCCGCGCAGCATCCCCCTCGCCCGCAGACGCGTCGCTCAACTCGCCGTCGACTGGGGGCTACCCGGCCTCGCCGGCGACGCGGCGCTGCTGGCAAGCGAGTTGTGCACGAACGCCCTGCTGCACGGTTGCCTGCGGGACAGGCTCTTCCGCGTCGAGACGTCCCTCAACGACACCGCGCTCCGGATCGCGGTGACCGACCCGAGGGGCGAGCGACTTCCCGGCACCCAACCGCCCCGCCCCGACGACCAGTTCGGCCGGGGTCTGCTCATCGTCCGGGTGCTGGCGGGGCGTTGGGCCGTGGAGAGGCTGACCGTGGGCAAGACGGTGTGGGCGGAGCTGGATGTTCCGATGGGGCGGGACGCGTAGAGCGTGTCTCTTTGATGGGTTGGTCAGTCGATCGGATGTGTCTGTCCGATTAGTGATCACTACGGTCCAGCTGATGTCATCGATGGCCCACCTGACGGATCGGTCGGCATAAGCGGCTCGATCCGGTGGTTTTCCTCATTTTTCAGGCGTAGGTGGTGGTGTTCGGGGATCCTGCCGAGGTACCTCTGAAACCACTGTAAGGAGACCCCAAGTGCGCCGCCCGACCCGGAATGCCTTCGCCGCCCTCATCGCCGCAGCCTGCCTCGCTCTCCCCCTCCTCACCCCCACACCCGCCGAAGCGGCTGCCACCCACACCAGCCGCTTCGCGAACTACCGCTACGGTGACTGCCTGCGCGAGAACGACGAAACCGGCCTCAAGGGCGACCGCTGCTCCACCGGACGCGGCAGCCTCCTGTGGCAGTGGAACGGCCGCCTCAACACCAGCACCACGCTTAAGAACAACTTCTGGGGCCGCTGCCTCGACAGCAATGACCGGGGCGACGTCTACCCCCTGCGCTGCAACGGCGGCTCGTACCAGAAGTGGCGCACCGTCCAGCCCGCCGCCCGCAGCGCCATCATGCTCCAAAGCGTCGGCACGGGCCGCTGCCTCTACCAGCAGGACGACGGCTACTACCGCACTGCCCGCTGCGACCGAGGCGCCCAGAACCAGCGCTTCACCATTGGCTGAACGGATCTCTCGACCGCTTCAAGATGCCGCCGGGCGAGCAGCTCTTCTTTTGCGCGAGGCAGCGTCTCGAAGACGCCGGCCTCATGCCACCGACCTGGCCGTACGGAGGAGAGGCGCCGCCCTGCCGGGGTCAGGTCACGGGGAGACGGTCCACCAGTAGCTCCAGCCTGCGGTCGGTGTCCTCGGGCGGGAGCCGTCGCGCCCGGGTCAGGGTGGCCACTCCGTGCAGGGACGCCCAGAACACCTCGGTGAACAGCCCTTCGTGGACGCCCTTCCCGGCGACCTCGCCGAGGCTCTCCAGCAGGGCGGCGAAGGCGTCCTTGAGGGGTTCCGGGGTCTCCTCCTGCGCGTACGCGAGGCCGCCGTCGAGCTGGAAGATGGCGTCGTAGACCGCCGGGTTGCGTTCGGCGAAGTCGAGGTAGGCGCGGGCGAGGGCGTGCACCCGGGCGCGTGGGCCGTCCACGGCCGCGGTGGCGGCCCGTACCGCCGCCGCCAACTCGGTGGCGCCCTGGAGGGCGACGGCGCCGATGATCTCGCGTTTGCCGCGGAAATGGCTGTAGAGGACGGGCTGGCTGTATTCGATGCGCTCGGCGAGCCGGCGGGTGGTGACCGCGTCCCAGCCCTGCTGCTCGGCGAGTTCGCGGGCCGTGGCCACGATGAGGCGTTCGCGGGCCGCCCGTTCGCGCTCCTTGCGTTCCTGTACCGACATGACTCGATTCTAGCACCGCTAGACAATCAAGCGGCAGTAGTACTAGCGTTGCCTTGTCATCTAGCAACACTAGATTTCTGGAGGAGTCGTCATGCTCAACGCACTTGAGGTCGTCACCACCGTGGTCGTCGGCGTGATGGTGGGGGTGGAGTTCGGCGTCGCCTTCGTCATGACCCCGATCCTCAACGCACTCCCGGAGGACAGCGGACAACTCGGCCACGCCCACGGGGGCCGGATGCTCGGCGCCGTGATGCCGTTCTGGTACGTCGGCTCGCTCGTCCTCGTCGGCGTCTGGGCTGTCGCGGGACGGCACCACGACGGCACCGGCCTCGTCGTCACCTCGGGCGCGCTGCTGATCCTCAGCGTGGTCATGTCGCTGCTGCTGCTCGTCCCGATCAACAACCGGAACAAGGCGTGGACCCCCGAGAACCGGCCCGCCGACTGGAAGCAGCAGTTGAACCGCTGGGGCCGCTTCCACTACGTCCGCGTCGCCGTCATCATCGCCGCCTTCACCCTGCTGGTCGCCGCCCTCGCCTGAGGCCGGAGCCGCTGAACAGCCCGGCTCCGCAACGGAGTTGCCCCGCCTCAACGGCTTTGCCATTCCTTTGCAACCGACTTCTCCGCCGGCTCGTCTCTCCGCACGTTCCGTCACCCAGCCGCCCGGCCGGCCCGACCACAGGGCCGGGCCACCTTCCGGGCGGACCGACGAAAGAGAGCGATTCCATGCGCCGTACCGTGCGCCGTACCGTCCTCAGCGCCGTGGCACTCGCGGCCACCGCCGTACTGGCGGGCACCGCCCCCGCGTTCGCCGACAGCACGGCCCCGTCCCGGGTCCCGACCCCCACCGCCGCGCCGACGGAGGCCACCCCGGAGCCGAGCGAGGGCACCCGGGCACCGTCCGACGAGGCCAGCGCGGTGCCCAGCGCGGCCCCCACCACTGACCCCCGCACCTCCCCGTCCCAGGTCGCCGAGGTTCCGGCCGGCGCGCCCGACACCGGGGTGACGCCGACGTCGACGGACTCCGGAACGCCGGGTGCGCTGATCGGCGGTGGCGCTGCCGCCGCGTTCGCCGTGGCCGGCGCCACGGTGATCGTCGTACGCCGTCGGCGGGCGACCGGAGCGTGACCCTGCTCTCCAGGCGGGCGTTCGGCACCGGGGCCACGGCTGCCGCGGCCTCGCTGCTCGTGGGCTGCTCCTCCGGCGCCGAGGGCGTACGGACGACGGGGACCGCGGCTCCCGACGCCGCCGCGTCGCAGCAGACCGCCGGCAAGCACACCGCCGCAAAGTCCGTCCGGGCGGTGGGCCGTTCGGTCCCCGTCCGGCTGAGAGTCCCCGCCATCGGGGTCGACACCCCGGTCATGCGGCTGGGGCTGGCGTCCGACGGCACGGTGCAGGTCCCTCCGATCAGCGACCACGACCAGGCCGGCTGGTACGAGCACTCGCCGACGCCCGGCCAGACGGGGCCGTCGGTGATCCTCGGCCATGTCACGGTCGGCGCGTACGGGGACGGCGTCTTCCACGACCTCTCACGGCTGCGCCGGGGCGAGAAGATCGTGGCGCGTCTGGAGAACGGCACGGAGACGGAGTTCACGGTCACCTCCCTGCGGACGGTGGCCAAGGCCGACTTCCCGACGGACGACGTCTACGGGAACGTGAGCCGGCCGGAGCTGCGGCTCATCACCTGCGGCGGCCCTAAGGACGAGGACGGCTACCTCGACAACGTGATCGTCTTCGCCTCGCTCACGTCGTCCACGAAACCGTGAGCACGCTGGAACACGAAGGATTGCGGGCCGCCGGAACGTACGCCGTCGGCCCGTCGTCCTCCCCCACGAGTGCCACACCGGTGGCAACAGGCCCATGGAGAGCGTTGAAACGGTCCCGCGAGAAAGAGGCGGCAGCGTCCGAGCTGTTCGCCGCCCTCTACCCGCGCCTGGCCGGCTGGTGCCGCCGCCTCGTCGACGACGACGAGACGGCCCACGAGATCGCCTCGGAGGCGTTCACGCGCCTGTGGGCCCGCTGGACGTCGGTGGAGGAGCCGCGCGGCTTCCTCTATGTGACGGCGGCGAACATCGTCCGGGACCACTGGCGCAAGATGGAGCGCGAGCGAAAGGCCATGCGGCGCGTGACCACGGAAGCGGCTCTGCGCACCCACACGGAGCCGTCGGACCCGTCCGTACGCCTCCTCGTCCAGTCGTTGCCGGAACGACTGCGGGTGCCGATCCTCCTCCACTACTACGCTGACATGTCCATTCGTGAAGTGTCCGCGCTGACCGAACGCAAGGAAGGAACCATCAAGGCCGACCTCCACGCGGCCCGTGAACTACTCCGTGCCCACCTGAGGAAAAGTCTTGACCACACGCTTTGACGACGACGAAGATCCGGAGTTCGACCCCACCACCGCGGACCACGACCCCGACGACCCTCTGCTGATCCTCCTCGGGCCCACGTCCGGCCCCGCCTACCTGGGTGCCCCCCCGGGCCGCTACGAGGAGATCCGTCGCACCGCGACCCGCCGTCGCCGCACCCGCGCGGCGGCCGGAGTGGGCGTGGCCTGCGCCGTCGCCGCCCTCATCGTCCTCCCCCTCAACCTGACGACGGCACAGAGCCCCCGCTCCCCGACGGTCCCCCAGGCCCCGCCCCCCGCGAGCAGCCCGCTGACACCCCCCGTCGACCGCTCGCCGACACCGTCACCCGACACACCGCAGCCGTCCGAACCCGCCACCAGCGACCCCGCAGGACCCGACGACGTTCCCTCCAGGATGCCCTCCGCCCCGAGCCGAACGCCCGGCGAAACGCCCCGCACCACGGCCGGCGCGTCGCAGGCACCCACGTCCACGCCCACCACAGAGCCGACCGCGGCGGACGCCGTGAGCGCGGTACCGCGCTCCGGATCGCGGTGACCGACCCGGGACAACGAGGAGAGGTGCCCCGACTTGTGGGCGCCCAGGGCTGATCGATCACGAGGCGGGTGGGCGGCAGCCGAATGATCTTCGAAAGACTTCTCGCGCGGGAGGTGCATTCGAATTCAGGCGCGGAAAAACGGGTGCCGAGAATGCGGGGCGAGGGTGTCAGCCGCTCGATTCCGGGCCCCATTGCCCGGGTCCGGCTCCCCGCCAGTCGATCCACGGTGAGTCCGCCACCTCGGACGGGTCGATTTCCAGTCCCGCCCGCCGGAGGAACTCGGCTATGTCGGCCATGTTGTGGGCCAGCCCGAGGATCTCGCCGTCCACGCGGACGCGTCGGCCGCCGGTGGGGGACGGTGGATGCACGGTCACGCGAATCGGTCCGGACATGTCCTCAGGATCGTCCGGAGCGTCCGGTCCCGCATTCCGGCCCATCATCGGCGAGACCCGGTCCGGGTGGGGTGCCGAGCGGGGTGCCGGGTCGGCCGCTGGTGGGCGGCGTTCCGTTCCTGCTGTGGCCGGACGAGGTCGGCGGGGAGCGAGCACATGACTGGATTCAATCATGTGTTCGATTTTATGGGCCATGGGTATAACCACCTGTGTGACGTGCTGCCACATGCTTCTCAGTGGCGCGTCGACGCGGAACATCCGATGACGGGGGTGGGTTGTGGCCGGACGAATACTGAGGCGTGCCCGTCTGCTGGGCGTGGCCGCGTTGCTCCTGATGCGCTCGACGGTGGTGTTCCTCGGCGTTGAGATCGGCGCCGCCGTCCTGCTGTACGTCACGCAGAACGTCTGGGTGACGTTGCTCGTGTATCCATTGGTCTACCTCTCGGCGTTCTTTCTCCTCGCGCTGCTGGTGCCGGGCGTGGAGGATGAGCCCAAGGCCTGGGCCGTCGTGGCGCTGATCACGGTGCCCATCGGTGCCCTGGCCGTGCTGCACCTGACCTACTCGGGCCTTGACCAGCGGGCGCTGCACGCCCACGGCCGGGAGGAGCGGGCGACGGTGACCGAGGTGTACTGGGCCAACGGGGGTGCCGATCCGCCGACGCACGACGCACGGCTGGCTGATCCGTGGGGACGGTCGATACCGGGCGTCGTGTCCGGGGACGGGCTGAAGGTCGGCCAGACCCTCACCGTCACCGTGGACACCGAGGGGAAGATTCCGGTGATGGTGGGTACGCCTTCGACGGGTTCGGGGAAGTTCCGGACGGCGGGCATCACCGCGGGCTTCGAGATCCTGTTCCTCGCGCTGGCGGTCTACCAGGGCACCGCGAACCGGTCGGCCCCGAAGCCGACGGACACGCCGAAGGGATCGCGGAAGCCCAAAGGCGTCCCGGCATGACGTGACGACGTGAGCCGCGGTCGGCGGTTTGCGGTCGGCGATGAGTTTCGGCGGCGGGCCGGGTCTACGGGTTACGGGTGCGAGTGACACCGGCGCCCGTCCGACGAAGGGGAGCCCGACATGACCGCCACCTACACCTTCGACGTCTTCTCCAGCCTCGACGGCTACGGCAGCGCCGGGGGCGACTGGACCGGCTACTGGGGCAAGCAGGGGCCCGAACTGCTCGACCGCCGCCTCGCCCTCTACGGACCGGAGCAGCGGATGGTCTTCGGGGCCACCACGTACCGGGCCTTCGCGCGGATGCTGGCCGAGAGCACCGAGGACTCCGACGTGCGGGACCCCTGGGTCACCCGGATGCGGAACCTGCCGACCACGGTGGTGTCGACGACCCTGGAAGGCCCCCTCGACTGGCCCGACGCGACCCTCGTCAACGGTGACGCGGTGGACGTCGTCGCCCGGCTCAAGAAGGAGTCCGAGGTGCCGCTGCGCTCGCACGGCAGCCTGGCGATGAACCGGGCGCTGATGGCCGCCGGCCTGGTCGACCGCGTCCAGGTGACGCTCTTTCCCGTCATCACCGGCCGGACCGGGGAATCCCCGGTCTTCCGGGGCGCGGCCGACTTCGACCTGGAACTGCTGGAGCACCGGACGCTCGGCGGCCACATCCAGGAGTTCGTCTACCGGCCCACCCTCCACTGACCCGTCCGCAGACCCGAACCCGAAAAGGCCGTCCACACCGCGGACGGTGGGACGGCCCCTTCAGGAATGTTCAGCGAACTTCAGCGCTGTTCAGTGATGTTCAGCGGAAATTCGTCAGGCGCGCGAGGCCTTGCGGCGACGCGTGGCCAGGACGATGCCCGCGCCACCGGCGAGGAGGACCGCCGCGCCGCCCGCGATCAGCGGGGTGTTGCTGCTGGCGCCGGTCTCGGCGAGGTTGTCGCCGCCGCCACCGTTCGGGGTGGGAGCCGCGGGGGACGTCGTGGACTCCGAGGCGGACGGGGTCGGGGACTCCGTCGACGGGGTCTCGGACGCGGGGGGCGTGCTCTCGGAGGCCGGAGGCGTCGACTCGGACGCCGGCGGGGTCGACTCCGAGGCCGGCGGCGTGGACTCCTCCGCGGGCGGGGTCGCCGGAGGCGTGGTCTGCGTGGTCGTGCAGTCCTTCGTGCCGCCGTTCCAGGCCGCGATCAGCTTGTCCTTGATGACCGGGTGGTCCGGGCCCTTGGGGAGGTCGCCGTGCGTGAAGCCGTCGTTGGCGTCGAGCTTGCCGTCGAACTTCGTGTTGCCCCGGTAGAGGTCGACCTGCCCGTAGCAGCCCGCGTCGGGGATCGCGATGTCGAGGGTGTCGACGGAGCCGGCCTTGACGTTGACGGTGTCGAAGTCGTGGAAGACCTGCTCGCCGGAGGTCGCGAACGTCGGGCCGTGCGCGAGGTAGGACGCCAGGGAGGCGGTGCAGCTGGCCGCGTCGCCCGCGGCGCGGACCTTGACGTGGACCTTGCCGTCGTCGCCGGGCTTCAGGTTCAGGTCGTCGACCTTGACCGAGGCGAAGAAGTTCTTGCCGTCGAGGGAGAACTCGCAGCGGTCGGTGCCGGTCTTCGAGCCGGCGCCCGTACCGGGCTTGTAGCTTCCGCCGTTCTGCCAGCCCTTGCCGCCGGGGCAGTCGGAGGCCGAGGCGACGGAGGCGAGAGCAGCGGAGAAGGCGAGCGTCGCGGCGCCCGTCCCCAGCAGGCGCCGCATGGTGACACGTCTCGCTATGGACATACGTATCCCGTCAGGATGAGAGTAAATGGTCTGAGAAACACTGGGCCCATTGGTCACATGCGCCACGGTGTCCGCACATCGTGGATCTCCATGCTTAAACCTGTCAACCTGCGGTGATACGAGGTCGGTTCAAAGACCATCACAATTTCGCCACACCGGGAATGATCTCCTCCGGAAAACGCCTGGTTCACCTTTCGGGCGAGGTGGACAGATTCCCATTTGTCGCTCGAAAAAAGACCGCACATATTCCGGAGGAGACGCGTGACTGCCCGCACCACCGCGCCCGACCCCGCGCCCGATCTCTCCAGCAATGACCCGAACTGGTGGCGGCAGGCCGTCGTCTACCAGGTCTATCCCCGCAGCTTCGCCGACGCCGACGGTGACGGCCTCGGGGACATCAGGGGCGTCACCCAGCGCCTCACGCACCTGGCCGCCCTCGGCGCGGACGCCCTGTGGCTGAGCCCGTTCTACCCCTCCGAACTCGCCGACGGCGGCTACGACGTCGCCGACTACCGGGACGTCGACCCGCGCCTGGGCACCCTCGACGACTTCGACGCCATGGTCGCCGAGGCGCACCGGCTCGGGCTGAAGGTGATCGTCGACCTGGTCCCCAACCACACCTCCCACCAGCACGTATGGTTCCAGGAAGCCCTCGCGGCCGGGCCCGGTTCGGCCGCCCGCAGGCGCTACGTCTTCCGCGACGGCAAGGGCGCGCACGGTGAACTGCCGCCCACCGACTGGCAGTCCGTCTTCGGCGGCAGCGCCTGGCGGCGGGTGCCGGACGGGCAGTGGTACCTGCACCTGTTCGCCCCCGAGCAGCCCGACCTCGACTGGTCCGACGACGAGGTCCGTGAGGACTTCCGCACCACCCTGCGCTTCTGGTGCGACCGCGGTGTCGACGGCTTCCGCGTGGACGTGGCCCACGCCCTGGTCAAGGATCTCGGCGAGCCGCTGCGCGACCTCGGCACCCCCGAGCTCAGCGGGGAGCGGGCCCTCGCCTCGATGGCGCCCGGCACCCACCCCTTCTTCGACCGCGACGAGGTCCACGAGATCTACCGCGACTGGCGCACCATCCTCGACTCGTACACCCCGCCCCGTACGGCCGTCGCCGAGGCCTGGGTGCCGGGCCCGCGCCGCGCGCTGTACGCCCGCGCGGACGAACTCGGCCAGGCCTTCAACTTCGAGTACCTCCAGGCCCCCTGGGACGCCGCCGAGCTGCGCCAGGTCATCGCCGACTCCCTCGTCACCGCGCACGCGGCTCACGCCTCGGCCACCTGGGTGCTCTCCAACCACGACGTCGTACGGCACGCCTCCCGCCTCGTGCTCCCGCCGGGCACCGACGAGAACGCCTGGCTGCTGACCGGCGGCCACGCGCCCGCCGTGGACGCGCAGCAAGGCCTGCGACGCGCTCGCGCGGCCACGCTGCTCATGCTGGCCCTCCCGGGATCGTCGTACGTCTACCAAGGCGAGGAACTCGGTCTGCCCGAGGTCGCCGAGCTGCCCTTCGAGGTGCTCCAGGACCCGATCTGGGAGCAGACGGGACATGTGCGCAAGGGACGCGACGGGTGCCGGGTGCCGTTGCCGTGGACGGCGACGGGTCCGTCGTACGGCTTCGGGGCGGGCGGCTCGTGGCTGCCGCAGCCGGAGTGGTTCGCGCGGTACGCCGTCGAGGCCCAGGACGGCGTCGAGGGCTCCACGCTGGAGCTCTACCGCGCCGCCCTGCGCCTGCGCCGCAAGCTCCTGCAGGGGGAGGACCTCACCTGGACGGACACCGGCCCGGCCGACGTGCTGGACTTCGCCCGGCACGAGGGCTGGCGGTGCGTCACCAATCTGTCGGACACGCCCGTCCCGCTCCCGGCGGGCGAAGTACTGCTGACCAGCAGCCCGTTGGAGGACGGGCTGCTGGGGCCGGACACCACCGCCTGGCTGGGATAGGGCCTGTCCGGCGGATCATGCCGGCGGCGCGGGGACTGGTGCGCTCACCTGCGCTGACAAGGCGCCGTTGCTCGGAGCCGGCCTGATCCGCCGGACAGGACCTGGCTACCCGATGGTCGGGCTCGGGATGACGCCCGTGCTCGGTGTGGAGCCGCCGCCGCTCGAGGCGTCACCCGGGAGCGCGACCTCTGTGGAGGTCGGGTTCGGCGGCGGGGTGAGCACGACCATCGGCTCGCCGGGCTGCGGCGGCGGCGGGGTCAGGTCGACCGCGGGCAGCTTCGGCGGGGTGGTCTGCATGAACAGGGCCTGGTCGAAATTGACGAAGCCGGTCTTCTCCATCACCGTGATGTGGTCCAGGACCGTGTCGTTGGCCTGGTCGGCCAGCGCGCGCACCAGCGAGTTCTTGGTGGTGGAGCGGATCTTGGCGATCGTGTTGAAGATCGAACCGTGCGTCACGCGCAGGATGTTGGCGAAGTTCGAGTCGAACTGCTGCCCGGCGCTCGAGTCGATCGTGTTCACGAAGCCCACCTGCTGGGGACTCGCCACGTTCGGCAGGGTGATGTTGAGCATCGCGGCGACCTTGCGGTCGACGGTGTCCAGCGCCGCGTGACCGTCGATGAGGTGCTCACCCGCGGTCTTGACCGCCGGGGTCGTCCCCTTCTGCAGGGCGATCTTCCCCAGCGGATACTCCCAGAGGCCTGCGGCCCGCACCTTGACGACGAAGTCGCGGTCGCCCTCGGTCAGCGGACCCCACTGGGTCTGCGCGATGATTCTGTCCTGTGCGGTGGTCGCCTGGCTGACGCCAAGCATCGACGGGTACGCGAGCGCGCCCAGTGTCAATGTGAGGGCTCCGCCCACGAACAGCGTTCCCATCGCGTTGCGCGAGAGTGGCACCGTGCCTCCTGCCCGGTCGGGGATCCCGCCGGGAGGCGGGTCGGACGCACATGAGTACGGACATGGGGGCGCCGGCGTTCATCGTGTACGGGACACGGTCACGAGGAGACGTGGTCAGGAGGGGCGCGGCCCTGCCGGGCAGGCATGTGGGGCGACCTCGCAAGGCAGGGTGGCGGGCACGTGGGCGACCGGACAGGGGGGCTTCCGGTGTATCCGTGGCCCCCACACGGGTCCTCCCCTTCCTGTTGACCGTCCTTTGACCGGTTCGCGGGGAAGTCCGGAGGAAATCGCGGGAGAGACCTGACGCACCCCGGACCTAGATTCGCCGCATGTCCATGCCACAGCGGTCGCAGCGGTCCCTTCCCGTCCTCCCCTACCGCAAGCCCACCAAGGGCCGCGACTACTGGGTGATCGACGATGTGCTGCCGGACGTCGACGCCGTACGGGAACGCTGTCTCGCCAAGGACGACTGGGCGAAGGGGTATCCGTACACCTCGGAGACCTGGCCGGGACTGCGGACCATGCCGGGGCTCGAACCCTCCGAACTCGGGCGGGTGGAGCGGCTGGTGAGGAAAGCGACCGGGGCCGCGAAACTGTGGGTGCAGCGGGCGCCCGGCGGAGGCACCCTCAACCACAACTGCGTGCAGGTCGTGGGGGAGGGCGAGAGCGAGCCCCGGCCGCACACCGACTCCCGGGCGCTGTGCCGGTACGCGGCCGTGCTGTATCTCAACCCGGCTGTCCCCAAGAACTGCGGCACCAGCTTCTACCGGCAGTCCCTGCCCGGCGGCGGGCTCGGCGGCAACGTCGTGCAGGCCCCGCACAACAACCTCGTCGAGGCCCTCGGCACCCGGTTCGTCGCGCCGGACGCCTTCGAGGAGGACGTACAGGTGCCGCACAAGTACAACCGGCTGCTCCTCTACAACGCCAACCTCGTGCACAGCGCCACCGGGTACTCCGGCAGCACGCTGGAGGAGAAGCGGATGACGGCCGTCTTCTTCTGGATGGCGTGACCCCGGCCGGGTCGAGGACTCGGAGCCCGCGTCACCCGAATGGCCGTATCCCCGTGGTGGCCGTCACCGGTCCGCCGGATGGTCGAAGCACATCGACCAACCGAGGTGAGGTGCCCCATGACGCAGCAGCCGCACGCCACAGAGCCGTCCGCCGGCGGGCAGCAGCAGGGCCGGCAGGGCTGGAGCGAGTCCCAGCGGCCGGCCGGTATGACCCCGACCCCGGCGCCGGGACTCGGCCCGACGCCCGTCGAGAACTCCTGGGCCGCCGGCGGGGTCGTCTTCGCCGGGGTGCTGATGCTGATGAACGGCATCCTGGCGATCTTCCAGGGCATCTCCCTGCTCGCGAAGGACGACGTCTGGACCCGCGTCGGCGACTACGTCTACAAGATCAACCTCACCGGCTGGGGCGTCATCCTGCTCTGCCTGGGTGCCCTGGCCGCCGCCACCGGCGCGTCCATCCTCAGGGGCGCCACCTGGGCCCGGATGACCGGCATATTCCTGGCCTCGCTGAGCATGCTCGCCCAGTTCCTCTTCCTGCCCTACGCGCCCGTCTGGTCGGTCATCATGATCGGCATCGACTTCTTCGTCATCTGGGCGCTCGCGGTCTACCAGCCGGGCGAACGGATCTGATCCCCGAACGGCACTCACGACACGTCGTCGCAGCGGGCCCGGCCGGGGCGTCCTGGCCGGGCCCGCCGACGTCGGCGGGCCCGGCGTCGGCAAGAGCCGTGCTGCGGACCGGCCTCGCTCGCCGGGACCTTCGACCCTTCGACGACAGGGTCCGCCTCGTCGCACTGTCTCTGCTGAACGACCCGGAACCGGTCCCGGTGATCCTCGCGGGAACGCCGGGACTGCCGGGAAGGCCCTCCTGGACGGCTGCGGGCACGCTGCTCGCGCCGATCACCGTGGCTCAGGCTCGCCGAGCCGAGTGTCGCCTCGTGGAGGGGGATCCCGGCGCCGCCGTACCTTCTACGTGCCCGCCGGGCAGCCCGGATTCCCGGGGGCCGTCACGTGTGGCCGAGGCCGCCGCTGCCGAAGCCGCCGCTGGAGCCGGGCAGCCAGCGTTTGCGGTGCTGGTCCTTTCCTCGTCTGCTTCCCGAGTGATGGAGCTGGTACGGCATCAGCCGTTCCCGCCCGTCAAGGGTGGCCGGCACCTCGTCCGGCTCCCGCATCTCCCGGACCTCGCGGATCGGTCCGGTCTCCGGAAGCCGCGGCTGCTCCTGGTCGAGCGGCCGTGGAAGCTCCCGGTCCTGGACCCGCATGCCGAACTGCACGGCCCACACCAGTGCGCCGGCGATGAACAGCCCACCGGCAAAGGCGGCGATCACGTCGAGTACGTCGCTCGACGTGGCCGCCAGGACAAACGTCGCCGTACTCATAGTCCGATTATCACCGAAACGAGCCGATCGGGGAGTCCCGGGGGACCACCGTCACCCGGTGGAAGTTGCACTCGGCCGCGCCGACGGGTGCGTGAGTCGCCTGGTGGGCCTTGAGGGCCATGCTGACCAGGCTCATCAGCAGGTCGATGTCGGTCTCGCAGTCGAGATGGACGGTGACCCACCGGGACCCCGGCACCAGCCGGACCGCGGTCGACTCCTCGAGGTCGTCGTGGAACCTGCGGATGGCCGGTTCGGTGAGGTGCAGATCCACGTCCCGCCCCGGATGGAAGTGCACGATCTCGCTGTGCGCGGAGCGCAGCGCCAGCCCCGCTCCGCAGCCGGGTATGCCCGGGGAGAGGTCGGACCACGCTTCCAGGCGCTCCAGAGCACGCTCGGCCAGAGTCATGTGCCCATCGTCGCCCGCTCACCGCCTCGCAACCAGAGGTTGAGGGAAACGTAACCGGGGCGTGAGGTGTTGCGTGAGCCACAAGTGGCCGCCCGGTGCTCGGATTTCCTCGTGCCGCGTGAGGTCGTCGTGCCCGGCCGGAACCCCGGTTCCCCGGTTCACGCGGTCCGTCCGCGCACCGCCCAGGCGCGTGCCCAGAGGGCGATCGAACCGTCGGAGGCGGTGGGGACGGCCGCGCGCAGGGCCTCGCGCAGACGGTCGCGGTCGGCGAGGCCGAGAGTGGCGACATAGCCCGGGGCGGGGCCCTGACCGGCCAGGAACGGCCCCCACAGGTCGGCGAAGTCGGTGAAGACGGTGGGGATCTCGATCGCGCGCACGAGCACGTCGACGAGTCCCGCGCCCGTCCACAGGTCGTGCAGCGGCTGTGGACGGCAGTCGGGAAACCGGCGGCCCTCGTCCAGGTCCGCGGCGGCCGGGTCGAGTGCGGCGACGGTGTCCCAGAAGTGGCGCAGCAGGCTCATCCGGTCCGCGTAGTCCCACACGTAAGCGGCCACGAGACCGCCGTCGGGACGGACCGCGCGGGCCATCCCGGTGACGGCCGCCAGGGGGTCGGACAGGAAGTTCAGGGTCAGACCACTGACCGCCACGTCGAAGGCGCCGTCCCGGACGGGAAGCGCCATGGCGTCCGCCACGGCCGTCGCCCGGGCCGCCCGTACGAAGCCCTCGGAACGGTCGCAGCCCACGATCCGGTCGGGCCGGCAGCGTTCACCGACCACCGCCGACAGCACGCCGGTGCCGCAGCCCACGTCCAGCCACCGCAGTCCGGCCGGGCGGCCGAGCCAGGCGGTGAACTCCCGTGCGACCACCCGGCTCCAGCGGCCCATGTAACGGTCGTAGGCGGCGCCGGACGCCCACACGTCGTTTCGCTGTTCGTCCATGCCCCCCACGATCCTCGCCCCGCCGGATTTCTTCACCGCTTCTCCATCGGGGTTCCGGCGTCCCAGGGCTCCCGGAATGGGCCGCCCCCCGCTGTCGTGAACCGATTCGGGGGTTCGCGACGATGGGAGGGTGAACTGATCCTTCCGAAGGGGGACTTCGTGAGTGAGAACGCAATTCGACCCGCCCTGCGCACGGTGCGCGGCTCCGCGACGCTCGCTGTCGTGGGGCTCGGGCTCGCCGGTGCCGCCTGGGCGTTGCGGGCCGTGTGGGACGTCCGGCTCGCCATGGCGGGGGAGCCCGCCGCCGGGCCGCCGGACCAGGGCGAGGGGCGGCACCGGCCGCTGACCGCGCTGGAGGACGGCTACCACCTGGTCAGCACCGCCGCGAACCTGCTCACACTGCTGTGCGCGGCCCTGTTCATCGGCTGGCTGTGGCGGATGCGGGACAACGCCCGGGCCCTGTCCGGCGAGCGCCCGCGCTACGCCGGTATCTGGGTCTACGCCTCCTGGGTCGTGCCGCTCGCCAACCTGTGGATCCCGCGCGGCATCGTCGCCGACATCCACCGCAAGAGCGCCCCGGACCGCAAGCTGCCCGCCGTCGTGAACGTGTGGTGGGCGCTGTGGCTGGTCGGCACGGTCACCGGGGTCGGCCTGATGTACGACGGCGACACGGACGACCTCATCGTCCGCGCCTACCACGGTGTGACCACCCTGCTGGTCGCCGACCTCGCCGTCGTCGGCGCGGCCGTCGCCGGGATTCTCATGGTGCGCGCGCTGGCCGCCGTGCAACGTGTGCACATGGATGACTAGTTGCGAACGCCGAGTGGTGATCCGTTGAAGGAAACGGTCAGGGCGTTTGATCGGGATTGAGGGGACTTACTGTTGCGCCTACGTGACAGCCCCCACACCCCCCACCCACAGGATCGCCATGCGTCCCCTCCCCTCCGTCATGGCCGTCTGCGTGTCGGCCCTCCTGCTCACCTCCTGCGGAGTCGGCAGCACCAACACCGCCGTCAGCCCCAAGAAGGGCGACGACATCACGCTGGGCCTGCTGCTGCCCGACCGGGACACCAGCCGCTTCGACAGGTTCGACTACCCCCTCATCAAGAAGGAGGTCGCGACCCTCACGCACGGCAAGGGCAAGGTCAGTTACGCCAACGCCGGGGCGAGCGCGAAGCAGCAGAGCCGGCAGTTCCTGCAGATGGTCGCCGACAAGGTGGACGTGATCCTGGTGGACGCGGTCGACGCCAAGGCGATCGCGTCCGACGTGCGGAAGGCGAAGGACGCCGGCATCCCCGTCATCGCCTACGACCGGCTCGCCCAGGGCCCGATCGACGCCTACGTCTCCCACGACAACGAACTCGTCGGCGAGGTGCAGGGCCGGGCCGTCGTCGAGGCGCTCGGCGCCAAGGCCGAGACCAGCAAGATCGTCATGATGAACGGTTCCCTCGCCGACCCCAACACCGCCCTGTTCAAGAAGGGCGCGCTGAGCGAACTCAACGGCAAGGTCGTCATCGCCAAGCAGTACGACACGCAGGAGTGGCTGCCGTCGGTCGCCAAGGCCCACATGAAGGAGGCGATCGCCTCCGTCGGGCTGAACAACATAGCCGCCGTCTACTCGGCCAACGACGACATGGCGGGCGCGGTCATCGAGGAGCTCAAGGCGGCGGGGGCCACGAAGATCCCGCCGGTGACCGGGCAGGACGCGAGCCTCGCCGCCGTGCAGCGGGTCGTGTCGGGCGAGCAGTACATGACCGTGTACAAGTCGTTCCTGCTGGAGGCGACCAACGCGGCCCAGATCGCGGTGTACAAGGTCCAGGGCCGAGGCCTCCAGTTCGACGCGCTCATCCGTGACACGGTCGACAGCCCCACCCAGAAGGACATCCCGTCCCTGCTGGTGCCGGTGGTCGCCCTCACCAAGGACAACATCCGGCAGACGGTGATCAAGGACGACGTCTACACCGTGCAGCAGATCTGCACCGCCCAGTACGCGGCGGACTGCGCGGCGATCGGGCTCAAGTAGGCCCGGGCCGCGTTGCCCAGCGCGCCGGTGACGCCACGGGTGGGCACCCGCTCCCGCCGATCCGGCGGTCCGCCCGGTCCGGGGTACAGCAGGCTGTACTTTCCGGCCGTCGGCGGCGGCACGAACTCCCTTTCGGCATAGGGTCGTTCTCTTCCGCACGGACCAGAGAGAACAGAGGGGACCGGGATGGCCGCCGCCGACGTCAAGGGCCTGGTCGTGGGGACCGCGACGACCGCGGCCGCCGCGCTCGGACAACTCGTCTCCGGACTCGGTACGGCCGTCCTCGCGCCGTTCGTGCTGCTGTGGCTGGTGCTGGCACCCGGCGGGGTGGGCGCGCTGCACTCCCTCGCCGGTGTGGAACGCGCCCGGCTCGCCCGCTGGGGCCCCGAGGTCGTCGCCCCCGCGCCGCCGCCCGCGCGACTGCGGGCCGCTGTCACCGACCCCACGACCCGGCGCGAACTGCGCTGGCTGGTCCGGCATCTGGCCGTGGGCCTGCCGCTGGGGATCCTCGGCTTCCTGCTGCCCGTGGTCGCCGTACGGGACACGGCCTTCCCGCTGTACTGGCGGCTCGCCCCGGAGAACGCGACCGCCACCTCCATCGGCATCGGCAATGCGCACTCCTGGCCGGACGCCCTCGCCGTGACCCTGCTCGGTGTGGGCTGGATCGCCATCATCCTGGGGCTCGCACCCGGCATGGCACGGCTCCAGGCGGGCCCCGGGCGCCGGCTCCTGTCCGCCGGCCCCGACGCCGATCTCTCCCTGCGCATCGCGGAGTTGACCGCCACCCGGGCCGGCGCGCTGGACGCCCACGCCACCGAACTGCGGCGCATCGAGCGCTCGTTGCACGACGGCACGCAGAACCGGATCGTCACGGTGACCGTGCTGCTCGGGGCGGCCCGCCGCATGGTCGCCCGCGACCCGGCCGGCGCCGACGAACTCCTGGAGCGGGCGCAGTCGGCCGCCGAGCAGGCACTGGCCGAGCTGCGGACCGTCGCCCGCAGCATCCTGCCGCCGGTGCTCGCGGACCGGGGGCTGGCGGGGGCGCTCACGGGGCTCGCGGCGGAGTGCGCGGTGCCGTGCTCGGTCGACGTGGAGATGTCCCGGCGGTGTGCGGCCTCGGTCGAGGCGACCGCCTACTTCGTGGTGGCCGAGGCGCTGACGAACATCGCCAAGCACAGCGGGGCGGAAAAGGCCGGCGTCACCGTCCGGGCCGCCGGTGACCGGCTGGTGCTGACCGTCTCCGACGACGGCCGGGGCGGCGCCGACGAGCACGGCGGCTCCGGCCTCACCGGCATCCGCCACCGCGTCGCCGCCCACGACGGCACCCTCCACCTGACCAGCCCCCCGGGCGGCCCCACGGTCCTGGAGGCGGAACTGCCGTGCGGCGCGTGACCGACCGTGGGCGGGGCCGCCTGGTTGCGGTGCGGTGTGTGACTGGCCGTGGGGGTGGCCGGGTTGCGGCGCGGGGCGTGGCCGGTTCCGGGTGTTGCCTGGTTGCCGTGCGGCGGGTGGCCGGTTCCGGATGCGGCCTGGTCGCGGTGCGGTGCGCGACCCGTTTCGGATGCGGACCGGTTGCCGTGCGGTGCGTGACCGGTTCCGGATGGTGCCGGGCGGCCGCTGTCCCTGCCCTCCGCCCGATGTTCCCTTCGGGCGGCCCGACGACCCTGGAGACTGACCTGCCATGCGGATCGTGATCGCCGAGGACGACGCCCTGCTGCGCGAGGGACTCGCCCTGTTGCTGCGCGCCGAGGGGATGGACGTGGTCGCCACGGCCGACACCCCCGACGACGCCCTCGACGCCATCGAGGCGCACAAGCCCGACGTGGCCATCCTCGACGTCCGGATGCCGCCCACGCACACCGACGAAGGTATCCGCGCCGCCGTCGAGGCCCGGCGGCGCAGGCCCGACCTCGCCGTGCTCGTGCTGTCCGCCTACGTCGAGCAGAGCTTCGCGACCGAGCTGCTGACCGGCGGGGTCGGTGGGCTCGGCTATCTCCTCAAGGAACGGGTCGGCCGGGTCGAGGAGTTCCTCGACGCACTGCGCCGGGTGGCGTCCGGCGGCACCGCCATCGACCCCGAGGTCGTCGCCCAGCTCTTCTCACGGTCCCGTCAGGACACCCGGCTGGAACGGCTCAGCCCGCGCGAGAAGGACGTACTCGCCCTGATGGCCGAGGGGCTCGGCAACAGTGCCGTCGCGGAGCGGCTGTTCGTGACCGACGGGGCCGTGCACAAGCACATCCGGAGCATCTTCGCGAAGCTGGACCTCGCCCCGACGGACCAGATGGACCGGCGGGTGGCGGCCGTGCTCCGCTACCTGGAGGACGCGCGCCGACGGCCCTGAGGAGGCCCCGGGTAGTGCCTGCTGTACCGGCACTCGGGGCGTGCGCGGCAATGATCCGAGGGCGCGGCGCTGGTGTGCTGGACGCATCACATCAGCCCCCTCGGAAGGGACCCGCGGTGAGCGTCCAAGCCCCCGTCAGCATCGAGACCCGACCGGCTCCGCAAGCGGGCACGGGCCTGCGCGGCAGCATCCGCCGACGCCCCCTGACCTGGTTCTTCACCCTGGCCTTCGCGTTGAGCTGGGCCGTCTGGACGCCCTACGTCCTCTCCGGGAACGGCCTCGGCGTCTGGGACTTCACCTTCCCCGGCGGCCGCGCGGCCAGTCAGCTCACCGGCGTCCTGCCCGGCGCCTACCTCGGCCCGATCGCCTCGGCGCTCCTCGTCACCGGCATCACGGAGGGGCGGGCGGGGCTCAGGACCTGGCGGCGCCGGATGCTGAAGTTCAAGGTCAGCTGGCGCTGGTACCTGGTGGTACTGGCCTCGGTGCCGGCCGCGCTGACCCTCGCCTCGGCCGCGCTGTCCGACCGCGGACCCGTACTGCCGTCCGCGATGCTTTTCGCCGCGTATCTCCCGGCCCTGCTCGTCCAGTTGATCACCACCGGTCTCGCGGAGGAGCCCGGCTGGCGCGAGTTCGCCATGCCGCGGATGCAGCGCCGCTACGGCCCCCTGAACGCGACCCTCGTCGTCGGCGTGCTGTGGGGCGCCTGGCACCTGCCGCTGTTCCTGACGGAGTGGGGCGGCGGACCGCATGTGGCGTGGACGGTGCCGGTGGAGTTCATCGCGATGACGATCACCTTCAGCTGCGTGATGACCTGGGTGTTCAACAAGTCCGGCGAGAGCATGCCGCTGGTCATGCTGCTGCACTGCGGCGTCAACAACTTCTTCTCGATGGCCGGGTCGGACCTGTTCCCCACGATGTCCCAGAGCGAGGGCACCCACGCGCTCCTGCTCGCCACTACGACGGCCGCCCTGATCCTGCTGGCGGTGACGCGCGGCCGGCTGGGCCTGCCCAAGGGACGACCCGCGGACCGACCCGCGGCCTGACCCGGCCGCACACAGCACACGAACGGGCTCCCGGCGCCTCCCTCGCCGCTCCGGGAGCCCGTTCCGGTGCGCCCCCGCGCCGTATTCGTCGCTCACGGCGGACCGGATGTCGTTTCGGCCCGGAGATTTCGCCCGGAGATCTCGCCGGGGCCCCGCCCCATGGAGGTCACCGGCCCGCCCGGCTACCGCTCCGAGCCGTTGGCGAACTGCAGCGAGATGCGCCGCAGGACCTCCGCGGCGGAGGTGTCGGTGCGGCCCTCGTCGTGGACCTCGGCCAGCTGCACGAAGGCGAACGAGAAGCAGTTGGCGATGCTCGCGATGGCGGGCCCCAGCTCCTCGACGACGGCGTCCGCCGCCGCGTGGCCACTGGCGTCCGCGGGGAGCTGGATCCGTGGCAGGGTCTCCACGAGCAGCGCGGAGATGGCCCCCGTCAACGAGACCTGCCGATCGGGGTGTTCACGGACCTGCCGCCGCATCTCAAGGGCCTCGGTGAGGATCCCGACGACGTTCTGCATGACCTCGCGCTGCTGCATGCTCCGCAGGGTATGCGGTCGGGCGGCCGGGTTGTGCGGAGTCGGCGGCCCGCAAGGGGGCCACTGCATGTGACCCAGTGCACAGGAACCCGGCGCAGGGGAGCGGAGCGTTACTGGTGTGAGGGAAACAGAGACGGTGGAGCCGTCGCGCGCGCGGATTCGGGACGGGGACCGGGCGGCCTTCGGGGAGTTGTACGACCTGTACGCGCGGGCGGTCTACAACCATGCCCTGCGGCTGACCGGGAACTGGGCGGAGGCCGAGGAGGCGATGTCCGAGACCTTCCTCGCGGCCTGGCGGACGAGGGAGACCGTGGAGCCGGAGGGTGACTCGCTCAAGCCCTGGCTGCTCGGGATCGCCACGCACAAGGCGTACAACGCCAACCGGGGGCTGCGCAGACGGCTCGCCTTCTTGGCCCGCAGTCCCGAGCCCCGCCCCGTCGAGGACTTCGCCGAGGAGAGCGCCGGCCGTATCGACGACGCACGGCGGCTCGCGGTGGTGCACCGGGCGCTCGGGCAGCTCAAGCGCCAGGACCGTGAGGTCTTCGCGCTGTGCGTGTCGGCGGGCCTCGACTACCGGCAGGCCGCGGAGGCGCTCGGGGTGCCCGTCGGAACGGTGCGGTCCCGGCTGTCACGGGCCCGGGCCCGGCTGGCCCGGCTGAGTGCGCAGGCGGAACCGCCCGCGGCCCACGGAGAGATGGAGAGTGAGGCCGCGCTCGCGGCCCTGTTCCTGCGGGAGGAGACCCGATGAGCGAGGCCGAGGAACTGCTGTCGACCCCGGCGGAATGGGACCTCCCGCCGGAGCGCCACGGTCACTTCAAGGACGTACTGATGCGGCAGATCGATCACGACACAGAGCACGACACAGATCACGACACAGCGGCCACGCCCCGGCGGAGCCGGTTCCTGCGGCCTGCCGTACTGGTGCCGCTGGCCTCCGCGGCCCTGGCCGGCACCCTGCTCGTGACCCTCTCCGTGGACGGCCGGGCCCCGGCGACCGGGTCCACCCCGTCGGCGACCGCCGCCGGTGCCTCCGTCACCCTGAACCGGATCGCCACGGCCGCCATGGCGAGCGACACGATCCGGGTGCGCGACGACCAGTTCGTGTACGTCCGGACGCTGGTCCGCGAGAACACGGGCACCTTCACCGGTCCCATCCGGCTCGGCGCCCTGCACACCGAGGAGCGCTGGACCTCCCAGGACCCCCGCCCCCTGCGTGTCACCGGGTGGCTCCGGTCCAGCGGCAAGGACGCGATCATGCCGGGCCGACTGGGCCCGATCGAGAGCACGGATCCTGTCCCCGAGGGCGTCTTCCACCCGACCTACCGGTGGCTGGCCTCGCTGCCCACCGACCCCGACGCCCTGCTCGCCCGGCTCTACAAGGAGGCCAGGCCGGTCGAGGGGGAGTCGCGGGACCAGGCGGTCTTCTCGCTGATCGGCGACCTGATCGGCGCTGCCGTCATGCCGCCTGCCAACGCCGCCGCCTTCTACCGGGCGGCCGCGAAACTGCCCGGAGTGCGGGAGATCCCGGACGGCGTGGACGCGGCCGGCCGTCACGGCATCGCCATCACCCTCGACGACACCGGGTTCGCGACCCGCGACGAGTGGATCTTCGACAGGGGGACCCTCGCGCTGCTCGGCTCCCGCTTCTACATCACCGACCCGGACCGGGGCATCACCACCGAGGCCCTCGCCGGCACCAGCGCCGTGATGGAGACCGCCGTCGTCGACAAGCAGGGTGAGGTACCTGCCCGGGCCGCGGCCCGCTGACGTCCTGTTGATGCCCGTGGGCGCACAATGGCCGGCATGAGCATCGTCAAGATCAACGTACTCACGGTCCCCGAGGAGCAGCGCGAGACGCTGGAGAAGCGGTTCGCGTCCCGCGCGGGGACCGTGGAGAACTCGGACGGCTTCGAGTGGTTCGAGCTGCTGCGTCCCGTCGAGGGCACCGACACCTACCTCGTGTACACGCGCTGGCGCAGCGAGGAGGACTTCGAGAAGTGGATGTCCGGGATGTCGCAGTCCTCGCACGGCGGCGGCGGTGAGCAGGGACGCCCCAAGCCCGCTGCCTCCGGCTCGACGCTGTGGACCTTCGAGGTCGTCCAGCAGGCCGCGCCCAAGCAGTGACGGCGAGGGGACCCCGGGCACGGATCACTGCGCCCGGGGTCCCTCGGTGCCCTACAGCGTGACCGGCTTGCCGCCGAAGGTCACGACCAGGCTGCCGTTGGAGGCGTAGGACCAGCCGAGGGCGCCCGTGTAGGTGGAGCAGCGGGAGCCGTTGGTGCCGGACCAGAACTGGTTGGAGCCGTCGGCGTCACCGACGTAGCGGTCGTTGGATCCGCTGTTGCACGAGGTGTTGGAGCGGAAGACCGAGGTGCCGGTCTCGAAGTTGAAGTTGCGCTCGGTGTTGGCGATGGAGACGTTGCTGGTGATGGTCATCGAGCCGGGGTTGCTGTTGTAGGTGAACCCGTGGTGGCCGTTGCCGTAGGCGATGCTGTGCTGCACCACGTGGTTGACGGCGATGTCGTCGCCGCCGAGCTTGAAGCCGTTGCGGTCGCCGTTGCCGGCCTGGGAGCCGTCGGTGAGGGTGCCGTTGCCGTAGGACAGGGAGTACTCGATGGTCACCGGGCCGATCGCGCCGGTGTCGGTCTTGGTGTAGAGGTCCCAGCCGTCGTCGATGTTGTTGTGCGAGACGGCGTACCGGAACACGTTCCCGGTGCCGGTGGTGAGCTTGGCGGCGAAGCCGTCGGCGTCCTCGCCGTCGGAGTCGGCGTTGTCGTGGGACTCGGCGCTCAGGATCAGGTTGTTGGCGGGCCACTGGCTCGCCGGGGTGGAGGAGGCGATCCGGCCGAGCTGGAGTCCGGTGTCCCGGTTGAAGCGGGTCACCGTGCGCTCGATGACGTTGTTGCTGCCGCCGACGTAGATGCCGTTGTCTCCGGCACGCTCGACGACGAGGCCGTAGATCTTCCAGTAGTCGGCGTTGAGCTGGATGCCCCGGTTGGTGGAACTCTCGCTCTGCGCCGAGAAATTGAGCACCGGCGTCTCGCCCGGGTAGGCGGAGAGCGTGGTGCGGGCGGCCGAGGTGCCGTTGGCGCCGGCCGGGATGGTCACCGTCGAGGAGTAGGCGTACGTCCCGCCGCGCATGTAGATGGTGCCGCCGGCGGAGATGCGGCTGATCGCCGAGGTGAGGGTGGTGGGTGCGGTCGCCGTGCCGGCCGCGCTGTCGGTGCCGCTCGGTGACACGTACAGGGCGGTGCTCGACGGCGGCGGGGTCGTCGTGCCGGACGTCTCGGCGTCCAGGTAGTCGACGTTGGGCAGGCCGTTCGCGCTGGTCGGGTTGAGCCGGATCGTGTTGCTGCCCGCGTTCACCGGGACGGTGAGCGTCTTCGTGGTCCAGCCGGTCCAGGCGGCGGTGGATTCGAAGGACACCGAGGAGACTGTCGTGCCGTTCACGATGATGTCCGCGGGGCGGGCGGTGGTGGTGCCGTTGGCGAAGCGGACGCTCAGGGTCGCCGTGCCCGATGCGGGTGTGGACACGGTGAACTGGGCGTATGCGCCGGTGGCGTTGGTGCCGTTGCAGAAGCCGCTGCCGGAGTAGCCGGCGTACTCGGTCTCGACGGCCCCGGTGCAGACGGCAGGGGAGGTCTCGGCCTCGTAGCGGGTGGTGGCGGCCTGGGCGGTGGTCGTGCCGGAGAGTGCGACGAGCGTGCCGGCGAGGAGGCCGACGGAGGTGATGAGGGGTCTCAGGTGCATCGTTCGTCTCCATGGTGTGCGGTGACGGGGGCACGTATTCTTCGGACGGTAAGCGCTTGCCATGGCCGCGTCAACGGTTATGTATGTGATCATTGTTCACGCATACGAATTGGATACGGTGGGCGGCATGACGCTCTTCGTGAAGATCTGCGGCCTGAGGACCGAGCGGGACGTGGACACGGCCGTCGAGGCCGGCGCCGACGCCATCGGCTTCGTCTTCTCCGACAGCCCGCGCCGCATCGACCCCGCGACGGCGGCGCGACTGGCCGCCAGGGTTCCGGAGAGCGTGCTGACCGTGGGCGTGTTCCGCCGTGAACCCCTGGAGTACGTCCGCTCGGTGGCCGTCGAGTCGGGCATCGGGGCCGTCCAGCTGCACGGCCCCGAGGACCGCGCCTACTACGACGAACTCTCCGGCGGCGGCTGGACGTTGATCCGCGCGGCGGCCTTCGGTGACTCCGTGCCGCGCTGCGGGGAGCTGGGCGAGGACATGCTGCTCCTCGACGCCCCCGTGCCGGGCTCCGGCATCGCGTGGGACTGGTCGAGCAAGCAGGTCGCCGGGGCGGGGGAGAGGTGGCTGCTCGCCGGAGGCCTCACGCCGGAGAACGTCCGGGAGGCCGTGGACGTCACCCGCCCCTGGGGCGTCGACGTGTCCAGCGGCGTGGAGGCCAGCCGGGGCGTCAAGGACCCGGCCCTGATCACGGCGTTCGTGGAGGCGGTGCGTGCGGGGGCCGTCCCGGCGGGGTGAGCCACTGGGGCGCCGCCGGGTGCGGGTCCGTCGTGGCTGGCCGCGCAGTTCCCCGCGCCCCTAAAGGCGCTTGCAGCGCCCGTCGTCAGTCCACCGGGACCGACGACGGGCGCTCACGAGCTAACTCCGGTACTGCAACGCCCTAAAGGGGCGCGGGGAACTGCGCGACCGGCCACGACGGTGCCGCAGCCGAAATTCAACCGGCCGAGGCACTCACCTTTCGGGTACGAAAGCCAACGCGTCCCACGCGATCGAGTCGTCCCCCGTCCCGTCCGCCGTCGCTGAGGCCAGCGACACACTCGGCGTGCCCTTGAACTCGTACGACCCCAACGACACCCACGCGTTCCTGCCACCGGTGTCCTGGGAGATCGTCTTCTCCACGACCGTCCCGTCACCGAGATCGATGCGGTACTTCGCCGACGGCGTGTTCGCCTCGTGGTCGGGCAGGTGCACCATGACCTCCGCCGAGCCGGTGATCTTCCGGTCCGGAGTCCAGGTTCCGGTGACCACCGAGTCGGTGTAGCTCGGCACCCGCGTGTGGGTGAGCCAGAAGTGCCCGCCGAAACCCGCGCCCAGCTGATGGAAGTCGATCTTCGACGGATAGACGGTCGCGCCGTTCTGCTGCGCCGACCCGAAGGCGAACGTCAGCGTGCCCCGGCTTATCCAATTGCGCTTGCCCGCACAGGGGTTGGCGGCACCGACCCGGAACTTCACCGTGTTCGGCACGTCGTCCACGATCAGCGCGTTCGCCGGCAGGGTGGACGCGCAGGCGGCCGGATGGGGCGCGGTGACCGTCGGCTCGCGGTCGCCGGCCTGGTACTTCAGCACCTCGGTGCCACAGGTCGCCGTGCAGTCCGTCCAGTTCACCGGCTGGTTCCACCAGCACTTGAAGTCGTCGCGCTGGCACGGACCCTCGGGCTGGCTCGACCCCTCGACCTTGCGCGGCTTGCTGATGTCGCAGTCGTTGACGGCGGGCGCGCAGAACGTGTCGTGCGCCGGTTCGGCGGCCGGCGCACCGGCGGGCCAGTCGCCGACGGTGAACGACTTCACGGTCGCCCCGGTCGCCGGGTCCGTCTTCTGCTGGGAGTAGGCCGCCCAGCCGAGGACCCGCTCCGGGTACGTCCACAGGTTGGGGTTGCGGGCGTCGTCGTAGCCGGACGACAGGAACATCTTCCGGTCGGCGGGGTAGAGGCCGTTGGCCGGGTTGTTGAACCAGCCGAGGCCCCAGGGGGCGCTCGCGTCCGTCGAACTGGGCAGGTTGAGGCCGCTGTTGTAGGCCCAGAGCGCGAGCCACCAGTTCTCCAGGTACTTCGGGTCGCCGCCGTTGACGAGCAGACCCTTGTCGTACAGCTGGTTCCACTTGTCCTGGAGGATCTGGAGCCCCGCGGCGATGTTGGCCGCGTAGTCCACGGTGATCGCCTGCTGCTGTTCGGCGGTGTACGTGGTGTCCGTCTTCGCCATGCCGCTGGTCACCTGCGAGATGCCGTAACCGCAGTCTGCCGCCGCCCAGTTGACGGTGTGGACGCTGCCGACGTTGCCGTAGTAGCCGCCCTGGACGAAGTTGCCGCTCTCGCCCGCGGCCGCCCGGGAGCTCGCCTGGAGCAGGTTGGACTCCTGGGAGAGCACCCCGAGCATGATCTGCGCGGGCACCCGGCCGCCGCCCTTGAGTGCGGTGGAGGGGAACAGGCCCTGCGGGGTGTACGAGGGGAGCTCGCTGCCGTTCCAGCCGCTGCGGCGGCGCACGTCGAGCTTGCCCTGCACGGCGAGGTCCGTCGCCCACTCGGCCTGCGCGTTCGAGGGCTGGAGCGACTGGAGCTTCGGGTCGTTGCGGGTGACGGCGCAGGCGCGGTCGGGGTCGGTGGTGACGGCCGCCGGGTCGTCGTCAGAAGCGGTGGTGGCGGTGGTGCTAGGCGCGCTGACGCTGTCCGTGTGCACGCCGTCGGACAGGGCCGGGGACTGCTCGGCGCCCTGGGCGGCGGCCTTGGGCCGGACCGTGAAGTCGACGGTGGTGTCGCTGCCGGGAAGGACCGCGCCGATGCCGACGGACCGGGCGATGTCCGCCGCCGCCTTCTTGCCGCCGGCCGCCTCGGCGCCGTTGCCGACGGAGGTCAGCGCCAGGTCGCCGGTGGTGGACAGTTCGGCGGAGGCCGGCACGTCCAGCGTCCGCCAGCTCTTCGGGAGCGCCTTTACGGCGTCCTGTGCGTCCCTGCCGGTCAGGAAGACCCGGCCGCCGTTGCCGTGCACCGCGAGGGCGCCGAGCGCGCCGGAGCCGAGGAGCTTGTCGGAGCCCGCGGAGGTGACGCGGCGGACCTGCACCTTGTTGCCGTCGGGGACCTGGTAGGCGAGCCCGCTGTGCGCGTCCGGCACCAGCCGGAACGGTGTGCTGCCGGTCCTGGCCAGCGTGCTGGTGGCGCCCCGGGCGTTCACCGAGACCACGGAGTCGCCCCGAGCGGCCGCGACCTTGTCGCCGAAGGGCACGGCGGAGGTCAGCTGACCGGTGACGGTCTGCTGCCGCACCAGCTTCGCCTGCGCGGTGTCGACGGTGAGCAGTTCGGTGTTCTCACCCTCGGGCCGGGTCAGGACGGCCTGTTCGCCGTCGCCGCAGCCGGGGTTGAAGTAGGCCAGCGAGACCAGCTCGGGCAGCTTGGTCACCGTGCCGTCGGCCAGGTCGACCACGGCTGCGAACGCGCCCTGCTGGAAGCCCTGTTGGTCGTTGACGGCCTGCCGGGGCGCGTACACCACGACGGCACGGTCGCCGGACCCGGTCACACAGGTCTGGCCGATCCACTGGTCGGTGTCGATACCCGGCTCGGACAGGGTGGCCGCGGTGTGCCACTTGTAGGCGTCCGCCGCGTCCGCGACCAGGACGTGCAGTCCGGTGGCGTCGCCGTCGTAGGTGACGATGCGGTCGCCGGACTTCTGCCAGCCGGAGGGCAGTTGTGAGGTGTCGGTGACGTGGTCCGCCGCCGGGGCGGCCGTGGGGTCGGCGGGGTCGGTCAGGGCCGCCGAGGCCAGCGGGGCGATGAGTGCCAGGGAGAGCACGGACATCGCGCCGGCCGCCGCTATCCGGCCACGCCGGCTTTTCGGTACGCGCCAGCGGTGTCTGCCACTGGTGTTCTCACGGAAAGTACGCAAGGAATTCCGTCCGGTCGTTCAAGGGCTGAAAGGTGGGGGACACCGGTCCGACGCTCCCCCCGGCCGGTGACGCGGAAGCTATCAGTCCGCTATGGCCGTAATGGGTGTCGTGGGTGATCTACCGGGGGGTATCCACGAAATATCCACGAGATTTCATCAACGATTTTCCTTTTGCCGCGGTCCTCTTGAGCGACATCCCCCACGCACCACAAGGAACAGCGAACATGGTGATGGGCCCGCGGCCGCGGCCACCACCCCGACGTCGGCCGTGCAAACCCAACAGCCCGCCGTACCCGCCGACTTCGTGGACCTGCCCGCCACCGCCCGGGTTTCCGACGGCGCGCGGCACCAGGTCACCGTCGACGGCACCCCGACCAGGACCGTCGGAAGGGGTGCCCCTCCTCGAGGGGCACCCCTTCGGCGTATGAGCTGTCACACCGCTGCTCGTTGCGAGCCAACGGATCACACAAGCGCACCGTCGGTGATCTGAGTGGCTATGCCGTTCTTGAGGACGACCTGGGCCTCGACGCCCTTCTTGGCGGCCTTCTCCAGGTCGGCCTCCTCGCACGGGGCGTCCACCTTCGAGCCCTCGACGCCGCAGATCTGGCCCCCGCCCAGGATCACGGTGTCCTCGGCGGTGAAGAACTGCTGCTGCTCACCGCCGGAGCCCTTGGCCGCGGGACCGTCGACCTCGTACTTGCCGGGAGCCACGTACCGCACGATGCCGTACCAGGTGCCGCTGACGCCCTTGCCCTTGTTGAGGCCCTCCACGACGGTCTCGCCGGAGCCGGACGTGCTGCCGGAGCCGCCGGTCGTGCCGCTGCTGCCGGACGTGCCGCTGGAACCGGACGTGCCGGAGCCGCCGGACGTGCCGCTGCCGCCTGACGTGCCCCCGGAACCCGAGGGGGAGGGGGTCGCGGAGGTGTCGCTGCCCCCCGTGGCGCCGGACGTGCTCGACGCCGAGGGCGTGGCGGAGGTGCTGGACGAGCCGTCGGCGGTGTCGTCGCCCGGGTTGCACGCCGTCATCAGCAGGGTGGTGCCCAGGAGTGCGGCGGAGACGAGGAATGCCTTGCGACGGTTGCGGATCATGGGTCAATTCCCCTGCGTGTTCGAGGTGTTGGGGGCTGAAGCTTGGCGGGTTCCTCAGCGCGTTCTTGATCACTATGAGGGGCCCAGGACCCGAACGGTTGCCCCGTCCTTGATCCAGGACGACACCGTCACAGTCCCGTGACATGAACAGCTAAAGGTGACGGAACCGAGGTTGCCGCTCCTCGGGCACGCAACCCCCACCCCCAACGCCGAAAGGCCCAGGCCACTCCCGTGACCTGGGCCTTCCCCGAAGCCGGACCGCCTAGTGCAGCGAACCGATGCGGTCGACCCGCTCGTTGACGCCGTTGCGCAGCTCGCTCAGCGTCGTCCCCGGCGGAGCCACCGTCGGCTCGGAGGACGGCGGCTGGGTCTCGTCCGCGCAACTCGCGCCGCGGGCCGGGACCTTCAGGTCCACCAGGTAGTCCGTGATCGCGACCGACGCGCAGGCGCTGCGGCCGAAGGCGGTGTGCCCCTCGGCCTTGAAGGTGAGCAGACGACCGTTGTCGAGCTCACGGGAGAGGGCCACCGCGTCCTGGTACGGGGTGTCCGGGTCACCGGTGTTGCCGATGACGAGGATCGGCGCGGAGCCCTTCGCGCGGAACGAGCCGGAGTAGCGGCTGGTGTGCTCGCCCTTCCACTGGACGCACGCGGTGGCGTGCTGGTGGTCGTAGGTCGGCGGGCCGTACGCCATGGCCGGGCCCAGCAGCGGGGCCAGCTTGGCGTTGGTCGTGACCTGGCGCTTCAGCAGCGCCGGGTCGGTCGGGTACTTCTTGTCGACGCACTCGACGACGACGTTCGGGTTGAGGAAGTCGAAGCTGGCCGGGGACGGCGGCCGCAGCAGGAACGACGTGTTGTCGCGCAGCTGCGCCTTGCGCAGGGCCTCGCCGAAGGACGGCCAGATGACCTTGCCCTCGTTGATGTTGAACATCAGCCGGTACACCAGGGTGTAGCCGTTCGCCTGGCCGCCGTTCGCGGTCGGCACCGGGTTGGCGTCCAGGTCGGCCTTCAGCTTCTCGAACGCCCCGCGCGGGTCGCCGTCACCGAAGCCGCAGGTCGCCTGGTCGGCCTTGCACCAGTCGAGGAAGCGGCCCATCGCACCGTCCAGCGCGAGGTACTGCGGCCGGTCGTAGGCGTAGGGGCGGCTGGTGTAGTGCTCCGGGTCGTACGCCCCGTCGAGCGCGAGTGCGCGGACCCGCTTCGGGAACATCGCGGCGTAGACCGTACCGATGTAGGAGCCGAACGACCGGCCGTAGTAGGTCAGTTGCTGCTCGCCGAGGGCCTGCCGCAGCAGGTCGATGTCCCGGGCCACGTACTGGGTGCCGACGTACGGCAGCAGGTCGCCCGCGTTGGTCTGGCAGGCCTGGTCGAAGTCGGCGGCCTGCTTCACGGCCGGCTCGTAGGCGTCCGGGCCGGGGACGCCCTTGGCGGCGGTGACGGCCTTGGTGTAGGTCGGGTCGTCCCAGCACACGACCTGGGAGCTGCGGCCCACCCCGCGCACGTCGTATCCGAAGACGTCGAAGTCGTCGCGCAGGGCGGTCGGCAGGTCGGCGTAGTTGTTGCGCACGAAGTCGACGCCGGAGTTGCCGGGGCCGCCGGGCTGCAGGAACAGCGTGCCCTTGCGCTTGGAGGGGTCGGCCGCGTGCTTGCGGATGACGGCCAGGGTGATGGTCCTGCCCTGCGGTTCCCGGTAGTCCAGGGGCACTTGGGCGTTCGCACACTCGAAGCCGTCCTGGCAGTCGGACCAGGACAGGGTGGGCACGGGCGGCGACTTGGGTGCCGACACGGGCTGTTGAGCGGCCCACACCTGCGGCGCGGTCAGGGCCACGGTGAGGGCGGTCACCGCGGCCGCGGTGAGTCTGAGGCGTCCGGATGTCACAGGTTGTTCCCCCTTGGTCGGATGGTTCACAACGAACTCACAGGTGAAGATGAGTTCGGGGATTCTCCAGTTCCAGGGGAACGGGAACACGCTCGGCGAGCGGCCCGGGGCCGTACTCCCACGGGATCTCCCCCATACCCGTCGGTAGTCCCGCAGGCCTACCGGTGAACGGCCACGTACTGCGTGGCGAGTACCGGGGATTGTCGGCAGGCGCACGACGACATCGGGGCCGTCATCCCGGCAGCCTGGGTGGACCGTTCGGCACCAGATGTGGAGATCCCCTGCCGTGGCTACTTTCCTCTATCGCATGGGCCGCCTGGCCTTCCGGCGCCGCTGGTACGTCGCCCTGGTGTGGGCGGCCGTCCTGGCCGCCGTCGGGCTGGGAGCCCTGAAAGCGCCCGGCGCCGCCGACGAGGGGTTCTCGATGCCGGGCATCGAGTCCCAGAAGGCGTTCGACCTGATGGAACAGCGCTTCCCGGGAGCCACCGCCGACGGAGCCACCGCCCGGGTCGTCTTCGTCGCGCCGACCGGTGAGAAGGTCACCGCGGCCCAGAACAAGAAGGCCGTCGAGAGCGCCGTCGCCGACCTGGCCGACGGCTCGCAGGTCGCGGGTGCCGTCGACCCGTTCCAGGCGAAGGCCGTGAGCAAGGACGGCAGGACGGCGTACGCCACGGTCACCTACAAGGTCGCCGCGAACGACCTCACCGACGCGAGCAGGGCGCAGCTGGAGAGGGCGATCGAGGAGGCCCGGGGGAGCGGGCTGACCGTCGACGCCGGCGGGACCGCGATGGACGACGGCGGCGGCGCGGGCGGTGCGGCCGAGGTGATCGGTGTCGCGATCGCCGCGGTCGTCCTCCTCGTCACCTTCGGCTCACTGGCCGCCGCCGGACTGCCGTTGCTGACCGCGCTCATCGGCGTCGGCGTCAGCATGGCCACGATCCTCGCCCTCTCCGACGCCCTCGGCCTGTCCACCACGACCGGCACTCTGGCGATGATGCTGGGCCTGGCCGTCGGCATCGACTACGCCCTGTTCGTCGTCTCCCGCTACCGGGAGGAACGCGCCAAGGGCACGGCAGCCCAGGAGGCGACCGCCCTCGCGGTCGGTACGGCGGGCTCCGCCGTCGTCTTCGCCGGACTCACCGTCGTCATCGCCCTGGCCGGGCTCGCGGTGGTCGGCATCCCGATGCTCACCAAGATGGGCCTGGCCGCGGCGGGCGCGGTCGTCGTCGGCGTACTGATCGCGCTCACCCTGGTCCCGGCGTTCCTCGGCTTCTGGCCCAACGCGGTACTGCGCCGCAAGGACCGCAAGCGGGCCGGTGCCGGGGAGGAGGCCAAGGACAATGGCGGCACCCGCTGGGCCCGGTTCGTACTGCGCCGCCCGCTGCCCGTGCTGATCCTCGGCGTGGTCGCCCTCGGCGCCCTCGCCCTGCCGATGACCTCCCTCCAGCTGGGCATGCCCGGCGACGAGGCCAAGCCGACCTCCACCACCGAGCGCCGGGCCTACGACGCGCTCGCCGACGGCTTCGGACCGGGCTTCAACGGCCCGCTCACCGTCGTCGTGGACGCCAAGGGCGACGACGACGCCAAGGCGGCCGCGGCGGCGATATCGAAGGACATCGGCGCGACGAAGGGGATCGTGTCCGTCACCCCGGCCCGCTTCAACGAGGCCGGGGACACCGCCGTCTTCTCGGTCGTGCCGTCCACCGCGCCGACCGCCGAGAAGACCAAGGACCTGGTCACGACGATCCGCGGTGAGCGCCCCGGCATCGAGTCCGAGACCGGCGCGACCTACGAGGTCACCGGCACCACCGCGCTCAACATCGACATCTCCGACAAGGTCCAGTCCGCGCTGGTGCCGTACCTGATCGTCGTGGTGGGTCTCGCGATCGTGCTGCTCCTGGTGGTCTTCCGGTCCCTGCTGGTCCCGCTGAAGGCGGCCCTCGGCTTCCTGCTGTCCGTCCTCGCCTCCCTCGGCGCGGTCGTCGTGGTCTTCCAGGAGGGGCACGGCGCCGGACTGCTCGGCGTGGAGACCACCGGGCCGATCATGAGCCTGATGCCGATCTTCCTGGTGGGCATCGTCTTCGGCCTCGCCATGGACTACGAGGTGTTCCTCGTCTCCCGGATGCGCGAGGCCTACGTCCACGGTGAGACGCCCGCCGAGGCGGTGACGTCCGGATTCCGGCACAGCGCCCGGGTGGTGGTGGCCGCCGCGCTGATCATGATCGCGGTGTTCGCCGGGTTCATCGGCGAGAGCGAGTCCATGATCAAGATGATCGGGTTCGGGCTCGCGACCGCCGTCCTGCTCGACGCGTTCGTCGTCCGGATGGCCATCGTGCCGGCGGTGCTCGCCCTGCTCGGTGCCAGGGCCTGGTGGCTGCCTAAGTGGCTGGACCGGATCCTGCCCCGCGTGGACGTGGAGGGCGAGGCGCTGACCCGGGCTACCGCCACCCCCGGACCCGCGCCCGCCGACCAGGAGGCCGTGCGCGTCTGACCCCCGGCCCACCCCCCCCACAGGGGCCGCCCGTGTCGTCGTACGACACGGGCGGCCCCTTCGATCACCATGGGTACCGAGTCCACCCACCGGAGACCACGATGACCACCAGCCCGCAGCGGCGCTACACGGACCGCCTGGAGGAGTTCTCGGACCGCCATCCCTTCCTCGTCGACCTGGCACTGGTCCTGGCGCTGATGGGTTCCGCGACCCTCGGCGCCTCACTCACGCTCCCGGGCGCCGCGCCGCCGGACGACGACAGGATCGCCGTGGTCCTCATGGGCGTGTCCTGCCTCGCCCTGCTCAAGCACCGCACCCACCCCCGCAGCACGGTCGTGGTGAACGCGGTCTGCGCCACGATCGTGATCGCGCAGGGGTATCTCCTCACCCCCCTGCTGCTGGGCCCCGTCATGGCGTCGCTGTACTGGCTGGCCACCCTCACCGAACGGGAGACCATCCGCGCCTATGGCTTTCCGACCATGGTGGTGCTGACGCTCGCGGCGGCCTTCTCCGACTCCATGAACCATGTGGCGCTGATCCTCAGGACGATCGGTCCGGTCTTCTGGCTGCTGCTGCCGCTGGCCGCCGGCACCATGACCCGGCTGCGGCGCGCCTATCTGGAGGCCACCCAGGCCCGCGCCGAGCACGCCGAGCGCACCCGCGAGGAGGAGGCACGACTGCGGGTCACCGAGGAACGCATGCGGATCGCCCGGGAGTTGCACGACGTCGTGGCCCACCACCTGGCCCTCGCCAACGCCCAGGCCGGTACCGCCGAACACCTGGCGCTCGCCAACCCGCAGCAGACGAAACAGATCCTTCACGACCTCACCGGCACCACCTCCTCCGCCCTGCGCGAGCTGAAGGCCACGCTGGGCCTGCTGCGGCAGACCGACGACGACGGCTCCAGCCCGCTGGAACCGGCCCCCGGTCTCGCCCGGCTGCCCGAACTGGTCTCGGCGTGCGCCTCCGCGGGGATCACGGTCACCGTCACCACCGAGGGAGAGCCGCAGCCCCTCTCCCCGGGCGTGGACCTGACGGCCTTCCGGATCGTGCAGGAGGCCCTCACCAACGTCACCAAGCACGCGGCCGGCCAGACCGCGCACGCCCGCTTCGTCTACTCCGGCGCCCGCCTCCTCATCACGGTCACCGACGAGGGCCCGCCCACCGCGGCCACCCCGGGGCCCACCGCGCCCGCGAAGGGGTTCGGCGTCATGGGCATGCGCGAACGCGCCCGCTCCATCGGCGGCGAACTCCGGGCGGGCCCGCGTCCGGAGGGCGGCTTCGAGGTGAGTACGGCGCTGCCCTTGCAGCCGTCGGTGAGCGGGGAGCCGGGCGCGGAGGGGCCGGGGTGAGGGACGCGCAGGTGTCACCCCGGGTTCACCGGGAGGTCACCGCGTGCCGGGTCCCGTGCCCGTCGGGCTGCTTTCCTGAGGGAGTGGACATCCCGGTGCACGCGATCACCGGCGAGGACGTGGAGGGACGGGTGAAGAGCTGTGGCTGACGTGGATCTCGACCGGGCGCTGGAGGTCGCGACGGAGCTCGCGGCATGGGCGTCGGAGGCGATCCGGCGCCCGCGCGACCCGGCTGCCGAGGTGCGGGAGAAGGACGGACCCGCGGACATCGTGACCGCCACCGACGAAGAGGTGGAGACACACGTCCGCGAGGTGCTCGGGCGGGCCTTCCCCGGCCACGGGATCGTCGGCGAGGAGTACGGCACCACGGAGGGCTCCGCCGACGCCCCGCACTGGGTGATCGACCCGGTCGACGGCACCACCAACTACGCCCACGGCCTCGGCTGGTGCTCCTTCTCGCTGGGCCTGGCCGCCCCCGACGGCACCCCGCTGCTCGGTGTGGTGGCGGACCCGTGGCGCGGCGAGACATTCACCGCGGTGCAGGGCGGGGGCGCGTATCTGAACGGCACCCGCACCCACGCGGCCGGCCACACCACCCTCACCGGCCATGTCTTCCTCACCGAGTGGGCGGCCCACGCCCACTGGCCCGGCATGGACGCCCTCCTCGCCGAACTGGCCGACCGGCACTGCACGGTCCGCGTGATGGGCTCCACCGCGCTCTCCCTGGCCCAGGTCGCGGCGGGCCGGGCGACCGCGGCCGCGATCGGCGGGTTCCACGCGGTCGACGGACTCCCGGCCCTGCTGATCGCGCGGGAGGCGGGGGCGGTGGCGCTGCCCGAACTCCCGGACCACAACCAGCCGTTGCTGCTCGTGGCACCGGGCGCCGCCGAGGAGGCGGCCGACCTCTGGCACCGCTCGGGCGCGGCGGCCGGCTGACGCCCGCCTGGCCGGGATCTGACCAGGAGATAACCACCGGTGAGGTATCAACAGGCTGCTCAGAGCACATACTTCAGCAAGCGGGAGGATCCCGGGGCGCTGTGACGGGGAGCGGCTTGATGCATGCCGATGGTGCGGGTCTTGGCAAGGTCCAGGTGCGGCTGAAGTGGGATCCGAGTCCCTACGGGGAACCGGCCCGGCATCTCGACATCGTCGCCGCGACCTACGCGGCGGGCGACCCGTACGGGCGGCCCCAGTACGTCGTGCACACCGAGAGCCGCTCGCCGGACGGCACCATCACCATGACCCGGCACAGCGAGACCGGCCTCGGCCTCGGGTTCGTCGAGGTGATGGAGCTGGAGTTCGAGCGCCTGTCCTCGGCGTACGGACGGGTGGTGGTCGGCGTCGCCATCCATCAGAACGGCGGCCCCCGCACCTTCGGCGACCTCACGCACGCCGCGGTGCTCGTCGTCGAGGGCTACCGCCGACTGATGGCCGACGACTTCGCGGGCGTCCCCGAGGCCACGGCCGCGACGATCGCGGAGTTCGTCCGGGACGCGTCCGGCGCGTGGCACCTCAGGGAACTGATCCGGGGCTTCGACAGCACCCCGACGGGGTTCATGGCGGAGATGGGCGGCGAGCGGGAGTGAGGGGGCCGGCCGCGCGGACCCGCCCCCTCACCGGGGTCATGACGGGTTGACGACCACCTGGGCCGAGTTGTTCCTGACCTTCGGGTCGAAGGCGAAGGACGCGCTGCCGTCGTAGGGACGCACGACGACCCGGCCCGTGGCGTCGGGGACGACCTCGTCGACGCGGAGCTGGAACGGGAAGCGGACCTTCAGGTCGGGCCTGTTCCAGGTCGGCAGGGTGCAGACGTAGTGCGGGATCGCCGGGGCGTCCGCGGACGACGAGCCGGTGCGGCAGGTGCTGGGCACCGAGGTGGCGGTGGTGCCCGGCGGCAGGTAGTAGTCGATCGCGGGCACCGGGTCACCGGAGGTGACATCGGCGACCCAGGCCGGCCCGCGGTTGACGAAGCGGAAACCGGCGGTGACGGTGTCGCCCACCGCACCGCTCACCTTGGTGCCGTGCACCGCGAAGTCGGCGGTGTTGGCGGCGTCGATGTGCCAGGCCCGGCCGTTGTCCGAGGTGTCGAGGTCGGCGACGTCGCCGCCGGGCTCCACCTCGTAGTCGAACCGCTCGTACAGCGCGTGGCCGGTGACGCCGAGCCGCAGCGGCTCGGGCAGCTCCACGGTGGCGCCGGGCGCGACGTCGGTGTCGAAGGAGCAGGTCACGTACGTCATGGCCGGGTACTGGGCGTCGGTGACGTCCGGGCCGGTGTAGGTGCACTGCGGGTAACGGGTGGCGACGTCGAGGCCGTACGTCGCCCACAGCTTCACGGTGAAGCCGTGGGCCGTCTCGTTGCCGGTGTTGGTGACGGAGAACGGCACGGTGAGATCGGTGCCGGGCGCGACGCCGCTGACGTCCGGGGTGGCGGCGATACCGAGGTCCGGACCCGAGCCGACAGTGACGAAGGTCTCAGCGGAGTATTCCGGGGCGGTGAGCGTGCCGTCGGGGCCGCCGGTGGCCGTGGCGGAGTACTCGATCGCGCCCTGCGCACCCGCGACGGCGCCGGCCGCGGCCCGCAGCCTCAGCTGCACCTGCGGGCTGTAGCGGACCGGCACGTCACCGGTGTCGCACACGGCGACGGTACCGGCGGCGTCCGGCGTGCAGGTGTCGGGCCAGGCGACCTCGGCGACGCCCGCGAGCCCGGAGATGTCGACGGTCAGCCGCCCGTCGGTCACGGCGTAGTCGCTGTTGTAGTGCTGGAGCCCGAGCGCCATCGACCGGTACTGCGCCGCACCGCCGCCGTCGGGCGCCATGACGACTGCCTGCTCATACGGTGCCTGGATCTCGAGTTGATCGCTGGGAGCCGTGTCGTCGGCGAACGCGACCCCGCCACCGAGCCCGGCGACGACCAGCGCCCCCACGGCTGCGGCACATGCCCCGCGGCGCACCACACGCCGGACGGAGACAGAACTCATTGCATCCCCCACATGGGACAGAAGGAGCCCGGCACGGTGATCCGGTACCGGGCGGGGGTTGGACGAGGCACCCCGGCGGAAAGTTGTAGGTGAGGGGCCTGTGCGGGCTGGTTCTTACCGACTTCTTGATCGGTGGGGGGAGGTCCGCCCGGCCCGGAACGGACCGATGTCACGCCGCCGTGACCAAATGGTGTCCGTACCCGGTCCTGGACAGGCGGCGCGGGCGGGGCGGTCGTAGGAGCATACTGAGAACGATGACAAAGCCTGCTGCACAGAAGCGTCATTTGGCCACCAGTCCCTTCAAGGCACCGGTCGCACCCGCCCCCAAGCACTTCGAGGTGGGCGACCAGGTCACGCACGACATGTACGGTCTCGGCCGGGTAATCGGCGTCGAGGACGGAATCGCTGTGCTCGTGGATTTCGGCTCGTCGCAGATGCGGATCCCGAGTCCGTACTCGAAGATGACCAAGCTGTAGGAGAAAGGAACACCTCTCATCGATCTGACCTCGATGTTCTCCGCCCCGGAAGGGCAAATCCGCTGCTCCCCCGCAGCGCTGCCGCCTCCGACGACGAACCCCTTCCAGGCCCCGGACTTCGGGGAGGACGAGAACGGGACCTACCCGTTCGAGGACGAACAGGGGAGCGCCGCCCCAGGCATGCCCGCGACGCGGTCCGAAGCGGCCTGACGCCCACCGTCGGACGCCTGTACGGACGAAGGGCCGCACCCGGCCGGGTGCGGCCCTCGCCATGACCTGAACCGGCCGTCGACAGCGCCACCGTGAACACTCCGGGCGCACCGACAGGCCCACCCCCCTCTCTCTCCCCCTGTGTGCGGGCTGTGGATCTCCCCTGATCCGCCACAGCGGATGCCCAGAAACGCATGCGAGCGTGATTTCCGGACAGGCGCACCGGGATTACTCGATTCAGCGGGCAGGTGAGAAGAGATCTCTTTCATGGCGAAGGCACCGGACTCGACGGCCTTGGCGGACACCGCGGACACCGAGCGGGAAAGAGCGGACCCGGCGGTCGGCGTCCGCAGAGCCGCAGCCCCGGTCGCACCACGTGCGAGCCGGGGTTTTCCGTCCGCGGTGGCCCGCAGCGGGCGGGTCGGCGGTCTGGACGGACTGCGCACGCTCGCCGTCGCGCTGGTCATCGTCCACCATGTGGAGCCCGAGGTCCTGCCGGGCGGCGCGGTCGCCGTGGACGTCTTCTTCACCATCAGCGGCTTCGTCATCACCCGCCTGCTGCTCGCCGAGTACGTCCGCCGCGGCGGCATCTCCCTCCTGTCCTTCTACCGGCGCCGCTGGCTGCGGCTCGTCCCCGCGCTGCTGGCCCTGTGCGCGGTCTGCGCGGTGCTGTCCATGACGACCTCGCTGTGGGGCTTCGACGGCTCCCTGCAAGCCGCGGGCCTGTCGGCGACGTTCCTCACCAATGTCGTACGGGCCATGGAGTCGGGGCCCTACTCCGACCTCACCAGCCCGCTCGCGCACACCTGGTCACTGGGCGTGGAGGAGCAGTTCTACTTCCTGTGGCCACTCGCCCTGCTCTTCCTCCTGCGACGGTTCCGGGCCCGTACGGTCCTCCTGTGCACGGCGGCCCTGTGCGTACTGCCGCTGCTGTGGCGCTGCGTCCTGTGGAACCCCGAGGCGGCCCACCGCATCTACAACGGCACCGACACCCGCGCCGACCAGCTGCTGGCCGGCGCCCTGGTCGCCGTGGCACTGGCACGACTGAAGGCCGACGACCCCCGCCTCGAGCTCCTGCGCACCTGGGCGGGCCGGCTCGCGTGGCCGGCGCTCGCCCTGCTGGGGCTCGTGGCCTGGCAGGTCCCGGTGACGGAGGACCTCGGCATCTGGACGGCCGCCTGGTACACCATCGGCTTCCTGGCGGTGGCGGCCCTGTCCGCGACCCTGGTCACGGCACTCGAACTGCGCCCCGACGACCGCCTCTCCCGGCTGCTGGCCCTGACCCCGCTCGCCTGGGTGGGCCGCAACCTGAGCTACGGCATCTACCTGTGGCACTACCCGGTCGTACGCCTGCTCGCCTCCCTCGGCATGAAGGAGGGCCGCCTGGCGGCCACCGTCGTCCTCACCCTGCTGATGGCACTTCTCTCCTACTACGCCATCGAGAAACCGTTCCTGCGAAGGGCCCACATGGCGAGGACACCGCGGCCGGTGCTCGCGGCGGCGACGTAGGGCCGGGGGCACGTACCCGTGCGGGTGCCGTCGGGTCACAGGCCCCGGAGCGCCTCGTAGAGGTCGCCGTACACGCTCCAGCAGAGGAAGCTGCCGTCGTCGTTCAGGCTGCCCATGTACCAGTCGTCGTCGTTGACGGCCTTCACCAGGCACAGGCCGCTGAACCCCAGGACGTACTCGGCGTGGAGCCGTTCGTCCTGGGCCGGCCAGCTCGACACGACGCGATCGATGTCGAGCGGAACGGCGTTGTGGTCGCCGGAGACCTCACGGATCTCCTCCAGGGTCCACCCCGCCGGCAGTCGGCTGGTCACCAGGACTCGGCCTCCGAGAACAGCGTGATCACCTCTGCGAAGAACCAGACGCAGAACACCAGGCACGCGAGCCACAGCCCCCACAGGACCCAGCGGACCTCTCGTCGTATGCGCATGCGCGGATTATCCCCCGGAGGGTCTCCACGGCGGACCGGGCGCACTATCGTCACGCGCATGAAGGTCCGTCACAACGTTCGCGCGGTCCTGGTGGACGGCGGTCAACTGGTGTTCCTGCGCCGGAGATGGCCGGGCGGCTCGCCGTACTGCACGACGGTCGGCGGAGGTGTCGAGCCCTACGACGCCGACCTCGCGGCGGCACTGCGGCGCGAGGTCATGGAAGAGATCGGTGCCACGATCGGCGCTGCCACCGAGTTCCTGACCCTGACCGAGCCGGGCGAAAGGGTCACTGTCGTGGCGCACTACTTCCGCGCCGAGATACTGGACGTGGATCCGAACCGTCGAGGCGGCCCCGAGCTGGACAACCCCGAGACGGGCGACTTCTTCCCGGTGCGGGTCGCGCGCGAGATGTCTGCCGTGGTCGCCCTCGACCTTCAGCCACCCCTGCTGGCCGACTACCTGCGCGAGCACCCCACGACGTGGAGTGCCTGAAGGGCAGCCGACGGGCTCACCACGGCACCCCGCACGACCGCGCGAGGTGCCGTGACGCCGGTCAGCCGGCCGCCGGAGCCCCGTCGCCGACCCGGTGCTCCCGCCACCAGGAGGCCCCCCAGGCCAACACCGCCCCGCCCACCGCGTACGCCCCCAGCACCCACAGTGCCGATGCCGTCGCGTGGCCAGAGAAGTAGACGGTGTTGCGGACCAGGGTCGTGCCCGCGCCCGGGGGCAGGGCCTGGCCGATCGCGCTCCAGAAGGCGGGGAGCAGGGGGGCCGGGTAGACGCCGCCCGAACTCGGGTTGCCCAGGACCACGAAGAGGAGGACGACCAGGCCGGTGCCGAGCAGGCCCAGCAGGGTCTGCAGGGCGAGTGCCGTTGCCGCCGAGGCCATGACGGCCAGGGCGCCGATCGCGCTCAGTGCCCAGAAGTGGCCGCCCAGCGCGTCGAAGACCGGGCCCACGATGATCGCGCCCGCGATGCCCGAGACGATGGAGTAGAGGACCAGGACCGCCAGGCGGATCAGGGTGCGGTGGCGGCTCGCCGGCCTGGAGCCCGCCGCCATGCCCATGATCGTCGCGGTCAGGTAACCGCCGATCACCCAGCCGAGGACCAGGTAGAAGGACGTCATGCCGCGGCCGTCACCGGAGTTGGGGGAGCGGATGTCCGTCACCGTGATCTGGCGCTTCTGCGAGGCCTCGATCTTCTGGGCGATCTGGGTGGCCGTCTGGGAGACCGACGGGCCGCCCGCCGAGGCGACCAGGAGGGTGTCCTTGGTGCCGGCGGCGTCGAAGAGGAAGGCCGCGTCGGTCCGTCGGGTCAGGACCCAGTCGCGGGCAACTGCCGTACTGGAGGCCGCGATCGCCTTCACCGGGTCGCCGTCCAGCGCGTTCAGCTTCGCGACGATCTTCGCGGACGCCTGCTGCGGGGCCACCACCGCCACCGGGATCCGGTGCGGGGTGGGGGAGTGGAAGGCGCCCACGTACGACACGACGAAAGCCAGTTGGACCAGGAGGCCGCCGAGGACGAGAGCGAAGGCCCGGAACGTCACGGCGTCCTTGAACTCCGCTGCGAAACCAGGCGACTTGGGGGCCGGCGGAGTCGGAGGTCCGTCGGGAGCGGAGGCGGAGGCGGGGGTGGGGGGTGCGTTCACGGCCGCATCGTCGCACAGGTGGATGAACTGGACCTTCCGTTTGACGTGCCGTTGTCGTCCCGTTGCCGGCCTGTTGTCGTCCCGCGCCGCCCAGGGCTCATCCGACGGATCAGCGCGGCGCCCGTCAGCATCGTCAGCAGAGCTCTACTCGCTCGGCAGCCCCAGCTCCGCCCAGATCGTCTTCCCCGTGGCCGTCTGCCGGCTCCCCCATCTCTCCGCCATCTGGGCGACCAGCAGCAGCCCCCGCCCGCCCTCGTCGTACACCCTGGCCCGCCGCAGATGCGGAGCCGTACTGCTGCCGTCGGAGACCTCGCAGATCAGCGTCGAGTCACGGATCAGCCGGAGGACGACCGGGTCGGTGCCGTAGCGGATCGCGTTCGTGACCAGTTCGCTGACGATCAGTTCCGTCGCGAAGGAGGTCTCCCCCAGGCCCCACGCGGTCACCTGTTCGCTCGCCGACTTGCGGGCCCGGGCCACCGCGGCCGGGTCGCGCGGCAGCTGCCAGGTGCGGACGCTCGCCTGGTCCAGGGCGGACGTGCGGGCCAGCATCAGCACGATGTCGTCGGCCGGGCGGACCGGCAGGACCGTACGCAGTACGTCGTCGCAGGTCTCCTCCAGCGGGCCCGCCTTGTCGGCCAGCGCCCCGCGCAGCAGTTCAAGGCCGACCTCGATGTCGCGGTCGGCCGCCTCGACCAGGCCGTCGGTGTACAGGGCGAGCAGGCTGCCCTCCTCCAGTTCCACCTCGACGGACTCGAACGGCAGGCCGCCGAGACCCAGGGGCGGGCCGGACGGCAGGTCCAGGAAGCGGACGTCGCCGTCCGGGGTGACGACGGCGGGCGGCGGGTGGCCGGCGCGGGCCATCGTGCAACGCCGGGACACCGGGTCGTAGACGGCGTACACGCAGGTGGCACCCACCTCGCCGGGCGTCACGGCCTCCGGCACCCGCCCGTGCGCCTCGGGCGCCCCCTCATCCTCGCCGGCCGCCCGTTCCCGCGCCTCCGGCCCCTCCTCACGGTCGAGCCGGACGACGAGGTCGTCGAGCTGGGTGAGGAGCTCGTCGGGGGCGAGATCCACGTCCGCCAGGGTCCGTACGGCTGTCCGCAGGCGGCCCATCGTCGCCGAGGCGTGGATGCCGTGGCCCACCACGTCGCCCACCACCAGGGCGACCCGGGCGCCGGACAGCGGGATCACGTCGAACCAGTCCCCGCCCACGTCCGCGCCCGCGCCCGCCGGGAGATAGCGGTACGCCACCTCCATCGCCGCGAGGTCCGGCGGTCGGTCGGGCAGGAGGCTGCGCTGGAGGGTGAGCGCGGTGCGGCGCTCGTGGGTGTAGCGGCGGGCGTTGTCCACGCTGACCGCAGCCCTCGCGACGATCTCCTCCGCGAGCAGCAGGTCGTCCTCGCTGAACGGCTCCGGCGTACGGTGCCGCAGGAAGTGCACCAGGCCCAGGGTGACGCCACGGGCCCGCAGCGGCACCATCATCACCGAGTGCATCCGGTACCTGGAGACGGACTCGGCGCGGGCCCGGGACGACTCGGTCCACGTCCGCAGCCCGGGATCCCCGGGCTGCGGCAGGGTGCCGCGTCCGGCGATCAGGGCCCGCATCGGGGGCGTGTCCACCGGGTAGAGCGTCGTCCCGCCGGAGGGGACCACCGACTCCGGGCAGCCGTCGAGGACCGACCGCTGGGCCGTACGGCGTACGGTGACCGGCCGGCTCGGCAGCACCGGTTCCGGTTCGTCGCCGAGGGCCACCGACTCCAGCAGGTCCACGGTGACGAAGTCCGCGAAGCCCGTCACGGCCACGTCGGCCAGTTCCTCGGCGGTCCGGGTCACGTCGAGGGTGCTGCCGATGCGGAGGCTGGCGTCGTTGAGGACGGCGAGGCGACGGCGGGCCCAGTACTGCTCCGTGGTGTCGAAGACGGCCGCCGACATGCCCTGGACCGTGCCGCTCCCGTCCTTCAGCGGGGACAGGAACATCGACCAGGCGTGCCCGCGCACCTCACCGGGGGCCTGCCCGTGGTTCTCGTGGAACACCGGCTCGCCCGTGCGCAGGACCTGCCGCTGGAGGCGGTCGTACTCGTCGAAGGGCGGGTTCGGCTCGATCTCCCACAGGGTCAGGCCGCGCATCTCGGCCAGGGTCCGGCCCATCACCCGGCCCATCACCTCGTTGGCGGCCACCAGCCGGGCCTCACGGTCGTAGACCGCCACCGGCACGGGGAGCTGCGCGAGCGTGAGGTCCCACAGGGCCTCGGCGGCCGGTTCGGCGGGCCCGGTCATGTGTTCCGGGGCGGCCGGGGTCACCAGCCACGGCCGCGCGCCGTCGCCGTCCGCGAGGGGTGTCCCCTTCAGCCGGACGACGACCCGCTCGCCGTTGCGGTGCCGCAGCGCCACCTCGCTGGCCCACCGCCGTCCGTCGGCCACATGGCGCTTCGCGGACTCGGACAGCCCGGAGGCGAGCAGCTCGGCCACCGGATGCCCTACGACCTCGGCGGCCTCGTACCCGAGCAGCTGCCGCGCCCCCGCGCTCCACACCGTGACCGTCCCGCCGGCGTCGACGACGACGGCCAGGTCCTCGGGTACGCCCCCTGCCACGGTGCCTCCGGATGTACCGCCCCTGGTGTCCATGCTCCCAGCGTCCCGCCGCGCAGCTCCTCGCTCAAGCGATGACAGGAGGAACACGGCGGCCCTGCCGTGAGGTGCCGCAGTCTTGCACGGGGTGACATGGATGGGGAACGCAACGCGTTGACCTGGCTTGCGGGAACGGGCGGTGGCGGTCGCCGGTCGTCGCGGTCGGTGGGTCAGCCCAGCGGGGTGTCGGCCCAGGGCAGCGACGACGACGGGTCGTTGAAGGCCTCCGGGCGGGGCGGCTGCACCTCGTGGCAGGTGAAGCCGAGCCGGGTCAGCGCCCTGGTCACCTCGTGCGCGGTGAAGTCGCGGCGGTCCTGCCGGGTGATCACCTGACCGACCTGCTTGACCGGGTACACGTGGCGACCGATGGTCACACACTGGCCGGTGGCGGGTTCGGGCGTCACGCTCTCCACCAGCCTCTCGACCTCGTTCATGGTCAGGTCGAAGGGAAAACGTGCGATGACGATGCGCATGGTGCCTCCACGGGGAGCGGTCGGGACGTGACGGTGAGAACGGCCAGGGTGCGGCCCTGTTCGTCTCCTTCGCGACGGGGGATGCCGGTGGCGCGGCCACCGGGCCCGGTCAGTGGGTCGTACGGCTAGCGGCCGGTACGTGTGGAACTGCGGCGGCCGCGGGTGGAGCGGCTGCCGCGGCCACGCCCGGCGGGCGACCCGGTGCGCCGGGGAGCTTCGGCGGCGGGCGGGGCCGGAAGGGTGACGGGCACACCGGAGGGGGTGCGGGCACCGGTGATGCGGTTCAGCTCGGCCTCGCCCGGGCGGACCCGGGTGGTCAGGGCGGTGACACCGGCGTCGGACATCAGACGGTCCACCGCGCGCCGCTGGTGCGGCAGGACCAGGGTGACGACGGTGCCGGACTCCCCGGCGCGTGCCGTACGGCCGCCGCGGTGCAGGTAGTCCTTGTGGTCGGCGGGCGGATCGAAGTTGACGACGAGGTCGACGTCGTCCACGTGGATGCCGCGGGCCGCGACGTTGGTGGCCACCAGGACGGTCACCTGGCCGTCCTTGAACTGGCCGAGGGTGCGGGTGCGCTGCGGCTGGGACTTGCCGCCGTGCAGCGCCGAGGCCCGTACTCCCACCGACAGCAGGTGCTTGGCCAGCCGCTCCGCCGCGTGCTTGGTGTCCAGGAACATGATCACGCGCCCGTCGCGGGCGGCGATCTCGGTGGCGGTGGCGTGCTTGTCGTCGTCGCGGACGTGCAGGAGGTGGTGCTCCATGGTGGTGACGGTGCCCGAGGAGGGGTCGACCGAGTGGACCACCGGGTCGTGCAGGTAGCGGCGCACCAGCAGATCGATGTTGCGGTCGAGCGTGGCCGAGAACAGCATCCGCTGGCCGTCGGGGCGGACCTGGTCGAGCAGGTAGGTGACCTGGGGCATGAAGCCCATGTCGGTCATCTGGTCGGCCTCGTCCAGGACGGTCATGGCCACCTGGTCCAGGCTGCAGTCGCCGCGCTCGATGAGGTCCTTGAGGCGGCCGGGCGTGGCCACGAGGACCTCGGCGCCGGCCCGCAGCGCGGACGCCTGCCGCCCGATCGACATCCCGCCGACCACGGTGGCGGCGCGCAGCCGCAGTGCCCGTGCGTAGGGGGTCAGCGCGTCGGTGACCTGCTGGGCCAGTTCCCGGGTCGGTACGAGGACCAGGGCGAGCGGCCGACGGGGCTCGGCCCGCTGTCCGTCGAGGCGGGCCAGCAGGGGCAGTCCGAAGGCGAGGGTCTTGCCGGAGCCGGTGCGGCCACGGCCGAGGACGTCACGGCCGGCCAGTGAGTTCGGCAGGGTCGCGGCCTGGATCGGGAAGGGCGTGACGACGCCCTCGGCGATCAGCGCGGCCTGCATACGCTCCGGCAGATCGAGGTCGCCGAACGCCTCCACGGCGGGCAGTGCCTCGGTGAGCGTGGCGGGGAGGGTGAACTCGCCGCGGGGGGCGGCGGCCGGACGGGAGCGCTGGTGGCTCGTCCCCCGGGACCGGCCACGGGGCGGGTTGTTCCCGGTGCGACGGGTGCCGTTCATGGGTGGGGAACCTTCCTCGATGCGTGCGGCACGTGTCGAGGAATTCCTCCGAGGCGCGGCGAAACCGCACGAGAATTCGCAAGAAAGAGCCGAGGAGAAAGCAAACAAACAGATTCTGGCAATGGACAAGGGCCCGCACCCCGAAAGATGCGGGCCCCAGCCGTGTAGAACGCGTCAGCGTCAGGCAGGAACGATGTTCTCGGCCTGCGGGCCCTTCTGGCCCTGCGTGACGTCGAAGGTCACCTTCTGGCCTTCCTGAAGCTCGCGGAAGCCGGAGGTGGCGATGTTCGAGTAGTGCGCGAACACGTCGGCGCCGCCGCCGTCCTGCTCAATGAAGCCGAAGCCCTTTTCCGCGTTGAACCACTTCACGGTGCCAGATGCCATATTGAATCTCCCTAGGGGGCAGTGCCGGGAACCGCACTGTGCGGAACCCGAGTCGCCGCGATGATCTCCCCTCCGGAAGACCCGGAAAGACTCGGAGGACTCCGTAAAGGCCTCCGGAAACCAAAACTGCAACTCTTACCACGCTAACACATGGCAGGTGGGGGGATCTACGCCCGCCTGGACCCGTGACCCGGACGAACCGAAAACTCGCCGCACCCCATACATGATTCTGCTGTGGCTGCGACAGTTATTCGGCCTCGGGTACCGCCGTCGTGACGCCCGGCCTGTCATGGATATGATGTGGCCAAGCGCGAATATCTAGCATCATCGGGACAGATTTTTACTGCCGGTACGGTCGACGACTTCACCTGGGACAGTGGTGGTACCCCTGTCCACGGCACCTGGAAGCGCGTCCCGTTCACCAATGGGGCGCCGCTTCGCAACCAGGGCCATAATCCGTTCATCTTCTCCAGTCGGAGCGGGCGGCTCATCGGGAGAGATGAAATTGCGACAAATACCCAGACTGTGGGTCGTAGCGGGCATCGTGGTGCTCGGATTCCTCGTCGCGCTGGAGTTCGCCGCGCGCCGCTACGGCCTGCCGGGTCCGATCACCAGCCAGGCGCGAGAGCTGTGGTGCCCGCCCAAGTCGGGCCCTGTGCTGTACGCCGGCATGGCGCTGACGATGGTGGTGCTCACCTGGCGCCAGCGGTTCGTCGCGATCGGGGTCGCGATCGGAGTCGACGTCGCGTTCTTCCTGGTGCGCACGGCCTTCGGCATCGAGGTGCACCACGGCCATCCCTTCGGCAACGGCGCGTTGTGGGTGATCCTGGGCTGCGCGGTCCTCGCCGTCACCCGCCGCACCGGCCCGGAACGCGTCCTGCTGCTGAAGGGCGCCGGGCTGGGCCTGCTGCTGGTGGCCGGCCGCAAGACCGGTGACACCTGGCTGTTCATCACCGCGAAGACCCGCCCGGACGTACTCGACCCGTATGTGGCGCTCGCCGATCACGCGCTGGGCAACCCGTCCTGGGTCATGGGCCGGATCATCACGGCCACCGGCAAGGTCGGCTTCAACTTCCTCGACGTCGTCTACGGCCAGCTCGCGGTGGCCGCGGTCCTCGTCGCGCTGTACCAGCTGCGCGACGTGGCGAGAGCGCGCCGCTTCCCGCGCCACCACCTGGTCCGCACCTTCCTGGTGATCGGCCTCCTCGGACCGGCCTTCTACATGGTCTTCCCGGTGGTCGGACCGGTCTTCGCCTACGGCACCGGGACCGAGCACTGGGCGTCGATCAGCCTGTGGGCGCCGAAGATGCCGCCCAGCGCGCACTGGGCGGTGGCCGACCTCTGGCCGCGGACGCCACCACCGCTGACCGCCCCGCACACCATCCCGTTCGACGGCTTCACCCCCCGCAACTGCATGCCCAGCCTCCACACGGCGTGGGCCACCGCGATCTTCGTCCACACCCGCAGGGGCCCGCGTGCCCTCCGGATCGCGGGCGCGTTCTGGCTGATCGCCACGCTCTGCGCGACGCTGGGATTCGGCTACCACTACGGCGTGGACCTCATCGCCGGCGTGGTCTTCACGCTCACCATCGAGGCGGCCCTGCGCACCTACGACCGCGGCGGGGACCGGTCCGGGATCCGGCTGACCGCCTACGGTGCCGCGGTCTTCGCCGCGCTCCTGGTGTCGTACCGCTGGCTGCCGTCGCAGCTGGCCGAGTACCGCTGGGCGACCGGGCCGCTGCTCCTGCTGCTGATGACCTCGGTGATCTACGGGTACCTGAGGACCGTTTCCCGGTGGGAAGCGAAGCCGGTTCCGGCGCCACAGCCGCAGCGGCAGCCCGAACTGCTGTGAACCGCGTCGTACGCCGGGATCAGCCCTGCCGTTCGATCCACTCGCTGCCGCCCAGCGGATAGTCGTAGCCCGGGCGGTCCACGTCGGCGCTGGTGCGGAACGGGGTGCCGCCGTCGTCGATGCGGACGGTGCCGTGGCGGCTGCCGCTGGACCAGTCGAGGGAGAGATCCCAGCGGACGTCGTAGGACCCGGTACGGGCGACGACGTAGAAGACCTCGGGGTCGGATTCGCTGACCTTGTAGGGGAAGGCGCGCTGTCCGCCCTTGACGGTGACCATGGGGTTGCCCTGGTCCAGGTCGACGGCGAACGACTTGATCCCGACCCCGCCGCCGCAGCCGACGCCCATCGAGTAGTCGTTCCAGGTGAGCGGCGCGTTCTTGCTGAGGACGCGGACGTGCAGCGCGTTCAGTACGACGGTCTCCTCGCCGGTGCCCTGCACGGTGAGGGCGACCTCCTGTTCGTCGGAGGACACCGCCCCGTACGCGGCGGCCCAGCGCGGGGCGTCCGGTTCGGTGGCCGGCGGGCCGACCTGCGCGGGTTCGCTGTCGACGAGGAAACGCTGGCTGCACGGGCTGTCGTACACATACGGGCGGGTGGCCACGGTGAGGGGGACCGCGGTTCCGGCGGGCCGGCCCGTGCCGGTCGCGGTGTCCTTGGGGTCGGTGGTACCGGTCGTCCCGGTGGGGGAGGCGGAGGCCGACGGGGACGGTGCTGGTTCGCTGCCGCCGGTGGAGGGGGCGGCGGAGGGCAGCCCGCTGTCGACGTCCAGGGTGCCGGTGAACGTCGGCGTCGTGGTATCGCCGGCGCGGACGGTCGTCGGACGCAGGGTGTACGCGACGGCCCCGAGCGCGGCGACCACCGCGACGGAGGCGATCAGCGCGGTACGGCGGCGACGGAGCCACGAGGGCCGCGACGACGGGACCTCGCGCGGCGCTTCGACGACCACCGGATCACCACTCTCGCCCTCCTCGTCCGGCTCCCTCGCCGGAGCCGGGGCCTGGTCCGCCCTGCGCCCACGCGCCGCGTCCGCGAGGATCCAGAGCCGGTGCAGCTCCACCAGGTCCTCCGGCGTGGCCCGGCAGACCCGCGCGAGGCGTTCCACCGGCGCGTAGTCGACCGGCAGCGCGGTGCCGTTGCAGTAGCGGTGCAGCGTCGACGTACTCATGTGCAGGCGCTTGGCGAGCGTCCCGTAGCTCAGTCGCGAGTGGTCCTTGAGCTCCCGCAGCCGGCGCGCGAACGCCTCCGTCTCCGCGGTCGCTGTTGCCTCCGACACCCGTTCCCCTCAACCCCCGTGTCCCGGAAACGCGTTCCAGGTCCACCGTGTTCTCCCTGGTCAGACCGTGTTCCGGCGTTCCGGCGTCCCCAACTGCCCGCTGTGGCTGGCGGCCGGGACGGATCACCTCACAAGCTTCGGTCATCCAATCACCACCGCCACCCGAACACCCAAGGGGCCCAGCAGCATGTCCGACCTCCGCACCTCCCGCACCCGCCTCGTCGCCGCCGCCGCGACGACCGTCCTCGCCGCGCTCTCGCTGACCGCGTGCGCCGAGGGGACGGGCACCCAGGACGAGGGCAGCGGGACCAGGACCACCTCCGCCACGGCCTCTTCCTTCGCCACGGCCTCCGACTCCGCGGACCCGTCCGGGACTTCAGCGTCCTCGGGAACCCCGGGGACCTCCGGCTCCACGAAGCGGACGGATGCCACGGGCTCCTCAGGCGCCGGGGCCGCGACTCCCGCCACCGCGGCGAAGACGCCCGCCGGCTCCACCGCCGGCAAGGCGGTCACCTGCGAGGGCTCCACCACCAGGACGGTCGCGGCCCCGCTGACCCGCCCCGTGAACCACATGCTGCTCACGGTGACCAACACCGGCAGCAAGAGCTGCTATCTGTACGGCTACCCGGCCGTCAGGTTCGGCGAGGCCCAGTCCGTGCCGCCGGTCATCGAGGACTCGCAGCCGCAGGCGGTCGTCACGCTCGAGCCGGGCCAGTCCGGTTACGCCTCGGTAGCCCTGTCCGCCACCGACGGCAGCGGCGCGAACGGCTACACGGCGAAGTCTCTGACCGTCTACTTCCACGGCCCCTCCGGCAACGGGACCGTCGGCAGGGGTGCCACCCCGTCACTGCCCGCGAAGGGCGTCTACGTCGACGACTCGCTCAAGGTCACGTACTGGCAGCAGTCGATGGACGACGCCGTCAGCTGGTGATCTCCCCGTGATCAGCCGATACCGCGGACAGAGCTGCCGGGCGCTTCGTGCCCGGCCGAGCGGCGGTACTCGGCGTTGATGCGCTGAGCTTCCTCGAGCTGGTCCTCGAGGATGACGATGCGGCAGGCGGCCTCGATCGGGGTGCCCCGGTCGACGAGCTCGCGGGCGCGTGCCGCGATCCGCAGCTGGTAGCGGGAGTACCTGCGGTGCCCGCCCTCGGAGCGCAGGGGAGTGATCAGACGGGACTCACCCAGGGCGCGGAGGAAGGCCGGCGTGGTGCCGAGCATCGCCGCGGCCCGCCCCATCGTGTACGCGGGGTAGTCGTCGTCGTCCAGACGATCACTGAGAGGAATATCTGCTGTCATGTCACCTCGTTGTACAACGCGTCGAGGGGCCCTGGTGCCGTACGGCACCAGGGCCCCGAAGGAAATTCAACACCATCTGTCGGCCCTAATGCTGCGCCGACCTTCTGTTTCCGCTACCAGCCCTGCGAGAGGGGGGTGCGGGGATCGCGGCTGCGTGACCGGGGACCACCTTCCAATCCGGGGTCTTGCGGTACCCGGCCGAGTGCCTCTCGGGCCGGGCGATCCTGATGGCGTCTGCTCCTCCGTCCTCTTCTGAGCCAACCACTGGATGAACAGGTACTGCGGTACTGCGCGGTGATGCTCTCGGAGGCCCTTCACCTGCTGCCTCCCAGTGCGGGTCCCAGCCCCGTCGCCGTCCTGCGAACTCCTTGGCTTCGGTGCTCCAGAACCGCACTGACCTGCGAACTTCATGTACTGCGACCCGCCAGTTCGTGTCTGCCGGGTCTTGCTCGACCGGTGTCTACGAGAAGAAGACTAACCATGCCGGAGTTCAATGTCTACTCTGGCAAGAGTAGATTTCAGCCCTCTGGAGGAGCAGATAGCCTGACCTGCGGCAACGGATGATCCCCTGCCCGCGGACAGCGATGAGGGCCCTGCCGACGGGTGTCGGCAGGGCCCTCATCAGTCTTCGCGGGCGGTCTCGCGCCCCCTTCTCCTACGTCCGTACGTGCTGCCCGCCGAGGACGTCCCGCAGTCGGATGCGGTCCGTGTACGCGGAACTGTCACGGTGGACAGCGAGCTCGGCCCGGGTGACCGAGCCCGTGCACTGGTCGTCCCCGTCGCACAGCAGGAGGTACTCGACCCGGGCACCGGCCATGACGGACAGCGCGACCTCGACGGTCATGTCGTCCCGGACCCGGGGGCCGGGGGCGTCCATGGTGTGGCCCATGGTCATGGGCGCGAGATCCGCGTGTCGCCGTTGTGTCCGGACCGGTGTCAAGGTGCCTCCTCGGAGATGGGTGAACTGCAGACCGACGCCTCTACGCCGCGGAGTCGACGGCGGGCCGCTGCGTACGCCGACGCCCCGGTCGTCCGCCGTTGCGCCCCTGGCCGTTGCGGTCGTCGCGGCCCCGGGACGAGGGGGCCCCGGAAGACCCGGCGCGCCGCGGGCGTGCCGCGGCCGGTGCCGTGATGACGACCGGGACACCGGAAGGTGCCTGGGCGCCCGTGATCCGTGACAGCTCGGCCTCACCGGACCGCACGGAGGTGCTCTGCGGGGTGATGCCGGCCGAGGCCATCAACCGGCTCATACCGCGACGCTGACCGGGTGTCACGAGGGTGACGACGCTGCCGGACTCGCCGGCCCGGGCGGTACGGCCGCCGCGGTGCAGGTAGTCCTTGTGGTCGGTGGGCGGATCCACGTTGACGACCAGGTCGAGGTTGTCGACGTGGATGCCGCGGGCCGCGACGTTCGTCGCCACCAGTACCGTCACGTGCCCGGTCTTGAACTGGTCGAGCGTCCGGGTGCGCTGCGGCTGCGACTTGCCGCCGTGCAGAGCCGCGGCGCGGACACCGCTGCTCAGCAGGTGCTTGACCAGCCGGTCCACGGCGTGCTTGGTGTCCAGGAACATGATCACCCGGCCGTCGCGCGCGGCGATCTCGGTGGTCGTCCGGTGCTTGTCGGCCTCGTGAACGTGGAGCACGTGGTGCTCCATCGTGGTGACCGCGGCCGCCGACGGGTCGACGGAGTGGACCACCGGGTCGCTCAGGTAGCGGCGGACGAGCAGGTCGACGTTGCGGTCCAGGGTGGCCGAGAAGAGCATCCGCTGCCCGTCGGGGCGCACCTGGTCGAGCAGGGCGGTGACCTGGGGCATGAAGCCCATGTCGGCCATCTGGTCGGCCTCGTCGAGGACGGTGATGGCGACCTCGTCCAGCCGGCAGTCGCCGCGGCCGATGAGGTCCTTGAGCCGTCCCGGCGTCGCGACGACGACCTCGGCGCCGGCCCGCAGAGCGCCGGCCTGCCTGCCGATCGACATGCCGCCGACCACGGTGGCCAGCCGCAACTGCACGGAGCGGGCGTACGGGGTGAGCGCGTCCGTCACCTGCTGGGCGAGCTCGCGGGTGGGGACGAGGACCAGGGCGAGCGGCTGTCGAGGTGCCGCGCGACGGCCCGCCGTGCGGGCCAGGACCGCGAGGCCGAAGGCGAGGGTCTTGCCCGATCCGGTACGGCCGCGGCCGAGTACGTCACGTCCGGCGAGGGAGTTCGGCAGCGTCGCCCCCTGGATGGGGAACGGTTCCGTCATTCCCTCGCGTCCGAGCGCGGTCAGCAGGGGCGCCGGCAGGGCGAGGTCGGCGAACGACTCGACCGCGGGCAGTGCGGGTGTGACCGTCACCGGCAGCGCGAACTCGCCCTGGGGCGCGGTCTGTCGACGGTCGTTGCCCTTGGAACGCCGCGGAGCTCCCGAGCGGGCGGGAGCGGAGTCCCAGGAACGGGTCGGGCGGGCGGAGCGGGTGGTGGTGCGGGCGGTGCGGGTGGTGCGTTCGCGGTTCAAGCGAAACCTTCCTCGATGTGGGCGCATAGGCACGTAGCAAGGAATTTCCGCGGCAGATTGGACTGCGGAGGGAATCGCGAGAACGAGCCGGAGAGACGTGGGCGGGGTCGGATGCGGTGTGGCCTTACCGACGCGCGCCCTGAAATGCAGCGAGCTGGGGCCCGCACCCCAAGGTGCGGGCCCCAGCTGCGAAGAGCGCGATGCTGCGGGTGTCAGGCGGGAACGATGTTCTCGGCCGTCGGGCCCTTCTGGCCCTGGGCGATGTCGAAGGACACCTTCTGGCCTTCGAGCAGCTCACGGAAGCCCTGGGCGGCGATGTTCGAGTAGTGGGCGAAGACGTCGGGGCCGCCGCCGTCCTGCTCGATGAAGCCGAAGCCCTTTTCCGAGTTGAACCACTTCACGGTGCCAGTAGCCATGTTATTTCTCCTTCGGAGACGATGCTTGGAATTCGCCCTGTGCGGATTCCTCGTGCCGTGCTGATTAACCCGTCGGAAAAATAAACCTTCTGGCAACAACACCTGCAACTGAGAGTGACATTAGCATGCCGAGATCGACCCTGTACGGTCGCGAATTCCACTTCGGGTCGGCGTTCGAGGAATACTCGCCGGGCACCGCACCTATTTCTCACTCCGCAAGGACAGATATTGGCCTGCGTGGATGCAGTGTTCCTGTCGCCGGTGCTCGTCCACAGGGCCGTGACCTGGGCCGATGTGCCGTGCGCCGCTGCTGTCGCCGTTGACGGGCGCAACGGCGGTGAACACGCCGGGACCCCTCTGACGCAATGAAGGTCACATCGGTCCGGGAGAGCCGGCGCGCGCGGCGGTCCAGGTGATGTGCGGGGGCTCGACCCGTGCGCACAGGGGCCCGCCCTTCGGGTCGGTCAGGCCGAGCCGCCCGACCAGCAGCCCGTCGCGCGCGGCGGCGGCGAGCACCTCGGCGGGGATGACGTCGAGCAGCAGCTTGGCGCGGCGGAACATCGTGAACGTCCCCGCCTCGTCGACCGTCCCCCACGACAGATAGATGAACCGCCGGCCCAGGCGGTCCTGCACATACGGGCCGGTGACCTCGGTGCCGTCGGCGGAGGAACTCGTGGCGCACTCCAGGCTCCAGGTCGCGGACGGCGCGTCACCGGGCTGTGGATCGAGGAGTTCGGCCGGGCGGTCCCGCCGCTGCACGGCGACATGGACGTTGTCGTACACGGGGACCCTGCCGTCGGCAGGGGCAGGGCAGGTGAGCCCGGGCAGGTCGACGGCGTCGATGCGGATGCGCATGGCGGCCATCATCCGCCATCGGCCCGCGCAGTGGTGGGGGGCCATCGCCGTCCTGTGGTCTCAGCGCACCGGGAAGCCGAAGGCGTAGCCCTCTTCCTTGAGGCGGGGGAGGACCTGGCGCAGGGCCTCGACGGTCTGGGAGCGGTCGCCGCCCGCGTCGTGGAAGAGGAGCGTCGGCCCGTTCGGCAGTTCCCGCTCGACGGTGGCGACGATGGCGTCCGTGCCCGGCTGTTCGAAGTCCTTGGTGTCCACGTTCCAGCCCAGCGGCCGCATGCCGTGGGAGGCGGCGACCTTGCGGCTGTACGGGGTGAACGCCCCGCCGGGCGCCCGGTAGTACATCGGCCGGACACCCCCGGACGCCTCGGTGATCATGCGTTCGGCGCCGAGGATCTCCTGCGACTGGTAGGCCTCGGACTTCTTGTCCATGGTGGTGTCGTGGGACACCGAGTGGTCGCACAGCCGGTGCCCGGCCGCGACCACCTGCTTCACGAGGTCCGGGTGGGCCTGCGCCTGCGTCCCCACCATGCAGAACGTCGCCTTCACCCCGTACTCCCGCAGCACGTCCAGCACTTGGGGGGTCCACGCGGGGTCGGGGCCGTCGTCGATGGTGATGTTGACGCCGCGCGCCCCCTTGTCGGAGGCGTGCACGATGGTCACCGCGACCGGCTTGACGGCGCTGCCGGGCGCGGCCGACACCTTCGTCTTCGGCGACGAGCCGCCCAGGGCACCGGCCTGCGCGGTCCACACCGAGGCGCCGGCGGCGAGCAGTGTCACCCCGAGTGCCGCGCCGAGCACCTTGCCGTACCAGCCACGCCCGCCGCCGTGCCGTGCCATGTCCGCCCCGCTTTCCCGCAGTTCACGCCGATCCCCTTGGTCACCGTGTGACCACCTGACAGGACGACGGACGGCGGCCGCGGGATGCGTCCGTTACCGATCACGGACAATCCCGGGGTGGTTCCCGGACAACCGAACGAGCGGTGCGGGCATCGGGTCACTCCGCGGGCGGGGGATGACACGCCACCGGATGGTCTATCGGGCCTGTTCGCGACCCTCTCGTCATACCGTCATGAATATGACGAAAGTGCGCATTGCCTACCTGGTATGTACCGCGGCGCTCATCGCGGTGGGGCTCGGAGCCGCCCCGCCCGCGGCCGCCCGCCATATGACCCATGTGGTCGTTCCAGGGGAGTCGGTCCAGAAAGCGGTGGACTCCGCCGAGCCGGGGGACACCGTTCTGCTGACCACCGGCACCTACCGCGAGAGCGTCAAGGTGACCACCCCCGGGATCACCCTGCGGGGCATGGGCCGCGGCACCGTCATCGAGCCGGCCACGACGAAGGCGGCCAACAGCTGTGCCGAGGGCGGCAACGGCATCTGCGTGGTCGGCACGAAGGACCATGACGTCGAGGGCGTCACCGTCGCCTCCCTGACCGTGACCGGCTTCACCAGGACCGGCGTGTTCGCGATGGCGACCGACGGGCTGACCGTGCGGAACGTGACCGCGGTGGAGAACGGGGTGTGGGGGATCGCCGCGGAGCGCTCGGTCCGCGGTGTGTTCCGCGGGAACACCGCCCGGGACAACGGCGACGCCGGCCTGTTCCTCGCGAACACGATCAAGGAGGAGGCGGGCGCCTCGGACACCGGGGGAACGGTGGTCGAGCACAACCGCCTGGAGGGCAACCGGATCGGCATCACCGTCCGGCGCCTCAGGAACCTCGCCGTCGAGGACAACCACCTCACCGGCAACTGCGCGGGGATCTTCGTCGTCGGTGACGAGAACAAGCCGAAGGCCGGCGCGCTGACCGTGCGCGGCAACCACATCGCGCGGAACAACAAGTCGTGCCCGAAGACCGCGCGGCTGGACGCGTTGCAGGGCTCCGGCATCGTGCTGACCGGCGCCGAGGACACCCTGGTGACGCGGAACCGCGTCATCGGCAACGTCGGTACCTCGTCGATGTCGGGCGGCATCGTCCTGTTCAAGAGCTTCGTGGGCACCACCAGCGAGCGGAACCGGATCACCGACAACGTGCTGGAGGGCAACGCCCCGGCGGACCTCGTCAACGCGGACACCGGGCAGGGCAACACCTTCGAAGGCAACTCCTGCCGGGCGTCCCGCCCCACGGGAATGTGCTGACCGGCCGTGACCCCTCAGAACTCGAAGAATCCACGGAACTCGACGAACTCACAGAAGGAAGGCGGCACATGACAACCGCTCAGACCGTTCCCATGCCGTCCATGCGGCTCCGGGAGCTCGTGTTCGGGGCGGCGTGCGCGGCCGCCCTGCGCGCGGCCGCCCGGCTGGGTGTCGCCGACGCCCTCGGTGACAGCCCCATGGCCGCGGCGGACCTCGCGGCGGCCGTGAAGGCCGAACCGAAGCCGCTGCGCCGGTTGTTGCGGGCCCTGACCTGCTACGGCATCTTCGCCGAGCAGGCGGACGGGACGTTCGCGCACACCGACATGTCCCGGCTGCTGCGTAAGGACGACCCGAACAGCCTGCGCGACATCGCGCTGTGGTGCACCGAGCCGTGGACGTGGGACGCGTGGCCGATGCTGGACGAGGCGGTGCGTTCCGGCCGCAACGTCGTGGAGGAGCTGTACGGCAAGGAGTTCTTCCCCTACCTCAACGAGGACGCCCCCGAGTCGGCCGACGTCTTCAACCGCGCCATGACGACGTCCAGCGTGCAGTCCGCGCGGGACGTGGCCCAGTTCCTCGATCTGTCGGGGAGCAAGTCGGTCGCCGACATCGGCGGTGGCCAGGGGCATGTGGTGGCGAGCCTGCTGGAGAAGTACCCCGCGCTGTACGGCACCCTGCTCGACCTGCCGCGGGTGGTGGAGAACGCCGACCCGAGGCTGCGTCCGGGAGGAGCGCTCGCGGACCGGATGAGTCTGGTGCCCGGTGACTGCCGGGTGGCCGTCCCGGTCCAGGCCGACGTGTACGTCATCAAGAACATCCTGGAGTGGGACGACGACAGCACGACCCGCACCCTGCGCAACGTCATCGAGGCGGGCGGCCCCGGCACGCGGGTCGTGGTCATCGAGAACCTCGTCGACGACACGCCCTCGATGCGGTTCAGCACGGCCATGGACCTGCTGCTGCTCCTCAACGTCGGCGGGGCCAAGCACACCACCGAGAGCATGGTCGGCAGGCTGAAGGGCGCGGGTCTGGTCATCGACGACATCCGGCCGGTCAACCCCTATCTGCACGCCTTCGACTGCACCGTCCCCGAGTGACGGCAGCGCGGTGAGAACGCCGCCCGCCGGGCACGCGAGACTCGCGTGCCCGGCGGGCGGCGGTGCGGCGACCGGCTCAGGAAGCGGCGTTTCGGTCCCAGCGGTAGAAGCGGTGCGCCATGGCGTCCTTCGGGGAGCGCCAGGTCGCCGGGTCGTACGCGGTGACGTACGCCGAGAGCCGTTCGCTGATGTCCCGGAACTCGGGGTGTCCGGCCGCCTTCGCGATGGCGGGCCCGGGGTCGTGCTCGGACTCGATGAGGTGCAGGTACACGTCGTCGAACTGGAAGAGACTGCGCCGGGTGACCCCTACGAGGTGCGGCAGCTCCCCACGGTCCGACTCCTCGAACACCTTGGCGATGTCCAGGGCGGAGCCCGGGGCCATACGGGCGACGATCAGGGATTGGTGCATCGTTGCGTCCTTCGTCCGGATCAGTCGGCGGATCAGTCGGACAGCATGGGTGCGGGCCGGCGTTCCGTGGCGGCCTGCTCGATACGGTCCCGGATCAGCGCCATCTGGACTTTGGAGTTCCGGTTGATGTTGTCCGTCATCCAGTCGTCGTCGACCGGTGCGTCCGGCTTCATCGCGAAGTCCTGGGTCCACACCATCCGGGTGCCCTCGAGCACCTTCTCGTACTGCCAGACGATGTTCATGTAGGCGAAGGGCCCGGTCTCGATGCGGCGGGCCCGCACGCTGAGGGTGTCGGGGTCCGTCTCGCGCTGCGAGACCCAGCTCCACACCTTGCCGTTGTCGTCCGGGTGCATGGTGAGCCGGAACGTCGTCCTGTTCCCCTCCTCCGAGAGGATCTCGACGGAGGCGTACTCGGTGAACAGCTGCGTCCAGTTCGCGACGTCGTTGGTCATGTCCCAGACCAGGTCGACCGGAGCGGCGATGGTGACCTCGTTCTGTGTGTGTCCGGTCATGTCAGGCCCCCGTCAGAAGCGCGCTGTTGACGAGCTCGAGGAACTGCCGGGGACTCCCGCTCTTCTCCGCGTCCGGCGGCATCGACGCGTCGTACCGGTTCTCCAGCTCGCCCACGATGCCGAGCAGACCGAGCGAGTCGATGCCGAACGTGTCGAACCCGGAGTCGTACCGCTGCTGGAGCTCTGCCGGGGCGACGGTGACTCCGGCGGCCTTCTTCATGAGCTCGGCCAGCTCCTCCACGGTGATTCGGTCACTCATGCGGTTCCTCTCCTTGCAGGGTGGTGGTGTGTTCGCGATGCCTCGCTAGGAGGCGTCGCCGGCGCCGAGCCGCAGCACCAGCGCCGAGTTGGACCCCATGAGTCCCCGGCTGAGGACCAGCGCCGTGCGCAGTTCGGCGGCACGGGCGCGGGAGGTCACGAGGTCGAGGTCGTGGCAGACGTCGAAGACGTTGGGGGTGGGCGGGATCAGTCCGTGCTCCATCGCGAGCACCGCCGCGGCGCTGTCCAGCACCGGTGCCGCGCTGTAGCCCCGGCCGAAAGCGGTCTTCGGCGCCGTGACGGGGACGCGGCCGGCGTGCGCGCCCAGGGCGTCCGCGAGCGCCAGCGCCTCGGCACGGTCCGCCTCCGGGACGCCGAGCGCGTCCGCGAAGACCACGTCGATCTCCTCGGGAGCGCACGCGGCCTCCCGCAGAGCGCCCCGGATGGCGTGCGCCAGGCCCTCCCGGGACTGCTCCCAGCGGGAGGCGCCGGTGAACGTCGCCGCGTGCCCGGCCAACGTGGCCCGCACGTTTGCGCCCCGCTCCCGGGCCGACGTCTCGGCCTCCACGACGACCATGGCACCGCCCTCGGCGGGCACGAATCCGCAGGCCGCGTCGGTGAACGGGCGGTAGGCGCGGTCCGGTTCGCCGACGGTGCTCAGCTCCTCGTAACCGAGCTGGCAGACCATCGAGTACGGAGCCAGCGGGGCCTCCGTCGCGCCGGCCACGATCACGTCGGTGCCGCGCCGCACGGCCCGCGCGGCATGCGCCAGGGCGTCCAGGCCGCCGGCCTCGTCGGCGGCGACGACACCGCAGGGGCCCTTGAAGCCGCGGCGGATGGAGATCTGGCCGGTGCTCGCGGCGTAGAACCAGGCGATGGACTGGTACGGCCCGACGAAGCGGCTGCCCTTGTCCCACAGCTGCTGCAGTTCCCGCTGCCCGAACTCGCCGCCGCCGGAACCGGCCGCGGTGACCACGCCCACGGAGAACGGGGCGCCGTCGGTGTCGGGCCGGTCGAGGCCGGCGTCGTCGAGTGCCTGGTCGGCCGCGGCCATCGCGAAGTGCGTGAACCGGTCGGTCTGCACCAGGTAGCGCTCCTCGACGGCCGAGGGCGGGTCGAAGTCCCGTACCTCGCCGGCCACCCGCAGCGGCAGGTGCCCGCAGCCCTCGCGGGTGATCCGGTCCAGGACGCTGATGCCCTCCCTGGCGGACTTCCAGAAGGTCTCGGTGCTGGTTCCGTTGGGCGCGACCACGCCGATTCCGGTGATGGCCGCGCGCCGGGGACGAGAGGTGCTCATCGTGTCGTCTCCCTCGGCAGGCTCATGATCACCGCGGACTGGAAGCCGCCGAAGCCGCTGCCGACCGAGAGCACGTTGTCCAGTCGTCGCTCACGTGCGACGCGCGGGACGTAGTCCAGGTCGCACTCGGGGTCCGGGGTCTCGTAGTTCGCGGTGGGCGGGACGACCTGGTGGGCCAGGGCCAGCACACAGGCGACGACCTCGATCGCCCCGATCGCGCCGAGGGAGTGCCCCACCATGGACTTGATGGAGCTCATGGGCGTGTCGTACGCGTGCGCGCCCAGGACCCGTTTGACCGCGGCCGTCTCGTGCCGGTCGTTCTGCTGGGTGCCCGATCCGTGCGCGTTGACGTAGTCGATCGCCGTGCCGTCGAGTCGGGCCTGGTCGAGGGCGTCCTCGATGGCCCGTGCCATCTCCACGCCCTCGGGGGTCAGACCGGTCATGTGGTAGGCGTTGCCGAAGGTGGCGTAGCCGCTCAGCTCGCAGTAGACGTGCGCGCCGCGGGCCCGGGCGTGCTCCAGTTCCTCCAGGACCAGGACGGCACCGCCCTCACCCATGACGAACCCGTTGCGGTCGGCGTCGAAGGGGCGGGAGGCGTGGGCCGGGTCGTCGTTGTTCGGGGACGTGGCCCTGATGGCGTCGAAGCAGGCCATGGTGATCGGGGAGATCGGCGAGTCCGAGGCGCCGGTCAGGCAGATGTCGGCCCGGCCCTCCTCGATGGTCTGGAAGGCGTACCCGACCGCGTCGAGCCCCGAGGTGCAGCCGGTGGACACGGTCTGCACCGGCCCGCGTGCCTCGAACCGTTCCGCGACCGTCGAGGCGAGGGTGCTGGGCGAGAACGCGCGGTGCAGATGCGGCCGGGCCTCCCGGTGGTCCACGTCCCAGCGCCGGCCTCCTTCGCTGACCAGGACGTAGTCGTTCTCCAGCCGGGTGGTTCCGCCGACCGCGGTGCCCAGGGAGACCCCGACGCGCCAGGGGTTCTCCGCGGCGAGGTCGAGGCCGGAGTCCCGTACCGCCTCCTGCCCGGCGACCAGCGCGAACTGGATGTACCGGTCGCACCGGGCGATCTGCTCCGCGTCCAGTCCGTGCGCCGCCGGGTCGAAGTCGCACTCGGCGGCGATCCGCGAACGCAGCCCGGACGGGTCGAAGAACGTGATGCCGCGCGTCGCCGTACGGCCGCTCGCCAGCAGGTCCCAGAACGCCGGGACGCCGATGCCGCCCGGGGCGACGACACCTATGCCGGTGACCGCCACGCGCCTGCTCATGAGCGGACCCGGGGTCGCTCGGCCGTCTCCACCGGGATCGGCACGCCGTTCGCGTCCTCGGTGTCCACATGGCCGAGCGGCGGACTGGGGGCCAACGGGCCGAGGTGGAAGACCAGTTGGGCCGCCACCTCGCCCACATTGCGGAAGCGGTGCCGCACATGGGCGGGGATCATGAGCCCCTGCTCGGGCCGCAGCGGGTGGGGCTCACCGTCCAGGTCCACCTCCAGTTGCCCGCGGACGACGTAGATGAACTCCTCGGAGTACGGGTGGTAGTGCTCGGCGATGCGGTCGCCGGGCTGCACGATGGCCACGCCCATGAAACCGCTGGTGGAGCCGACTGTGGTCGGGGTGAGCAGGGCCCGCAGATCGCCACCGCGCCGAGTGTTGGGCTCGACCTCGCTGAGATCCACGATTCCGGGATGACGGTTGATCACGGCGTTCCTCCGAACAGGGGCGTGGCCGACAGGGAGTGCCGGAGAGTCAGGCGTCAGGGGCGCGACGGTCGGTGACGAGTTCCATGCGGGAGACCGTGAGGAGGCGGGTGGCGGCGTCCGCGTTCAGCGCCGCACCGTCCACCCCGAGGGCCTCGCCGTCGAGGAGCGCCGTCAGCTCGGCCGCGTGCGCGCGGTCCGTGAGACCGAGCACCGGCCCGGGGTCGCTGTCGAGCCCGCCGCTCACGTCGACCAGCCGCACCACGATGTCGTCGCGCTGGAAGATCGTGCTGCGCAGTACCGGTCCCCGCGGATCGTCGGCCGCCGCCTCGTCCTGCCGGGCGAGCAACTCGGCCAGCCGCATGCCCTGGCCCTCGCGCGCCGGGTAGTACAACGCGTGCCGTACGGCGTCCGGACCCTTTCGGCCCGTCGTCACATGGTGTACGGCGGGCAGCGCCGCGCGGGTGAAGAAGACCCGGGCGGACTCGGGGTCGTCGAGGTCCCGGTCCTGCTCCAGATAGGGGTTGATGGCCTCCTCGACGGCCCGCACCGCGGGCTGCCGGGCCACGTGACGCAGCGCGGCGAGCAGGTCGCCGCGCACCTCGATGGCCCGGACCACCCGGTTGCCGTGCATGAACAGGGAGGTCCGGCACAGCCGGGTGGTGTCGTCGACCCGCGGCTCCGGTGAGACGTAGTCGGCGAGGATCCTGGCGACGGTTTCCTCGCTGCCCGGCTTCACGGTGAAGGTGAGCGCGTGACGGATCAGGCCGTCCCCGATCCTGGGGGACGTCTGGAGCCGGCGCTCACCGGGCCCGGTGTCCGCGGCCGGGCCGCCGGTCTCGCGGACCACGTGGAAGCGCAGCGACCTGGTGTCCCGGACGCAGCTGTGCAGCGGCTCCACCATCCGCACGTGTTCCTCGCTGTTCACCCAGGTGAGGAAGGGCGGGGCGCTCTCCCACTCGCTCGTGATGAGCCACTGGGAGGGGTTCTCGATGGACTGGCACAGCTGGTCGCTGACATGCCCGGGAACGGACGCGACCTGGGCGCACAACTGCTCGTACGCCTCCAGGAACTGCTGCTGGGCTCCGTCGTACACGTCCACCAGCAGGACGACACGGAGCCTGGAGCCGTCGAACACGGACTGCGAGACACGCTGCGAAGCCTGTTGCGCAAGCGATTGGGAAACACGTTCGGACGTGGTGGTCATCCTGCGCACATCTCCTCGACGAGGCGGGGCGGGTGGGGTGGGACGGGGGGCCGGGGGTGACCCGGCGGCGGGCCGACGTCGGCCACGTGGGGAGTGACGTCGGCGTGCCTCGATCCTGATCCCGCTCCGCGGAGCGCGCGACTCGGAGACACCGTGCGGGTGACCGGCGGCCCGGACGCCGGGACGGACCGGCTCGGACGCGGGGACCGGCTCGCAGGTGGCGGCCGGTTCAGACGAGGTGGGCGAAGACGACCAGGTTGTCCGTGTAGTCCCGGACCGAGTGGTCGTAGTCGCCGGCGCAGGTGATGAGCCGGACCTGGGCCTGTGCCGTGTCGGCGTACACGCGCCGGCTGGGGAAGTCGTCCTTGGCGAACGTCTCCGCGCTGTCGACCACGAAGGACGCCCGGCGCCCGTCGGCCCGGTCGACGTAGAAGACGTCCCCCTTCGCCAGTTCGCCGAGGTCCGCGAACACGGCCGCCGAGGTCGCCGTGTCGACGTGCCCGGCGATGACCGACGTGCCGGCCTCCCCGGGGGACGCTCCCTTGGCGTGCCAGCCGACGAGGTTGGTGTCGGCGGCGGGGGGTGGTTCGAGTTGTCCGGTACTGCCGATCGAGAGCTCCGTGAAGGGGGCGTCGACCGAGATCTTCGGGATGAGCAGCCGCACGGGTTCCGACCGCGGCAGGGACCTGACCGTCGGCTCACCCGCCGGTCGGTCCGCCGGCTGCCCGGCGGGCGGGACCGACGCGGGTGCGGGTGCGGCGGCCCGCTGCGTGCGGGGGGCGTCGGACGACGTGTCGTGGCCGCCGAACAGGCTCACCGCCAGTACCAGGAGCGCCACGGCACCCAGCATCACCTTGGTGTTGGATCCCCGCCCCGTGGGGGCCGGCTCGTATCCGCCGGGACTGTCTGTGGGGGAAGAAGGACGAACTGCCATCGGACACCACCTCGCCGGGACACGGCAGCAAATCGGAAGAGGGACGGGGGAGGCCCGCCGGGCCGCCACGCGGCGCGCGCGTGGCGGCCACAGCGGCTATGTCACCCGGCATGGGTCAGGCCACGCTTCCGGCGAACTTCTTGCGTCGCGCCGCGTAGAGCCCGGTTCCGGCGACCGCCAGGACGGCGAGCCCGCCCGCGGTCATGGCCGGCGAGGCCAGCGCGCCGCCGCCGGTGTGCATGCCACCGCTGGGCTTCTCGTGGTCACCCTTCCAGGAGCCGGAGCCGTCCTGCTTGCCGCTCCAGGAGCTCCCGTCCTGCTCGTCCTTGTCCTTGTAGGTCTCCGGGTCGTGCTTCGGGTCCTTCGCGGTGCCCCAGTCGTCCTCGTTCACCGCGGTCAGCGCACCGCCGCCGGTGTGCATGCCGCCGTGCGGCGACTCGTGGTCGCTGCCCTTGCCGTGCTCCTGGCCGTTCTCGCGGCCGTGCTCCTGGCCGTTCTCCTTGCCCTGGTCCTTGCTGTGGTCCTTGCTGTAGCCGGAGCCGGTGTGGTCCCCGTCGTCGCCGGCCGCGTAGGCGCCGGGGGCACCGAGAGCGAGGACGGTCGAAGCCGCCGCGATGGCCAGGATGGTGCGAGCAGAACGCATCTGATGATCCTTCCGTCGGTGACCGGGCAGCTGGTGCTTCGTCAGCTGAGGTGGCCCGCCCCCGACGTGATCCACCGTCAGTCAGTTGTCCGTCCCTCACCACCCAAGACGATCACCCGGGTGAATCCGTCCGGCTGCCGGACCCGGCGGCTCCGGCCCGAAGCGGCTGTCGCCCTGAGGCAACGGGCTTGCCCGGCAGGCGAGTTCACATCGGCCGAGGCCGGTGGCACGAGCGGCGGATCACGTTCCCCCGCACGGACGCGCCGGGCAGCCGCCCCGCCCCGTTCAGCCGGGAAGGCCGGAGCGGCATCGCTCCGGCCTTCCCGTGCCTTCGGCCCTCCCGTCCGGATCAGACCACCGCCAGCAGCGCGGCCAGGACCTCGCGCAGTGCCGACCCGGCGTCCGGCACCGGCCCGGACGACCGCCAGGCGACGAACCCGTCGGGCCGCACGAGTACGGCGCCCTCAGGCGTCGTCCCGTGCGCGGCCGACCAGTCCGCGGCGCCCTCGGGCGTCAGCTCGGCGTCGGGTCCCTCGCCCACCCGGTACGAGGCCAGGGGCACCGACATCGCGTCGGCGAGGCCTACGGCGGCCTCGTGCCAGCCGCTCGGACCGCCGGCGGAGCTGAGCAGGACGAACGACCGCTCGTAGAGGTCCAGCGTGGAGATCGGTTCACCCCGGTGCCGTACCGCCATGTGGGGCGCTCTGCTGCCGGGTTCGCCGGACAGGTCGAGGCGTTCGGGGACCACGGGCGCCGCGGGGTCGGTGCCGACGACCGCGCCCTGCGGATAGCGGTAGCCGAGGGCCACGTTGAGGATGCCGCGCTGCGGGCCGCCGCCGTTACTGCCGCCACCCGCGCCGGGCGGCGGGGTGAAACCGGGATGGCTGTGTTCCACCGAACGGACGGCGGCCCGGGCGCTGGTGGCCTCCGCGACCGGCCGGCGCTCGGCGTCGTAGGTGTCCAGCAGCCCCTCCCCGGCCCAGCCGCCGAGCACCGCGGCCAGCTTCCAGGCGAGGTTGTGCGCGTCCTGGATGCCGGTGTTGGAGCCGAAGGCCCCGGTGGGGGACATCTCGTGGGCCGAGTCGCCGGCCAGGAAGACCCGTCCCGACCGGTAGCTCCGGGCCACCCGTTGGGCGGCGCGCCAGGGAGCCCTGCCGGTGACCTGTACGTCGAGATCGGCGACGCCGACCGCCCGGCGGATGTGGTCGACGCACCGCTCGTCGGTGAACTCCTCCAGCGTTTCGCCGTGTTCGGGGTGCCAGGGGGCGTGGAAGACCCAGTTCTCACGGTTGTCCACGGGCAGCAGGGCGCCGTCGGCGTCCGGGTCGGTCAGGTAGCAGACGATGAAGCGGCGCTCGCCCACGACATCGGCGAGGCGGCGGGAGCGGAAGGTGATGCTGACGTTGCTGAACAGGTCGCCGGGGCCGCTCAGACCGATGCCGAGCTGCTCGCGGACGGGGCTGCGGGGGCCGTCGGCGGCCACGAGGTAGTCCGCGCGGATGGTGGTGTGCTCGCCGGTCTCCCGGCTCTTGACCACCGCGGTGACGCCGGAGGGCTCGCTGTCGAACGACATCAGTTCGGTGCCGTACCGCAGGTCGCCGCCGAGGCCCCTGGCGTGGTCGAGCAGCACCGGCTCCAGGTCGTTCTGGCTGCACAGGCACCATGAGCTGGGGCTGAAGCGGGCCAGTCCGCCGCCCGCGTCGATCTCCTTGAAGAGCCACTCGCCCGCGTCGCCGACCAGGGTGGGGGTCTGCAGGATCCCGTGGTTGTCGGCGAGGGTGGCGGCGGCCTGACGGATCGTCGGCTCGACGCCGGCGGTCCGGAACAGCTCCATCGTGCGGACGTTGTTGCCCCGGCCGCGGGGGTGGATGGAGGTGCCGGAGTGGCGCTCCACCAGCGTGTGCCGTACGCCCAGCCGGCCCAGGAACAGTGAGGTCGACAGGCCGACGAGGGAACCGCCGACGATGAGGACCGGGACCTGGTGGATGGAGGGGTCGGCGGAGGGGTCGTTTCGGTCGGTTCTTGGGTTCATCTCTCGCCTCCGGCGCGTCGTGTCCACCGACTCGTCCGGATACGGCCGGGATCTCCATGCATGCCCCGCGGCACGCAGGAGGGCCCAAGCTTCACCCGCTTCACCCGCCCGCGGTCCGTCTTCCGCCGGTATCCGCGCCGCTCTCAGCCCCGTCAGTGACACCGTTGGCTGTTTCTTTACCCCTTTTGCGCTGATTGGGGAACGCGAGGGATTCCAGACCCCTCCTTCTGTATGAAGGAAACCGCACAGGTAGGGAAATCGGGGATCAACCGGTATGGGTCTGACCAGCGAGACGACCGTGTACGTGATGGCAGCCTTCGCCGCCGTGTGTGTGGCACTGCTGGTCTGGCTGTGGCCGCGCTTCGCCCGGCAGGGACTGTGGCAGGTGCTGGGACGGCTGGTGGCCGTCGGGACGACCCAGGTGGTGATCATCGCGGCGTTCGCGTGCTGGCTGAACTCGTCGTACCAGTTCTTCGGATCGTGGGGTGAACTCTTCGGCCGGGTCGAGACGGCTCCCGTCGGGGTGACGCAGGCGGGGCAGGCCGGGGGCCCCGGCGGCGTCGGCACGGTGAACGGCATCGCCGTGAAGGGGGCGCTGGTGCAGCCGGCCGGCGACGATCAGCTGAGCCAGGTCAGCGGACTGCCCACCGGCCCCGCCGCGGTGAACGGGCGGGTGGAGTCCGTGAAGGTCGTCGGACGCCGTACCGGCGTGGTCGACCCGGCGTTCGTCTATCTGCCGCCGCAGTACTTCCAGAAGGCGTACCAGCGGCAGCGCTTCCCGGTGATCGTCGCGCTCAGCGGCTACCCGGGCAGCATCTTCAACCTCGCGCAGTATCTGCGGGTGTCCCAGACCGCCGGTGCACTGCAGAGGAGCGGTCAGATGCAGCCGACCGTCATGGTGATGATCCGGCCGACGATCGCCCCGCCGCGCGACACCGAGTGCGTGAACGTACCGGGCGGTCCGCAGACCGAGACCTTCCTGGCCAGGGATCTTCCCGACGCGCTGAAGTCCGCGTACCGGGTCGGCCATGACGCCAGTGCCTGGGGTGTCATGGGCTACTCCTCCGGCGGCAGCTGCGCCCTTCAGCTGACGATGCGCGACCCGCACGTGTACACGACGGCCGCCGCGCTGTCGCCGGACTACAGGGTCAAGGACGATCCGACGACCGGCAGTCTCTTCGGCAGCGGACCCGGGCGAATCGAGCGGATGAACGGCCACGACCTGATGTGGCGGCTCAAGCACCTGCCCGTCCCCCAGGTCTCCGTCCTGGTCGCCGAGAGCAAGCACGGTGAGCGCGGCTATCCGCAGACACAGGCCTTCCTCAAGGCCGTCAAGGCACCCATGCGGGTGGTGTCGATCCAGCCCGAGCACGGCAGCCACAACTTCCCGACCTGGGTGCAGGAGATGCCCCCCGCCCTGAAGTGGATGAACCAGCAGCTGACGTTCCCTCAGGACGCCGTGCCCCGCCACCACAAGCGGGAGGCAGTGGTCGCCGACCCGCCGAAGCCCGGCCCCTCGAAGCCCGGCCCCGACCCCCTGCGCGCCGACGGCCCGGAGCCCACACCCCGCGCCACGACGCGCAGGTGAACGCGGCTCCGGGACCGACGTGGCTTCCGAGCCGTACGGCCCTGGAGCCCACGACTCGAGGAGCACGCCGGCCGGTGGTGCCCGCGTCGGTGAACAGCCGGTACGCCTGCTGACTTGGGATCACGGTCGGGTGTTGGCGCCGACCGTTCCCCGTTCGGGCGTCGGCGCCGTTCGGTTCACGGGCGGGCGATCGGGGACAGGGTCTTGAGGGCCGCCGGGTGGACGCCGGGGGCGGTGGCCAGGAAGTCTTCGGCGGCCGTGCTCCAGGGCTCGCCCGCCAGGTCGGTGACGGTGCCTCCGGCCTCCGAGACCAGCAGGGCGCCGGCGACCAGCCCGGAGCGGACGTCGGAGAACTGCCAGAACGCGTCCATGCGTCCGGCGGCCACGTGGATGAGCTGCATCGTGGCGGGAACGGACACCCGTACGACGAGCGCGTCGGTGAGCATGACGGTGGCCGACTCGCCGATCTTCCGGAAGGTGTCCTTGTCCTCGCCGGGCTTGGCCTGACCGGTGCCGACGAGTGCGGCGCCCAGGTCGGTCTTGGCGGACACCTTCAGTGGCCGGTCGTTGAGGCGGGCGCCCGCACCGGCGACGGCGGTGTAGGTGTCGCCGGTCAGCGGCAGGTGAACGACGGTGAGGACCGGCTGGTTGTCGCGGACCAGGGTGGCGGTGACGGCCCAGTCCGGCATGGCGTGGACGTGGTTGATGTTGCCCTCGGCGGGATCGACGACCCACCACTCGCCGGTCGGGAGCGCGCCGCCGGCCAGCTCGTCCTCGGCCCACCGCGATCCGGGCCGGGCCCGCAGCAGCGGTTCCCGCAGCAGGTCCAGCACCGCGTCGTCGTTGGCGTGGATCTCCTCGACGACCTCGTCGAGGCTCACGCCCCGGGCGTGCGGGGTGTAGCGGTCGCGCAGGGTGCGGCCGGCGGTCCGCACCGCGGCGGTCACGTCGGACATGAGCGCGGGGTCGGCGTCGAAAGGCATGGCTGTGCTCATGGCGGGCTCCCTGGTTCCGGTGACTGCTTCCGGTGACTGCGGGGCGGCTCGGCCCGCTCCCGCACTTCGAAGGTAGGCCGCCCGGTGATTAACAACAAGTGCATGCTTTTCACTCGTAGAGTTACTCTCATGCAACTGGATCTGAATCTCCTCACCGCTCTCGACGCACTGCTGGAAGAGGGCAGCGTCGCCGGCGCCGCGGCCCGCCTCCATGTCACCGCACCGGCGATGAGCCGTTCCCTGGGCCGTATCCGCAAGGCCACCGGTGACCAGATCCTGGTCCGCACCGGCCGCAGCATGGTTCCCACTCCCCGCGCACTGGCGCTCCGCGCCCAGGTCCACACCCTCGTGCAGCAGGCCCACCAGCTGCTGTCCGCGCAGCAGGAACTCGACCTGGCAGCTCTGGAACGGGTGTTCACCGTGCGCTGGCACGACGCCCTGAACGCCGCCTGCGGCGCGGCCCTGATCGCCGCCGTGCACCGCCAGGCCCCCGGCGTCCAGCTGCGGCTGCCGGCCGAGTCCGGCACGGACACCCCCGAACTGCGCCGGGGTGAGGTCGATCTCGAATCCAGTTCCAGCCGGCCGGCGTTCCCCGACATCCGCCACCGCGTCGTCGGCCACGACCAGCTCGTCGTCGCCGTCCGACCCGGCCACCCGCTCACCGAGGGCCCGCTGAGCATCGAACGTTACGTGGCCGCCGAGCACCTCACCGTCTCGCGCCGCGGACGCCTGCGCGACCCCGTCGACGACGCCCTGACCACGCACGGTCACGCACGCCGCGTCGTCGCCGCAGCGCCCACCGTCGCCTTCGCCCTGCAACTCGCCCCCGAAACCGACCTGGTGCTCACCCTCCCCGACGCGGTCACCCGCGCGGCCCGGGACCGACTCGGCCTGATCACGCTGCCCCTGCCCCTCGAGATGCCCGCCATCGCGCTGTACCTGCTGTGGCACCAGCGCTACGACGACGACCGCGCCCACACCTGGCTGCGCGACCTGGCCACCGAAACCGTCCAGGCGGTGTTCGCACCACCGCGGCCGCCGTCCGGCGATGAGCGTGGGTGAAGCGGTGTCACGTCGACGGGTCGACAGGGATGTTCGGGGCGGCCGAGGAGGACCTGCGCACCCGCAGGACGAACCCGGCGCTCTCGCAGCGGCCGGGGAGATCCCGGAAGTCCTCCCTGTCCATGCGGGAGCGCAGGAGCGACACCGCTGTGCGGGCGATGGACTCGCGCTGCGGGTCGACGGTGGTCAGGGGCGGTGAGGCGAAGCGGGCCGCCTCGATGTCGTCGAAACCCGCCACGGCCACGTCGTCGGGCACGGCGACGCCGCTTCGGGCCAGTACCGACAGCGCGCCGATGGCGACCACGTCGTTGTAGCAGAACAGGGCGTCGAAGCGGACGCGGGTGCGCAGGAGTCGGGCCACCGCACCGGCGCCGGAGGACCACAGGTCGGCGTTGTCCACGCCGATCACCAGCGAGTCGTCGTAGGCGATCCCGGCGTCCTCGAGTGCCCGTCGGTAGCCGTGCAGACGCCGGCCGCCGGCACGGGGCTCCGCCTGTTCGCACAGGGCGGCGACACGGCGTCGGCCCTGGTTGAGCAGGTGGGCGACGGCCGCGTGCGTGCCCTGCTCGTCGGCGATCTCGACGTAGTCCAGAGTCATCCCGGCCGCCTGGGCGGGCCGTTCCCCGAGGACGACGGTGGGCTGGGTGAGGGGCAGGCGCAGGTACTCCTCGGCCGTGAGGGCCTGCGGCACGTAGATGACCCCGTCCACGAGTTCCTTGTGCGAGGTGGACAGGACGGCTCGCTCACGCTCGGGGTCCCCGCGGGTGGTCTCGACCACCACTTTGAGTCCCTGGGTCTCCGGAGCCCGGATGACCTGTTCGGCCAGCTCCGCGTTGAACGGCTGGTAGACGTTCGGGAGGACGAGCGCGATGGTGCCGGTGCGCTGTGAGCGCAGGCCGCGGGCGAAGGGGTTGATCCGGTAGCCGAGTTCCTCGACGGCCGCACGGACCCGGTGTTCCGTCTCCGGGCTGTAGGAACCGGTGCCGTTGACGACGTTGGAGACCGTCTTCGTGGACACGCCCGCCTTCTCGGCCACGGTGCGCATGGTCACGCTCCGCCCCATGCGGCCATCCCTCCCAGAGTCGATTCACGGACGGTCAACTGGTGGTCGGCGACGACCAGTCGCCCGGAATCCCGCTCGACCGTACCGTTCACCCGGTCGTTCATACGGTCGTTCAGCAGTGCCAGGGCCTCCCGTGCGATCTGGGCCCTGCCGGGGTCGATGGAGGTGAGCGACGGATGGGCGTACCGGGCGTCGTCCGTGTCGTCGAACCCGGCCACGGCCACCTCGGCCGGGACCCTCACCCCCGCCTCCTGCAGCGCGTGCAGGGCGCCCAGCGCCAGCGCGTCCGCGAAGGCGACCACGGCGTCGAACGGGACGTCGGCGTCGATCAGCCGGCGCATGCTCGTCGCTCCCGCCTGGCGGTTCCAGTCGGGGGTGCCCACTTCGAGGACGAGATCGGGGAGGTAGGGCAGGCCGGCGTCGCGCAGTCCGTCCCGGTAGCCCTCCAGGCGCAGATGGGCGGCGGCCCGCTCGGGCCGGCCGGTGTGGTCGGCACCGAGGGCCGCGATCCGGGTGTACCCCAGCGACACCATGTGCCCGACGAGAGCCCGGATGCCTTCCCGGTTGGCCATGGCGACCCGGTCGACGGGTGCGCCGTAGGCACGTTCGGAGACGAACACCGTCGGCACGGTCCGGGCCACGGTCAGGGCCTGGGCGTCCGACAGCCCCACCGGGTACATCAGCAGCCCGCCCAGGTGCGGGCCGTGCTCGCGGACCAGCGCGAGTTCGGCCTCGGCGTCCCCTTCGGTGAGCTCGATCAGCACCGTGAGCCCGTGCCGCTCCGCCTCCCGCATGATCTCCTCGGCGAGCGAGGAGAAGTAGGGCTGGGACAGGTGCGGCAGGGCGAGTCCGACGAGGTCGATGCGGCCGGTGCGCAGGTTGCGGGCGACCGAGTTGGGCCGGAAGTCCAGTTCGGCTATCGCGGCGTCGACCTTGTGCCGGGTCTGTTCGCTGACGTTGGGCTCGCCGTTGACCACACGGGAGACCGTCTTCAGTGACACCCCGGCCCGCTGGGCCACGTCATGCATCGTGGACATGACCGAACCTTAGGCTCCGGCCGGGGCGGGACCGCGCAGTCCCGCGCACTCGGCCTCGGTTAGCGCCAGCACCGAGCCGTGGCGGAGCCCCGGTGGCAGTACGCAGAACTCCGGGTCGGCCACGGGAAGCCACACCGGGCTGTCCAGGCGGTCGGCCCGGAAGGGCACATAGCCGCGGCCGAGGAACTCGTCCAGCAGGAGCAGCCAGCCCCGCCCGTCGGGCGCCGGAAGCACGATCGGCCCCTCGGCGTGCGCCAGCCCCGGCAGTTCCCCGGTGCCGCGGCCCACACCCTGCGCGACGGGCTCGTAGTCCGTGGCGGGCAGGTCCCGGGAGCGCTCGACGAAGACGAACTTGGCGTCGGGAGCGTCCGGCGTGCCGGGCAGGCGCTCGTCCTTGGTGAACCGGTAGAACCATCCGTCGTGCTCCACCACAGTGGAGTCGATGACGGGGAACCCGCTGTCCACCCACACCCGGGGCTCTCCGAAGGTGCGGAAGTCCTTGGTGGTCGCGCAGTACATGCGCTGGTACGACGGGCTCTCGTGCCGTGGGTCGTCGTCCGGGTAGACGGTGGACGCCCAGAAGACGAGGTACTCCTCCCGTTCCGGGTCGTGGACGGCCTCGGGGGCCCAGACGCACCCGGCCTGCTCCGGCATGACCTCGACCCGGTGCGGCCCGTCCCACTCGCGCAGGTCGGCCGAGTGCCACACCAGCAGGTCGCGGCTGCCGTGGGCGACCGCATGTTCCCAGCCCTCGCCGCCGTGGATGCGCAGGTCGGTGGCGAGCAGATGGAACCCGCTGCCGTCCGCGGCCCGCACCAGGAACGGATCCCGGGCACCGCCGCCCGCGGGGGCGAGCGGGGGAATGCCGGTGAGCTGCGTCCAGCGGTCCATGCGGGGGGTGTCGCAGAGCGCGAAGCGGATCCGCTCGCCGTCGGGGCGGTGCTCGCCGGCGAAGTGGGCGAAGAGGTAGCCGGCGGGCCGTTCGGGCGCCGCGCCGAGGGACGGCCGTGCCGTACCTGTGGCTTCGTGGTCGCGGGGGGCGCTCTGAGGCACGGGGACGTGTCTCCTCGTCTGCAGGGGCGGGGTGAGATGAGCTTCGCACCGCAGATTCATCGTTGTCAAAGGTCGGAAAGTCCGATGCTGCGGAGCGAGCCTCGGAGCGATAGGGCCCAGGGTTGGAGGATGTGACGAAGTGAACGGTCTTGACCTGCACGGATCATGAACCGGACGGTGCCGCTCGGGGAGGTCGTTCGATGTCGGTCTGGAAAAAGACCGGCCAAAGAGGGTTGACGACGATGTACCTGGCGGACATCCTGATCCCGCTTCACTCAGCCGTAACACCCGGTTCACCCGGTTCGTACGGTCCACCGTCCCGACGAAGCCGGCCGTCGCCGGCAGAAGAAGGTCGTCATGGCCTCCCTTGCCCCCGCCCCGGCGCCCCTGTACGAGGATCCCGTCCACGCGGGCCCGACCGATCCCGTCGTGCAGTACGACGGCCGGCAGTGGTGGATGTTCTACACACAGCGCCGCTCCGACGTGGCCGCGCCCGGCGTCGCCTGGGTGCACGGCACCGCGATCGGCGTCGCGACCAGCGCGGACGGTCGTGACTGGCTCTACCGCGGGGTGCTGGACAGCCTCCCGTTCGAGCCCGGCACCAACACCTTCTGGGCCCCGGAGATCGTGCGGGCGCCGGACGGGGTGTTCCACATGTACGTCAGCTACATCCGTGGTGTGCCGGACCGCTGGGAGGGCCACGACCGGCGGATCCTGCACTACACCAGCGGCGACCTGTGGAACTGGGTGCACGCCGGACCGGTGCCGCTCAGCTCACGCCAGGTCATCGACGCCTGCGTCCACCCGTTGCCCGACGGCTCGGGCTGGCGCATGTGGTACAAGGACGAGGCCCACGGCTCGCACACCTGGGCCGCCGACTCGGCCGACCTGTACGACTGGCGGGTACGGGGCCCGGTCCTGGAGCACCGGGCGCACGAAGGGCCCAACGTCTTCGCGCTGGACGGCCGGTACTGGATGGTCGTGGACTGCTGGGACGGCCAGGACGTCTTCCACTCGGCCGACCTCGACGACTGGACCCCGGCGGGCCGCATCCTCGACGGATCCGGCACCCGCGAGGACGACCGGGGCGTCGGACACCACGCCGACGTCGTCGCGGGACCCGACGCGGCCTGGATCTTCTACTTCACCCACCCCGACCGGGACCCGGAATCCCCGGACAGCGACGGCCCGGCCCAGCGCCGCTCGGTGGTGCAACTGGCCCGGCTCACCACCCAGGGCGACCGACTCCTCCTCGACCGCGACACCGTTCCGTTCCACACCCTGCCCCGCCCCTGACCACCCGCCTCCGTGCCGGGCGCCCGCCTACGGCCCGGACACCCTGACCGATCGCCCCCGCGCCGGGCGCCTGTCTACGGCCCGGACACCCCGCTCCCGCTTCTGTCTCCTCGCTTGCGGCCCGGACGCCCCCGCGTCCTGGTCCTGGCCCACCGCCCGCCTTCAGGCTCCTCGCCTCCTCCAGCTCTGACACTCCCGCTTCCCGGGCCCCGGCACTCCGCCCCAGACACTCCGCCCCCGCTCCTGACACCCAGCCCCCGCAGCCCCGGGCACCCCGCCCCGCCTTGGACATCTGTTCGCCCCGACACTTCGGCCTCGCCGGGGGGCATCACGCCCCCGATCCGGCGCCCCCTCCGCCCCGGCATCCCGCCCGGCACCTCCGGCCCGGCCCTGATGAGGCATCACCCTCGGCATCCGCGCCGACCCGGAGATGCCGCCTCCGCCCCATCTCCGCTTCCGGCCTTACTCCGATGCACGCCCTGCACGACCCCGTCCCGCGCGCTCCCCGAGAGGAACCACCATGTCCATCGACCACACCGACACCGGCGCCCCGCAGCTCAGCAGACGACGCTTCGTCCAGGGCAGCCTCATGGCCGCGGTCCTCGGCGGCACCGCGCTGGGTGCCTCGGCCTGCTCCACCAGCACCGTGGCGAGCGGCGGTGGCGGCGGCAAGGGCGCGGTGTCCTTCTTCTCCTGGGACACCCAGACGGTCATGAAGCCGGTGCTGGACCTGTTCACCAAGCAGACCGGCACCGGCGTCTCCTTCTCCTACGCCCCGCCGGTGCCGCAGTACGTCTCCACCCTGCAGACCCGCCTCCAGGCGCACACCGCCGCCGACGTCTTCATCCTCACGGCCGAGGACAAGCAGCTGGTCGGCGGCGGCTTCGTGAAGGACCTGACCGGCCAGAAGTTCCTGGACCCCATGAACTCCGCCAACAGGAACTTCATGACGGTCGACGGCAAGGTGTACGGACTGTCGATCTCCTCCTGGGCCGGCGGGATCATGTACAACAAGGAGCTGCTCGCCAAGGTCGGCGCGGACGCCCTGCCGGACAGCTGGGACGGGTTCCTGAAGCTGTGCGGCAAGCTCAAGGACAAGGGGATCACCCCCTACTTCGACGCCGCGCACGACGGCAACTTCATGGCGCTGTGGGGCCTGCTCGGCGGGTACTTCGACAGCCAGGGCGGCTTCCCCGACGAGGACATCTTCGCGGGCAAGGCCACGTTCGCCGACACCTGGACCGAACCGCTGGTCGCCTACAGCAAGCTGTACACCGAGAAGCTGACGCCCAAGTCGGTGGTGGGTCTGACCAGCGACCAGGTGGTCAGCGAGTTCGCCAACGGCCGGGTGGCCATGTTCGGCGCCGGCACCTGGAACGTGCCCACGGTCCAGAAGAGCGCCCCCCACCTGTCCTTCCAGACCGAGGCCATCCCCGGCATGACCCAGGGCCACAGCTACTGGACCGGTGCCGCCAGCCCGGGCTACGCGATCAACCCCAAGGCCAAGAACCCCGAGGCCGCGCTGAAGTTCCTCCAGTTCCTGTCGAGCTCCGACGCCGTGAAGGCGTACGGCAAGTCCAGTGGGGCGATCACCACCACCAGCAACTACACGCCGAGCTTCGCGCCGGGCGTGACCAACCAGGCCCTCGGCGCGCGTTCCGGCAAGATCTACCTCCCCGTCGTCGCCTGGCCGCGCCACTCCAACGAGCTCATCCAGGAGTTCAACACCCAGATGCAGCAGATGGTCCAGGGGTCGGTCAAGCCCAAGGACATCCCCGCCGCGCTGGACAAGAAGCTCAAGCAGCTCGACGCGAAGTAAGCGGGAAGCGACAGCTCTCATGGCGACACAGACCTCGGACCTCCCGACCCGGGCACGCGCCGGCACCGCGCCCGGCGGCTTCCGCCCCGCCCGCCACCGGTTGCGCGAGCGGCTGACCACGCAGGCGTTCCTGCTGCCGATCGCCGTCGTGCTGGTGGTGCTGTTCCTGGTGCCGCTCGCCGAGTCGGTGTACTACAGCTTCACCGACTACAGCGGCTCCTCCCCGACCCGGCACCTGGTCGGACTGCGCAACTACCGGCAGATCTTCACCGACCCCTCGGTGCTGACCGGCCTGGGCTTCACCCTGCTGTACGCGGTGGCGACCACGCTGATCGTGACCGTCCTGGCCATCCCGCTCGCGGTGATCCTCAACCGCCGCTTCCCCGGCCGGAGTCTGGTCCGTGCGGCGTTCTTCTTCCCCGCCGTGCCCAGCATGGCGATCCTCGGCCTGGTGTGGACGTTCGTCCTGTCACCCCTGTCCTCCGGCGTGATCAACTCCGTGCTGGGCGGCCTCTTCGGAGTCGGCCCGGTGCCGTGGCTGTCGGACAACACCCTGGCCAAGGTCTCGGTGATCGTGGTCGGGGTCTGGGCGCAGACCGGCTGGCACGCCGTCCTCTACCTCGCCTACCTGCAGTCCGTCCCCCGGGACTACTACGAGGCCGCCACCCTCGACGGGGCCACGCCACGGCAGCAGTTCTTCCGCATCACTTTGCCGCTGCTCGCCCCGGCGATGACGGTCAGTCAGTTCCTGCTGCTCATCAACGGCCTCAGGGTGTACGACCTGCCGTTCACCCTCACCAACGGCGGTCCCGGCTACGACACGTACACCATCACCCAGGTACTCGTACAACGCGGTATCGCCCAGGGCGAGTACGGGCTCGGCGCGGCGCTGGGCGTGATCTTCCTGATCGCGGTCGCCACCGTGCTGTTCCTCCAGCTCTCGGTGACCCGCAGGCTGGAAAGGAGGTTCCGGTGACGGCGATCCTCTCCCGGCTTCGCGAACGGGGCTGGCTCACCAGCGCCTACATGCTGCCCCTGTCCGCGGTGATGGCGCTGCCCTTCTACTACGTCCTCGTCAACACCCTCAAGTCGCAGGCGCAGACCACCGGTTCACCGCTGGCACTGCCGACCTCGCCGGACTTCTCCACCTACCGCCGGGTCTTCGACCAGGTCCCCGTGGCGGCGGCGTTCGCGAACACGCTCTACGTCACGGTGCTCTCGGTCGCCCTCATGGTGCTGATCGGCGCCATGGCCGCCTACGCCCTGACGATCCGCCCGACCAGGTTCAACCAGCGCTTCGGCAAGCTCCTGCTGCTCGCGTTCGTCGTGCCCACGCAGTCGACCCTCATCCCCGTCTACCAGATCTTCGTCAAACTGGGCCTGGTCAACAGCCTGAACGGCCTCGTGCTGGTCTACAGCGCCGGATCGATCTTCTGCTGGTTCGTCATCCAGGGCTACATGGCCACCCTGCCGTTCGAGGTCATCGAGGCCGCCCGGCTGGACGGCTGCGGTCCCTGGCAGGTCTTCTGGCGGATCGTGCTGCCGCTGATCCGGCCCATCCTGGCCACCGTCGCGGTGTTCCAGACGATGTGGATCTGGAACGACTTCTTCACCCCCAACGTGTACCTCAGCGACCCGGGCAAGAGCACGATCGTGCTGGAGGTCTACACCTCGGTCGGGCAGTTCCAGGTCGACTGGCCGGCCTTCCTGACCCTCAGCGTGCTGGCCCTGGTCCCCATGGTGGTCTTCTTCGTGGCGGTCCAGCGGCACATCATGTCCGGCCTGCTCAGCGGCGCCGTCAAGGGCTGACCCCCGCCCCTCAGATCGACCGGTGCGTCCGGCGTGCCCTCTCCCCGTACAGCCCGGCACGGCGTGCGCACCGGTCCGCTCCACCCCACTCATCCGCTCCGTTCGAAGAGGAACGCAATGCGAAGATGGCCACGCCGCCTCCTGGCGGCCCTGGGCAGCGCGGCAGCCACGCTGGGACTCGTGCTCGTCCCCAGCACGGCCGCCCACGCGGCGACCTGCACCACGTACTACGTCTCGTCGTCGTCCGGCAGCGACAGCAACGACGGATGCAGCACCGGCACCCCGTGGAAGACGCTCACGAACGTCAACTCGACGACGTTCACGGCCGGCAACCAGATCCTGTTCCAGGCGGGCGGCTCCTGGACCGGCGAACTCCAGCCCCAGGGATCCGGCGCCGTCGGCAACCAGATCACGATCTCCAGCTACGGCTCCGGTGCCGCTCCCATCCTCGACGGAGGCGGCGCGGCGGCCACCATCTACCTGCACAACCAGCAGTACTGGACCGTCCAGAACCTGGAGATCACCAACCCGGCGTCCAGCGCGGCGGTGCGCAGCGGCATCCAGCTGGAGAACGACACCACCGGGATCCTCGCCGGGATCCACATCCTGAACAACAACATCCACGACGTGAAGGGCTACTGGGCGAACGTCCAGAACCCCGTGCAGCCGAGCCAGTCCTCCGGCATCGCCTTCGACGTCACCGACAACAACACCACCAGCGGCTGGGACGACGTCCAGATCAGCAACAACACGCTGACACGCGACGACGCCGGCGGCATCTACATCGGCTCGCTCGTGGGCCTGAACCACAACATCAACACCACCAACGTCGTCATCGACGGCAACACGCTCACCGACATGGGCGGCAACGACATCGTCTGTGTCTTCTGCGCCTCACCGGTCATCCAGAACAACGTGGCCACGGACAACGGCTACCGCTACTCCGGCGCCGGTCTGTGGAACGGGTGGACGACCAACGCGGTGTTCCAGAACAACGAGGTCTCCCGCCAGTACCGCAACTTCGTCGACGGCCAGGCCTTCGACATCGACAACAACAACACCGGCACGGTCATTCAGTACAACTGGAGCCACGACAACCCGTTCGGCTTCACGGAGTGGTGCTGCCGCAGCGGCTTCGGCGCCAAGTCCTCGGTGATCCGCTACAACATCAGCCAGAACGACGGCGCGTCCAACGCGGTCTTCCCCGGCATGGGCGGCGTCGACAGCGGCACCACCGCACAGGTGTACAACAACACGATCTACATGGGCGAGGGCGACAACGGGGGCGTGACCGGCGGCACCCCGAACAGCACGGTCGCCTTCTCGAACAACATCGTCTACAAGCTGGGCACCGGCGGCTACGCCACCAACAAGACGACGTGGACCCACAACCTGTTCTACGGCAACCACCCCGCCAGTGAACCGGCCGACTCGGCGAAGATCACCGCGGACCCGCTGTTCGTGAACCCGGGCGCGGGCGGAACGGGCCGGGCCTCGGCGGCGGTCTACAAACTGCGCAGCGGCTCACCCGCCCTCGGCGCGGGCGCGGTCGTCTCCTCCAACGGCGGCCTGGACTACTTCGGCAACACCGTCTCCGCCACCGCCGCGCCCAACATCGGCGCCTACAACGGCCCGGCCGTCTCCGGACCGACGGCCCACGCGGGCGCGTACTGGCCACTGGAGGAGGGCTCCGGCACCGCCACCGCCGACCTGACCGGCGGCGCCAACAACGGCACGCTTCAGGCCGGGGCGTCCTGGACGACCGGCAAGGCCGGCACGGGCGCGCTCAACCTCACCGGTGCGAGCAACTCCTGGCTGGACGTTCCCACCACCGCCCTCGACACCAGCGGCAGCTACACGGTCTCCGCCTGGGTGAAGCCCAACAGCCTCACCGGCAACCAGACCTACGCGAGCATCGACGGCGCGAACATCAGCCCCTTCTACCTCCAACTGTCGGGCGGCACCTTCGCCTTCACCGTCCGCAGCGCCGACTCGACCAGCGCCACCTACAAGCAGGTCACCGGCGGCAGCCCCGCCACCGGCACCTGGTACCACCTGACCGGCGTGTACGACAACAGCGCGCACACCATCGCGCTGTACGTGAACGGACAGCTCCAGGGCACCACGGCGTTCTCCGCACCGTGGAAGGCCACCGGCCACACCACGATCGGCCGGGCCAAGTGGAACGGCGCGAACGCCGACTTCGCCAACGGGGCCGTCGACGACGTACGCATGATCCCCCGGGCCCTCACCGCCCGCGAGGCGTACGCCCTCGGGACCGGCGCCGCGGGCTACTACCAGCTCGATGAGGGCAGCGGCCACACCGTCACCAACCTGCTGGGCAACACCGACGACGGCTACACCGAGGGCAACGCCACCTGGGCGGGCAGCGGCAAGGTCGGCAGCAACGCGCTCAGCTTCGACGGCACGGCGGCGACCATGGCGGTCGTCCCCTCCTCGGTGATCGACACCGGCCAGAGCTACACGGTCGGGGCCTGGGTGAAGCTGAACTCCGTCAGCGGCAACAACCAGACCTTCGCCAGCCTCGTCGGCGGCAAGGTCAGCCCCTTCTATCTGCAACTGTCGGGAGGCAAGTTCACCTTCGTCACCCGGGCCTCCGACGCGAACAACTCCGCGGCCACGACGGTGACGGCCGGCTCCGCGGCGACGACGGGCACCTGGTACCACGTCCTCGGCGTGTACGACAGCGGCGCCCAGACGATCTCGCTGTACGTCAACGGCACGCTCCAGGGCAGCACGTCGTACACCTCCCCCTGGACGGTGAACGGCGCGACCCTCATCGGGGCCGGCACCTACAACCAGGGCCCGGTGGACTTCACCAACGGCCAGATCGACGACGTCCACTTCTACAACCGGGTTCTCAGCGCCGCTGAGATCCAGACGCTCGCCGCCGGCTGAACCAGCGGCGGGACAGGACGGGCGCCCGATCCGGGCATGAGGGTGTTCCGGACCGGGCGCCCGTCCCCTTTCGAATGTCGGACGGCCCCACAAGAGAGGAGTCGGCGATGAGCACGTCGACGCGGCACAGGCCCCGGACACCGGCGAAGAACCGTGCGGGCGGCAACGTGCCGCTCTGGGCGATTGCCGTCACCGCGTTGGTGGCCGCGGCTGCCATCGCCGTAGCGGCCCTGCTGCCCGGCCCGCGGCACAGCCGGCCATCGGCCGCCGCACCGGCTCCCCCGGTCACAGCCGTGGCGGCCACCGTCGACGGCCAGGACATCCCGGTGCGAGAACTCGCCCTCTACCTCGCGCAGGAAAGAGCGGCGACCTTCACCCACTTCCGGCAGAAGTACGGCGCCGACGACGGCCCCGACTTCTGGACCACCGAGCACGACGGCCAGACCCCGGCCGCCTATCTCCGCGAGCGGGCACTCACCGACGTCACCAGGACCACCGTCGAGCTGAACCTGGCCCACAGCCAAGGCCTGCTGTCCGATTCCGGATACGGCGCCTTCCTGCTCAACTGGCAGACGGAGAACGCCCGTCGTCGCGCGGCCGTCGCCGCCCACCAGGTCATCTACGGCCCGGTTCAGTACACCGAGTCGAACTACTTCACCTACGTCCTGAACAACCTCGGTGCCGGCCTCAGGGAGAAGCTGACCCGGACGCGGGCCATCACCACGCCGGACAGCGCCCTCAGGCCCTACTTCGCCGCCCACCGCGGCGACTTCCCGCACCAGTCCTTCGCCGCGGCACACGACCAGATCCGCCAGGCATACGTGCTGGACCGCTACCGGGCGATGCTCGACCGCCTCACGGCCTCGGCCCATGTCCGCGTGCACCACACGGTGTTCGACGCCGTCCCGGTCGACTGACCCGGGCCGCTTCGCGCGGGCATGCCCGGCCGGGACACCGTCAGCCCTGGTGTCTTCCGGGCCGTACGCCCGCTGGGCCGCCACAAGGCGTTCCGGGTACTCCCCGACGACCTTCCACTCTGACGCAGACTCGGCGGTCAAGCGCCGCCCCCAGCTTGCGAAGTTCATGCCGTCTCAGGCGGCCCCTTCAGCCCCGCGTATGCCCGCTCGACCTCACCCAGATACTGCTCCAGGTGAAAGCGAACCTCCTCGATCGGCCTGCCGTCGGGGCCCGGGTACATCAGGCCGGACCAGATGACCGTCTCGCCCCGGAGACGGACCCGGATGGTCAACCTGTCAGGCCCTGGCACGGGTTGTTCCTGGGTTGCCACCTCCACCGTGCATGGCATGTCGTTCGGATGGAGCGGCCCGCCTGGGCGGAGCAGTCGGCCCGGATCGAGACCGGCCATTCTGCTGTCGGTGCGCGCGACCACGTCGAGACCGTCGACGAAGAGGTAGGTGTGGACAGCAGCACAGGTCGGTGGCCCAGGACACGCGCTGATGAGCAGCGTGCTCACCGCACCGGCGCTTTGCCCATGGGGCACCGTGGCCCTGACCTCACGGGGGGACCTACGCGGCATCCGCTTGCTGTGACGACATGGGCCGATGGTAGCCGGTGGCCACAAGGATGAAGCCGACGCGACCGCGAACCCGACGTTCAGGCGGGGCCTCGTCCCTGAACGGCGTTGAGCCGCCGCTGTCGAGGCGGGGCCCGGACCCGGGGGACCGGGAGGCACGATGCCGGCCGGTTCGGCGATCCGTCCGGGCCGGGGCAGGGCGGGCCGAGAGCCGCGACGGTCGTCGCGGCGGACGTGGGCCGGTAGCCCCGTAGGCCGCCGTGTCGGGGCGCTGTCATGGGCGCACGCCCCGTCAGGACGCAACCGGCCAGGGACGTTTGTGGCCATCGGATCTCTCTTCCGGCCCCCCTGACCTGCGGCGAAGGTAGTCCCTGACACCGGGCGCCACATCCGCGAACGACCCTCACAGCTGCACCTGCAGGGCAGCTGTCCGGGCCTGGGACGTGCGTACGCCCACTCGACTTCCGTGCCGCAGGAGAGACCATGAAGCTGAGCCACGTCATACGCCGTACGTCCGCCGCCCTCGCCGTCGGGGCGATGTCGCTGGGGCTGGTCACCGTCACCGGCGGGGCCGCGCAGGCCGTCGCCTCGTGCACCGGTGACGTGTCGATCTACGGCACGCTGTCGGACGGCCGGCTGACGTACACGCAGATCGCGCCGAACACCGGCGACCGTTTGAAGACGCTCATCGGCCCGAACCTCGGTTTCACACCCAAGGCGATGGCGACGCTCAACTTCAACACGGTGCTGGTCACTTCGACGGCCGGTGACCTCTACCGCGTCGACATCCAGACCAACAACACCTCCCTCGGCCTCGCCGGAGTCACCAAGATCTGGGACGGCGGCTGGACCTTCGACAAGATGGTCTACGACGGGTACGGGCACCTCTACGGCACCGTCGACGGGCAGCTTCACCAGTACCTGGTGTCGCAGGACAAGCCTTCCGGGTCGGCCCACATAGGCCAGCACGTCGTGATCGACACGGGTTTCGTCCTCAAGACCCTGGCCGCCGCGGGCGACGACCGCATCATCGCCTCCACCTCGGACGGACGCCTGCTCAGCTACAAGATCAACGGCGTGAACGACTGGGACCGCGCGGTGCTGAAGACGAGCGGCTGGTCGGCGGTCGACTCGCTGTCCTCTCCCGGTGGGGGCCTCTACTACGGCCGTACCAGCGGAGGCATGTACTGGTACCACGACTCCGACCCCACCGACGCGGACGGCAGCGACATCGCGTACCACCCGAACGACCCGGTGGACGCCTCCGGCTGGACGCAGACCCTGCTGTCGGCCTACGCGGACAACTGCGCCTACGTGCCGTCGGCCCCGCCGCACTCCGTGCAGGGCGGCACGATCTACCGCAGCGAGGTCATGACCCGGGCCAAGGACTGGTACAACCGCAACGTCCAGTACAGCCAGACCGCTTACGCCACCGACATCGAGGGCGACGACACCTACCGCACCGACTGCTCCGGCTTCGTCTCCATGGCCTGGCACCTCACCACCTCGCTGACGACGCAGTCCCTCGACAACGCCGCCACGCAGATCGCCAAGGCCGACCTCCGGCCCGGCGACGCCCTGAACTCCAGCAGCGAGGGGCACGCGGTCCTCTTCGCGGGCTGGAAGGACCAGGACGCCGGCACCTTCTACTACTACTCCGAGGGCAGCCCGGACTCGGACATGAACTACCGGTCCGCGAACGCCTACAGCGGCACCATCGACAGCCACCCGGCCTCGTCCTACGTAGCCCTGCGCTACGACAAGATCGCCTGACGCACCGAGGGCCCCGCCGACACCGGGGGGCCCTTTCGTGTCCGTCAGTCCGTGACCACCGGTCTAGTACCAGTTGTTCGCCTGCCAGAAGTTCCACGCGTTGCACGGAGAGCCGTAACGGCCGTCGATGTAGCTCAGGCCCCATCTGATCTGGGTCAGCGGGTTCTCGTGCCAGTCGTCGCCGGCGACGTCCATCTTGGTGGCGGGCAGCGCCTGCGGGATGCCGTACGCGCCGGAGGACGGGTTCGTGGCACTCCAGCGCCAGCCGCTCTCGTGGTCCCAGAGGTTCTCCAGACAGGCCCACTGGGTGGCGTTGGCCCAGGCCGCGTCCTTCTCGTTCATCAGCTGCCGCCCGGCGGCCTTGACCTCGGTGATGTCGTTGCGGTCGACGGTGTCCACGGAGGTCGTGCAGGTGTAGGTCGCGGGCTGTGCCGACAGCAGCTTCTGCGTCCAGCCGCTGGTGTTGACCGGGTCGTCGAGGTGGTACGTGATGTCCGCGCCGGAGCCGTCGGCCGGGTTGGCGTCCTTGTACCAGTACATGGCCCCGGTGGAGAGCCGCCCGTAGTACAGCCCGCCGCCCGGGGAGACGAGCTGGTTGAAGCCCGACCAGCCGGAGGACTTCAGGGTGTTGCTCTTCCAGGAACCGGCACCCGCGACGGTGTAGTCGAGCAGCCGCCCGTCCCCGGTGGTGGCGCTGAGCCGGTCGTCGCCGGTGGCGGTGAGGGTCTTCAGGACGAACCCGGTGTCGATCTCGGTGCGTACGCCGATGTGCTGGGAGCCGGCCGGCTTGTCCTCGGTGACGTTGTAGCGCAGCAGCAGGCCGGAGGTGGTGGTGCCGTAGAGGTGGCCGTGCCCGTCGTAGGTCAGCTTGTCGTGGGTCCAGCCGCTGTCGGCGATCTTCACCGGCGGGTTCAGCAGGGCGAGGCTGGTGTTGTTGGTCCTGATGTCGATGCGGTAGAGGGCGCCGCTGGTCGATGTCATCAGGACGGTGTTGAAGTTGAGGGTCGCCATGGCCTGCGGCTCGAAGCCGAGGTCCGGTCCGACGAGCACCTTGGCGAGGTCGCCGGTGGCCGGGTTGATCTGGCTGAACGTGAGCCTGCCGTCGGAGAGTACGCCGTAGATGTTGACGCCGCCCGAGCAGGTGGTGGCCGCGTCGGCGGTGGGGGCGGTCACCGTGAGGAGTCCGGTGCTCAGGGCCGCGATGGCCAACAGGCCCGTGCCTCTACGGCCGTTGGTGCGGATGTTCTTCACTTCTGTTTCCCCTGGGGGTGGTTGATGTCGGGCAGTCGGTGGCGGCGCGGGCGGCCTACTGCCAGCCGGCGTCGGTGGGGGCGGCCTGCCAGCCGGCGTCCGCGGTGACGACGGAGGAGGAATCAGCGGCGTCCGTCCCGTATGCCGAGGTGGCGGCCGGGGTGGCGAGGGCCGCGACGACGACCAGGGAGACGACCGCGGCGGCCTTGGCGATACGGGTACGAGGCATGGCTGTCCGTTCCTTCCGGTACGAGGTGTGAGGTCCGGTCCGGTGCCGCGTCCCGCGGTGACGCGCTTCCTGACCGGTGATCACCAGGTTGGTCGCCGCCGGGGCCCATGAGAAGGCTTCCTCGGTGGACGGAAGGGGCCTTGGACCGATACGTCCACACGGGCCGCTTCAGTCCACCGGCTGCGCCTCGAACGCCAGAGGTATCAAGGGCACTCCGGCACCCGTCAGTCGCGCCGCCGCCAACTGCGGGACATCGCACAGCAGTCGGCCGCAGACGCGGACGGCCCGCTCCTCGGCCTCTCCCAGCCCGTCGGCCAGCAGGTAGAAGCCCAGGGTGAGCCGGGAGGGGGAGCGGGGATGCACGGCGACGTGCTCGACGCGGTCGCCGGGGACGATGGAAGAACGCACCAACTCACGGACACCCGGCGGCAGATGGCCACCAGGAGGGAGTTCCAGATGCGCGTGGACAAGGTACATGCGCTCCAGCGTCTCAACGGATGAGGTCGCCAAGTCCGCGCACCGGGTGGCCGGTTGTGTCCCTGGCCCGTTCCGGCCGCACCCTGTGACGAAACGTCTCTGTTCTGCGAAGATCAGCGCCGAACAGGGGCTGTTGTGTGCAGAATCGGGGGGAAGCACGTGATGACCGCACTGGGACTCGACTCCGTCGCGGAGACGGTGTACCGCGCCATGCTCAGACATCCGGCCGCCGGTGTCGCGGACCTCGGCAGCGCCGTGGGGCTGCCCGAGGAAAAGGTGCGCGACGCCCTCGACACCCTGAGCGAGCTGGCGCTGGCGCGTCCCGCCGCCGGGGACGCGGGGCGGCTGCGGGCGGTCTCGCCGGACATCGGCATGGAGATCCTGATGGCCCGGCAGCAGGCCCAGCTGGCGGCGCAGCAGCAGCGCCTGGAGGCCTCACGGGTGGCCGCGGCCCAGCTCATATCGGAGTACGCCGAGCTGCGGCCGGCCGCCAGTCACCCCGGCGTGGAGCAACTGGTGGGGCTCGACCAGATCCGCGACCGGCTGGCCGTGCTCACCCGTGAGGTGCGCGAGGAGTTCCTGACGTTCGCGCCGGGCGGGCCGCAGACCGCGGAGAACATGGCCGCGTCCCGGCCGCTCAACCAGGATCTGCTCGGCCGCGGGGTGCGGATGCGCACGATCTACCTGGACAGCGTGCGCGCCAGCCGGCCCACCGTCGAGCACGCCAACTGGCTGGCCGGGCTGGGCGGTCAGGTCCGCACGGTGCCGTCGCTTCCCACCCGGATGATCCTCATGGACCGGCGGACCGCCCTGATCTCCGTCAGCAGCGACGACACCGCCGCCGGCGCGGTGCTCCTGAGCGGGCAGGGCACGCTCACCGCACTGTGCACGCTCTTCGAGACCACCTGGGAATCCGCCCAGCCGCTCGGCCGGCTCGTCCCCACCGACGCGCACGGCCTCACCGGCCAGCAGGCCACCGCCCTGCGCCTGCTCGCCGAGGGCCACACCGACGAGGCCATCGCCAAACGCCTCGGAGTGTCCCATCGCACCGCCCGCCGCATCGCCTCCGAGCTGATGGACCGACTCGGCGCGCGCAGCCGCTTCGAGGCCGGCGTACGCGCCGTCCAGCAGCGCTGGCTCCCGGCCCACCCGTGACCCACGACGGAGCTCGAACATGGCCGAAACCGGGGTCCCGTGCCGGTATTCCCTCGGGTAACACTGGTCACGCAAGGTGCTTGAGAGTTTGACAACCCTTCGATGATTGGCAGACGGCATGCGCCCCACGACCCCCCACGTCCGCACGCGCCGCACGGCCCGTTCCGCTTCCTTGGCCGCCCTGCTCGCCCTCACCGGTGCCACCGCCCTGGTCGCGGCGCCCACAGCGTCCGCGGCCCCCACGGCCTCACTCACCGCCGACGTACCGCTGGCCGCCCGAGGGGCCGGCAACTCCGTCGTGTACTTCGGCAGTCTCCGGATCGACGACGGCACCTCCGTCACCTGCCTGAGCGGGTGGGGCGGCAACACCTCCGGCGGCAACGGCCGGATCATATTCGCTACCGACTACAAGATCACCGCGGGCGCCACCTATGGCATCTCCGCCTGGGAGACCGGCAACTGTGACTCGCCAGGGTGGACGCAGTCCCTCGGCGGCGTGACCGTCAAGCCCACGGCCGCCGACGTCTCCAACGGTGTCTACACGGTCAGGATCCCGTAGAAGGCGCTGATCCAGGCCGGCCGGCGGTCGCTTGTCTCAGCCGTAGTAGCCCTCCAGGTCGGCGACGACGCCGACCGAGCCGAGTGCGTTGTGGATACGGATGGAGCCGTCGGCCCCGACCGGGACCACGGCGAGGACCGGACGGGTCCGACCCGCGGTGAGGTTGTCGTTCGACACGGTCGGCAGGGTCCCGTCGCCGTAGGCGGTCAGATGGGTGGCCGCGGTCGGGGCGACGCCCGTGAGGTTGACGAGTACGGCGGTGGCTCCCGCCGGAACCTTGGTGAGTTTCACCGTGAGGGTGCCGTTGGCACCCAGCGGCTTCGCGGTCGTGCCCAGGCCCGTGCGGGTGTCGAGGAAACGGGTGGGCGCGGTCGCCACGAACGGTCCGCCGGCGGGGGCTACCGAGTCGGCGTCCGTGCCCACCTGCTGGTTGGTGAACAGCCCCTGGAGGTCGGCGATCAGTTGAACGTGCCCGGCGCTGTTGTAGATGTGCACCTTGCCGGCGCTCACACAAGGGACGACGAGGTTGGAAGCGGTCTGTCCGGCCCGGTAGTTGAGGGTGGACGTGGTCGGCGAGACGGGGCCGCCGCACTCCACGATGACGTAACCGCTGCTGGTGCCCCCGGTCACGGTGACGTTGAGGACCGCGCCGACGGTCGCCCAGCCGCGTGCGTACTTCGGCAGGGTGAGGGTCGTGGTGCTGCGCGGCCCGACCGCGCCCTTGGCGGCGCCGGTGCCGTCGCGGGTGTCCAGGACCCGGGTCGGGGGCATCGGGGCCAGGCCCGACACGGACAGGTCGCCGTCGTCGGCCCTGGTGGTGTAGTAGCCCTCCAGGTCCGCGACGAGGTTCACCTTGCCGTGCGCGTTGTACAGGTCGACGTAGCCGTCGGCGCCCACGCGGACGGTGACCAGGTTCGGATTGTCCTGTCCGGTGCCGAAGTTGAGGTTCGAGGCGCTCGGACGGGCGGTGCCGTCCGGGTAGACCGACACATAACTGGACGCCGTCGCGCCCGTGTCGGTGACGTTGAGGGTCACCGCCGTCACTCCGGACGCCGGGACGTAACCCACACCGAGGACCTTCAGCCGGACGACACCGCCGGCACCGACGGGCCGCTTCGGCGCACCTGTTCCGTACCGGGTGTCCAGCATCCGCACGGGACCGGCGACGACGAAGGCCGCGCCGACCGTGGCCGCGGCGGTCGCGGTGGCGGTCCGTCCGTCGGAGTCGGTGACCGTCTGTGTGACGGTGTACGTGCCGGGCGCCTTGTAGGTGTGCTGCAGCCAGCCGTCGCGGGAGGTGACGGAGACCGCCGCCGAGCCGTCGCCGAAGGTGATCCGGTCACTGGTGACCGGATAGGGGTCGAAGCCGGTGTCGTACGTGCACTGGGCGGTGTCCGGCTGCGAGGGACCGGCCGCGCCGCAGCCGATCGTCGGGGTGAGATCCGGCACCGGTTCGACCTGTACCAAGGTGGAGGCCGCACCGACCCGTGTGCCGTCGGCCCTGTTCACCACCACCGTGGCCTCGATGCCGGTGCCCGACGTGGTCTGCGTGTAGGTGTGGGTGGCCGAGCCGGTGGTGGAGGTGACGGTCGTACCGTCAGCGAAGTCGAAGGTGTACGTGAGACCGTCGAGGGAGTCCGACCACGGGTTGCCGAGCTGTGCGGTGGCGGTGCGCGGGACGCCGACGTATGCGGCGGTCACCGTGAGCCCCTTCACCGTGAACGGGTCCTGGAACTCCGTGGCGCCCCGGTCGGCGTGGCCGGTGCCGGTGTCGGCGACGAGCGGGTCGTCGACCCGGGGGCGTCCGTCGACGTCCGTGGACAGCTCGCCGGGGGCGTCGGAGTCGGCCGAGTCGATGAGCGGTGAGTGCTCCGTGGGCAGTCCGCCCGCGGGGATCGTCAGATCCGTCTGGTCCAGGTCGTGGGCGCCCTGGCCGGTGCCCGCCCGGAAGGCCTGCGCGGTGGCGTAGGCGGTGCCGGCCCAGCTGTAGTCCGTCCCGGTCGACGGCGGGTTGAGCGCGTTGTAGTCCGCGCTGACCTGGGGGGCGGAGGTGGCGTCCACCGTGAGCTCGGCCGTGTCGGCGGAGCAGGTTGTCGTGCCGTAGCGCAGGGCGACCGTGTTCTCCACCGACCCGGAAGTGCCGTCGGTCAGACTGATCGCGCCGCAGACCGTCCAGAACGTGTCGCCCGCGAAGTCGATGCCGCTGGTGCCCACGGCTGAGACTCCGCCGCCCTCGAAGGTGTCGCCGGCGAGGGTGATGTTCCGTGCCCCGGCGGCGCTGGTGACGTCCGGTCCGGAAAGAGTGTCGACGTCGAGGCGGGTGAGGGAGATGTCGGAGGAGGATCCGTCGACCGCGATCACCCCGGCGGTGCGGTCGACGATGGTGATCTGGGCGGAGGCGGCGCTGAAGCCGATGTGCTGCGAGCCCTCGACGACCAGGGCGCTCGCCCCGGCGGCCCGGGCACGGATCCCGGTCATGTCGACGTACCGGGCACCGGAGAAGGTGATCCCCACGGCCGGGCGCGGACCCTCGACGGTGACGGGCGAACCGTCGCCGGTCGCCGCGGCGGAGAAGGTGATGGGTGCGTCGGCGGTGCCCGCGGACCTGATGGTCACAGGCGCGTAGAACGTGCTGTTGCCCGCGATGCGTACGGCGTCCCCCGCCACCGCGGCGTCCGCGGCCGGCTGGATCTGGCAGAAGGGCTCAGCCGCCGAACCGGGACCGGTGTCGTCACAGCCGGCGGCTTCGTCGTTGACGTAGAACGTCGTACCGGTGACGGTGTCCGCGTGAGCGGCACCGACGCCGAGGCAGCCGACGAACAGGGCCATGAGAGCGGCGGACGCCACCCCTGATTGTCTCCAGCCCTTGAACGAACCCATGGTTACGTCCCCCTCCGGACCCTCACTGCAACTGGCGGGAGCGTAGATCAGGCCAGGGACGGCAGATGCCGGTGAGGGGCTTGTTTTCCTCCCCACCTCGAAAGTTTGCTCGGAATTTGACGGGAGTGGGAATCATGCAGACCGGCACATCAGCAGGCTTTGAAGATTGCGCTTCGCTGAGGGGAGACGTGCCTCTCCGGGCAGGGACCTCAGCCCTACGGCTCCTGCTCGGCTTGCCGCGCTGCCTCGATGAACGAATCGACCGAGGCCAGGTAGGCGTTGACGGCTGCGCAGAAGGCATCGGCCCCGCTGATCTCCTCCTCGACGGCGATGAGGCGGGTGTACGCCACGGTGGAGGCCGCATGGACGGCTCTTGCCGCGTCTATCGGCCCTGGGCGGCATTCCAGCGACACGACAGCCAGGGAACACATGAAGGGCCCGTAGGCGTCGCGCAGTTGATCTCGAAGTGCCGTGAGGGAGGCCTGGCGCGCCTCTTGGTTCCGCACCTTCAAGTACCTGTTGTCGCCGGGCGACACCGGTTCGACACCGAGCGGCTTGTCGCCGACGATCCCGTAGGCGGCTTGGTAGGCCAGTGCGCCTGTGTCGAAGGTACGGGGCACGGCGGACAGTTCGTCGCGGTCGTACACGTCCGCCTTGCCGCGCCCGTCGTGACCGACCGTCTGCGGGAACGCTGCTCCGGGCGACGGTTGCGCACAGCCTGGCCGGAAGCCCCGCGATGGTGCGTCGGTCCCTTCGGTCCGCCGGGGAACCCACCGGGGGGCGCCCGATCTTCGCGTGCTAGGTTGCGCCCCTTGATCGTGCAGGTTATGTGGGGGCATGTCATGAAGCTGGCGCGTTTCTCGCCGCCGACCGCCGCAGCGCTGTTCCTGGGACTGACGATTGCCATCGGTCCAGGCGCGGTCGACTCGTACGCGGCGTCGGATGTGCCACTGCCGATCGCGCACTTCGCGCACATGGTGGTGGATGCTCCGCACGGACACCTGTTCATCAGCGGCGGTTCCGGCACCGACGGCATTCTCGTCACCGACCTCGACGGCGGGAACCCGACGATGATCAGTGGCGAGCCGGGTGTCACCGGTCTTGCCCTCTCCGACGACGGATCCGCCCTGTACGCGGCACTTCCGGTCCAGGACACGATCGCGGCGATCAGCACGGCCAACCTCACGGAGTCTGCTCGTTACGGCACGGGCACGGCCACCCATCCGGACTCGCTGGCCGTCGCCGGGGGCACCCTCTGGTTCGGGTACGGCACGGCGGGCGTAGGCGGCATCGGATCCGTCGACGGGGCCGGCAAGGTCACTCTGCGGCAGGATTCCGGCAGTTGGGCGGCACCGCCCATGCTGGCGACGACCCCGACGCCCTCCGGTGTACTCGCGGCCGCCGCGCAGACGGGCGACACCTCCGCCTTCGTGACGTACCGGGCCGAGGGCGGTGCGCTGACCCGGCAGGCCGCGAAGGCGCTGCCCGTCCCCGACCTGAGCGACTTCGCGGTCACGGCGGACGGGCAGCACTTGGCGGTCTCGTCCTGGAAGAGCGCGAGCGACGATCGGTACCGCACCTCGGATCTGGCGGTGGACGGGCGATTTGCCATGCCTGTGGCCGCCAAAGCCGTCGCCGTAGCCGCGGACGGCACCCTGGCCGGCTGCGGCTGCAACGGCTACGCGTTCGAGGCGTTTCCGGAAACGGGCGAGGGCTTCTACAGCGAGTACGGGTTCGAGACGCCGGTACGCCTCGCCGCACACGGCCTTGCCTGGGCACCGGACGGAAGCGCGCTCTACGCCGTGGGCGTGGACGCCGCCGGGGGAACACCGACGCTCCAGACAGCTCGTAACCCGGAAACCGCGCGGGTCAGGCTCCTCGGACGCTCCAACACGACTCCGCTCGCCCCCGGCGAGGCCTATTCCTTCCAAGCAGGCTTCGACTCGGCCCTCAGTCTCAACGGCGGAGTCTCCATGATCCCGGGCACCGTCCGGATCACGCGCTACGAGGACGTCGATCCGGACGGCGTGCTCATCCCGGACCCGACAACCACCCCGGCACGCGTGCCGGTCGACTTCTTCGGCTCCTACTACGTCGCTGGCACCGCTCCCCTCACCGGCCCGTTGAGCTTCCGCGTCGACTACTCCGGAAGCGGCCACTACGCCCCGGCCGGCCAGACCTTCGACATCCCCGTCGCGAAGTACGCGCCCACCATGGCGCTGACGGCTCCCTCCTCCGGCGACCGTGCCGCACCGATGACCGTCACCGGGCAACTCACCTGGCCGCATGCGCATGTGACGACCGGGGCGGTCCACGTCGTCAAGACCGACTTGGCGCACCCCTCCGGCTACTCGGTGGGCACCGTGCCCGTCGCCGCCGACGGCCGCTTCGCCTTCCACGACACCCCGCAGGTCGGCGGCGCGAACACCTACGCCTTCACCTACGACGGCGGCACGTCCTACCTCCCGGTCACGGCGTCGGCGAAGGTACAGGTGTCCCGAGCCACTCCGAGCCTGAAGGTGGCGACCGACGCGAAGTCGTACCACTCCGGCGCGAAGGTCAAGGTCACCGCGCATCTGGGGACGACGTACAACTCACGTCTCGTGACGCTGTACGACCAGCCTGCGGGTAAGTCGCGGACCCAGCTCAAGACCGGCAAGGTCGACGCGCACGGGAACCTCGTCGCGTACTACAAGGTCAGCCGCAACACCGTCTTCAGCGCGGCCTTCGCCGGTGACTACCGCTACGAGCCGCGCACGGCGACCACCAGTGCGATCCTCACGCCGACGACCCGGACGCAGATGCAGTGGCCGACGGAGACCACCCGCATCGGATCCACCACCTACCAGGTCTTCTACAAGTCCGAAGTCACCCTGGGGTTCAACGTCCAGGTCACCCCCCATCAGTCCGGCGGCTGCACGTCGGTGTACCTCGAGCACTACTCCTCGGGAGCCTGGCACCAGGTGACGTCCCAGAGTTGCGTGCCCTTGTATTCCGACGGCTGGTACGGCTACGGCCGGGCGCTGAAGCTCTTCGTGAGCAAGGACCACTACCGCATCCGGGCTCACTACACGCCGCCGACCAGGGGCGCGCAGACCGGTAGCGTATGGAGCCCGTGGACCTACCTGACGGTCCGCCCCGGGAGCCCCTCGTGAACCCCAACGGCTCGGGCCCGTCCAGCACCCGCAATTGAGCCGAAGCGAATCCGCACGGGTTGCTTGCGTTCCTGGACCGGTGGTGCGCGGTCGTTGTCGCAGTGCCTCGCACACTCGGCGCGGCAGCTGGATGGGCCGCGCCCGGGTCGGGTGACGAGAATCGAACTCGCACTCTCAGCTGGGGAAGCTGCGGGCGTTTGGGGCTGGATAAGCCTCTGACCAGCGTGAACGTCCGATTTGCCCAAGGTTCGAGATACGGCTCGTTCCCCGTGGCTCCCCGCTCGATCTGGTGCGGTTGTGGTGCGCTGGTGTCCCAGCGCAATGAGCGGGGCCGCCTGAAGATTTAGCCGATGAGCTCGTGAACGGCCGCCACGAGGTTGAACACCGCAGGCAAGACAAAGATGCCGCCGACGCCCATCCACACGCACCCGGCGGTTCGATGGCCTCTGCTCGGCGGCGGAGGTTCGATCAGCCTGTTGCCTGCTCTCATCGTCTCGTTCGGAGCGACCAGGCTGCGCCCAGTGCGGCGTTGCCTCCGCCCCAGCCATATGAAGACGACCGCTGCCATCGCGGTAAAGGCGGCCAGCTTGAGATGCTCGCTTGGTGAATCGGCGCCGGCAAGCGTCACGGCCATGTACGACACAAGACTTCTCTCCCCCAGTGGATCACGCTGGGTGGATCACCTCACGACGCTGTCATCATGTCAAGCGGGTTGGGTACGCGTACGTTGTCCTCCACACGCTTTCCAACTGTGGGGGTGTCTGGTGAGGCCGCGTCCAGGAGCGTTCACCTGCGTTCATTGGCGGTTGGTCACCGGCGCCTGGAACGCTGCGGGTCTCGTCTGAACGGCCGTGACCGGTGCTGAATGAGACGCAAACTGAGACGGCCGTCCGTGGTCCTAGAACTGACCTCGCCACCATGGCACGTCCAGGCTGTCAGCCGGGATCACCTTGGCTCTAGCCAGGATCTTCCTGTCGAGGGCCCATACGATGGCGCGTAGCTCACGCGCGCTCTTCCTCGGCAGGGCGTGAAGTACGGCTTCGAGGTGGCCGCGGAAGTCGATGCCGTAACACCCGCACTCAAGGATGCCGCAGTCAGGACCTACCAGTGGGTCCGCAAGTTGTCTGAGAGGGCCGTGGGCCAGGGCCTTCCAGTGCCAGAACGCTTCTTCCGTGGCTTCGGGCCAGAAACGGGTCCGCTCAAGCCGCCGTATGTCAGCGGTGCAAGATCCGGACAGGCGATCGATGAACGGGTACCGTCGCTGCCTCGGCCGGCGGGTAGGAAGGTCACCCCGCAGGTCTGACGGGCGCCTACGCGGCATCGCCCCTTCGGTTGTCGGTCATGGGGGCAAAGTACAGAACGACATGCTCGGTGGCCACCGCGTATCCGGTGATTGAAGCTCTCAGCTTGGGAAGCGACGGCGCTTGGTCGGCCGTATGGACGCCGGCCTGCGTGGATGCCGTCTCGGTGTGGCAGCTGTCCGGCCTGATGGCACCGCTGTCGACCGTGGTTGACCGGTCGTAAGGGCACGCTATGGGCACGCAGCCCGATCGGAGTCACCGATAGTCCCTCCCGGCGTCTGACGAGCAGCGGAGCCTTGGGAGCGGTGGCGGCCGGAGATACGCCATTGCAGGCGCACACAGAGGAGGGTTCGGCGACGGTCGAACCACTCGAGGAGCGAGGGGACGGGGAGGTTTCCACAACGCGAGGCTGCTCGGGTTGGACGCTGCCGAGGCGGTAGGGCTGAGCGACTCCAGGAGACAGGGGCGACGAGGAGACGTTCGTCATCGGGGAGTGCGAAGCCATGAAGTCGGCGTTGCTCCTTGCGCACGAGAAAACGCTCGCCGTGGAAGGCCTTCCGGAACACCCGCCGACGGATCAGCGCGACCACCGGTCCGAGGGGCAGCAGCCCCAGCGCGTCGCGGCCCAGCGCGGCGCGGTCGCGGAGAACGCGCCGACCGGCACCGGCACGGCGGAGATGGAGACGGCATCAAGCCTGGTGCGCACGGTTGGGGGAGCCCTCTCGTGATCAGGGGTTCAACACCTGCCTATGGCAGGTGGATCGGTCTGGTTTCAGCCCGTCAAGATCGATCAGCAAGGCCAAGGTCGGTGACACAGTCCCGGCTAGTCCGGGCGCGGGCCCGCTTCTCGCGTGACCGTGCGCAGCAGCGGGCGGCTCGCCGCGCTCGCGCCGGCCAGGCCCGCGAAGCCCAGCGCCAGGCAGCCGGCGAGGAGCGCGGGGCCGGGGCCGTCGAACCGCGGGGCGCCCCCGGCGAGCGTCAGCGGCGCCGCGCAGAACAGCCCCGTGAGCACCGCGCCGCCCGCGAGTACGGCGGCAGGCAGCACCGACTCCGTACGCCTGGCCGCGTCCAGGACCCGCAGCGGGGTGCCCGCGAGGTGCAGCAGGCCGTACGTGCGGCGGCGGTCCAGGACGGACGAGGCGGCGGTGATGCCCGTAGCGGCGATGGCGATGGCGAAGCTCGCGCCGAGCACGGCCAGCGTCACGAGGTGGAAGTCGCGGTCGAACTGCCGCGACTGCCAGGCGACATCGGGGCCCGTGACCGGGTACTGACCGGGCACGAGACCGGTGAGCACACCACGCGCCGCGTCCAGTCGGCCCGGGTCCGCGACGGTCGCGGTCACCTGGCGCTCGCCACCGCCGCCCACGCCGGTGGCGACCCAGTCGTCGTCCGCGCCGACTGTGGCATGGATACCCGCGCGTTCCAGGCGTACGGCTGCCTCGTGCCGTACGGCGGTGACGCGCTCCTTCGGTACGGACAGCGCGAGTTGGTCCGTGCTGCCCCACGGCGAGTCGCCACCGAGGCTGAACAGCGCGAAGAAACCGGCCACGAAGGCCGCCAGCGTCAGCGCCGACACCGCACGCCACACGGACTTGGGGTCGTCGAGCAGGCGGCGCCCCGCAAGGAGCGTCGCCGGTCGCCGCGCCGACCGGGTGACGAGAGTGCCGAGTACGCCGACCACCCAGGGGCCGATGACGGACAGTGCGGCGAAGACGGCGGCGCAGCAGTACACCACCGCGTCGATGTCCATCGCCTTGCCCTTGGACAGTTGCCAGTAGCCGAGCAGCACGGCGACGAACAGCAGTACGCGTACGGCGTTCATACGGGGAGTGCGGGAGCGGCGTACGACTCCGAGCGGACCCACGACCACCTGCCGAAGTCCTGCCAGCGCGCCGGCCGCCACCATCAGCACCACGCCGGCGAGTGCGGCGAGCAGGACTCCCGTACCGACCCAGAGGTCGGAGACATACCAACTGCCGCCTGCCAGGGGGACCTTGGCTACGAGCGGCAGCAGAACCGCATAGCCCAGCGCGCCCGCGACGGCCCCCGCCGTACCGGTCAGCGCAGCCTCGGCCACCGCGATCCCCGCGATCCGGCCCGGCGCCGCACCCAGCAGCCGCAGCGTCGCCAGCCGTGTGTCGCGACGTGAGACGGACAGCCGGGCCGAGGAGGCGCCGAGCATGAGCAGCGGCACGATCAGCAGTACCGTGGCGATCTTCACCAGGGCCTGGTACTGCGCACCGAGGCCGTCCGCAGCGCGCTTGCCCGCGAAGTCCGCGACGGGTGTGGGAGTGACGATGTCCCCCGGACGGCGCGGGTCGGTGCCGCGCTTCACCGTCATCGCCGGGTCGCCGACGCGGTGCCCGACGACGGCCACCTTCTCGCCGGGCCTGACCAGCGCGGCGCGGCCGAGCGTGCCGGTGGTGTTCCCGCTGCCGGGCAGCTTGCCGAGCGCGGGCGACGTCCACACCTCGTCCGGCCCGGGGAAGCGCGGCATACCGGGCGGCGCGGGCGCCTCGCCGCTCCGGCCCGGCAACGCCGCGACGTCGACGACGGTCACGGGCTCGCCGTCGATGAAGGTGGTGCCCACCGCCTCGACGGCCACCGCGCGCGAGAGCCCGGCCTTGACGGGGGTACGCCAGTCGGCGTGCGCGGCGCGTGAGCCGAAGCCGAGGTTGGCGCCGACGCACAGGAGCAGCAGCGTGGTGCAGATCGCCGCGGCGGCGACCGACAGTCCGGCGCCGAGACGGCCGTGCCTGCCGCCGCCGCGCAGCAACCGCCAGGTCAGTGTCCAGGTGGTGCGGTCCAGGGTCCTCGCAGCCCTCATCGCACAACTCCGCCGGTCACGCCGGCCGTTACGCCAGTCGTTACGCCGGTCCAGGACGGGCCCGCGTCCGTGTCCCGTACGATCCGCCCGTCCCGCACCTGCACCGTACGGTCGCACCAGCGGGCCACCGACCGGTCGTGGGTGACCACGACCAACGCCGTGTTCTGCGTCCTGGTGACCTCCGTCAGCATGCGGATCACGTCCTGCCCGGTGGTCTGGTCGAGCGCGCCCGTCGGCTCGTCGGCGAAGACGACCTGGGCACCCGCGACCAACGCCCTTGCGAGCGCCACCCGTTGTGCCTGCCCGCCCGACAGCTGCCCGGGACGGCTGTCCTCCTTGCCCTCCAGCCCCAGCCGCGCGAACCACGGACGCGCGCGCCGCTCCGCCTCGCGGCGCGAGGTACCGCCGAGCATCAGCGGGAGCGCCACGTTCTCCACGGCCGGCAGTTCGGGCAGCAACTGCCCGAACTGGAAGACGAACCCGAAGCGGGTACGGCGCAGCTCGCTGCGGTGCGGCTCGCGCAACTGGTCGATGCGCTCGCCGTTCAGCAGCACTTGGCCGCCGTCCGGGCGCTCGATGTTCGCGAGGCAGTGCAGCAACGTCGACTTGCCGGACCCGGAGGGGCCCATCACGGCCAGCGACTCGCCCGCCTGCACGGCGATGTCCACGCCGTCGAGCGCGCGGGTGGATCCGTACGACTTGGACAGTCCGATGCCGCTCAACACGGCCGGCGGCCAGGAGGTGTTGTGTGTCATGTGCTCCAACATCCGCCTCTGCGACGTCCCTTCGCCTCAGCCGGCCGACCGGTGGGGAGCCGCCGCGTCGTCCTTTCGGCCGAGGCCGCACGGCGGGGCCGCCCCTACGCTGCGAGATGTGCCAGACGCGAGAGACACAGACGACCACACCCGGAACTCCCCGCTGTCCCACCGCACCGCCCTCACCGCACTGGGGGTGATCATGGCGCTGTTGTGGGTGGTCGACGTGGCCGGCGTCGCGTCCGACGCCGGACTCGAAGGCGGCAGCGCATGGTGGAGGCCGGCCCCGGGCCTCGTGGCGGCCGTCGCGCTGCTGCTGCCCGCCAGACGCCTCACGCCGGCCTGGGGCGCGGGTGCCGCGGTGCTCTTCTCCTGGACGGTGACGCTGGTCCTCTTCACGTCCGTGAAGCCGTCGACGATCGCAGACTGGGGCTTGCTGGAGACGCTGTGCCTGCTGCTCCTGCTGGTACGCACCGCGAGGGAAGTACCGCAGCCCTGGCTGGCCGCCACGCTGGGCACCGCACTCGCCTCCGCCGTGATCGCGGCACCGATGCGGCTGCACGACAGCGGCAACGTCTACTTCTCCTTCCTCCTGATCTTCTTCACGGGCGGTGCCGTGGGGATCGGCTCCTACCTCCGCACCCTCGACGACCGCAGAAGCCGCGCCGTCACCGAAACGCGCCAGAACGAACGCCTCGAACTCGCCCGGGAACTCCACGACTTCGTCGCCCACCACGTCACGGGCATAGTCGTCCAGGCCCAGGCGGCCCAAGCGATCCGCGAGATCGCGCCCGAGCAGGTGGATCCGCTGCTGCGCGGCATCGAAAAGGCCGGGGGCGAGACCCTGCAGTCGATGCGCAAGCTGGTGCGTGTGCTGCGCGACGACGCCACACGGGCGGTGCGGCCGGGGGAGCTGTACGCCGAACTGGGCGAACTGGTCGCCACGTTCTCCGAACGCGACGTCCCCGCCACCCTCCAGGTCGCGGCCGAGGCCCGGCATGAGCGGCCGGCCCCCGAGGTGGAGACCTCGGTGCGGAACGTCGTGCGCGAGGCGCTGACGAACGTACGCCGCCACGCGCCGGGATCACCGTCCGTCTCCATACGGGTCGCACTGTCGGACGACGGCGGCGGCGATGCCGACGGCACGGCTGCCCGGCGGCTTCGGGTCGAGGTGCACAACGCACCACCGCCCCGGCCGGCGACACCGAACGCCGAACCTCTCGGCGGGCGCGGCGGCCTCGGCCTCATCGGGCTGACCGAACGTGCCGAGGCGGTCGGCGGCACGCTCCACGCGAGCCGGGCGGAGGACGGCGGCTGGAGGCTGACGGCGGAGTTCCCGGTACGCGGGGCTGTGGCAGGATCCCCCGCATGACCAACGCTGGCGGATCAAGCGCGTCGGGCGGATCAGGCGGATCGGCGGTCCGGGTCCTGATCGCCGACGACCAGGAAATGGTGCGTACGGGCTTCCGGTTGATCCTCCAGACCCAGCCCGGTATCGAGGTCGTGGGCGAGGCGGCCGACGGCGCGGAGTGCGTGGACATGGCCAGGAGGCTGCGCCCCGACGTGTGCCTGGTCGACATTCGGATGCCGAAACTCGACGGGCTGGAAGTGACCCGGCTGCTCGCGGGCCCGAAGGCCGTCGATCCGCTGCGCGTGGTGGTCGTGACCACCTTCGACCAGGACGACTACGTGTACGGGGCGTTGAGCAACGGTGCCTGCGGGTTCCTGCTGAAGGACGCGGGCCCCGGACTGCTGGTGGAGGCCGTACGCGCGGCGGCGCGCGGCGACGCGCTGATCTCGCCCTCCGTGACCGTACGGCTCCTGAAGCGGATCGGCGAACAGCGGCCCTCTGCCGGCGACGAGGTGTCTTCCGGTCCGTTGACGGAACGGGAGTTGGATGTGACCCGGCTGGTCGCCGACGGGCGGACCAATCAGGAGATCTGCGCCGAGCTGTGCGTCTCGCTCTCCACCGTCAAGTCCCATCTGACGAACATCCAGGTCAAGTTGGGGCTGCGGAACCGTGTGGAGATCGCCGCCTGGGCATGGCGCTGCGGCGTGGTCGGCGACCGCTGAACCCGTCGCCGTACCACGCCGTCGCCCTACTTCGACAGGCCGTAGTCGAAGCTCACCCGGTCGCCGTTCACCCCGGTCACGGAGATCAGCATCGTCTTCTTCTCGCCCTTGAAGACGGCGGTGCACTTCACGGTGTAGTCCATCTTCGCGTGCAGCCCGCTCGGGCAGCTCACGGACTGCGGGCCGTCCTGGACGAAGGGGATGGCGTAGTTCTCCTTGGCCAGCTTCTCGACCTCCGTGCGCGAAACCGTGTGATCCGCTCCGCCCGCGGTGGCGACCGACGAGTTGTCGAAGACGTTCCACGCCGTCACCACACCTGCCGCCAGCACGGCGGCCGCGGCCAGGGCTATGACGATGCGCTTCATGGGGTGCTCCTTCGATTCCCGCGACGGCCGGACCCTACCGGCTGCTCTCCACAGAGCTTCCTCTCCCCGCCCGCTCAACTGCCTCGGCACAACGGCCGGTAGTGCCACTCGAGCCCCGGCCGAAAGGACGACGGCCGCATCGGCGAGGGCGAGGTCAGTCGCGGCCGTCACCGAAGCGCGAGTCCGGGGCGCTCCACCCGTGTTCGAGGAGGTCGAAGGCGACGTCGACGGCTCGCCCGTCACTGCGTGGGCACGGTCCGCCAAAGGAGGGCACCAGACGCCACTCGGGAGAGGCCGCGGTGCCCGGGCATCGGTTGTGTTCCTGCTCGGATACGGCCGGACAGACAGCGAGGCCATGGCGCAGCAACTGGGGCCACTGGAGCGGATCAGGGACCGGTGGGTGATCGGGAACCCGGCGAGCAGGGAAGGCCCGCAAGCGTCCGGGACCGGTCCCGGACGCTCCTCCTAGCATCGGACATCAGCTGCGGGCAGCACCCACGGCCGGCCTCCACCGGAGTCAAGTGCCTCGCGTACAACCAACGATTCGGATCCGGTACGCGCAAGCCCGGTCGTCATTACAGATGCAGTGTGTGCCGGAGACACCTGTGAAGGGGTATGACCATGGGGCAGGTACGCGAGGGTGCACGGTTGTCGGCTTGGACCGTCAGCGGGGTCATCGGCCTGTCGGTGTTGTACGTGATCGGGGTGTTCGTCTTCGGCGGCGCGGAGTGGATCACCGCCCCGTTCCGCGGTGAGGCGGACAAGCGCGAGAACTCCGTCGGCTCGGGCGAGTTCCGTCAGACCACGTACGAGGAGTTCTTCGATCTGTGCGAGGCCGTGCAGAACGCCGAAGGGACTGTCCAGGCGCTCCGGGAGGAGCGGGAGGTCGCTTCGGAGACTCGTACGACGCAGATCGACCAGTCGATCACCGCGCTGAAGGCCACGCGGATCGAGTCGGTCAATACCTACAACTCGAAGGCCGCCCAGGAGCACCGCGCACCCTTCCGCGACAAGGATCTGCCGTACCGGCTGGATGCCGGCGCCGAGCGCACGACGTGCACCAACTGATCCCCATCTCATCCCGGGAAGAGGGCGGCACCGCATGAAGAAGTTCGCACGCATGGCCCTGGCCACCGTTGTCGCGCTCGTTGTGGGCCTTGCCCTGACGTCCTGCACCAGCGACTCCAGCCAGGACAAGGAGAACAAGGCCAAGCAGGACAACTACGACCGTCTCGTGGCCCAGCAGCCGGCGGGCCGCATGGAGTACTCGCCGACCCGCGAAGCGATCAACCAGTGGATCAGGACGTGGGGGAAGCGGGGCAAACTCTCGTACGTCTACATCCAGAACGCCAGTGGCGAGTACGGGTACTTCATCATGAAGGGCCTGCCGGTGCCGCGCTGCAAGATGCTCACTCCGACGGAGAGGGTGGAGTCCTCCTCCAACGGCGTCGCAGTCCTCGCGCAGCCCGGCATGGACGGCACGTATTCGTCGGGTTCCACCTGCAACGCCTACTACGGTTTCGATGCCACGACGGGCGTGTACATGGAGTTCACGGTCGGCACGAACCAGTCGTTCTTCCTGTTCGACAAGCCCATGACGATGCCGGAGTACGCCAGTGCCAAGCAATTGGGGCCGACCTCGGTGAAGGATGTCGGGTAGAAACCTCGGGCAGTCGGGGGCCGGTTGGACGAGTTCCGGCCCGGAGTCCCGTCGAGCGGCGTCGATGGCGCCGGTGATCCTGCGGGTAGTCAGTACGCCGACTTCAGCGTTCCGCCGGGAAGTTTCTTCCCGTCCGCCCGGCCCACGCCGCACAGCACCCACCGGAACCCAGCGTCCCACTCCTCGTCCGAGGAGTACCAGCCCCACATCTCGTGTCCCTGGCCACGGGCCCAGTTGACGCCGTACTTCTCGTCGCAGAGGTCTCCCGCGTCGACACTGTCCGCCGAGCCGTCGCCCGAGGCCCGGGTCCAGCCCACCATCTGCTGCTCGTGCGGTCCGCCGCAGTTCACCAGGGTCTTGGTGTACGTGTCGTCCTCGTCCTTCCGCGTGTCGATGCAGTCACCCGGGCCCAACTGCGTGACGTACACCTCTTTGCCGAACTTGCGGAAGTCGCCGAGCGGGCCGCCTGCGGTGGCGTTCTTCAGGAAGAGCAGGCAGGCCGAGGGCGGCGGCTCGCTCTGCCCGGTCCCGGGCGTGAGGACGTACAGCACCGGGTCGGCCATGGCCGCCCGCAGCTTGGCGGTGCGCCGGGTGCACTCGTCCCGCCCCGCCCGCGCGCCGTCGGCTGCGACGGTCGTGATGACCTGGCCGTCGGGATTGTCGTCGTAGCAGTCGACGAGCTTCACCTTGGGCAGCCCCCTGAGCTTCCCGTCCTTCCAGTCGGCATCGACGCACTGTCCCGGTGTGAGCTCCTCGCGCAGCCCCGCCTGCCGGCCGTACGGGTACGCGTTCCGGGTCACGGTCGGGGAAGGGCTCGGGGCCACCTTCGTACCGACCTCCGGCCCCTTCACCCCGGCCTTCTCCACCGGGTACGTGGCGGCGCCCAGCGCGAATCCGACGGCCCCGACCAGCACGGCAACGAGCGTCAGTAGTACGGACGTTCGCTGGCCGGGCGCCCGGCGAGCGGCGGCCGAGGTGCGCCCGGAGCCGGTCGCGGCGGCGGAATCGGCGCTGGAACCGGTCCTCTCCCGGGCGGTTCCGGCAAGCGCGGGCAGCGGCGTACGAGGGGTCCTGGTTCCCCCGGCCTCCGCGAGCAGCTCACGCGCTCGCTCCACCCGCATACGCTCCGCCGGATCCTTGGCCAGCAGCCCCATGATCACGCGGCTCAGCGGGTCGCTCGCCCGCTGCGGTACGGCGGGTTCCGCGGTCAGCGCCGCCATGAGGGAGGCGTCGAGCGTGTCCCGCTCGAAGGGGGAGGCGCCCTCGACGGCGAAGTAGAGAGTGGCACCGATCGAGAACAGGTCGGTCGCTTCCGTCGCTTCGCCGCCGGACAGTCGTTCCGGCGCCAGGTAGCCCGGGGTGCCCACCACCATGCCGCTCCGGGTGACCCGGGTCTCCCGGGGCCACAGCGAGATGCCGTAGTCCGTGAGCAGGACCCGTCGATCGGCGGCGCCGGACGGGTCCGGCGCCAACAGGACGTTGGAGGGCTTCACGTCCCGGTGGATGATGCCGAGCCGGTGCCCGGCGGACAGCGCGTCGAGGGTGGCCGCCCCGATCCCGGCCACCTCCTCGCTCGGCAGCGGCCCGCGGTCCTCCACCACGGCCCGCAGATCCCGGGTGCCGGGCAGGTACTCCATCACGATCCACGGGCGGTCGTCGTCCTCCACCACGTCGTACACGGTGATCACGTTCGGGTGCTCGCGCAGCTGCGCTGCCTTCAGTGCCTCCCTGCGCCCGCGGTGGACGGGGTCGTCGCCGGGGCCGTCCGACTCGTACGGAACGGTGGTCTCCTTGACCGCGACCCGGACCTGGAGGTCCTCGTCCTCGGCCAGCCACACGTGTCCGCCACCGCCGGAGCCCAACCGCTCCCGGAGCCGGTACCGTCCGGCGATGACCCCGCCGACGCCACGGTCCGCGCCGCCGCTCACCGGACGACCAGCGGGCGGAAGGCGGACCGCACATCGGACGTGGACGCGTCGAGGTACATCGAACCCGTGCCCTCCGGGGCGTAGATGGTCGAGGGGCAGCTCGTGCCGTTGATCTGGATCTTGCGGTCGGCGACCGGCTTGCCGGTGCGCAGCTCGTAGACCTTCACCGGGATCTCGATCTTGGTGAAACTCTTGTAGGAGATGGCGCCGGAGGACTTGCTCCGGTACGGGCAGGTCTCGACGGAGGGCCCGGAGGCGGCCTCGCCCATGCAGACCACAAGCACCGTGTCGGTGGCGTCGCCCGCCTTCCAGGAGCCGGGGAGCTGGTCCGAGTAATCGGTGCCATACAGGTCGGAGGCGTAGAACAGTGCGCGGTTGGTGCCCTTCCCCATGGGCTTGGCGCCGCTGTACTTCGCGGGGCGTGAGCAGTACTCGGGCTGTGTGCCGGTCCCTCCGGACAGCAGGCTGCGGACGTTTGCCAACTCGATGCTCAGCGTGGCCTTCCTGGCTCCCTTCCGGGCCCGGTCCGCGAGGCCGCTGCCGGGATACCGGTCGAGCAGCCGCTGGTAGTACGCGAGCGCCTGCTGCCAACTGTCGTCCGCAAGGAGGTCGTCACCGCATCCGACGAGCGCCGCGGGCGCGGTCAGCGCGGCCGTGTCGGCGGCCCGGTCCAGTACGTCGTGGCTCCGCCCCCGGTCGCGGAGCCAGTCGGTGACGGCGGCGGTGTCGCAGGGGTCCTTGGCGGGCAGCCTGCCGAGGAATCCGTTCAAGGTCGCTTCGACCGTCTTCTCGTTACCGCCCTTTGCCAGCACCGAGGCGAGTGTGCCGAAGCCGTCCGCCATGGCCTCGGTGTCCCCAGTCAGCGCCGTGCTCAGCTCAGCCCGTGCCGTCCGCAGCCGGTCGCACGCCGCTACGGCCTCGTCACCGCGGGCGGTGAGCGGGGCGTCGGCGACCCGGTGCCCGAACCACACGCTGTCCTGGGCGGTCGACACCCGTGCGCAGTCGCCGCTTTCGCGCGCCTCGGTGACGCTGCGGCCGATCCTGAACGCGTCGAAGCGCAACAGCCCCACCACCAGCAGCACCGGCAGAGTGATGCCGAGCGCGACCAGGCGCTGTCTGCGCGCCGTGCCCCGGCCACCGCCTCCGCGCGCCAGGAACCACCCGTGGCCGACCACGGCCGCCCACCACACGAGCACGGCCACCTCGTACGACGGCGAGGCGGTCGTGACGAGCCTGAGGACGAGTACGGCGCTGCCGACCACGGCGGCGAGGGCGAGCCGGCGTCGCCGCAGCATCAGATAGCCGACGCCGAGCAGCGAGGCATTGCCCAGGGCGACGGACACCGGGTCGGGTGCCCTGGGCTCGTCGGGCGCGGCACTCGGCATGGTGGGTAGGGCGTACGTCGGGTCGCTCATCCTGATCTCCCCTGATCTCGCCTGGTCTCGGTCACGAACAGGTCCGGCGCCCGCATGGTGCGGCGCCGTTCCCGGGAGGGGTCCCGGGGCGGACCGTGAACCGGCCGCGCTGTGGGGGTTCTGGGCGGGTCCGCGCGAAGTCCGGTGAAAGAGATCACCGCCAGGTGCGGGCTGAGTACACTCCGTCGTCTGGCAGGACCATTGGCGGTGGGGCGAGGGGCGGGTCGGTGCTGGTGACGCCGGAGGCCGGGGACAAGATCGCCGGCCGGTACCTCTTGCAGGAGCCCATCGGCAGAGGCGGGATGGGCGTCGTCTGGCTGGCCTGGGACGAGCGGCTCGAACGGCGGGTCGCGGTCAAGTGCGCACGCCTGGACGACGATCGGGCCTCGCGACGGCTCATGGTCGAGGCGCGCAACGCCGGGCGGCTGCACCACCCGAACATCGTGGGCGTCTTCGACTTCGTCGACGAGGGCGCCACCTGCTGGATCATCATGGAGTACGTCCCTTCGCGCAGCCTCGCGCAGATCCTGACGGAGAGCGGTCCGCTCACGCCCGAGGCGGCCGGGTCGATCGGCTGCCAGATCGCGGCCGCGCTGGCGAAGTCCCACCACGAGGGCGTGGTGCACGGCGATGTGACACCGGAGAACATCCTCGTCACCGACGAAGGCGTCGCGAGACTGACCGACTTCGGGATCTCGCGGGCCCTGTGGAGCGACGTCACACAGAGCGGGACGAGCAGTGTGCCCGGCAAACCGCCGTATCTGGCCCCGGAGTTGGCAAAGGGGCTGCCCGCGGGCGAGAAGTCCGACGTGTTCTCCCTGGGCACCTCCCTGTTCATGGCGGTCGAGGGCCGGTCGCCGTACGGCGAGGTCGAACACCCCGCGGCCTACCTGGCCCGAGCCGTCGAGGGACACATCGAGCCCGGGCACCGGGCCGGCCCGTTGGAGGGGCCGCTCACCGCCCTGCTGGAGGTGGAGCCCCGGCGCCGGCCCGACGCCGCCAGGGCGCAGAGCCTGTTGACGCGCGCCGCGCCACCACCACCGCACATAGCGGAGCAGTTGCACGACAGCCGGGTGCGGGACCTGACGTCCCCGACCCTCCGACTACGGCGACTCGTCCGCCGAGCGCAGGACTCCACGCCCTTCGCGCCGCAGCCGCAACAGCCCCCACGTCGACGCCGGCTGGCCATCACGGCGGTGGCGCTGGCCGCGGCGGGCGCGATCACGGCCGGGCTGGTTGTCTTCGGCCCGTGGGCCTCGAAGGACGAAGGAGACGAGGGCGGCCGTAAGGGCGCGACCGACGCGAAACCCTCGGCCACGGCGCCGGTCGGTGCCATCGGCGACGAGCGTACGGCGGACCCTTGTGGGCTGCTCGACGCCGCCTCGCTGAGCCGCTTCGGCGGCACCGTACTCGACCCGGACTACGGGGAGTTCGACCGCTGCGACGTCCTGGTGCGCAACAACAGCGGTGACGACAACGCGGACGTCCAGGTCAACCTCGACTCGGACCGGGACGACTTCGACGACATCGAATCCACCCACCTCGCCGGCGGTCTTACGGTCGTGACCCTCAAACGGAACGGGAGGGCCTGCGAGCGGGCCGTCCTGACCGCCGACGGCAAGCAGATCCGCGTCATCGGGAAGCAGCTCGGCGAAGTGGCGCCCGACCCGTGCCAGATGGCCGACGCCGCCACCGACCGCGTGGTCGGCGTGCTGGCCGACGGCCCGGTGCCCCGGCGTTCGTCGTCGCCGGCCGCGAACTCCCTGGCCCGGCTGGACACCTGCACCCTGCTCGACGCCACCGCGCTCAAGCAGCTGCCTGGCGTCGACGCAGACAACAGGGACCGCGGCTTCGGTTCCTGGAGTTGCGACTGGTCCAGCGACGACGGCAAGCGCGAGGTCGAGATCCAGTTCAGCCGGGACAACTCGCTGGACTCCGACGACGGAACGGCGGTGGACGTCGCCGGGACGCGGAGCTACTACGTGGCGGACGAGGCCGAGGACGACAGCTGCACCGTACGGACACCGCACCGTACGTACACGGACTCCGTCGGCGACCGCACGACCGAACTGGTCCAGCTGACCGTGTACGCCCCGCAGCCGGACCGGCAACTGTGTGACAGCGCGGCAGAGTTCGCGGCCGTCGTCGTGCGGAACATCGCGAAGCGACTGCCGGAGGCGTGACATGACGGAGCTGGGAACTCCCCACGGCACAGGCGCCAGGCGGTTGCCCGCCACCCATGGGAGCCTCGCCCGTGGCGCGTCCGCACCGCTGCGCGGCACCGTCTTCGCGCTCGCGCTGACCGGCGGTATGACGTTGGGACCGGGGGAGGGCCGCGAGGTGCTGTTCGGCCGCAACCGCCCCGAGGTGCATGTCTGCCTCGGGGAGGACGACCCCCAGGTCAGTCGCCACCAGGGCACGCTCACGCACCGGGACGGCCGCTGGTGGGTGAGCAACTCCGGGCGGCTGCCGATCCGTTGTCCGGGGGCCCGGCTGCTGTTCCGGGACGAGGAGCCACTGCCGCTCGACACCGGCTACACCCCGCTGTTCGTCGGCGGTTCCCACGGGCGCGAGCACCTGCTGGAGGTCTTCGTCACCGGCCCCGAGGGCGACCGGCCGCCGCCCCGGCACGAGGACGTCACCCGCCCGCCCCGGGTATGGGCGCTCACCGAACAGGAGAAGCTCGCCCTCGTCGTCCTCGGCCGGCGCTACCTGCTGCACGAACCCCGGCCACAGCCGCTGACCTGGCGGCAGACCGCCGCCGAACTCGCCGAGGTGCAGCCCGGTGCCGGCTGGACGGACAAGCGCGTCGAGCACCTGGTCAACGGCGTGCGCACCAAGCTGTCCCGCGACGGGGTGCCCTGGCTGACCCGCGAGGAGCTCGGCGAGCCGGTGGGCAACGCGCTCAACGACCACCTGATCCGGGCCCTGCTGGCATCGACCACGCTCGTACCGATGGACCTGGCACTGATCGACGCCGCCTGACGCCGTCACCATGGCCGCCGGCGGAAGTACGTGGTGCCTCGACGGCCGTAGAGAAGGGCCACACCGATGCCGGTCAGGACCATCGCCATGATGTCCAACACGGCGTAGTCCCGCCCGTACGGGTACTCCGGGCCCATGAAGCCCTGCACCCGGGACCCCAGGACGACGAGGAGCCAGACGGCAGCGGCCGTGCCGACGATCCTGGCTGTCCACCGGCCGCGACGGACGCGTACTGCGGACCAGATGTAGACGCAGAGGATCGCAGCGGTCCCCTGCTGTTCGGCCGGGTCGTCGCTCCCGCTGACCAACACCCAGAGCACCGCGGACGTGATCAACAGCCAGAACGCCACGGTGATCACCCGGGGCCTGCGGGCGTCCGCCTCAACCTCTTCCACCTCTTCCTCCTCGGGCTCCTCTGGCTCCTCGGGCAGGAGTTGCGCCGCACCCGGTTCGTTCGGCGAGCCGGTCATGGGCATACCTCCGCTGTACGCCGACGGGCCGCCCGCGCGCCGATCGCGGTTCTGAGCACCAGCACCAGCAGCAACACCACGACGGTCGTGCCGATGAGCCACGGCTGCCGGTCCGTGGCCGTGTGCCCGGAGACTGCGACGACCTTTCCGCCACCCGATACGGAGGTGATGGCGGCCGGCGTGAGGATCATGTCGTCGGAGCTGAGCAGGTCGTTGTGATGGCGGAAGCCGTACAGGCCACCCGTGTAGGTCCTGCCGCGGGAGTCGACGAGCGCCGGGGCCCTGCCGGATGTGTGTGCCACGTACAGCGTGATCAGCTCCAGCGACCCGCTCCGACGCTTGACCAGAACGGAGCCCTCGTAGACCGACCCGGCGGACCCCGCGAAGTCCCGCACCGCCTGGCCGGCCGCTCCGCTCGGGGGGCAGTCGGCGTCGGCATCGCATGGCCGGGCGGACAGCAGGCGGGAAAGCAGATCGGTCGGCGTGCCGCGAGAGGCGAAGTTCGCGATCCGATCCGCACTCGTCCCGCCCTCGCGGCCCAACCAGTCGTTCTTCATGTGGGTCGATCGGACGTCCTCCTGGAACAACTCCTCCCGCGATGTCTGCGGCGCCGCCGCGCCACACGCCGACACCAGTACGGCGACCAGGGCCACGACGGCCGGGAACGCTCCCGAGCGTGCTCGCACCATGCATTCCCCCTTCACGTGTCTGTCGGGCAATCCCTACCGGCACTGCGTCGGGAGGGGTCCCGGAACGGCCCCGGGAAGCCGGGGTGCGGGCCGGAACTCCACCGTCCCGCCGGCTTTCGGGTACACGAGCGAAAGAGGGGGCGTATGCCGAAGGGCGTCAAGGGCGCGCTGGTGGTGGTGACGTACCCCTCTCCCCAGGAACGGTCTGGCACCCCGACGGGCCTGTGAGGTCGGCTCGGCCGGTCGTCGGCAACGGGACCGGGGAAGGTAACGCCGGGTATATCAATCCGGTACATGTACTATACTTGGTACATGTCGATGAAGCGCACGAACGTCTACGCGGACCCCGAGGACCTGGCGATCATCAAGGAGGCCGCCAAGCGCCGAGGTATAAGCGAGGCCGAGATCATCCGCCAGGGCATCCACCTCGCGGCCATGGCGAACCGGGTCTGGGACGAGCCGCTGTTCTCACGCACCTTCGAGGGACCGGGGCTCACGCTGTCCAAGCCGGAGGTCCGCGACACGGTCGCCGAGGCCGTGCGGCGTGAGACCGGCTCGGGTTCCGGATCCGCCGCGTGATCATCGTCATCGCCGATACGTCCGGCCTTCTGGCGGCGCTGGACTCGGCTCATCCGGAACACCGGGCGGCGAACGAGGCGATCATGGCAGCGGGCCTGCTGGTCATGTCCCCGCTCCTGCTGGCCGAACTGGATCATGTGGCGACGCGTGAGCTCGGCAGGGATGCTGCACTCAGCGCCGTCGACGACCTACGGCGTTGGATGAGCCGGGGTCGTGTCGTCATGCCGGAGATCACGGAGGACCACCTGGGCGCAGCCCAGTCCGTCCGTGTCCGCTATCGCGCGCTCGACCTCGACCTCGCCGACGCGGTGAACGTGGCGCTTGCCGCCGACTACGACACGGACGCGATTCTCACCCTGGACCGACGGGACTTCCGGGCCATACGCCCGCTGGGCCGCTACAAGGCGTTCCGGGTACTCCCCGACGACCTCCCGCTCTGATCCAGGACCATCCGGGGTCAAGTGACTGCTCCCATAAGGGACTTATGTACCGCCCACGACGAGGTACGTGCAGGAAAGGTGTCCTTCGTCGCTGGGAAACGGCGGGCTGAGGGCTCGCCTCCCGCTCATCTGCGTGAACGTCCAGGTCGGCGCCATGTGGCGACGTGAGGGCACCTGCAAAACGCATCAACGGCCCACCAATACACAAGCCCCAGGTCGTTGACCTGGGGCTTTGAAAAGAGCGGGTGACGAGAATCGAACTCGCACTCTCAGCTTGGGAAGCGACGGCGCTTGGCGAGCTGGATGGCTTCTGACCTGGTCGTATGCGCTCTGGTGTGGCGCCCGCAAGCGCGGGATCGCACTGCTGTTGACCGTGGTTTACCGCTCTTCAGGGCACGCTATGGGCACGCCGTCGACCCCGAGACGTCGAGAGCCCTTCGAGGTGGCCGGCGAGCGGGCGAGCACGGGAAGCGGGCGCCGGCCGGAAGGATGCCCTTGCGGGAGCACATCAGGGCAGTCATGACTCAGATGCGGTAGGCGCCCGCCGGTACGCCGTGGGTGACGCCGTACGGAGTCAGGGCGATGACGCCGGTGCCGCGTGACGGCGTGTCGGCAGTGACATCGAGAGGACTCGCGGAGCCAAGTGAGCGGGCGATGTCCGGGGCGAGGTCGTGAGCGGTCCACCGCCACGCGTCCTCGTCGTCCTCGCTCTCCTGCGCAGGGTCCCAGTCGGGGTGCAGGTCCAGTTCCGTACGGCGTGTTCGTTCGTACGGCAGCGGCTCGCCGAGGGTCAGCAACTCGTCCTCCGCCTCGCCGGTTTCGCCGTAGCGCCGGATCACCGTGCCGTGCTCGGCAACGAGCCAGGCTGAGCCGTCGCCCTGGCCGCCGTAGTAGTACGCCTGGGCCCGGCCGTAACGGGCACTGAGCTCGGTGCACAGACGCAGTACGTCCTCGCGGCGCTCCTGGCCGTGCGGGTCGCACCAGGCGCCGAGGACGAGGGTCCAGCCATCGAGTTCGGGGGTGACGAAGACCCGTTCGTAGCCGGTGTGTTCGTCCGTGTCGCAGCCGTGGCCGTCGGCGTCGACGATGGCGTTGCCGAGCGCGAAGGTCACGGGTCGTGGATCGGTCAGGCCGAGTGCGTGCATGATCCCGGTCTGGTCTCCGCCGGGGATGGCCATCCAGTGGTTCCAGCAGGCCCACAGTGGTTCGGGCCGATCGTCCGGGAGCTTGATGCGGATGAGTCGTTCGATCGCGGCCGTGTCTGTGCGCGACAGCGCCGGTTCGCCGCCGAGTTCGACGAGTACGGTCAACGCCCGCGCCCGCTGGCGGCCCGGCCCCCGTTCGCGTATGCGTTGCAGCAGCGGAATCGCGTGCTGGCCGGTGCGGATCAGAGTGTCCTGGGCCTGCTGGGCGACCTCTTGGTCCGGGTCGCCGAGCAGCGGCAGCAGGGTGGCTGCGGACCGGCCGGCCTCGCCGCAGTGCTCGATTCCACGGATGGCCTGACGGCGCACGAGCGGCAGGGGGTGGGTGAGGGCCGCGGTGTAACGGTCGAGGACGGCCACGCCGAGTTGGGAGAACGCGAAGCCGACGCGTCCGCGGGACTCCTCGGTGGACGCGGAGAGGAGCCCCTGGAGCAGACCGTTGAACCCCGCATCCCCTATCCGCCTGAGTACGGCGGCGATCGGCCGCCAGTCCACCGGGGACTCCGCGTCCATGACCTCCCGCACCAACTGCTCCACCCCGCCGGCGCCGAACGTCACCAACGCGTCCGCTGCTGCCTCGTGCCGGTCCGGCCTGCCAAGGTCTCGTATCAGGTCGGCGTTCACCACGTGCCCCTCCAGCAGGGTCGACCAGGCTTCCGAGCATCATGATTCCGCAAGGGTCTGACATCGACCGAGCGGTCCCGCTACTCGTCCGTCCCCCAGACAGGCCGTCAGTCCGAGAAGGCCGGGCCGGCCAGTTCGCCGCCGTACGGAGCCGACAGCAGACCGCCCTCCTGGAGATCGCGAGGTTCGATTGGACCGTTGAAAGGGCCCCTTTTGCAGACTCATACGGTGAAGATGAGCAGCCGCGAGGAGGTGTAGGTTATTCGGATACCGCCGATCATCTGGATACGCTCGCGGTTTTCAGGATCCCGTCACGACATGCATGAGAATCAGAAAGCTAAGTAAACCGAGTTTCTCACGGCAGCTCTTGCTCGGGCACCCGAGTAAGGCAGAGAAATAGATCATCTCGGCCGAATGAATGCTGGCGGGAGGTAAGGTGCGCTTGTAACTGTCGAGCCCCGCAATCTCTGATACACCCAGCACGGTTGGCGTCACGCCACGGGACTACCGGTGATCAACTTGATGCTTTGGTCAGAATGAGAAAGGTGAGTTAGCGATCAGCCCTCAAGCGCCCTGTACCGAGCGCTACGGGAAGTCGCTATGGAGGGTGAGTTCTTTGGTCTGAAGGAATTTATGCACGATCGCGATGTAATATTGAAGCGTGATCGACACTGCCTCGCAACGAGCTGTATCCGTCGGTGGAGAAGACCCCTGGGAGCCGTGGACCGCGGATCCCAATCTCAGCGCTTCGCCCGAGCCCGGCGCCTCAGGCAACGTCCCACCGGGTGAGGACCTCGATCTGCACCTCGGCTGGGACCGTTTCGAGAAGCTCGTACTGGCGCTGTCACGCGGCGTGCTCGGTCTGAGAGGCGTGAAGTTTCGCCGCTACGGTACGCAGGGGCAGGCGCAGTACGGCATCGACCTCGCCGGCCGTGAGCCGGATGGCAACTACACCGTTGTCCAGTGCAAGGACTATCAGTCATTCACTGCCGGCGATCTGCGAGCAGCCGTGGAGACCTTCACACGTGGTCGGCGCCCCTTCGGCGCGCGCCATCTGATCATTGCCACCTCGGCTACCACGCAGCCCACTCAGGTCGTTGATGAGCTTGCCAGACTCCAGGACGCACACTCCGACCTGGAGCTGGGCCTGTGGGGATCCGAGCAGATTAATGACTACCTGCGCTTCCAAGGCGATGTGGTCGCCCGATTCTGGACCCGCGAGACGGCGACGACATTCTGTACAGGCGCTCCCCCACAAGGAGTTCCCGTACCACTGCCCGATCGGCAGGAGCAGGCGGAGCGGATCCTTGTCGGCCCGCTGCAGACCAACGACGTGGCACCGATTCTGCGACGGGCGGACGCCCACCGATCGACCGCGCCGAAGGAGTCCGCCCGACTGTACGGCGAACTGGCCGAACGGCTCGACGAGGCCGGTTTCCGCGGTCATGCGGTCACCATGCGAGGCAAGCAACTCGACGCACTGGTGGACGCCCAACTCGTTGATGAAGCCATCGATTTGGCTGCACATCTCGCGGTCGTCGCACTGCACTTCGGGGATCGCGACGAACCCCGGAGACTGTTGCACCGTATTGAACAACTGACCGCCAGCGAGAAGGCGTCCGGGCGGACGCAGACAGCACTCGCGCAACGGCACCTCCAATTGGTCGGTTCCGCAGTCAAGAGCGTGCTCCATCCACTCGGTCATTTCGTCGCTCTGTGTACCGCGCTGGAGACGCCTGCCGCGGAAGAGCCGGTTTACCAGCCGTTGCTGGTGCTGCTGTTCGCCGAACATCTGCTGGCGTTGGACCCGGACCGAGTCGAAAACCTGGACGGTCTCATCACCGCAGCCGCCACGCGAGCGGATACGGAGCTGATCAGACGGGTCGCCGAGGACGCTGTCGTCCGGTTGCGTTTGGTGCGCGCCGAGTACGACCTCGCCGAGCGCACGGAGCTTAAGCGGCTGGCGCGGCATCACCGGGTGTCCGGTCGACAGGCAGCTTTGATCAACGCACGTGAAGCCAGGCTCTGCGCCCTTGAGGGTCGAGCGGAGGAGGCAGTCGAGACGTGGCGCGATGCGGTCTACGACGCCATCCATGCCGGGATGACCGAGGATGCCGCGGACTGGCTCTACGCGATCCGGGCAGTGAACGCCCAGTACGGTCCTCTGACCTCGCTCATCGATGACGAGCATCGGCTCGCGCAGGCGCTCCGCGCCACCGGCACGGGACGTCTGCTTGACCGAGTGCGCCCATTCCGGGAACAGGCTTTGTCGGCCAAGGTGAACGGCAAACCTGTCGAGGCGGTCTTGTCAGCCCGTCGCTGGCTTACCGACGCGGTGACCACTGGAGACTGGGGCAGCGAGTTCGAGGCACTGGATTTTCTGGGGGACTTGTATCGAGAGAGTCACGAATCATCTCTTGCCGCCCAGTACTACCAACGCGCGGGCAGGACGAAGAAGCTCAAGGAACTCGCCGCTGCCGTCGGCGACCTCACGTTGCCACTCGGCCCCCTCTCCGATGCTCCCTGGTGGGTACTCCATTGCCGCACCACGATCGTTGAGGCGCAGGCGGATCTGATCTCCGACGAGACGGCCCGTGATCTGCTCGGTGAATTGACTGATCTGGCTCAACGGGCCAGAGCCGGCGAAGTGGCGGATTCCCCCTTCCACAACCTCACGCACCAGGTCACTCGCAGCGTCTGCGCGCTCGCGGCTCGGGGAACACAGGAACAAGCTCTCGCAGTTCTCGATCTCCTGGCCCCTGATGTCCCACGGGGATCCAACGAGTACCACCACTCGGACGACTGCCATGCCTCCGCCTGTGTCGCCATCGCCAGAACCCACGGGGCCATCGCGATGCAAGCTCTGACCAGACTCTTCGATCTGGCAGACGGAGGGGCACAGAAGGCGCTCCAACTCGTCGTGGATGACAAGGTGATCAGCCTTCTGCAAGCGCGGCAAGCGGAAACGGAACCCCGGGCAGGCTCCGTTGTCCCGGGCGGGCTGGCTGAGGACGACCTCATCCGGCTCCGGGCGAGAGTCGGCCGCCTCGACGACAACGGTCTCTACTTGGCCGATGTCGCACGGGCTGTGATCGACCCCGACCACGTCGCGGTGCGCGAACGCGCGGAGCAGGCGCGGGCCCGCATTCTTCGACACCGCGAACCGAAACCTGGCATCGCGGAGTTCGGAACCAGATTGGTCTCCGATTCCTACTTGGTCGGCAAGCTCGGCGAGGAGAGTCGCACGGAATGCCTCGACAAGCTCATGAGTATCGCGAATGACGTGCGTGAAGTGGCCACAACCAGGAAGGACGCGCTCATCGGAGTCCGTAATCTGGTGGTCGACCTGCCCGTCGACGTCCAGCGACAGGTGTTCGGTACAGCGAAGGGCTTCGCGGTCGGCGACCAGGACGGCAGTCACCTGGACGACCAGCTGACCGGCACGCCCCACCCGCTCAGTTCCTTCAAGGTCTCTGGGGGTTCGGCGTCTCTGCGAGGAGAAGCTCTACTTCTGGCAGTCGCGTCAGCCACAACCCCCGAAGAACACGCATGGGTGCGCGGACAAGCCATCGGTCTGCTGTCCAGCGAGGACACCGCCCACCTTCATGCTGCGGCGGTCGCGCTCAGTGGACTCGTGGAAGGCATCACCGCGGATGTCGACGCCGACCTTCTGGCGGCGCACCGCCATATCAATGTGCGTCAAGCTTGCGCGGTGCTGTGCCTACGGCATCCCGATCGCTACCGGGACACCGCCATGCGCCTGGCCAAGGACAGTGAGCACAGAGTCCGTCAGACACTGGCCGAAGCAGCTGCTCAGACTGACCTCAAGCGATCCGAAACGGCGAGAGCCGTACTGGAACTCCTCGCCCGCGACCCACGCCACAGTGTGCGTGTGGCGGCCGACAACCGGTCCCGTGAGTGAAAGGGCAACAGGCAGAGACGGCGGGTGCCGGCCTAGGTATATGGCCACTGATGCCGTGCATCAGACGAGTTCGTGCTCCTTCCAGTCCAGCACCTGGACCGTCTCCAAGGGCCAGCTCCGATCCCTGTCCCTGTTGGGACGCCGAGCCTCAGCTTCCTGCACGTACTGCTCGTACCAGCGGACCTGTTCCCGGTGGAGCGCGGGGCGGGACAAGCGGCCTACGGCAGGGTGGCAGGCCGCGATGACCTGCGCGAGGACGAGCGTGGTTTCGGCGTCGCAGGAGGGGTCACCCGGGCGTTCATGCGGGATGCCGTACCACTTGGCGACCGTTTCCAGGGCGCGTCCGCCAGAGCGGAAGGGCTCAGCGTGCCGGTCCAGAACGAGTGGGTCGCAGATCGGTGACATGCCGTTGGCCAAGCGATCGGACAGTGGTGTGAGTCCGTGCCGGCGCAGTTCACTCTCCAACGTGGTCAGCACGAATTGGGCATACCAGACCACCATCGGTTCCTTGGTTGCCAACTGCCCCACAAGCACAGTCGTCAATTCCTCCAGAGCCTCGATGGCAGTCGTTCCGTGGGCACGGGCGCGCTCCACTGAAATGCCGTGATTCTTGCGAGGCGTGACGGACAGCGGGCCGGGGCCGGGATCGATGAGCCAGAGCCGATTCGTTCCGTCAGTGGTGCGTACCGCCGCGCCGAGAATGCGGTCGATACCGTAACGGTTGCCGGTGGTTGCGATGTCCAGGGCCATGAGGCGGCGTCGGTGCCAGCCCGGATGGTGTTGGCGTGGTGGTGGAGCAGGCTCACGGACGTGTTCACGGTGGTAGACGTCCCATCCACCGAAGCCGGTGTTCACGATCACCCCCAGCCCAGCCGGAACGACCGAGCCGCAGGTCTCGCACTCCCCGTCTCTCTGATTGGGGCGCATCGCGGACGTGTCAGACGTGGTGCCGTCCGGATCGGGTGTCGGGGCGTGATCTGGGTGATAGATCACCCAGCCACCCCACACGCTTCGGAGCAGTACTCCGGCCTCTGCCGGGACGTCTGCGCCGCACCGGGCACAGCGGCCCGCGTATTGGTTCGTCCGTACCGGGCTGTTCACTGCCTTGCCTCGATGAACATCGGACTCCGCGGCAGAACAGGGTGGGTGTTCTCGTCGCCCGACACCGGTGCCTCAGTCATCGGCAGCGGTAAGGGGCTGTGCCGCGCGTTCGGGGGAGAGGTCCCACTGCAGGGCGACCATGATCAGGAATTCCATCTCCTGGAAGTCGTCGGTCGGTTGGCCGGTGGCGCCTTCAGCAATGGCGACGGCGAGATTCGGTACGCCCGGTTCTCGGACCGCTGTGCCCGTGTCGATTTCGCTCTGCACCCGGAGAGCCAGGGTTCCGAGGAAGTCCACGATCTCACTGATGACCAGGTCTCCGGGACTGAGTTCCGTGATGATGCGATGTGTCTCCTGGAATCGCGTCGCGGCTTCGTCGGCGACGCTCTGGTGCAGTGGAGCGGTATCCCGCAAGGTCGCTAGGTGCGCCAGACCAGAGAGGCATTGGAGAGCCTGATGGGCGTTGATGACCGCGTTGGTGAGCGGGGTCGGGTGGGCTTCGGGGAGGGCCGCACTCCAGGTGTCGAAGAGGTCGACTCCCGGCCACAACGTGGTCTGGAGCTGCTGGGTCAGGAGGCGGACCGGTCTGCCGTCGATGAGGGGCATGAGGAGGACGGGTCCCCGGTATCCCTGCGACACATAATCGTGGTGCATCAAGGCGCTTAGTTCGTCCACCGTCGCTGACCATCCGATGACGTCCTCGAGGTACACGCCCACCGCCGACTCAACAGCTGGCCATTCCATCGCGTTCGGATCGGCGGGAGGGCGGGTGAAGAGCTGAACGGAGAGTCCTGCGGCCTCGGCGTCGGCTTGGAGCTGTTGCTGTGCGGCGGGCGCTCGGGCGTCGGCGGCGGTGCGGGCAACGTCCGCGGCCCGGGCGAGAGCGAGGCCGGACGGCCCTGATCGTGCCGCGGTCCTGATGGCCTGTAGGCCGAGGGTGCCCCACGTAAGCTCAGCGAGAACGGCGTGAAGGTCGGTGAGAGCCTTCGTCAACTGGTCCAGGACAGGTGGCAGTTCTTGGTCGACGAGGTGCCATTGCTCCTGGTCCCGCACGCCCAACGCGCTATTCCTCAGCGAGTCTCGGACGTACCCGGCGAGTGATCTGTACTCCTCGGGATTGACGATCCGTTGTGTCAGATTGTCCGCGATCCCGTGTGCGAGCGATTGCAAGTGGTCCGCTCCGCCACCCGGGACCGCGTCATCGGCAGGCAGCGAGGACAGGTGGGTATTGTCCATGGGCAGTGTCAGCGCGGTGGCCCGCTTGTACAGGTCAGCCTGCACCTTCTTGAGCATGGCGACGTCCCGGGGCTGGCTGCGGCCGGTGAGCCAGACTCGGGTCAGATCAATCAAGTACTTGTACAGCTCAGGGAGCAGGGCGCTTGCCGCAGCGGTCCTGCTGGTCCGGTCGGTGGTGCCGGCCAGAGTGGTGGCGATCAGGCTCTGCGCGCGAGTCCATGCCACCTGGGTCGGCGAGCGATCGTACTGACGCTCCAAACGGCTGATCCCAGCTGTGAAGTCACCGAAGGTCTGGGGAATGCCACCGGGCAGAAGGCTCTGAACGTCCACGCTCTCGCAGTGGGGGAGGCAGCGCAGCAGGATCCGCCCGAAGGCCCGGATCGCTTGTTCCGCCTCCGGCTGAGCCCGATCGGACACGTGCAGAAGACGGGCGTACGCAACCTGTCGGCCTTCCCGCTCTACGACGGATACCTCGTACAACCACGGAAAATGGGCTCTCAGTCTCGTCAGAACAGCCTCCTCTCCGCCCACGAGTTCCAGCAGGCTGTTCGCCAGATCCAACGACACGGCTCGCGCCGCTGTGAGAAGGTCCCCCAGCGACTCAGTCGATGAACCGGTCAGCAGTCGGCCGAACGGAGAATCCGTGAGCGTTGCAGCCCAGTTCGTAAGATCCAGGTCTGTTCCTGTCAGGACGGCCAGGACCCTCTGTGTCTCGATCGGTTCCGTGCACTGGGCGAGAAGTTGGGCCAACTGGGCCGTCCCGAGCCGTTCCACCAGGGTGTCGCGCAGCGGCGAGCTCAGCGGAAGGTACGCGCGGATCTCGGCTGTGGCCGCCGCGATCTCGGGTTGCAGGTTGGGCAGTGGATCCCCGTCGAGCAGCGCGAACTGCAGAAGGGTTCGACGGTGTGCGAGCGCTACTTGATGCCGGTCGAGGATCTGCTTCCAGTCGGTGGCGCAACGAGTGAAATCGACCAGCCGGAGCGCCTGGAAAACACCGGTGACCGCAGTCGTTCCGTGCCTTTGCCCAACTTCGACGACAATCTGGTCCAGTACGACGGAATCGAGGTCGGGGCAGTCCGTGAGGACGCCGGCCACGAACGGCTGGAGTTGTTCGTCCGTCAGCATCCGCATGACCGCGATGACGGTCTCGTCGAGTACGGGTGGCGGTACCGCGTGTACGGCATCCGCCAATCTGCCCGAGCGCAGTTGGTGGAGTCCGGACAGATGTCCGAGCCGCTCGTGAACGAGGTGCTCGTGGACCAGACGCGAGAGCGCGGCGCGGAGTTCCACGTCCTCAATGCCGAGTTGTCGCTGGAGCGCCCGTACCGGCAGATCGGTGCCCCATCGATGGGCCACCGAGATCCTGGCCAGAATGTCGAGTTCTGTCTGTCGTCCTTCGACTACCCGCCGGTCGACCTGCTCCGACAGAACGTCCGAGAGCCGCCTTCCTTTGGTGAGAAGGTGAGTGAACTCCAGAGTCAGACCGTCGGCTACCTCGTATGCCTCCCGCCAGTGCGGTGTCGTCGTGGCACCGGAGGCGGTCAGCCCGGTGTGGATCTCCTTCGCGACGTCCTCGTCAAGTGTCACCGCGATCTGCGTACACCTGGCCCGGCTCCGCAGGGGCAGCAAGTCCTCACTGCGGACAGAACCCAACAGCAGGACTCCGGGAATCGGGGCGAGTTCTCGCTGAAGGGCGTCCCAAGCCTCGGCCGAGCCGATTCCGATGCCGTCCACCACGAATCCGACCGGCGAGCGTGTCGAGGGTTTCAACGCTCTTGCCAGCCGCACCAACGCGGCGATGTCCCCGTCTCGGAGACGTCTGATCCGATACCAGAGCACATGCCTGGTCACGTAGGCGGCCGTCCACATGACAGTCGACTTGCCCACTCCTGACGGGCCGACAATGAGGACGCTCTCTTCGCGGCCGATCGCCGTCACCACCTGGCCGGTCAGAGCCTGCCTGGGTGCGGGCAGGCCGGCTGCGATGTGGCCGGGCTGCACGTCGATGCCTTCGTAGAAGCCGGTTGGCAGAAGCGGTCGGTCGAAGTCCACCGGCTCGCAGGCACCTGACGACAGGGCTTCTTCCAGTGACTCGCGCTCGATGGTTTCCACGACCTCCTGGGCGATGCGCTCGATGCTTGTTCGAGTGAGCCCAGCCGCGTCACCCAGACTTGCCTCTGCGTTGGCATCCGCTTGGCCTGCCACCTCGTCGCGTAGGGCTAGCACAATAGGTTCGGCGGCCGCAGGGAGCAGCCCGAAGCGCTGTACTACCGCGGCCCGGGTTTCCGCTGCCGCGGCGCCCCATGGCAGCACGTAGAGGCTGACAGCCTCGCACCAGGCGTCGATCTCGTCCCTGTCCAGACCGGCGTGTGCAGCCTTCGTGGCGAATTCCCGCAGCACCGGATGGCCTGTTGGGAGAGCGCTCAACGGACGATCCCAGTGGGTGAACAGCTCTCCTGCCACCGGCCGTTCGAGAATGAGGATCGCGCGATCGGTCACTCCCGCCGCTGCCCGCTTGGCATGCGCCTTGGCCATGGCGACGAGATGCCCGGCCACATCAGCAGCGGTGAAATCACCGACCCGTTCCTGACGTGATTTCACCTGGACATGCCAGGACGTCGGGCCCTCGCAAGAGAGGTCTTCAAACCCCTCCGGGACAATGCGATCGATGGCGAGCCGGCCGGACAGGACCCGGCCGCACAGCCATGCTCCGACGGCATCCTGGTAGTGAAACCCGCGACCGGCTCGTGCCCCCGATCGTGTCTGCGTCCACAGGAATTCAGCGGGTCCACGGGTCGGATCGCCTCGTCGCACAGGTACGGCGGGCCGCCCTCGTCGCACTTTGTTCCTACTGGCCATCTAGGAAGCATGGCAGTTCGGTCTGACAGGCGAGGTGACTCGTCCAGACGGCTCTGCTGCGAGACTGCGGAAGCGGAGATTTCAGGCGGGCCATCAATGGCGGTACCCACGTCTCCGGTGGCGCAGCACTGCGGCGGCGCGGAACACACGAGGAGCCACTGGCGCCCCAACCCTTCCAGTCGCTGAAGGGCAGTGTGAGCGAAATCGATTGCTCGGTCTCCGCGGCTTGGCCGCTCCACGACCGCGAGATGCGGTGATGCCAGAAGAATCGAGTGCGGTAGGCGGGCGTCGTCTTGTTGGGCGGACCGTACTCGGTCAGCAGTTGCCGCAGATCGTCCTCCACCGTGCTGTACCGCAGCTCGCTGTCCGCGTCCTCCTGGAACCGCCCCAGGGCGTACAGGAGCAGGAGGGGCTTGTGCGGCGCGCGCGTCCCGCTTCTGGTCCACTGCCTCAGCTTGCGGTGCGCTCGAGCCAGTCCATGGCCAGTGATCGTAGCGGCGGGCTGCCGGGTATGGGCGGGGCCACAGACCAGGGTCACTCGGCCCGCAAGGCAGAGACCGGCTGTACGACATGCGCCCCGCGGATGGTCTGCGGGCCGGTCTCGCTCAGGCCGAAGCACTTGACCTTGCCGGCGTCGATCAGCTCCCTGACGGCGCTCCGGCAAGGTGCCTGGTGCAGCGTCGTTCACCAGGCTGGTCGGTTGCGATCACTGACTCGACCTGCTTACTCTTACGATCGTAATTTAATGGACCTGGGTCACATCAGGCCATGCCATCAGCGCTCTGTCCATCTCCCCTCCACTTCACCGGGAACCTTCATGGACCTCTCCACCAGCACCGCCCTTGTCACCGGAGCCAATCGGGGCTTCGGCCGGGCCCTCGCCGCCGAACTGCTCAGCCGCGGCGCCACCGTCTACGCCGGCGCCCGCAATCCCGACCAGGTCGACCTGCCCGGCGCCAAGCCGATCGCACTCGACATCACCGACCCCGCCTCGGTGGCGGCCGCCGCCGAGGCCACCGGCGACGTGACCATCCTGGTCAACAACGCTGGGTCGTCCACCGGTGCCGTGAACCGTTCCGGGTTCAATAGAGATCTCAGATGTTGACTGTGACCTGGGGTTTCGTGGTCGCTCGGTAGTAGTTGGCTTCGTATTCGGCGGGCG